>NZ_JAVDUO010000002.1:0-684935 GCF_031456385.1 Luteibacter sp. 3190 | reverse complement strand
TCCGCTCCAACGGAGGCCGGTTGGAGCGCACCTGGGCGCGATGCTTTTCGTGGGAAGTGGTCGCGACGCCGATCGCGGCCAGGTCCGCTCCAACGGAGGCCGGTTGGAGCGCACCTGGGCGCGATGCTTTTCGTGGGAAGTGGTCGCGACGCCGATCGCGGCCAGGTCCGCTCCAACGGAGGCCGGTTGGAGCGCACCTGGGCGCGATGCTTTTCGTGGGAAGTGGTCGCGACGCCGAATCGCGGCCAGGTCCGCTCCAACGGAGGCCGGTTGGAGCGCACCTGGGCGCGATGCTTTTCGTGGGAAGTGGTCGCGACGCCGATCGCGGCCAGGTCCGCTCCAACGGAGGCCGGTTGGAGCGCACCTGGGCGCGATGCTTTTCGTGGGAAGTGGTCGCGACGCCGATCGCGGCCAGGTCCGCTCCAACGAAGGCGGGTTGGAGCGCACCCGGGCGCGATCGCAGGATGGGGCAGCGATCACAGCCACACGGCGTTCCAGTACGGATAGTCGTTCACGGACGAGACCAGGCCCGCGCGCAGTGGATTGGCGACGATGTATCTCGCCGCCTTGATCACCGAGTCCTCCGATCGAAGCGCTTTCTCGTGGAACCCGCGCTGCCAGATGGGTCCTCGCCCGACGGCACGCGCTGACGACGCCTTGAACCGGCTCATCAGCGTCGAAAGCGACTGATCCTGGAGTCGCACGAGCCCATGCCAGTGGTCAGGCATCAGGACCCACGCGAGGCACTCCGCGTCGCCCCACGTCGCCGCGTCATGACAGACGCGACTCGCCGCCCGTGCGGATGCGATGCAAGCGAATAGCGGATATCGCCGGTTGACGGCGGTCGTAAGCAGGTAGACCTGGCCAGGTAGCGAGGTCCTGCCGAGGCGAAGTCGCGCGGTTCCTGATCGATGGGGCATATCGAACGATGTGCCAATGCGTGTACGGAGTTAAACGGAGGCTTGCCGTCGCTCGCTGAAGGCGCGGCCCGCGTCGTCCAGGTGGTCGTAGCGCCCAATCGCGGCCAGGTCCGCTCCAACGAAGGCGGGTTGGAGCGCAACTGGGCGCGATGCTTTTCGTGGGAGGTGGTCGCGACGCCGAATCGCGGCCAGGTCCGCTCCAACGAAGGCGGGTTGGGGCGCACCTGGGCGCGAAGCTTTCCGTGGAAGGTGGTCGCGACGCCGAATCGCGGCCAGGTCCGCTCCAACGAAGGCGGGTTGGAGCGCACCTGGGCGCGATGCTTTTCGTGGGAGGTGGTCGCGACGCCGAATCGCGGCCAGGTCCGCTCCAACGAAGGCGGGTTGGAGCGCACCTGGGCGCGATGCTTTTCGCGGGAGGTGGTCGCGACGCCGATCGCGGCCAGGTCCGCTCCAACGGGTTGCCGCGAGGGCCGAGTCGGTGGGCGTGCCTGCGAAATGCCACAGTCGGAGCAGGGAATACGCCTTCGCCGCCGCGATGATGGTCCGATCGCCAGGGGGTTACACGCCATGCCACGCACGCCAGGACTCGACACGCTGCGCGCGATCGCCATCGTCTGGGTGATGCTGTTCCACAGCTACCTGGTCGGCGGACTAGGCGATGGTTTGGGGTTCCTGGAGCGTTCCGGGTGGATGGGCGTCGACCTGTTCTTCGCGTTGAGCGGCTATCTGATCGGCTCGCAGGTGCTCGCGGCGCTGCGCGTTCGGGGGACGATCGACCTGTCCGCGTTCTACATGCGTCGGGCGACGCGTATTCTTCCGGCGTTCGTCGTCGTGCTGGCGCTCTACGCATGCTGGCCCGCCTGGCGTGAGACGCCGGGCATGCAGCCGTTGTGGCAGTTCCCGACCTTCACCTTCAACCTGCTCTTCGACAACGGCGACAACTACGCCTTCTCGCATGTCTGGTCGCTTTGCGTGGAGGAGCACTTCTACCTCCTGTTCCCTTTTCTCGCCATCCTTGGCAGCCGCGGATCGTCACCTGCGCGTTTCGTCGTCATGTGCACGGTGGTGATCGTGGGCGGCATGTGCCTGCGGGCATGGCTATGGCAGCACGAGATCGCGCCGCTGCGCGCGACCGGCGCGAACGTCGGCCTGGCGTACCTGCGCTACCTCTACTATCCGACCTGGTCGCGCCTCGACGGCCTGCTCGCGGGCGTGGTGCTGGCGGCGTGCCGCGTCTATCGGCCGGCGACCATGGCCTTTCTGCACGCACGGGCGGGCACCGTGCTGCTCGCCGCGGTGACACTCCTGGCGCTGGCACTCGTCCTCTTCGATGGTGCGCGGACGGACTTCTGGCCCTGCGTCGTGGGCTATCCGCTGCTTGCGCTCGCCATGGCGCTGTTCGTCGCGGCGGCCAGTGGCGACACCTGGCTGGCGCGCTTGCGGGTGCCTGGCACGGCGTGGCTCGCGGCGGCATCGTATAGCCTCTACCTGAGCCACAAGGGCGTCTTCACGCTCGTCGCGTCCGCTCTGGACGGCCATCTGGACGGCCATCGCTTCGCGCGTTTCGTCCTCTATGCCGTCGCGACGCTCGCCGGCGGCGCGGTGCTGCACTACGCGGTGGAACGCCCCGTGCTGCGCTGGCGTGACCGCCGTCGTCACGCTTCCGCTACAATGCCGCCTCCCAAGGTGATCCACGGCGCCAGCGCCACGGATTGAAACGGGAATCCGGTGACGCGCGTGGCCTTGAGGCCTCGCGCCATTCCGGAGCTGCCCCCGCAACGGTAGGCGAGCAACGAGGTCGGCATCGAAGCCACTGTGTCCGTGAGACATGGGAAGGCGCCGTCCGGCAGGGTTCCATCCCTGCGCTCGCGAGCCCGGAGACCGGCCATGGGTTCACCGGACAGGCGGAGGGCCATGTCGTGGGTGGCTGGCCGTCGGCCGGCAGTCCCGCGTCTTCCTGCGTCCGTCCCTCGCCATTCATGCCGCACGGGTCGGTGCGGTTCGCAGGGAGTCACCCAGTGTCGTTTCGTTCTTCCACCCTCGCGGTCGCCATCGCGTCGGGTCTCGTCGTTCCCGTCGCGGCGTTCGCCGCCGACGCCTCCTCCGACCTCGACGGTGTCGTGGTCACGGCCAGCCGCACCGAGCAGACCCAGAACCAGGTACTCGCCGCGTCCACCGTGATCGATCGCTCGGAGATCGAACGCCTGCAGCCGCGTTCCCTCGCCGACCTCCTCCGCGCCACGCCGGGCGTCTCCATCGCGAACAACGGCGGGCCCGGAAAGTCGACGTCCGTGTTCCTCCGCGGCACGGAATCGGATCACGTGCTCGTGCTCGTCGACGGCGTGAAGATCGGCTCCGCGACCTCCGGCACCGCGGCGTTCCAAGACATTCCCGTCGACCAGATCGAGCGCATCGAGATCGTGCGCGGTCCCTATTCGAGCCTGTACGGCTCGGACGCGCTCGGCGGCGTCATCCAGATCTTCACCCGCCATCCGCAGGGCGCTTTCGTACCCAATGTTTCCGTCGGCGTCGGCAGCTACGACACGCTGCGTGGCGCGGTGGGCTTCGCCGGCCGCGGCACGCAGGGCTGGTATTCGGTGGAGGCGAGCCATGAAAAGACCGACGGCATCAACGCGTGCCGCGGCAAGCCCAGTCCGCGCGGCGCGGGTTGCTACACGTACGAACCGGATCGCGACGGCTACCGCAACAACGCGCTGTCGCTGAAGGGCGGCTGGCGCTTCGACGAACAGTGGGACGCCGACGCGACCGCGACGCGCACCGAGGGTCGCAACCACTACGACGGCACCAGCAGCAACTTCGCGGAGTCGGCGACGCAGGTGCTTGGCGGTCGCGTGAGGTACAAGCCCGCGAAGGACGTGCTCGTGACGGCCAACGTCGGTCGCAGCGAAGACCTGTCCACCGACTACCTGTATGGCGACTATGCCGACACGTTCAACACGCACCGCGACCTCGCCTCGTTGCAGGCCGACATCGGCCGTGTGGGTGGCGCGGCCGGCCTCACGACCCTCGGCTTCGACTGGCAGCGCGACCGCGTCGTGGGCAGCACCGATTACTTCGTGGACGCCCGGCGCAACCACGCCCTGTTCGCGCAGTGGCAGCAGGAGTTCGGCGACAACTCGCTGCAGGCGAGCCTGCGCCGGGACGAGAACAGCCAGTTCGGCGGAAAGACGACGGGCAGCCTGCAATACGGCTACGCGCTCACGAAGTCGCTGCGCGTTACCGGCAGCTACGGCACGGCGTTCAAGGCGCCCACGTTCAACGACCTGTACTACCCGGATTACGGCAATCCGGACCTGCAGCCGGAAACCTCGCGGAACTGGGAGCTGGGGCTGCGTGGCACGCCGGGCTGGGGCAACTGGTCGTTCAGCGCGTTCCAGAACCGCATTGATCACCTCATCGTGTTCGACTCGAGCCTGACCGGCCCGCTGTTCCCGTTCGGCGGCGCCAACAACATCGACAAGTCGCGCATCCGCGGTGTCGAGCTGTCCGGCGACACCACCCTCGGCGACTGGCGTCTCGCCGGCAACGCCACGTGGCTGCAGCCGGAAGATCGCGGCGACGACGCCTGGCGCGGCAACCTCCTGCCGCGTCGCGCGCGCCGTACCGCGAACATCGACGTCGATCGCAGCTTCGGCGCCCTCAGCGTCGGCGCCAGCGTGTTCGGCTCCGGGTATCGCTACGACGACACGGCCAACCTGCATCGCCTGGGCGGCTATGCGTTGACCGACCTGCGCATGGCCTACGCGATCGACGCCGCGTGGAAGGTCGAGCTGGCCGCGAAGAACGTGTTCGACCGGCACTACGAGACCGCGCGCTGGTTCAACCAGCCCGGCCGCAACTGGATGCTCACGCTGCGTTACCAGTCGCGTTCGTAAACCACCTACCGAGGTCATGCGATGAAACCGTTGTCACGCCCGCTGTTCGCCGCCGTCGCCGCGCTGTTCGCGCTGCTCATGATCGGCACGCGCTTCCACCATTTCGGCGATGTCCTGCACCTGCCCGACGCGTCGATGGCGCTGTTCTTCCTCGGCGGCATCTACCTGCGCAAGCACCTGGCCTTCGTCGGCTTCGTCGTCCTGTCGGTGCTCGTCGACTGGTACTCGGTGAGTTACGCGGGCGTGAGCGACTTCTGCATCACCGTCGCGTACTCGTTCATGCCGCTGGCTTACGCCATGCTCTGGTACGCCGGCCGCCTGCTCGCGCCGCGCTACGACGGCTCGCTGAAGTCGCACCTGATCGTCTTCGGCGGGCTGCTCGTCAGCGCGACGCTGTCGTACGCCATCTCCAACGGCGCGTTCTACTGGCTCGGCGGGCGTTACACGGAGCCCAACGCGACGCAGTACGTCCAGCGCTTCCTGCAGTGGGCGCCGCTCTTCGTGCGCGCGGCGGCCGCGTACGTCCTCGCGGCGCAGGTCGTGCAGGCGCTGCTGTTCCGCTTCGCCCCGGGTGCGCGCGACGGCAGGGCCGCCCGCGCATGAACGATGCGACGCCATGGCGCGACATGGATGACGAGGCGCGTCACCGCGACCGCATGCGGCGGAAGAAGGAACTGGTCGATCGTCGCATCGCGAAAGCGACGATCGACCGCGGCGTGCTGGTGGTGAACACCGGCAACGGCAAGGGGAAGAGCTCGTCGGGCTTCGGTATGCTGGCGCGGTCGCTTGGCCACGGGTTCCGCTGTGGCGTCGTGCAGTTCATCAAGGGAAGTTTTTCCACCGGCGAAGAGGCGTTCTTCCGCATGTTCGAGGACGGTCCGCTCGACTACCACGTGATGGGCGAGGGATATACGTGGGAGACACAGGACAAGGCGCGTGACGTCGCCGCGGCGATGACCGCGTGGGAGGTCGCGGAGCGCATGCTTGGCGATCCGTCCTACGATTTCGTGTTGCTGGACGAACTCAACATCGCGCTGGTCAAGCACTACATCCCGCTGGAACGCGTGCTCGATGCCCTGAAGGCGAGACCGGCCTCGCAACACGTGGTCGTTACGGGGCGCGGCGCGCCGGACGCCCTGGTGGAGGCCGCGGACACCGTCACCGAGATGCGGGTGGTCAAGCACGCCTACCAGGCGGGCATCCGCGCGCAGAAAGGTATCGAGCTTTGACACGCCATTGCCCCGCGTTGCTGGTGTCCGCGCCCGCGTCGGGACAGGGCAAGACGAGCGTCACGGCGGCGATGGCGCGTGCGCATGCGCGCCTCGGTCGCCGCGTGCGGGTCTTCAAGACGGGGCCCGACTTCCTCGATCCGATGATCCTCGAGCGCGCGAGCGGCGCGCCGGTGTATCAGCTGGACGCCTGGATGGGCGGCGAGCAGGACGTCCGTCGTCGCCTGCACGACGCGGCTGGCGAGGCCGACCTCATTCTCGTCGAAGGCGTGATGGGACTGTTCGACGGTTCGCCATCGAGCGCCGACCTCGCCGTCTTGTTCGGCCTTCCGGTGCTCGCGGTGATCGACGGCAGCGCGATGGCGCAGACGTTCGGCGCGCTGGCCCATGGCCTGGCCACTTACCGCGACGACCTCGTCCTGCGTGGCGTGCTGGCCAATCGCGTCGGCAGCGCGTACCACGCGCAGCTGCTTCGCGAGAGCCTGCGTCCCGCCATCGACTGGTACGGCACGCTGCCACGCGACGCCGCGATGACCCTGCCCGAGCGCCATCTCGGGCTCGTCTCGGCGGAGGAGCTCACCGATCTGGACGCGCGTCTCGATGCGCTCGCCGACGCGTGGCTGGCGCAGGGCCCTGCCGACCTGCCTCCGTCCGTGCCGTTCGCGCCACCCGCACCGATCCAGACATCGGTGCGGCTCGACGGCGTGCGCATCGCGATCGCGCGCGACGCGGCGTTCGCCTTTCTCTATCCCGCCAACCTGGACGTGCTGCGAGCCGCGGGTGCGACACTGACGTTCTTCTCGCCCGTCGCGGGCGAGACGCTGCCGCCTTGCGACGCCGTGTGGCTGCCCGGCGGTTACCCCGAGCTGCATCTGGACGCGCTCGCCCGCAACGACGCCCTGCGCCAGGCCCTGCACGCGCATGTCGACGCGGGGCGCCCGTTGCTGGCCGAATGCGGCGGCCTGCTCTATGCGCTGGACCGCCTCGCCGATCGCGAGGGCCATGCCGCGCCCATGGCTGGCCTTCTCGCCGGCGACGCCGCGCTGCAGCCGCGACTCGCGGCGCTGGGCATGCAGGCTACGGCGTTGCCGGAGGGCACGCTGCGCGGGCACTCGTTCCACTACGCGCGCGCGTCGATCGACGCGACGCCGATCGCCGATGCGATCAACCCGAACGGCGGCCCGACGACGGAGAAGGTCTACCGCCGCGTGCGCATGACGGCGAGCTTCGTGCACTTCTACTTCCCGTCGAACGCCGACGCCGCGGCGCGACTGTTCCTGCCGTGAACATGGCGGTGGCGATGACGCTGGCACTGGCACTGGATGCGCTGCTGGGTGAAGCCAGGCGTTTCCATCCACTGGTCGGCTTCGGCCGGATCGCGACCGATGTGGAGCGGCGTCTGTACCGCGACGGCCGTGGCGCGGGCGTCGTCGCCTGGAGCGTCACTGTGGCGATACCTTTCGTGGCGTTGTACACGCTTCGCGCGAACGTCGGCGCGCCGCTCGCGTTCGCGATCGACGTGCTGGTCCTGTATCTCGCCATCGGCCGGCGAAGCCTGGGCGATCACGCGCGACCCATCGCGGAGGCGCTGCGCGCGAACGATCTCGCGGCGGCGCGCGTGGCCGTCGGGCGCATGGTGAGTCGCGATGTCGACGCGCTGGATGCCACGCGCGTCGCGGCGGCCGGCACGGAGTCCGTGCTCGAGAACGGCCACGACGCCGTGTTCGGCGCGCTCTTCTGGTTCGTCCTGCTGGGCGCGCCGGGGGCATTGCTCTTCCGGCTCGCGAACACCCTCGACGCGATGTGGGGATACCGCACGCCGCGTTACGAACGCTTCGGCTGGGCGGCCGCGCGTATCGACGACGTCCTCGGATTCGTCCCGGCGCGTCTCACTGCGCTGACGTACGCCGCCACGGGCGATACATCCGCCGCGCTGCGCTGCTGGCGCACCCAGGCCCCGGCGTGGGACAGCCCGAACGCCGGTCCCGTCATGGCGGCGGGCGCGGGCGCGCTGCGCGTTCGTCTTGGTGGCGCCGCGCCCTACCACGGCCGCTGGGAACCGCGGCCCGAGCTCGGCGAAGGGTCGCCGCCCGACGCGACGACGATCGTCCGCGCGCTGCGGCTCGTCGACCGCGGCGTCGTCGCGTGGCTTGTCGCGGCGTTGGTGGTGGGAGTCGCCTCGCATGCTTGAGCACGGTGGTCGTCTCGCCCGTGCGGCCCGTCGCTATGGCGTGCCCGTGGAGGCCTGGCTCGATCTCTCGACCGGCATCAGCCCGTTCGCCTGGCCCGTCACGTCGATGCCGGCGGCGGCGTGGCATCGCCTGCCTGAAGAGGATGACGGTCTCGCCGATGCCGCGCGCGCGTACTACGGCACCGCGCACCTGCTGCCCGTCGCCGGTTCGCAGGCCGCGATCGCCGCGCTGCCGCGACTGCGCGCACCGTCGCGCGTGGCGGTGATCGCGCCGGGCTATGCCGAACATGCGCACGCGTGGCGGCAGGCGGGGCACCCGGTGACGACGTTGCCATGGGCCGACCTGCGCGAACGCGCGGGCGAGTTCGACGTCGTCGTCCTGATCCGCCCGAACAATCCGACCGGCGAGTGGCTCGGCACCAGCGACATCCTCGCATTCCATGACGCTGTTGGAGCGCACCCGGGCGCGACGGGTGCTCGCGCCACGCCTGCGAGGGAACAGGAAATCCCCTGGCTCATCGTCGACGAAGCCTTCATCGACACGCGGCCCGACGACAGCGTCACGCCCCATGCCCGCGATGGGCTGATCGTGCTCCGCTCCGTGGGCAAGTTCTTCGGTCTCGCCGGCGCCCGCGCGGGCTTCGTCGCCGCGGCGCCGCCGATCCTCGATGCGCTCGTGGAGATGCTCGGTCCGTGGACGCTGAGCGGACCGACGCGCCACGTCGTGACGCGCGCGCTCAACGACCGGGTGTGGCAAGCTTCCGCGCGCGAGTGCCTGCGCCACGCGGCGACCCGGCTCGCGACGCTGCTCGGTAGGCACGGACTGACGCCGGATGGCGGCAGCGATTTCTTCCAGTACGTGCGGCGCCACGATGCCGCGGTGATCGCCGACCGCCTCGCACGCCATGCGATTCTCGTGCGCGCGTTCGACGACCCGTCCGCGCTGCGCTTCGGTCTTCCCGGCGACGACGCGGCGTTCGCTCGACTGGATCGCGCGCTGGCCGAGGTGACGCGATGAGCGCGCGCGTGCTGATGGTGCAGGGCTGTACGTCCGACGCGGGCAAGAGCACGGTGGTCGCCGCGCTCTGTCGCTGGCTGAGACGACGCGGCGTGGCGGTCGCGCCGTTCAAGCCGCAGAACATGGCGCTCAACTCGGCGGTCACCATCGACGGCGGCGAGATCGGCCGCGCGCAGGCCGTGCAGGCGCAAGCCGCCGGCGTCGCGCCGCATACCGATTTCAATCCCGTGCTGCTCAAGCCCAACAGCGACACCGGGGCCCAGGTCATCGTCCATGGCCACCCGGTCGGCAACATGGACGCCGTCGGCTACCACGCGTACAAGCGCGTGGCGATGCAGGCGGTGCTCGCCTCGCACGGGCGGCTGGTGGCGGCGTATGACGCCGTGGTGGTCGAGGGGGCGGGAAGTCCCGCGGAGATCAACCTGCGCGAGCGCGACATCGCGAACATGGGTTACGCCGAGGCGGTCGATTGCCCGGTGATCCTCGTCGCGGACATCGACCGGGGCGGCGTCTTCGCGCATCTCGTCGGCACGCTCGCGCTGCTGAGTCCGGGCGAGCGCGCGCGTGTCGAGGGGTTCGTGATCAACCGGTTCCGTGGCGACATGGCGCTGCTGAAACCGGGAGTGGACTGGCTCGAGCGTGAGACCGGCAAGCCCGTCCTCGGCGTGCTGCCCTACCTGCATGGACTCGTGCTGGAGGCCGAGGACGCGCTGCCGCGGGAGCGCGTGTCGCGATCCGCCGCACGCCTCCGCGTCGCCGTGCCCGCGCTGCCACGCATCAGCAACCACACCGACCTCGATGCGCTGCGCCTTCATCCCGAGGTCGACTGCGTGTTCGTCGGGCCGGGGGAGGCGTTCCCCGCGTGCGATCTCGTCGTGCTGCCTGGCTCGAAGTCGACGCGGGCCGATCTCGCATGGCTGCGCGCGCAGGGCTGGGACACGGCCATCCTTCGCCACGTCCGTTATGGCGGTCGCGTGATCGGCATCTGCGGCGGCCTGCAGATGCTCGGCCGTGCGGTCCACGATCCACGCGGCGTCGAAGGATCGCCGGGATCGACCGACGGCCTCGGTCTGCTCGACCTGGAAACGGTGCTGGCGCCGGAGAAGCAGCTGCGCAACGTGCGCGGCACGCTGGCCCTCGGTGGCGCCGCGGTGAGCGGCTACGAGATTCATTGCGGCATCAGCGAAGGCCCGGGGATGGCGCGCCACGCCGTGTCGCTGGACGATGGGCGCAAGGACGGCGCGCGGTCCGACGACGGGCGCGTCATGGGCTCGTACCTGCACGGCCTGTTCGATCATCCCGACGCGCTCGCGTTCCTGCTCGGCGATACCGGGTCGAGCCCACCCGCGTTCGACATCCGGGCCTTGCGCGAGGCGACGCTCGATCGTCTGGCCGACACCGTCGACGCGCACATGGACGTCGCGGCACTGACTCGACTTCTGGGAGGTACACCGTGCTGACGCTGATCCTCGGGGGCGCGCGCTCGGGCAAGAGCGCCCTGGCCGAACGCGTCGCATCGGACAGCGCGCAGGAAGTCGTGTACGTCGCGACGGCGCAGGCGTTCGACGAGGAGATGGCCTCGCGGATCGTACATCATCGGGCGCGACGACCGGCGTCCTGGCGATCGATCGAAGAACCCCTCGCACTCGCGGCGACCCTGCGCGCGCATGCCGCGACGGATCGTCTGCTGCTTGTGGACTGCCTCACGCTCTGGCTCTCCAACCTCCTCGGCGCCGACGACACCGGCGAGCGCCTCGTCGCGGAGCTCGCCGCGCTGTTCGACGTGCTTCCGGGCATACCGGGCGACGTCGTATTCGTCAGCAACGAGGTCGGCCTCGGCATCACGCCGCTCGGTGAGCTCACGCGACGCTTCGTCGACGAAGCCGGCCGCCTGCACCAGGCGCTGGCGGCGCGATGCGATCGCGTGATTTTCGTGGCCGCCGGCCTGCCCATGACATTGAAAGGAACACCGCCATGAACGACTGGCTCGCGGCACCCTGCCGCGTTCCCGACGAGGACGCCGCCGCCGCCGCGACACGACGCCAGGCGCGGCTGACCAAGCCCGCCGGTTCCCTCGGGCGGATGGAAGACCTCGCCGTCCAGCTGGCCGGCCTGCAGGGGCGCGAACGTCCCACCGCCGGGCGTGTGTGGATCGCCATCTTCGCGGCCGACCACGGCGTCGCGGCCGAGGGGGTGTCGGCGTACCCGCAGGCCGTGACGGGCGAGATGCTGCGCAACTTCGCTAGCGGCGGCGCCGCGATCGCCGTGCTCGCGCGCGAACTCGACGCGACGCTCGACGTGGTGAACCTCGGCACGGTGAACGATCCCGGCGACGTGCCCGGCGTGTACCGCCGGGTGATCGCGCCGTCCACGGCCAACATCGTCACGCACGACGCCATGACCCT
Organism: Luteibacter sp. 3190; assembly: GCF_031456385.1. Classification (NCBI taxonomy): domain Bacteria; kingdom Pseudomonadati; phylum Pseudomonadota; class Gammaproteobacteria; order Lysobacterales; family Rhodanobacteraceae; genus Luteibacter; species Luteibacter sp. 3190. The sequence continues at coordinate 673,276 of NZ_JAVDUO010000002.1, read as the reverse complement.
GGAGCAGCTCGACGCCGCGCTCGCCGAGGGGAAGGCGAGCGTGCGGCGGTCGCTCGCCGCGGGTACCGACATCTTCATCGGCGGCGACATGGGCATCGGCAACACGACGTCGGCGAGCGCGCTGGCATGCGCGCTGCTGGGCGCCGCGCCGGACACGCTGGCGGGCGCCGGCACTGGACTCGACGCCGCCGGCATCGCGCGCAAGACCGACGTGATCGCTCGCGCGCTGCATCGCCATTCCGGCGCCGACACGCCCCTCGAATGGCTGCGCCGCCTCGGCGGTTTCGAGGTCGCGGCGCTGACCGGGGCATTCGTCGCCGCCGCGCAGCACGGCGTGCCGGTGCTCGTGGATGGTCATATCGCGAGCGTGGCGGCACTGGCGGCCGTCGCGTTGCGTCCCGACGCGCGGCCATGGCTCGTCTTCGCGCACCGGTCGCGCGAGCGCGGTCACGCGCGCGTGCTCGCGGCGCTGGACGCCGAGCCGCTGCTCGACCTGAGCCTGCGCCTCGGCGAGGCGAGCGGCGCGGCGATCGCGGTGCCGCTGCTCCGCCTCGCCTGCGCGCTACACGGCTCGATGGCCACCTTCGCCGAAGCCGGGGTGTCGGAAGCATGAGCATCGATCTCCTCCGTCATGGCGACACCGCTCAGCGCAGCTACCGCGGCCAGCTCGACGATCCGCTTTCGGCCCTGGGCTGGACGCAGCTGCGCGGCGCGGTACGCGGCCGGCGATGGGATCGGATCGTGTCGTCCTCACTGGCGCGCTGTGCGCGCTTCGCCGAGGAACTCGCCGCGGCCACGGACACGCCGCTGCGCATCGATCCGCGCCTCATGGAATACCACTTCGGCGAGTGGCAGGGCGTGCCCATCGAAACGCTCGCGGAACGCGACGCCGACGCGCTCGGCCGCTTCTGGTCCGATCCCGTGGCGCACCCGCCGCCCGGCGCCGAGACGTTCGAGGCCTTTCGCGAGCGGCTCTCGCTCGCGCTGGACGCCGTCGCCGTCGAAGCGGCGACGGCGAACGTGCTCGTCGTGACGCATGGCGGGGCGATCCGGCTCCTGCGTTGCGTCGCCGAGGCGCGGTCCTTCGGCGACATGGCCGGCATCGACGTCCCTCACGCGTCGCTGCATCCGCTGGCGTGGTCGCGCTGATGCGCGGTCTCGCGCTCGCGTTCGGATTCCTCACGCGCTTGCCCGTGCGCATCGCGCATGTCGACCGGTCCGCGCAGGCCGCGTCGCTGAAATGGTATCCACTCGTGGGCGCCGTGCTCGGCGTCCTCCTCGTCGGCGCGGCGGCGTTGCTGCATGGCATGCCCGCGTTGCCCGCCGCCGCGCTGCTCCTCGTCGCGTGGGTCGCGCTGACCGGCGCGTTGCACCTCGACGGCCTCGCCGACAGTGCCGACGCATGGATCGGCGGCATGGGCGACCGCGAGCGCACGTTGTCGATCATGAAGGACCCACGCAGCGGCCCCGCGGGTGTCGTCGCGCTCGTACTCGTGCTGCTGCTGAAGTTCGCTGCGCTCGCGACGCTGCCGAACGTCTGGTGGCTCCTGCTGCCACCCCTGCTGGGCCGCGCCGCCATCGTCGCATGGTTCCTCACCACGCCCTACGTGCGCGCGGCGGGCCTCGGCGATCCACTGCGGGGCGCGCCGGTGAGGGGCTGCCGCACCGCGCTCGGCATCGCCGTGGCGGCCTGCATCGCGTTCGGCCACGCAGGCGTCGTCGCGCTGGCCACCGCCGCGGCCGTGGCGTGGCTATGGCGTCGCGCCGTGGTGCGGAGGCTGGACGGTTTCACCGGTGACACGGCGGGCGCGCTTGTCGAACTGGTCGAGGCTGCGACGTCGATCGCACTGGTCGCCATGGCCTGAAACGAAGAACGGCGCCCGAAGGCGCCGTTCGCGTGTCGCCAGGAGACAGGCTTACTCGCCGATCTCGCGGATCCAGGCCTGCATGCCGCCGTCGACGCTGTAGACCTGCGTGAATCCGTGCGCGGCGAGGCGCTTGGCCGAGTCGACGCTGGAGACGCCGGAGTTGCAGATGAAGGCGATCGGCGTGTCCTTCGGCAGCTGGGCGAGGGCTTCGTAGCCTTCGTTCTCCAGGATGCGGGCCGAGGCGATCGGCGCGATCTGCGCACGGTAGACCGCGGGGCGGTTGTCGACGAGGACGATGTCGCCGGCGTCGACGCGCGCCTTCAGTTCCTGCACGGACATCGAGGCGATCTCGACGGCGCCCGGGAACTTGAGGCTCAGGCCTTCGCCCTGCACGGTCGACACCCAGTCGATCACGATGCCCTTCGCGCGCGCGGCGCTGCCCGGATCGAAGTGCACCTCGATGCCGTTCGCGACGACGACGATGTCGTGGTCGCCGGCGGGAGCGAGCTGGAAGCCGGCGCTGTGGTCGGGACCGATTTCCAGGTGCAGCGCCTGGCCCTGCGCGTTGGCCATGCCGCCGCGGATGGCCTCGGCGGCCTTGTCGGTGATCGTGATTTCCGGCGGCGTGCGATCGGGCGGGGTGGCACCGAACAGCGTGTGCAGCTCGCCGCTGGTGTACAGCTGGCGGATGATGTCCGAGCCGCCGACGAGCTCGCCCTTCACGTAGAGCTGCGGAATCGTGGGCCACTGGCCGAATTCCTTGATGCCCTCGCGGATCTCCGGATCTTCCAGCACGTTGACCGTGTGGTAGGCCGGGATCACGTCGTTGAGGGTGTTGATCGCCGCGGCGGAGAATCCGCACATCGGCTGCTGGCGCGTCCCCTTCATGAACAGCACGACGTCGTGCTGGCCGAGCAGGGATTCGATGCGCTCGCGCGTGGGTGTATCGAGGGCCATGGGGTCACCGCGGGAAGGAAAGGGGCCATTTTACCGGCATCCATCGCACATGGGCCCGATCCGGTCCGTTTCAACCCGCTATCGACACCCCGCGGAGGGCGGAAAGGTCCGCCCGGCAGTCTGCCAGGGGCGCGAACCCGCGCACCGCCTCGGGCGAGGGGAGCACCGTCTCACGGCTGGCGCGACCCAGGGGCGTCACCCGCTCGGTCCAGTGGATCAGTTCCATCGCGCCCGTGAAGTCCTCGATCAGGGCGGTGCAGTGCTCCACCCAATCGCCGTCGTTCAGGTAGAGCACGCCGTCCATGGGGCGTACGTGGCCGAAGTGGATGTGACCGCAGATGTGGCCGTCGAGGCCACGCTCGCGGGCGTCGTCGGCGACGCGCTTCTCGTAGCCGCGGATGTACTCGAGCGCCGCGCCCACGTGCGACTTCAGGATGATCGAAAGCGGCAGGTAGGGCAGCTCGAGGCGCAGGCGCACGGCATGCACGCGCCGGTTCGCCCAGCAGATGAAGCGGTGCAGGGTGTCGCCGAGCGCGTTGATCCAGCGGCGCCCCACGTGTTCCGGGTCGAACTCGTCGCCGTGGCTGACGCGGTAGCGGCGACCGTCGGCACCTTCGTGGATGGCGTCGAGTTCCACCCGGATGCCCGCGAGGGTGCTGCCGGCGAGCCCGCGCATCTGGAAGTCGTGGTTGCCCGGTATGTAGATCACCTCGACCCCGCGCGCGGCGAGCGCGACGAGTTCGGCGATCACGGCCGTGTGGTCGGAATGCCACCAGTGGCGCTTGCCGAGCGCCTCCAGGTCGACGATGTCGCCGACGAGGTAGAGCCGCTCGCAATCGACCTGGCGGAGGAAATCGAGGAGGTACGCCGCCTTGCAGTCGGGCGTGCCGAGGTGCACGTCGGAGATGAAGGCGCTGCGGCAGGTGAGCTTCGCCATGGCATCGGTTCCCGGGGTTGTCCCGGGTGCCCAGTCTCGGGCCGCGAGGTAACCGCGGCATGGCGGCCGTGTTTCAGCGCCGTGGCAGCTCGCGCAGCGCGGCGCTCGCCTCGGGGAGGATCGCGTCCACCCAGAGCGCGTACTGCGCGGCCGAAGGATGCAGCCCGTCGGCCACCAGCATGTCCGGCGCCGCCCCGGCCTTGCGCGAGGCGGGCGTCACGTCCACCCAGCGCGCGTGCAGGCGCAGCGTTTCGTCGCGGGCGATGGCGTTGAAGGTGTCGATGTCGCGCGCGATCGCCGCGCGGTCGCGGCCTTCCGCGAAGGCCGTCACGCCCCAATCGGGAATCGACACCACGACGACGCGGCGCGCGTCGCCGGCGAACGCCGCCGCGCGCTCCAGCAGCAGGCGGAACTGCTCGCGGTATTCGCTCGCGGCACGGCCGCGGTACTGGTTGTTCACGCCGATCAGCAGCGTCACGAGGCCCCAGCGCCCCTGCGGCGCGGCGGCATCGATCGCTGCGGAAAGTTCGTCCGTGGTCCAACCGGTCGTGGCGATGATGCGCGGCGGGTCGACGTCGATCCCGTCCGCGCGCAGCCGGACGGCGAGCTGCTCCGGCCAGCGTCCGGCCGCCGGCACGCCCTCGCCGATGGTGTACGAGTCGCCGAGGGCGAGGAACGTCGGCCGCGCCATCAGGCGACGGCGCTCGCCGAGGGGATCGCTTCGTCGGCCATGCGGGTCAGCACGCGGTCGACGCGCGTGAACACCTCGGCCAGCTGCGCGGGCTCCGGCAGAAGCGTCAGGCGCAGATGCCGGCTGGCGGAGAGATTGAAGCTGGTGCCCGGCACCACGAGCACGCTCTCCTCTTCGAGCAGGCGCAGCGCGAAGGCCGTGTCGTCGAAGTGGGGCATCGCGTCGGCGCGGATCTGCGGGAACGCATAGATCGCGCCGCCCGGCGCCACGACGTCGAGGAACGGGCTGGCGGCCACGTGCTCCAGAACGACGCGGCGCGCCTCGTGCAGGCGTCCGCCGGCGGCGGTGAGCGCGCCGATGGTCGGCTTGTCGAGCAGCGCGGGACGCACCGCCCACTGCGCGGTGACGTTCGCGCACAGACGCAGCGCGGCGAGCAGCTGCAGCGCGTCGCGATACTCGGCGGTTCGCGCCGGTGCGCCGGAAAGACTCATCCAGCCCACGCGATAGCCGCAGGCGCGGTGCACCTTCGACAGGCCGCCGAAGCTCACGCAGGGATGGTCCCCGGCGACGGCCGCGAGCGGCTGGAAAGGCGTGCCGTCGTAGAGGATCTCGTCGTAGATCTCGTCGCAGAGCAGCAGCAGGCCGTGCCGGCGGGCCACCTCGACGATGCGCTCGAGCAGCGCCTTCGGGTAGACCGCGCCCGTGGGGTTGTTCGGGTTGATCAGCACGAGCGCGCGCGTGCGCGGTCCGACCAGCGCGTCGATTTCGTCGGGGTCGGGCAGGTGGCCGTTCTCGGCGAGGCAGCGGTAATACCGCGGGCTGCCGTCGTTGAGGATCGTCGCGGCGCTCCACAGCGGGTAGTCGGGACTCGGCAGCAGCACCTCGTCGCCCGGCTGGAGCAGCGCGCGCAGCGAGATGTCGATGAGTTCGCTCACGCCGTTGCCGATGAACACGCGCTCGATGTCGACACCCGTGGCGCCACGGGCGCGCTGCTGGCCGACGATGGCTTCGCGGGCCTCTTCCAGGCCCTGCTCATGGCCGTAGGCTTCGCTGTCGACGAGGTGGGCGCCGATGGCTTCGCGCAGGTGAGGCGGGGTGGTGAACCCGTAGCGGCCGGGGTTGCCGATGTTCAGCTTGATGATCGGCTGGCCGGCCGCTTCCATGTCGCGGGCGCGCCGGGTGAGGGCGCCGCGGATTTCGTAGCGCACTTCCGCCAGGTGCGCGCTGGGCTTGATCGAGGACACGTCGGGCCTTCCATAACTCGCCGCCGGGCCCTTTCCCGGCGGTCGTCATCCGATCGTAACAGCGTCCCGATGGGCCCGCGAGGCGGAAAACGGCCGCGGAGCGGGCATAATCGCGCCCATGACCGACACCCCGGACCTGGCGCGCCTGCGCCGTATCGGCTGGCGCGACCCCGCGCTGCCGGACGATCCACGCCGCCTCGCGCGCGTGGTGGCGCAGCATCGTGCCGGTTACGAGGTGCACGACGGCTCGGTCGCGTTCAACGCGCAGCCCGCCGGCGTCTTCCTCAAGCGCGGCCTCGATCCTTCGCTACGGCCGGCCGTGGGCGACTTCGTGCTGCTCGACCACGCGAACCATCCGGTCATCGAGGCGATCCTGCCGCGCCGCTCCGTGCTCACCCGCGCGGCGGCCGGCGAGCGCTACGAGCGGCAGATCATCGCCACGAACATCGACCACGTACTGGTGCTCACCGGCCTGGACGGCGATTTCAACCCGTCGCGCATCGAGCGCTACCTCACGCTGGTGGAAGGCTCCGGCGCCCGTCCCGTCGTGCTGCTCGGCAAGGCCGATACCGGCGTCGACGTGCAGGCGGCGCTCGACGCGCTGGTGGCGCGCCTGCCCGCCGACGCCGCGGTGCACGCGATCAACGCGAAGGATCCGTCCACCGTCGCGCTGCTCGCGCCTTACCTCGGCCCGGGCATGAGCGCCGTGCTGGTGGGTTCGTCCGGCGCGGGCAAGTCCACGCTCACGAACACCCTGCTCGGCGAAGAACGCATGGCGACCGGCGCCGTCCGTTCCCACGACAGCCGGGGCCGGCACACCACGACGCACCGCGCGCTGCTCAGTCTGCCGACCGGTGGCTGCCTGATCGACACGCCCGGCATGCGCGAGCTGAAGCTCACGGGCGAGGAGAACCTCGACCTCTTCGCGGACATCGAAGCGCTCGCCGCGCAATGCCGGTTCGCGGACTGCAGCCACGGCAACGAGCCGGGCTGCGCGATCCAAGCCGCGCTCTCGTCGGGCGAGCTGTCGCCGCAGCGCTGGCGCAATTACCTGAAGCTGCACGACGAACGCGAGGAACAGGCGGCCACGCTCGAAGCGCGGCTCAAGCGCAAGGCGGGACCGAAGCATGGCGCGAAGCCGCGCCGTGGCGACTGGTCGCGCGATCCCGACTGACGCGAGCGCCACCTACGCGCATCGCGCCGGTGGCCGACATACGCCACGACGTCCCACGACTAACGTGCTCCGCCTCTATCGCGAAGCAGGGAGTCGTTCATGGCCATTCGTTCGCGCGGACGCAACGTACTCGCGCTCGCCATCCTGTGCGGCATTGCGCCGCCCGGGCACGCGGCGCAGTTCACGCGCGGCGTCGTGGTCGAACGCGGGCACGCGGAGCAGTTCCTGCCCGGCGACGTGATCGCGGTCGCCGATCCGGGGAGCATCGCGTTGCGCATCGGCGCACGCGCCACCGTCGACGGCGAGGGTCTTTCCATCCGCCACGGCGGGGCCGGTGACGCGACGCGTCGCTCCCACGGCATCGTCGCCGTCGACGGTGCCGAGCTCGCGCTGAGCACGAGCAGCGTCTCGATGCGGGCGCCACGGTCGACCGGCCTGCAGGTGCAACGCGATGCGAGCGCGTGGCTCGACACGGTGCGCATCGATATCGGCGCGGATCACGGCACCGCGCTCGCGCTCAGCGGTGGATCCGCGCGCCTGGACCGTAGCGTGCTCGATGCCGGGCGCGGCCACGCGATCGACACCCGGTTCTCGAACGGTGGCACCGCCACCGTGACGATGCGCGACAGCGCCGCGCACGGACACATCGAGACCGGCGACGTGGGATTCGTGCTTCGCGCCGTCGACAGCACGCTGGCCGGCGACATGATCCGGAGCGGAGCGGGCATGCTCGACGTGTCGCTGAGCGGAAGCACGTGGCGCGGCGCGGCGCACGGCCCCACCTCGTTCGCGCTCGAGCGGGGCACATGGACGATGACCGCGGACAGCGGCATCGACACGGTTCGCGTGGGCCCCGAGGGGCGGGTCGCGCTCGCTCGCCCGGGTGCCTTCGGCACGCTGCGCGCGGGCACCTGGCATGCGGACCCCGGCGCCGCGCTCGTCCTGCGTACACGCCTCGATGCCGGCGGCACGCTGGCACGCCAGGGCAGCGACCGCCTGCTCGTCACGGGCGACGTGGATGGCACGACCGCGGTCGAGATCGTGCACACGGGTGGCGCTGGCGCGAACACGGCCAGGCCACGGGGGCCGAACGGCGCGAGTGACGGCATCAGCATCGTGCAGGTCGGCGGGCATGCCACGGCCGACGCGTTCCGGCTCGCGGGCGACCACGTCGCCGTCGGCCCGTGGCGATACCAGCTGGACGCATACGCTCCCGACGTATCCGATCCATCGCAACGCCTCGTGGCCGGCGAAGGCGGGTTCTGGGATTTCCGTCTGCAAAGCACCCGCGTCGATCGCCACGGGAGGATGCCGGGACAGGACGCATTGCGCGGCGGCGTTCCCGATCGCGCGGCTCTGATGGCCCAGGTGCCGGCCTACCTCGTGCACGATCATGCGCTGATGGGATTCGGCCGCGCGGCGATCGACGCGTTGCAGGCGGAAGACACGGACGAGGCGCGCGAGCCGGCGCTGCGCGCCAGGGCGTTCGGCGGCGACAGCCGCTACCGGAGCAGCCTCGGATTCGTCGACTACGGCGTCGACTACGCACGAACCGATCGTGGATTGCAGCTTCTGATGGACACGCCGGTCGCTGGCACGGACGGCAATGTCCTACGAATGGGCGGCGGACTCCTCGCCGGAAAGTCCTTCGCGCGGACGGCCGCCGCCGAAGGGCGCGCCTCGGCATCCACCTCGGTCGCGGGACTCGCTCTTTTCACGCGCCTCTCGACCGACGGCGGCTGGCGCCTGGCCGGCGGACTCATGGCGACGCGATACGTCACGGCGGTGTCGGCGCCGGGCAGGGGCGAAACGCTGCCTGCGCGACGCGCGCACGGGCTGGACACCTCGCTGTCGCTCGCCTGGCGCTGGCAGCTGGGGACGCACGCGGTGCTGGAACCGGGTGCCGCATGGCTTTCGCAGTGGCTTTCGACGCACGGCGCCACCGATCGCGACGGCATCGTCGTCGCGCCGACCTCCGCGCGCCGCGCGGTGTCGCGCATCGGCGCACGCGCATCGATGCCGTTCGCCCCCGAAGGGCGGACGCTCTACGCATGGGAAACGTATCTCGACGTGCGCTACGAGGCAGCGTCCGATCGGGGCGCGAGTGCGACGCTCTCCGGTGAGCGCTTCGCCACGGGCCGCGCGGGCGCTGCCACCGTGGCGTCGCTCGGCCTGCGCGCCGAGCTGTGGTCGCGCACGAGCGTGTGGCTGGAGGCATCCCGTCGCACGCGATCCGGCCGTGCCGGCGAGGCGGGACTGCGCGCGGCCGCCGGTGTCTCGGTGGTGTTCTGACACCTCGACGGTCAGTACGTCACCGTGACGGTGACCGTATCGCTGTAGCCGCCCGCCGCGGCGGCCGGCTGCACGGGGACGCGGCCGTAGACGGTGAGGGTCTGCTCCGACCCCGAGCCGGTACCTGTCGCGGTGTCGCTGTTGATCGTGTTGCCCCAGCGCTGCGTGCGCTGGCTGTCGCGATACAGCTCGTAGGCGACGAAGCTCGATCCGGAGGCCATGCGTCGCGTCGAACCCGAAGCATTCTGGCCGTTGTCGAGTCCGACCTGGAACGGTGAGCGGTTCGTGCAGGTCATCCTCAGCAACGACGTCTGATCGGATGGCGTGCGAAGGAAACCCGGCACGTTGCCGAAGTCGAGTGCCGTGGCGGTCGTGATGGTGCATGCCTTCGCCACGGAGGACGTCACGGTCGACGATGGCCCCGCGGCCGTGCCACCGCCGCCGCCGCCGGTCTGGCACCCGGCGGGAAACGTGCCGAGGCTGAGCAGCGCCTCGTTGTACCGCCACGCGATACCGTTGGCCGCGGCGCCCCCCGCCAGCGTGGCGCTGTAGTTCCCCGGCGAGAGCGACGGCTGCGGTGTCAGGATTCGCCCGTATACGGTCGCCGAACCGGTCTGCGTCTGCGGATTCGACAGGATGGTGAACTGCAACTGGAAGGGCAGCGGTGCATAGGTCGCGTTACCGACGGGGCCGAGCACGCTGGTTCGCTGCGAGTCCTTGTAGATGTCGTAGCGCATGCGGTCGTTGCTGGCGTTGATCATCGTTCTCGGCGACACGGCGCCCTGGTCGTCCGGTGCCATGCCGAGACATCCGGTGAGGTACACGCCGTAGAGGCCGCCGAGCAACCCACCGGTATACGTGCAGCTGTAGTTGATCGTCGCTACCGTGTCGACGGCGGAGCCTGTCGGCTGCACGGCCGGGAAGGCGAGCGTGGTGATGCTCGTGACGCTGCATGTGGTGACCGCCTGCGCACGCCCCGCCACGAACAGGGAGGCGATGCCGATCAGCACGATCGCGAGCCACTTCATGGCTCGCTCCGACAGGTGAGCGGGCCGATCTCGGGCAGGTCGCGCGCGCCCTTCGGATACGTCAGCTGCGCCCGGCAACGCGTATGGTCGGGCAACTCGGCCTCGAGCGATGTGTCTCCCGGCAGGTCGTCGAGGTAGACGAGGCCGTCGTAGCCCACGAACGCCTCCTCGCCGGCTGATGTGACGACACGCGCGCCGACGGGGAGCGGCTGCCCGCGACCGTCGACGAGGATGACCGACGCGGCGCGCACGCGCCGGATCGGGAAACGCACGACGACGCCCGAGCGATCGGCGGGCGCGACGATGGTTTCCACGCGCGAGACGCGGTCGTCGGCGGGCAGGTCCAGCGGGTCGATGCCGAGGCGATTGTCCTGGTAGGCGTTGAGGCGCGACACGAGCAACAGGCCACGCGCATCCGTGACGCCGGTCCGGCGGTTTTCCAGCAGCACCGGAATGTCGGCGGCACCCTCCGTGGTGACCAGCGCGAACGCGTCGTCGATGCGGCGGGCGGCGAACGCATGCCCACCCATCAGCACGACCGCGCCGTTCGCGTCCGCGTAGCCGTAGGTCGACGCACCCATCGTGCTCGCGCCGATCGTGAGCTGCCCGCGATTGCCCAGCCAGCCCACTTCGCCGAGCCCGCCACCGTCGGCGCCGCCGCGGCCCTGCACGTGCCAGCCGAAGCCGCCGTCGCCGTCGATGGGGCGGCTGGCGTCGACGATCCCCGCCGTGTGCCCGCGGTCGCGCTGCACGGACGTGCTCCACGTCGTGCGCTGGTCGAGTGCCACGGTGACGCCGACGAAGATGCTGCGGTCCGCCGCGTCGTCGAGGTTCTGGTTGTAACTCGCGTTGAACGAGATGCCGCCGCCGAGCGTGCGCAGCAGGAAGAGGCCCGCGTAACGCGACGCCTCCTGGCCGGCGTAACGCAGGCGCACGAGGTTGGCACCGAAGCTCGTGTCGCGGACGTTGAAACCGATCAACGCGCGATCGCTCACCAGTGGCGGCGGCGATCCGTACCCGGCCGCCACGTCGCGATAGCGTGCGTCGCCGCGCACGGTGTCGAACGACGCGTTCACGTAGCGGCCGTTCCAGGCGTAGCCCAGTCCGTACTGCGCGCCGCCACCGCGCGAGACGGCGTACGACCCATTGACCAGGTGCGCGCCGCCGGGATTCCAGATCGCGCCAGCGCCGGCGGTGCCCCGCCCGTCGCCGGCCTCGACGTGCGATTCGAGTGTCAGGCGGTCGTCGACGCCACGGCGCCATGTGCCGCTGACGACGGGCGCGCTGGCGTAATCGAACGAGTCGATGCCGTAGCCCTGGCGAACCTTGCCGAGTTCCACCGACCAGTCGTTCAGCCCCGCCCGCAGCAGCTGGCGCGCCGAATAGAACGGAAAGGTCACCGTGCTGCTGCGCCCGAGCGCGTCGGTGAGGACGACCTGCGCCTGGCCCGCCTGGTCGACCCCGGGCACGGCGGTGAGCTGGAAGGGGCCCGCGGGCACCCGGCCGCTGTATTGCCGCACGCCGTCGACGTACAGCTCCACGGCAGACGGCGCCGTCGCCTGTCCGAAGAATTGCGGCAGCGGTGTCGTGACCGTGTAGGGCTGCAGGGCGAAATCGCTGCCGTACGCGATGCCGCCGATGCGCGTCGCGCGTGTCCAGGAAAGATAGCCGGTGAACGTGTCGCCGACCGTCAACGCCTGCGCGCGGTCGGGGAACGCGAGGCGCCACTGCGTGTCCAGGCGCACGGTACCGCCACGCCATCCGTCCTCGCGCGTTTGATAGCGACGGGTCAGCGACGTGTTGCTGAGCACGCCGAGGCCGTCGCTGAAGCCGCGCAGTTCGGCATAGCCGCTCACGTTGCCGAGGCCGTCGCCGTGCGCGGCGTACACGTCGTAGTTGAGCAGCAGGCCGGTGCCGCTGACCGCCTTCATGGCGCTGCGCTCCGGGCGGTTCAGCACGGTGGTGGGCAGCGACAGCCTCTCGGGCGGCACGTCGATCGTCACCTGCTGCCGTGCCACGTCGTAGCTGTAACGGAGGTCCGGGATCGACGCGAGGCACTGCTCGCGCTCGTCGGCGCCGCTGGCGAAGCCCAGGCCGCGCAGGTCCGCCGGCGTCGCGCAGAGCGTGCCGTCGCGGCGGACGAAATGGACGAGCCTGCCGGTGGCGCTGCCGTTGAGCACGACCTCCAGGTACAGGTCCTCGCCGACCGTGCGCACGCGCGGATCCACCGTCGGGGGCGGCGGCACGGCGAGTGCCTCGGTCGTCGTGGCGTGCGCGGCGCCCGCTTCGAACGCCAGCACGCTAGCGGCTGCCCGGGTCCACGACCAGGGTCGACTCCGCCGTCTCACCGTTGATCCTCGCGCGCAGGGCACCGCCGCCCGGTGGCGTCGCACCCGGCACGCGCCACTCCATCGTGGCGCCTGGCAGCGCGTAGCCGACGAGACCCGGCAGCAGCGACATCCGGTCCCCCTTCACATCCTGCCGCACCACGTCCGCGATCTGCGCGTGGCCGGTGCCGGTGTTGCGCACGCGCAGTACCGAACCGCCGGGCGTGGCATCCCAGCTCGCCTGCAGCGTCGCCTTGACGGTCGGATCGCCGCGTGGCGCGAGGAATACCGGCACCGAATACCGCAGCACGAACTTCAGTCCCTCCGTGTCCTTTCCGTCGACCGGCAATTCGTCGACCAGCACGCGATAGGCCCCTTCGTTCCCATCGCCCGGAGGATCGATCTGACGGATGACGCGCACCATCTGCCGATCGCCGGGAGCGATCGTCACCATGGGCGGGCTGACGACCAGATCGCGCGACGCTTCCAGGTAATCCTTGCCGTCCGCCTGCGTCCAGCGGAACACGCGCACCTGCGCGTGGATCGCGTCGTTGCCCGTGTTCGTCAGCCACAGCGCGTCGGCGCGGGTGACGGCGGCGAAGCGCATGCCGATCGGCGACACCTGGAGGCCGCTCGCACGGGTGGCGGGCGGCGACCCCGCGGCGGTGGCCATCGCGAGGGCCACCGCGATGGCTCTCGCAACGGGGAGCGAGCATCGACGCACCGTCAGTACGTGATGGTGGCGGTGATGACGTCGGTGTACGCGCCGGCCGGGAAGTTCGTGCTCGGCACGCGTCCGTAGACGGGAATGTTCTGCACGGTCCCCGTGCCGCTGCCGGCGAACACGTTGCCGCCGGTGCCCGTCGTGCTGCCCCAGATGTCCGCCGCGCCGCGCGACGGATTGCGGTAGAGCTGGTAGGGCACGAGCGCGGTCCCGTTGGTCATCGCGCGCGTCGTCGCGCTCGTCCCGTTCTGGCCGTTGTCGAGCGCGATCGTGTACGGCGCGCTGGGGGTGCAGTTCACGTTGAGCGCGCCCTGGTTGTCGACGTTCGTCGCCGTGGAGGGCTGGGTGCCGAAGTTCACGTCGGTCGGTGCGGTCGTGCTGATGTCGCACGCCGCCGTGATCGTGATCCGCACGTTGAACGTGGTCGTGGCGGTGGCGGCCCGCAGCTGTGGCGTGGCCACGGCGGCCGAGCCGAGCGCGGCGAAGACGAGGGGACGAACGAGGTGGCGCATGGCGATCTCCGAAGGTGGCGCACGCCGGAACACCGGCGTTGCGGGACGTGGTTCCTTCGGCTGCAAGAATCGGTGCGCGCGCGGTCGCCGCATGTGAAATTCCGGCCACGCTGCCGGATCGGCCTAGCGATGCCGAAAGTGCACAACGCCATGTCAAGGCTGCTTGACACGCCCCGCGAGAGCGCGCAGGATGATGTCAAGCGTGCTTGACACGTCTGACACCAGGGGCGGGACGATGCGAGCGGTGCACAAGCGGTACATGCGGGAGTTCGTCCCGGCGATGCTGGGTTACACGGTGCTGATCCTCGCTTCGACGATGTGGCTGAAGACCCTCGAGGGCACACTCCCGCGCGCCGTGGTGACGCTGCTTCCGGTCGTTCCCGTCGGCTTCCTCATCCGGGCGATGGTGCGCGTCATTCGTGACCAGGACGAGTTCGAACGACGGGTCGATCTCGTGTCCATCGCCATCGGCGGGAGCGTCGGCACCTTCGGCTTCTTCACCTACGGCATGCTGCTCAGCGCGGGAGTGCTTCCGTCACCGGCGGCCGAGACCGTCGCCATCTGGGTACTGCCGACGCTGCTGTTCTGCTTTGGCGTGGCGAAGTGCGCCGTCCTGCGGCACTACCGCGACCAATGATCAACCGCGTCCGCGAACTCCGCGGCGAGCTCGGCTGGTCGCAGGCGGACCTCGCCGAGCACCTCGACGTGTCGCGGCAGACCGTCAACGCGATCGAGACCGGCAAGTACGATCCGAGCCTGCCGCTGGCGTTCCGCATCGCGCGGCTGTTCGGCCTTTCCATCGAATCGATCTTCACTCCCGGGGAATGACCGTCATGAAGCGACCACCACGGATCGCCATCGTCGTCGCCATCGTGGCGGCCGTCCTCTCGGGACGCCAGTGGACGAAAGCGCACGGCGAGCCGTCCGCGAGCCCGTCGCCGCCCGCCGTCACGCGGCCGGCGCCACCGCGCGTGTGGCGCGTCGGGTCGGTCGAGCTGAAGCCGTGCGAATTGCCGCAGGCGCATTCGGGGCTGTCGACCGCCGCGTGGTGCGCACCCTTCGACGTGCCCGAGGACCGTGCGAATCCCAAGGGACGCCACATCGCCTTGCAGCTCGCGCTCGTGCGCAGCAGCGCGCAGGTGCCGGCGAGCGACATCGTGGCATTCATCGCGGGCGGACCCGGGCAGTCGGCCGCGGAAAGCTATCCCGCGATCGCCACCGCGATGGGGCCCGTGCTGCAGCATCGCAACGTGCTGCTGCTCGACCAGCGCGGCACCGGCGGCTCGCATCCCCTGAGCTGCCGGGACGCCGGGCCGGGCGCGCCGGCCGGGGCGGACGAGGCGCATGGCTTCGACGCGGAAGCGGTGCGGAAGGAAACGCGGGCCTGCCTCGGCCAGCTGTCGAAGGACGCCGACGTGCGCTTCTACACGACGACCGACGCCGTCGCCGATCTTGAAGACGTGCGCCGCGCGCTGGGCTCGCCGAAGCTGGATCTGCTCGGGGTTTCGTACGGGACGCGCGTGGCGCAGCAATACGCGATGCGTCACCCCGACGGGCTGCGCACGCTGATCCTCGACGGCGTCGCGCCGAACGGTCTGGTGCTGGGCGAGGATTTCGCGGTGAACCTCGACGCGGCGCTGAAGGCGCAGTTCGCGCGCTGCCACGCCGATGAAGCCTGCCGCAAGCGCTTCAACGATCCTTACCAGACGCTCTACCAGCTACGCGACGCGCTGCGCGCGAACCCGCACAAGGTGACGTTCCGCGATCCGCAGGACTATTCCTCGGTGCAGCGCGTGCTCAGCGAGTTCTCGCTCGCGACGGTGGTGCGCATGTTCGCCTATTCGCCCGAAACCGCCGCGCTGCTCCCGTTGTCGATCGACGCGGCGGCACACGGCGACGTCGGCCCGCTGCTCGGGCAGGCGAAGCTGCTCACCGGCGATCTCGGCGACACGATGGACGGCGGCATGCAGTACTCGGTCATCTGCACGGAGGACGCCGACCTTCTCCAGCCGCGGCCGCAGGACAGGGACACGATTCTTGGCGACACGCTCATCGAGGCCTTCCGCGCGGCCTGCTCGGTATGGCCGCACGGCGAGCGCCCGGAGAACTTCCACGCGCCGCTGAAGAGCGACGTGCCGGCCCTGCTGATGTCCGGCGAGTTCGATCCGGTGACCCCGCCCCGCTACGGCGACGACGTGGTGAAGGGACTGCCGAACGGCCGCCACCTCGTGCTGAAAGGGCAGGGCCACAACGTCGTGGCGCGAGGCTGCATGCCGCGCGTGCTCGAGCGCTTCATCGACAAGGCCGACGCGAAGGGGCTGGACGTGAGCTGTCTGGACCGCCTGAGGCCCTTGCCCGTATTCGTCGGATTCAACGGAGCCACGCCATGATCGAGGTGAGGGATCTGCACAAGTCGTTCGGCGAGGTGCGCGCGGTCAACGGTGTGAGTTTCGTCGCCCGCGACGGAGAGATCACCGGCCTGCTCGGTCCCAACGGCGCAGGCAAGACCACGACGCTGCGCATGCTCTACACGCTGATGAAGCCGGACGCCGGCCAGGTGCTCGTCGACGGCGTGGACGCGGCGGTGGATCCGGATGCCGTGCGCCGCCAGCTGGGCGTCCTTCCCGACGCGCGCGGCCTGTACAAGCGCCTGACGGCTTCGGAGAACATCGATTACTTCGGCCGGCTCCACGGGCTGCCGCCGGCCCTGCTGCGCGACCGTCGCGAGGCGCTGATCGACGCGCTGGAGATGCGCGACATCGCGACGCGCCGGACGGAGGGCTTCTCGCAGGGGCAGCGCGTGAAGACCGCCATCGCACGCGCGCTCGTCCACGATCCGCGCAACGTGCTGCTGGACGAGCCGACCAACGGGCTGGACGTCATGGCGACGCGCGCGATGCGCCGCTTCATGCGGCAACTGAAGGACGAGGGGCGCTGCGTGCTCTTCTCCAGCCACATCATGCAGGAGGTCGCGGCGCTCTGCGATCGCATCGTCGTGATCGCGCACGGGCGCGTCGTCGCCGACGAGGCGCCAGCGATGCTGCTCGAACAGACGGGCGAGGCGACGCTCGAGGACGCCTTCGTGAAGATCATCGGCACGGACGAGGGGCTCGCGGCATGACGGCTTTCTCCACGGTCTACTGGAAGGAAGTGCGGGAGAACCTGCGCGATCGCCGCACGTTGATCAGTGCGCTCGTCACCGGTCCGTTGCTCGGCCCCGTGATGTTCATCATGCTGATGAACGTGATGGTCACTCGCGAACTGGCGAAGACGGACCGGCCTCTGACCGTGCCGGTCATCGGCGCCGAACTCGCGCCCAACCTCGTCGCCGCGCTCAAGAGCGCGAGCATCGACGCCGGCCCGGCGATTCCCGACCCCGAGAACGCGGTACGCGAGCAGCGCACCGACGTCGTGGTCCGGATCTCGCCGCGTTATCCCGAGGCCTGGGCGAAGGGACAGCCCGTGCAGGTGGAGCTGATCTACGACTCGTCGCGACGCGACGCGTCCGCGCCCATCGTGCGCGTGCGCGGCCTCGTCGAAAGCTACGGCCGGCGCGAAGGCGCGATGCGGCTGATCGCACGCGGCATGTCGCCGAACACGGCGTGGCCCGTGCAGGTCGCGGACCGCGACCAGGCGACGTCCCAGTCGCGTTCCGCGCTCATGTTCTCCTTCCTGCCGTACTTCTTCGTGCTCACCGTGTTCCTGGGCGGCATGTACCTAGCGATCGACCTAACCGCCGGCGAACGCGAACGGCAGTCGCTCGAGCCGCTGTTCGTCAATCCGGTGCCACGCTGGCAGATCCTGGCCGGGAAGCTCGGCGCGATCTGCACGTTCGCCCTGGTCAGCCTGTTGCTCAGCGTCGCGGCCTTCGCGACCGCGCCCTGGTTCATCCCGACGGAGAAGATCGGCATCGCGCTGGATCTGGGCTGGCGCTTCGGCTCGCAGGTCGTGTTGCTCATGCTTCCCATGATCCTGCTGCTCGCCGCGTTGCAGTCGCTGGTCTCCGCGTTCGCCAGAAGCTACCGCGAAGCGCAGACCTACCTCTCGGTGCTGATGATCATCCCCGTGCTGCCGAGCCTGCTGCTGTCGGTCGTCGCCATCCGCGCCGAGCCCTGGATGTACGCGGTGCCGCTGCTCGGACAGAACCTCGGCATCGTGCAGCTCCTTCGCGGCGACGGCATGACGGCGTGGGAGATCGGCCTGTGCATGGCCGGTGGCTTCACCGCGGCGATCCTCGCCATCTGGGCCACGGCGACGATGTACCGCTCCGAACGCCTCGCGATCTCGGGATAGGAGGCCCCGAAAGCGTGGCTACCGGAGGGTGGGAGCCGATCGTATCGGCGATGGCGTCGCGACGGCGTCCCTTATCGCCAGCGCACGTCCACGCCCACCAGCAGCGTCCGCCCCGGTGCCGGCTCGTAGTAACGCCCGTTGCCGTCGTTGACGATCACGGAACCGACGACATGCCGGTCCGCGACGTTGTCCACGCGCGCGAACGTGTTCACGCGCCACGGTCCGTCGTCGAAGACGTAGCCACCCGACACGCCGAATAGCGCGTAGCCTGGCGCCGACTCCGTACCGAGGTCGTTGACGGACGTCGAACCCATCGCGCTCATGTCGACGCCGGCCTGCCAGCCGCGATCGGCGCCGTACTTCAGCGCGGCGTAGCCGCTCGAGCGCGGCACGCCGGGAATGCGCGTACCGGCGGCGACCGGCGTGTCGGGCGCGGCGCAGCCGGCCGACACGCAGGTGAGGAACGGCGAGCGGAAGCTGGCCTGGATCCGCGTATAGGCCGCGACCAGGTGCAGGTCGCGCGCGAGCTCGCCATCGAACGAGAGCTCCACGCCCTGCCGGCGCGAGCTGGCGATGTTCTGGTAAGTCGTGCGGCCGCCCAGGTTGGTCGCGACGGCGAGTTCGTCGTCGCTGTCCGCGCGGTAGACCGCGAGGCCCGCCTGGACGCGGTCGGTGGGTCGCAGCTTGATGCCGATCTCCTCGTTCCGCGAATGCGAGGGTTTCAGGTCGAACGCCAGGCCCGCGCCACGATCCGCGCGGTAGCCGAGTTCCGAGAACGTCGGCGTCTCGAAGCCGCGTCCCCAGTTCGCGTAGGCGTGCAGCCAGGGCGCCGCTCGCCAGAGCACGCCGAAGACCGGCGTGGTCGCCGAGTACGTCACGCTGCCGCTGTCGTCCGGGTTGCCGGCGGCGATGTAGCGGTCCGTCGAACGGAAGCGGACCTCGCTGTGGCGCGCGCCACCCATCAGCGTCCAGTCGTCGGCGACCCGCCAGGTGGCCTGGGCGTACTGGTCGAAGTCGAACACGCGGTCGATCTCGTCGCGCCGCTTCGCGCCACGCACGCCGAGCGAGCGGCCCACGAAATTCTCGTAACCCTGCCGATGCTGCGTCTGGTTGTCGTAGGCCACACCGGCGGCGATCTCGAACGGCCGGCCGGCGAGCGTGTCGCGCCACGTCCAGCGCGCGTCGCCGCCGCCGTATTCGTTGCCCAGATCCACCACGCCGCCCGAATTGCCCGGCTGCGATGACTGCGTCGCCACCGGGATCGACAGGTACTGCAACACGCTGCGCCTGCCGTAATAGCCCATCACGCGAAGGCTGTTCGCGTCGTCGAGGCGCTGATCGTAGATGAGGCCGGCCTGTTGCTGGTCCACCGACTTGCGCGTGTCGAACGTGTTCGCCACGGCGGCCACCTGGCGGGGATCGGCCTCGTACTGCGCGCGCGTCAGGCCCAGCGGATCCTGCGCGTCCGGCACGTCGAGGGCGTTGAGGACGAGGGTGAGCTTCGCGTCCTCGTCGATCTTCCAGCCGATCTTCGCGTTGCCCGATTCGCGTCGCGCGGCGCTGTGGTCGCGATAGCCGCTGGTGCGGAAGTGGGTGACGTCGACGTTGTAGTCGACCGGACCTTCGACGCCCCGCGCATTGACCGACGAACGGAAGTTCCCGTTGCTCCCGCCCGCGACGCCGAAGCGCAGCTCCGGCGGCTGCGTGCCGTCGGCGGTGAACAGCTGCACCACGCCGCCCGACGCGTTGCCGTAGAGCGCCGAGAACGGCCCGCGCAACACTTCGACGCGGTCGGCGGAGTCGAGGTTGAAATGCGACACCTGCCCCTGGCCGTCGGGCATCGTGGCAGGGATGCCGTCCGTGTAGAGCCGCACGCCCCGGATGCCGAAGGTCGAGCGCGCGCCGAAGCCGCGGATCGACACCTGGGCATCCTGCGCGTAGTTCTGCCGGTCGCGCGCCACGATGCCGGGGATCGCCTGGACGCGTTCCGAGAGGTTCACGTCGAGCGAGCCATCGGGCGGCGTCGCCGCGACATCGATGGCGGCCGGGATGTCGTAAGGCGACTGCTCGCTGCGGGTCGCCGTGACCACGACGGGAGCGAGACGAGCCTCCTGCGCGGCCGCGGCCGTGCAGAGCGCGAGCAGGATGCCGCCGGCGAGGGGACGAAGATGGGGCCGCATGGGGAGTCCTTCGGGGGAACGCGCATCATCCACGATCCCGCGTCGCGATTCCGTGGGAATGCACGCACGAACCGCGAATACCCTCTTTCGTGGGAGCGGACCTGGCCGCGACAGCTTTTCGCGACACGCTCAGGCCGTGTTCCGCCCGGCACGTAGCCGTCGCGGCCAGGTCCGCTCCTACCACCGCGGGGGGCATGCTAGCCTTCCCGCCCACCATCCCAACGCATCGGTACGCGCCATGAAGAAGTTCGTCATCGCCAGTGTGATCGGTCTCGCCGTGTCGGTCGGCGCGCAGGCCTTCCAGGCCGACCAGCCCGCCGCGCCCACGGCCCCGGCCAGCGCGGGCACGGCCAGCGCCGCCCTGATCGACAAGGCCGTCGCCGGCACCTGGCGCACGCCCGCGTTCGTGGCGCGCGACAAGTACCGCCATCCGGCGGAGACCCTGAAGTTCTTCGGCGTCCGTCCGGACATGACGGTGATCGAGATCTATCCGTCGGGCGGCTGGTACACCGAGATCCTCGCGCCGTACCTCAACCCCAACGGCCATTACGTCGCCGCCATCGAGAAGGGCTCGAAGGGCGTGACGGCGATGAAGAACAAGTTCGCGGACAAGCCGGCCCAGTACAAGCTGGCCGAGATCCGCGAGTTCGATCACAAGGCGCCGGACCTCGGCAAGCCCGGCTCGGCGGACATGGTGCTGACCTTCCGCAACGTGCACAACTGGGCCGCGGACGGCACGGCCGAGGCGATGTTCAAGGCGTTCTTCGCGGTGCTCAAGCCCGGCGGCGTCCTCGGTGTCGAAGACCATCGCGCCGACAAGGGCAAGAAGGTCGACGACGTGGTGAACTCGGGTTACCTGCCGACCGATTACGTGATCAAGCTCGCGACCGACGCCGGCTTCCGGCTGGACGGCCAGAGCGAGGTCAACGCCAATCCGAAGGACAACCACGATCATCCGAAGGGCGTGTGGACGCTTCCGCCGGTGCTCGAACTGGGCGAGACGGACAAGGCGAAGTACCAGGCGATCGGCGAGTCGGACCGCATGACCCTGCGCTTCGTGAAGCCTGCTTCCGCGAAATAAGTGCTGCTCGCGTTGAACAAGCCCTTCGGGGTGCTCTGCCAGTTCACCGACGAAGGCGGCCGGCGCACGCTGGCCGACTTCGTGACGCAGAAGGGCGTGTACGCCGCCGGACGGCTGGACCACGACAGCGAAGGCCTGCTGCTGCTGACCGACGACGGCAAGCTGCAGCACCGGCTGGCGGACCCGAAGCACAAGCAACCGAAGACGTATGTGGTGCAGGTCGAGGGGACGCCGACGGAGGAAGCACTCGAACGCCTCCGTCGCGGCGTCACCCTCAACGACGGGCCGACGCTCCCCGCGGGTGTCGAGGCCATCGACGAACCCGACTGGCTATGGCCCCGCGATCCGCCCGTGCGTTTCCGCAAGACGGTGCCGGATGCGTGGCTGCGCATCGTGCTGCGCGAGGGGCGCAACCGGCAGGTGCGGCGCATGACGGCGGCGGTGGGATTGCCGACGTTGCGGCTGATCCGTGAATCGATCGGAGAGTATCGGCTGGACGGGCTGGGCCTGGGCGAGACCCGGCTCATTCGCTAGCGTGGATCGCCGATCGCATCGGCGATTCCGGTTGGACGAACGGTTCACCACTCCGCGACCGACCCATCCGGGTGCCGCCACAGCGGATTGCGCCAGTCGGCGACGTCGCGGTTGCGTTCGATCACCAATGCCTCGTCGACCTCGATACCGAGGCCGGGTGCCGTGAACGGATGCGCGTAGCCGCCCTCGTCGAGCTTCAGGGCGTCCTTGTTCACGACGTAGTCGAGCACTTCGCCGCCGCGGTTGTAGTGGATGCCGATGCTCTGCTCCTGCAGCGTGGCGTTCCAGGCGACGAAGTCGACGTGGAGGCACGACGCGAGCGCGATGGGGCCGAGCGGGCAATGCGGCGCGAAGGCCACGTCGTAGGCTTCGGCCATCGCGGCGAGCTTCACGCATTCGGTGATGCCGCCGGCGTGCGAGAGGTCGGGCTGGATGATGGAGATGCCGCCACGCTCGAGCACGTGCTTGAACTCGAAGCGCGAATACATGCGCTCGCCGGCGGCGATCGGAATCGACGTCTGCGCGGCGATGCGCGGGTAGTACTCGGCCTGTTCCGCGAGCACCGGTTCTTCGATGAAGAGCGGGCGGAAGGGCTCCAGTTCCTTGACCAGCACCTTGGCCATGGGCGCGGACACGCGGCCATGGAAGTCCAGGCCGAACTCGATGGTGTTGCCGAAGGCTTCCCGGATTTCCGCGACGCGGCCCACCGCCGCGTCCACGGCCTTGCTCGATCCGATGATGCCCATCTCCTCGCAGCCGTTCATCTTGAACGTGTCGAAGCCGTGCGCGAGGCGTTCGCGGATCTGCGCGATGACGTCGGCGGGCCGGTCGCCGCCCACCCAGCAGTACGTCTTCATGCGATCGCGCACGCGGCCGCCGAGCAGTTCGTAGACGGGTGCGCCGAGCGCCTTGCCCTTGATGTCCCACAGCGCCTGGTCGATGCCGGCCATCGCGCTCATGAAGACCGCGCCGCCGCGATAGAAACCGCCGCGGTACATCGTCTGCCAGATGTCGTTGATGCGCGCCGGATCCTTGCCGATCACGAACTCGGAGAGCTCCTGGACGGCGGCCTCGACGGTGCGCGCCCGGCCTTCGACCACCGGCTCGCCCCAGCCGACGATGCCTTCGTCGGTCTCCATCTTGAGGAACATCCAGCGGGGAGGAACGCGGTACGTGGTGATCCGGGTGACTTTCATGTTCAGACCGAGCGGTAGGCTTTGACGAAGGCGGCGGCGCGCTCGCGCGTGCGCGAGACCGGCTGTCCGGGTTTGTACAGATCGCTGCCGAGTCCCGCGCCGATGCAGCCGGCGTCCAGGTACTGGCCCAGATTGTCGGGCGTGACGCCGCCGACCGCCAGCAGGGGCACGTCCGGCGGCAGCACCGCGCGGATCGAGCGGATGTACCCCGGGCCCAGGTTGGACGCCGGGAACAGCTTCAGCGACTGGGCTCCCGCGGCCAGGGCCACGAAGGCCTCGCTGGGCGTCGCGAAGCCGATGGACGCGTACATGCCGCGCTTGATGCCCTGGCGTACGACCGCCGCGTCCGTGTTCGGGGTCACCAGCAGATGGCCGCCCAGGTCGGCGACCTCGTCGACGAGTTCCGGGGTGAGCACCGTGCCCGCGCCTACCAGCGCGCGGTCACCCGCTGCCTGCACGGCCAGCGGGATGCTGCG
Organism: Luteibacter sp. 3190; assembly: GCF_031456385.1. NCBI lineage: Bacteria > Pseudomonadati > Pseudomonadota > Gammaproteobacteria > Lysobacterales > Rhodanobacteraceae > Luteibacter > Luteibacter sp. 3190. Next base: position 649,762 of record NZ_JAVDUO010000002.1, on the reverse strand, counting down.
CCGCCAGTCGGGCGAGTTCAGGGGGATCTCGATGGCGTCGAAGCCCTCGGCGATCAGCGCCTCGACGTGGTCGACGGCTTCGTCGGGCGTGATGCCGCGCAGGATCGCGACGAGAGGGAGGGCGGTGGGCCAGGCCATGGGGATCACTCGTGATAGAGCTGGGAACGGCCACCGTCGATGCGGATGTCGGCGGCATTGATGTAACGGGCTTCGTCGGAGGCGAGGAAGAGCGCGGTGTACGCGATTTCTTCCGGTGTCCCGATGCGCTTGTTGGGCAGGATCTCGGTCTGCTTGCGGCGCTCGGCCTCCGGGTCCGGCGCCGCGGCGAAGCCGGCCTCGGCGATGGCGGTGAGCACGAGCCCCGGCGAGATCGAATTCACCCGGATGCCGCGCGCGGCGTATTCGATGCCCAGCGCCTTGGTCAGGCCGATCAGGCCGTGCTTCGCCACGGGGTAGGGGAAGCAGTGCGGAATGATCTTGTGGCCGTGCACCGAGGCGATGTTGACGATGCTGCCGCGACCGAGGCCGAGCATGCCCGGCAGCACGGCCTTCGCGCAGTTCCAGGCGCCCTTGAGGTCGACCTCGAAGCAGCGCGTCCATTCCTCGTCGCTCAGGGACAGGGGATCGTTGAAGACGTTGATGCCCGCGTTGTTCACCAGCACGTCGGGCGCGCCGAAACGCTCGGTCGCGGCGTCGACCATCCGCTGGATGGCGTCGGGGTGCGTGACGTCGGCCTCGAAGAGCATGGCCTTGTCGGTGTTCAGTCCCGCGAGCGTCTCGCGTGACTGCGCGTTGTCCTCGAGCACGTTCAGGACGACCGACGCCCCATGCGCGGCGAAGAGCTTCGCGGTGGCGGCGCCGATGCCCTGCGTGGCACCGGTGACGATGGCGACCTTGCCGGCGAGGCGGGGCAGGGGCGTCGTGCGCGGATCGGGCTGCATGCCGGCGCTCATGCGCGCACCTCGTGGCCGTAGCGGGCTTCGGGAAGGCCGCGGCCACGCGGCGGCGTGCCGATGAAGATGGCGCCGTCGAACGGCTCCACTTCGGCGAGGTATTTGTTGGCTGACGTGATGACCATGCGGTCGAGATCCTTTCCTGCGAAGCTGACGCAGCTGGGCTGCCGCGCCGGAAGATCGATGGTGGCGTCGATGCGGCCGTCCGGCGCATAGCGCACGACGCGCGACGCGCCCCATTCCGCGTTCCAGACGTAGCCCTCGGCGTCGACGGTCGAGCCATCCGGCTCCATCCCCGCGCGCAGCCCGGCGAACACGCGGATGTTGGCGACGTCACCCGTGGCGGCATCGTAGTCGCACGCCATGATCTGCGCGGTGGGCGAATCGGTGAAGTACATCGTGCCGCCGTCGGGGCTGAAGCAGATGCTGTTGGTGATGGCGGCCTTGGGCAGCGCGAGGCGGTGGAGCCGGCCGTCGTGCGTGAAACGCCAGAACGAGGCGATCTTCGCGGGGCTTCCGTCGTCGTTGCGCGGGCCGGATTCGTTGAGCGTGCCGAAGACGAAGTTGCCGGCGCGGTCGCAGCGCCCGTCGTTGGCGCGCATGCCGGCCAGGTCGGGCTCGATGTCCGCCAGCACCTGCAGCCTGCCGTCCTGCGTATAGAAGCGCGCCACCTGCTTCTCCATGGCCAGCAGCAGCACGCCCGGCTCGTGCGTGAGCGCGAAGCAGCAGACACGTGCGGGTAGCGTGTGCTCGTCGATGTGACCCGTTTCCGGGTCGTAGGCGTACAGCGTCGACGTGGCGATGTCGGTCCAGCGGACGCGTTGGGTGAGGTCGTCCCAGATCACGCCTTCGGCATGGGCCTGGCGGTGGCCGGACAGCGGTTTGAAGGTATCGGTCATCAGCGGGCCTGTCTGCGGTTCTTGAGCTGGTCCACCAGCACCGCGATCAGCAGGATCGTGCCACGGACGAGGTACTGGTAGAAGGCGTCGATGTTCATGAGGCTCATCGCATTCTGCACGGTGCCCATGATGAGAACGCCAACGATCACGCCGCTGATGCTCGCCCGGCCGCCCATGAGCGACACGCCGCCCAGCACGCAGGCGGAGATCACGTTGAGTTCGAAGCCTTCGCCCGCGTTGGGCTGGCCGCTGGTCATGCGCGAGGCGAGGATGATGCCCGCGAGCGCGGCGATCACGCCCTGGATGAGGAAGATGGCGATGCGCACGCGGTCGACCGCGACGCCGGCGAGGCGCGAGGCATCCGGGTTGCCGCCGATCGCCAGCGTATTGCGGCCGTAGATGGTCTTGTTGAGCAGCACGCCGAAGACGACGAAGCAGGCCAGCGTGACCCAGACCGGCACCGGCAGGCCGAGCACCGAGGCGCTGCCGAGCGTGAAGAAGGCTTCGTTGCTGACGCCCACGGCCTGGCCGTGCGAGCTGATGAAGGCGAGGCCGCGCACGATTTCCATCGTCGCCAGCGTGGTGATCAGGGCGTTGATCTTGAGCTTGGCGATCACCGCGCCGTTGACGAATCCGACCAGCGCGCCCGCGGCGAGGCTCGCCGCGACGCCGATCGCGACGCTGCCGGTGGCATTGGCGACGATGGCGCAGAACACGCCCGCGAACGCGACGGTCGAGCCGACCGAGAGGTCGAAGTCGCGCGACGCGAGGCAGAACATCATGGTGCACGACACCATGCCGATCTGCGACACGGACAGCAGCAGGCCGACCATGTTGTCCCACGAGAAGAAGTACTGCACCGAGGCGCTGAGCACCGCGAACAGCGCGATGAAGATCAGGATCAGGCTGTAGTCGTCGACGACCTGCCAGAACAGGGCGCGGCGGCGCGTGGCCGGGGTGTCGCGGGTGGCGCCGATGGCGGCGGCGGAGGACTCGGTCATGGGCTGTCTTACCTGGCAGGCGTGGGGGTGGCGCTGGCGCCTTCGGGGAGGGCGGCGGCGAGGACGTTGGCCTCGTTCGCCTCGTCTCGGCTGAACTGGGCGACGATGCGTCCGCGGCACATGGCGATCACGCGATCGGACACGCCGAGCACTTCCGGCAGTTCGCTCGAGATCATCACCACCGCCACGCCGCGCCCGGCCAGCTCGTAGAGCACGTTGTAGATTTCGTTCTTGGCGCCGACGTCGATGCCGCGCGTGGGTTCGTCGACGATCAGCACGCGCAGGTCGCGCTCCGCCAGCCAGCGCGAGAGCACGGCCTTCTGCTGGTTGCCGCCGGAGAGCAGGCGGATTTCCTGCCGGCGGTGCGGCGTGCGGATGCGCAGGCGGTCGATGTAACCGTCGGCGGTCTTCGCCTCTACGCGGTCGTTGACGAAGAGTCCGGCGACGAGATGGTTGCGCCGCGCGCTGATGTTGATGTTCTCGGAGACGGAGCGGACGCCGATGATGCCGTCCTCCTTGCGATCCTCCGGGCACAGCACCAGGCCGTGGCGGATGGCGTCTCGGATCTGCGACGGCTTCACTGGCTGGCCGTCGACGGCGACGTCGCCGGTGAGGCGGCGGTCGGCGCCGTAGATGACGCGCATGATCTCCGAACGGCCCGCGCCGACGAGGCCGAAGAAGCCGACGATCTCGCCCGCCTTCACCTCGAAGCTCACCGGCTGCTGCACGGCGCGGCCCGAGACGTTCTTCACGGAGAGGCGGATGTCGCCATGCTCGCGGGACCGGTAGCCCCAGATGTCGCCGATGTCGCGGCCGACCATGCGCTGCACGAGGGTGTCGCGCGTGACGCCGTCGAGCGTGTCGAAGTCGGCCACCTTGCGGCCGTCGCGGAAGATCGTCGCGGCGTCGCACAGTTCGAAGATCTCGTCGAGGCGGTGCGAGATGTAGATCATCGCCTTGCCCTGCGCGCGGAGGTCGCGCACGAGGCGGAACAGCACCTCGGTCTCGCGATGCGACAGCGAGCTGGTGGGTTCGTCGAGCGCGAGGATCTTCGCGTCGCGGAGGATCGCCTTCACGATCTCGACCATCTGCCGCTGGCCGATCGAGAGCGCCTTGAGCTTCGCGCGCGGATCGAGGTCGACGCCGAGCGCGTCCAGGCGTTCGCGCGTCCACGCCAGCGCGCGGCGCCGGTCGACGAGGCCGAAGCGCGTCGGCAGGCGGCCGAGCAACAGGTTCTCCATCACCGAAAGTTCGGGTACGTACTGGAGTTCCTGGTGGATGACCGCGACGCCCGCGTCGATCGCGTCGGCGGCCTTGCGGAAGTCCATCGCGCGACCGTCGATCGCCACCTCGCCCTCGTCGGGGATGTATTCCCCGCCGAGGATCTTCATCATCGTCGACTTGCCCGCGCCGTTCTCGCCGAGCAGGCCGTGCACGCTGCCGGCGCGCACGCTGAAGCCGACGTCGGAGAGCGCGCGCACGCCCGGGAAGCTCTTCCCGATGTGGCGGAACTCGAGGCGCGGAGCATCCGTCATCGTCAGAGCCCCATTTCCTTGCGCACCTCGGCCGAGTTGGCCTTGGTGATCAGCTGGCCGGTGGTCAGCGTCAGCTGCGGCGGCGCCTTGTCGTTCTTGATCCACTCGTACATGTTCACCGAGGTCTCATAGCCGTGGCGCTTCGGGCTGATCAGCACGCTGCCGAAGAAGCCGGTCGGCTCGCCCTTGGCGAACTCGTTGAGCGCCGAGTTGCTGCCGCCGATGCCCACGCCGATCATGTTGTCGGCACGGAAACCGCGACCCTCGGCGGCACGCACGGCACCCAGCACGGCCTCGTCGTTGAGACCGAACGCGACCCAGTGCTTGTACTTCGGATTCTGCGTGATGGCGATGTTCGCGGCGTTGAACGCGTTCTCCGTGTCCGTCTTGGCTTCCGGGGCGTTGACGATGTTGGCGGTCGGGAAGCCCGCGGCGGTCAGCGCGGCGATCGCGCCGTCGGTACGCTCCTTCGCGGTCGGCAGCTGGTCGTAGGAGATGCGCAGGGCGCCGGTCTCTTCCGGATTCCAGCCGCGTTTCTTCATTTCGTCCGCGATCGCCTGGCCGACCTGCTCGCCGATCTTCGAGGCCGAGATGCCCATGTGCGGGACCGTGTCGATCGCGTTGCCCGAACCGTCGACGAGGCGGTCGTCGACCGTCATGAGCTTCAGGCCATCCGCCTTCGCCTTGGCGACGATGGAGGGGCCCAGCTTCACGTCGGGCGTGCAGATGATGAAGCCCTGCGCATGCTGCGACTTGAGATTGTCGATGGCGGTAAGCACCTGGCCGCCGTCCGGCGCGCCGATCTTAACCAGCGTGAAGCCTTTTTCCTTCGCCGCCTGTTCGGCGTACTTCCATTCGTCCTGGAACCACGGTTCCTCGGGCTGCTTCACGACGAAGCCGATCTTGACCTGGTCGTTGCCGCCCGACGAGCAGGCGGAAAGCGTCAGGGCCAGTGCGAGCACTTTGAGGCCAGTGGCGATCTTGTTCTTCATGCGGTCCCTCCTCTTGGATTCAGTCAGTCGACCAGGCCGCGTTCGCGCGCGACGGCGATGGCGCCGTAGCCCGCGAGGTCGCGTTGGTCGTCGTCGTCCAGCACCGTGACGGTGCCGGAGAAGAAGTCGTCGCCTTCGACCAGGCGGGCGATGGCTTCGCGCAGGATCGGCTTGCCGCTGATGACGAAGCGGGTGCCCGGGCTCATGCGGATGGCGCTGGAATTCTTCAGCGTCAGCAGATCGGAGCCGAGGACGGCACCGAGCAGGAAATTGGCGCGCGCGTTGGCGTCGTACACGGCGAACTGGTCGAGGATGCGCACGCTGAAGCAGGCGCGGCCGAGACCGATCTTCTTCGCCGAGTTCGCGCCCGCCAGCAGCATGTCCGTGTCGACCTGCTTCGCGAAACCTTCCTTCAGCGACCCCGCGAGGATCGTGTCGTGCGAGATCACGTGCAGCAGTTCGCCGGCGAGCGTGGTGACGCAGCCCTCGATGCGCCGCTTGCCGTCGATGCTGACGAACTTGGAATGCGAACCCGGCAGCACGATGACGGTGGGTTCGTCGATGCCGAGGCGCTCCACCAGCGCGAAGGATTCGACCTCCTCGCCGCGCATCATGTCCATCGCCTCGCAGTTGTGCAGGCCGATGTGATCGACGGCGTTGCGCACGCCGGGAACGAACCAGATCGGATCGCGCCACACGTTGGGCACGAGGCTTTCGCGCATCGCGCCGGCGAGGTCGCCGATGCCGGCGGCGGCGGGTACGTGCGGAATCTCGCAGAGACCCACGTTCGATGTGATCATGCCCGAGGCGATCACGCGGCCGATGTCGGCTTCGCCGAGCGACGCCGTCGCCAGCGCCTCGCCGATCGTCTCGCGCACGCCTTCTTCGAGCTTCGTCTTGCTGCCGGTGATCGCGGTGTCGCGCACGCCGACCTGGCGGGCGGCCTGACCGGCGACGTCGCCGTCCTTCCAGACGGTGACCCGCGTGTTGGTGGTGCCGGTGTCGATCGTGAGGATGTTCATCGATGGTCCGCTCGAAATCGCCCCGGATTCTTGGCGTTGCCTGACAAGGCAGGCAAACTAGAATTTCTTCGGGGTTTCCCCAAGTTTTTTTGAATGAGTCCGCAATGAAGCGCTCGCTACCCCTCCATGCCGTGCGCGTGTTCGAGCTTGCAGCGCAGCATATGAGCTTCACGAAGGCCGGCGAGGAACTCTCGCTGACGGCCGCGGCGGTCAGTGCGCAAGTCAAATTGCTGGAGTCGTACCTCGGCACGCCGCTGTTTGTGCGGAGCAACAATCGGCTCTCGCTGACGGCGGCCGGCGAGAACTATTTTCCCCGTATTCGCGACGCGTTTCGTGCGCTGCAACATGCCACGGATCAGCTGATGGGGCAGCGCGACGCCTCGTTGCGGGTCGCCGTTCCCCCGACGTTCGGTACGAAGTGGCTCGTGCCACGGCTCTTTCGGTTCTTCGCGCGGCACCCGGCGATCGCCGTCGAGGTCGTGACCGACGGTGGCGACGAGGGCACGTGGGACCTCTCCGTCGACGATCGCGTCGTCGAAGGTGTGGAGCAGTCCATCCTCGTGGTGAGCGGCTACACGCCGGTGTGCGCGCCATCGCTCGCGGGCGCGCTGCGCGGACCCGAGGATCTCGCCGCGCAGATGCTCCTCCACGAACGCCCGGGGCGTCGCGCGGCCGCGGCGGTCAGCTGGGACCAGTGGTTCGAGCGGGCTGGCGTGGAGCCGGGGCCGGTATCGCGGGAGATGGGGTTCGGCGACGGCACGATGATGCTGCAGGCCGCCATCGAGGGGCAGGGCGTGGCGCTGGCGCAGGAACTGCTGGTGGCCTACGACCTCGCGGCCGGACGCCTGGTGGAGCCGTTCCGCCTTCCGCTACCGCTCCAGCACACGTATTACCTTGCGGTGTCACGCGACGCGGCCGATCGCGAGGAGCTGGCGACGTTCCGCGCATGGCTCACCTCGGAGCTCGCGCCCGCGGCGTGACGATCGCCTACCGAAGGGTGGGGGTGGCGCTTCAGCCGCAGTCGCGGGCCGCGCGCTTGCGCCGCCACCAGATCACGCCGAGGGCCAGCAGCGCGCCGGCGATGGCCAGCCATACGCCCGTCTGGCCGCGGTGGATCCACATCGCCAGCCACTCGTGGTTGTGCGCGCCGAAATACCCGAGGTACACCCAGATCGGCACGCTGATGGCGGCCGCCAGTCCATCGAGGAGGAGGAAGCGGAAGAAGCCGACACGATGCGTGGCGCCGGCGGTGATGAATACCGCGGTGCGCATGCCGGGCAGGAACCGCGCGACGAACATCATGCGATTGCCGTAGCGCTCGAACTTCTCCTGCACCTTGGCATAGCGCTCGGGCGTCAGCAGTCGCGCCACGAACCGCCAGCTCATGATCCGGCCGCCAAAATGACGACCGAGCAGGAACATCGTGGAATCGCCCACCAGCACGCCCGCCATGCCGACGCCGACCATGGTGTGGACGTCGCCGTAGCCCAGGCCCGTGATGATGCCGCCGGCCACGAGCGTGATGTCCTCGGGCAGCGGCAGGCCCGCCCCGCAGAGCATCAGCGCGAAGAAGACGGCGAGGTAGCCGTTCCTTCCGAAGAAATCGACGAGGTCGTTGAGCAGGTCCATCAGTGGTGCGCGAAGCCGGCTGGGGCCGGTCCCCTGGAGGTACGAAGTCGGGATGATCCCACGGATCGCGTTACGGCTGCGGTGCGATGCATCATTCGCCATCCATGGGTGCGGGGGTCGCGCGGGCCGCCAGGAGCACGCGAAGTTCGGCTTTTTCGGTGTCGTCGAGCACGCCTTCGCGCGCGCGGGCGATCAGGTACTCGCGACGTTGCGTCGTGGCCTGGCGCTGCATCTGGGCCAGCGCGTCGAGGAATTCGACGCGCTGCATGTCCGCCTCGCCGATCACCTCGGCGGCCATGAGCTTCTGCAGCGACGCGTACTCGGGCCGATCCATGAAGTGCTCGACGAGCACGGCCGGGTTGATGCCGGGGCGCGCACGGGCCACGTCGACGAGTTCGGCGAGCAGGCCGACCCCCGGTCGGTCCAGGCGCAGGAAGGCGTAGGGCGGCTCGACCTCCTCGGCCAGCGCCGGCTGCGCGAGCAGCAGCGTGATGGCGCTGCGGACGAGGCTGCGCTGCACGTTAGCCGGACGGGCCTGGGCAAGACGGGCATTCGCCTCCGGCTCGGCCTCGAGCACGGCGCGGGCGCCGGTGCGCCGCTGCAGTTCCTGGCCCATCAGGTCGCGGAACGCGCCGTCCGGCAGGCGCGCGATAAGCGGTCGCGCCCGTTCGGCCAGGCGGGCCCGGCCATCGATCTTCGAGGTATCCACATCGCGGGCCAGTTCCTCGAAGAAGTACTCCGACATCGGCATCGCGTCGGTCATGCGCTTCTCGAAGCCCTCCTTGCCTTCCTTGCGGACCAGTGTGTCCGGATCCTCGCCATCGGGCAGGAAGAGGAAGTGCGCCTGGCGGCCGTCGCGCATGCGCGGGAGGATCGACTCCAGCGCACGCCACGCGGCCTGCCGGCCGGCGCGGTCGCCGTCGAAGCAGAAGTAGACGTCGGGAGCGGCGCGGAAGAGGACTTCGGCATGCTCCGGTGTGGTCGCGGTGCCGAGGGTGGCCACGGCGATGGGCAGGCCGGCCTGGTGCAGGGCGATGACGTCCATGTAGCCCTCGACCACCATGATCCGGGTGAGGGTCTGGTTCGCCTGCTTCACCTGCCACAGGGCGAACAGCTCGCGACCCTTGTGGAAAAGCGGGGTTTCCGGCGAATTGAGGTACTTCGGGCTCTGCTCGGACGACAGCACGCGGCCGCCGAAGGCGATCACGCGGCCACGGCGATCGAGGATCGGGAACATGACGCGCTCGCGGAAGCGGTCGTAGCGGTTGCCGCGCTCGTTGCTGGCCACCATGCCGGCCTCGTTGAGCAGCTGGCGCCGCCGGTCGGTGCTGCCGAGAGCCTTGAGCACGCCGTCGAAACCCGCCGGCGCCCAGCCGATGCGGAAGCGCTTCACGATCTCGTCGTCGAGTCCGCGCCGGTCGATGTACGACCGTGCCTCGGCGCTGTTGCCGAGCTCGCGTTGGTAGAAGCTGGCCGCCTCGTCGAGCAGCGTGTAGAGGTCGCTGCGGTCCTCGCGCGGCTTGTCGTCGCGAGCGCCCTCGTAGGGCACCTTCAGGCCGACCGACTGGGCGAGTTCCTCGATGGCGTCGGGGAATTCGAGGCGGTCGTAGTCCATGATGAACTTGATCGCGCTGCCGTGGGCGCCGCAGCCGAAGCAATGGAAGAACTGCTTCTGGGGGCTGACATAGAACGAGGGCGAGCGCTCGTTGTGGAACGGGCAGCAGGCCGTCCATTCGCGCCCCGCCTTCTTCAGCGGGACGCGCCGTTCGATCACGTCGACGATGTCGACGCGGGTCAGGAGCTCATCGATGAAATTGTCGGGGATACGGCCACGCATGAGCCCCCTAGGATGCCACGCATCCGCTTCCGTATGGAGTCTGGCGGACTCGTCAGAACGCCATGTGGAACACGCCGATGACGGCGAGGATCGCGAGCACGAAGAGGATCAGGAAGATGGCGAAGCAGACCTTGGCGATCGTCGCGGCGATCCCCGAGACCCGGCTGAAGCCGAGCGCGCCGGTGACCAGGGCGATGAGGCCGAAGATGATGGCGTACTTGAGCATGGGAGACCTCCGTCAGGCGCCGGAGGAACACCCGCCAGTCGCGTGGGGGAGGATGCGGACGTGAACGTGGGGGTGTCGTGAAAGGGGCAGGTTGCCCCCACCACGGCGAGCCGTCGGTAGGAGCGCGCCCTGCGCGCGACGGCTTTTCGCCGCTGCGCCGATGCTGGCGCGCCAGCTCGCGGGCACGGCTCCAAAACATGTCGCGCGCAGGGCGCGCTCCTACGGGCGGATCAGGCCAGCTTCGCCTTCACCTTGCCCGCCACGGCGGCCATGTCGGCGCGGCCGGCGGCCTTTTCCTTGATCAGGGCCACGACCTTGCCCATGTCGCGGGCCGAGGTGGCGCCCGATTCGGCAATGGCGGCGGCGATGATGGCGTCGAGCTCCGCCTCCGACAGCTTGGCGGGGAGGTAGCCGTCGATGATGCCCATCTCGTAGCGTTCGATCGATGCCAGGTCGTCGCGGCCGGCCTTGTCGTACTGCTCGATCGAGTCGCGGCGCTGTTTCTGCATCTTTTCGAGCACGGCGAGCACCTGGGTGTCGTCCAGTTCGATCCGTTCGTCGACTTCACGCTGCTTGATCTGGGCCTGGACCAGGCGGATCACGGCCAGGCGATCCTTTTCCCCGCCCTTCATGGCGGCCTTCATGTCTTCGGTGATCTTTGCCTTGAGGCTCATTTCTTTTCTCCAGGACGACGAAAAGCCGGCTTCACCTTTCGGCAAAGCCGGCTCGGGATTTCCGCCTGAACGCGGCAGCGGCATAAACGCGCCAACCGCGACACCAGCCCGGCCACGGGGGCCGGCGGGTGCATCAGTACATGCGGGTCCGGCGCGTCGTGTCGCGGGACAGACGGCGCAGGTGGCGCTTCACAGCAGCAGCGCGCTTGCGCTTACGCTCCTGGGTCGGCTTTTCGTAAAATTCGCGCTTGCGCGTTTCGGCCAGCACGCCAGCCTTCTCGCACGTACGCTTGAAGCGGCGAAGGGCAAGCTCAAACGGCTCGTTCTCGCGGACTTTAACGCTCGGCATGGAAACTCCACTTGTTTAAACTGACCCGTGAGACCGGGTGAGCCGTGGATTATAACGTGATCGAAATGAAAAATTCAAAGCCCGTGCTAGGGGTGGAAACGTCCTGTGACGAGACGGGCGTCGCGCTGCTGCGCTGGGACCCCGAAAACCCGGGCCGCGGGCTGCTCTCCCATGCCCTTTTCAGCCAGATCGCCCTCCATGCCGAATACGGCGGCGTCGTGCCGGAACTGGCCAGCCGCGACCACGTCCGCAAGCTGCTCCCGCTGGTCCGCGAGGCCCTTAAGAGCGCCGGGCTCACCCCCGCCGACCTTGGCGGCGTGGCCTACACGGCCGGTCCGGGTCTGGTCGGCGCCCTGCTGGTCGGGGCCTCCGCCGCCCGCGCCATGGCCTGGGCCCTCGGCGTGCCGGCGATAGGCGTCCACCACATGGAAGGACACCTGCTGGCCCCGCTGCTCGAGGACGATCCCCCGGAACCGCCGTTCGTGGCGCTCCTGGTCAGCGGCGGTCATTCGATGCTGGTCGAGGTCAAGGCCATCGGCGAATACCGGATCCTCGGCGACACCCTGGACGACGCCGCGGGCGAGGCGTTCGACAAGACGGCCAAGCTCATGGGCCTGCCGTACCCGGGCGGTCCCGCGCTGGCGAAGCTGGCGGAGCAGGGCACGCCGGGCAAGTTTCGCTTCTCCCGGCCCATGGTCGATCGCCCGGGGCTGGATTTCAGCTTCTCGGGCCTGAAGACCCAGGTGCTGCTGGCCTGGCAGGCCTCGGACAAGAGCGAGCAAACCCGGGCCGACATCGCGCGCGGCTTCGAGGAGGCCATCGTCGATACGCTGGCCATCAAGTGCCGCCGGGCGCTGGAGGCCACGGGCGCGAAGCGCCTCGTGATCGCCGGTGGCGTGGGTGCGAACAAGCGGCTGCGCGAGCAGCTGGCGCAGGCCGGGCAGGCGGACGGGTTCCGCGTGTACTTCCCGCGTCTCGCGTTCTGCACCGACAACGGCGCGATGATCGCGCTCGCCGGCGCCATCCGCCTCGCGTCGGGTCAGCATCAGGACGAAACCATCCAGGTTCATCCGCGCTGGAATCTCGAGAGCCTGCCGGCGGCGTGATCGCGCCGGGGCCGCGGCCATGCGGCTCCTCGCGAAAAGCGGTCGCGCCCGGGTGCGCTCCCACGACATCTGGGGTGTGGGAGCGGGCCAGGCCGACTTGCGAAATCGCCGCACCTCGCCGACCCTGTACGACCCCCTCCACGCCCTGATTCCATGGACATCGTCTTCATCGAGGACCTGCGCATCGACGCGGTCATCGGCATCTACGACTGGGAGCGCCGGATCCGGCAGACGCTGTCGTTCGATCTCGAGATGGCCTTCGACAACCGTCGTCCGGCCGCGAGCGACGACATCGAGCACACGCTGAACTACAAGGCGGTGTCGAAGCGGCTGCAGGCGTACGTGGAATCGACGAGCTTCGGCCTCGTCGAGACGCTCGCCGAGCGCTGCGCGGAGATCGTCCGCGAGGAGTTCGGCGTGAGCTGGGTGCGCCTGAAGCTTTCCAAGCCCGGCGCCGTGCGCGGCGCGCGCGCGGTGGGTGTGCGGATCGAGCGCGGCACGCGTCCGGCATGATCGACCTCGGCGCCATGCTGGGCATGCTCGAAGAGACGATCGCCTCGCCCGAACTGCGCCGCGTGGTCCTCGTGGGCGGCCTGTTCGTCGCGGCGTGGCTCGTGGGTCTGCTCGGCCGGTTGTTCCTGCATCGCGTCGTGCGCGCCGCGACCCGGCACACGGCCTGGCGCTGGGACGACGCCCTCTACGAGTTCGGCGCGTTCCGCTGGATGGCGCGCATGCTGCCGGCCATCGTCGTCTACTACGGCATCGGGGTGCTCCTGCATCGCGAAGACGACGGCATCGCCACCTTCGTGCGCAACCTCGCCGTCTGCTGGATCATCGTGTGCGTGATCGCCGCGATGGGCCGCGCGCTGCTGGCGTTCGAATCGCTGTACAGCGCGACGCCGGCCGGAAAACGCTCGATCAAGGGCGTGGTGCAGCTGCTCCAGCTGGCGCTGTGGATCGTCGCGCTGGTGCTCGTGATCACCAAGCTCACGCACCAGAGCATCGGCCTGCTGCTTTCCGGCATCGGCGCGATGTCGGCCGTGCTCCTACTCGTGTTCAAGGACACCATCCTCGGCTTCGTCGCCGGCATCCAGCTGAGCACGAACGACATGCTGCGCGTGGGCGACTGGATCACGATGGCCTCGGCGGGCGTCGACGGCGACGTCATCGACATCACGCTGCATACGGTGAAGGTGCGCAATTTCGATCGCACCATCGTCACCGTGCCCACCTGGAAACTGATCTCCGAATCGTTCCAGAACTGGCGTGGCATGTCCGAGTCGGGCGGCCGGCGCATCAAGCGCGAGCTCTACATCGACGCCGCCTGCATCCGTTTCCTCGAAGACGACGAGATCGAGGCCTTCGGCAACGTACACCTGCTCAAGGCCTATCTCGCACGCAAGCGCGACGACATCCGTCGCTGGAACGAGGCGCTCGGCGAGGCGGGCAAACTGCCCGTCAATCGTCGGCGGCAGACGAACATCGGCGCGTTCCGGGCCTATGCCGAGGCGTACCTCGCCGCGCACCCCGATGTGCACGACGCGATGACCCGCATGGTGCGCATGCGCGACCCGGGTCCCCAGGGCGTGCCGCTGGAGATCTACTGCTTCACCAACACCGTCGTGTGGCTCGAATACGAGCGCATCCAGGCCGACATCTTCGATCACCTCATCGCGATCCTGCCGGCTTTCGGGCTGCGACCGTTCCAGCAGCCGTCGGGCGGCGACGTCCGCGACGGCGTCGGCGCGTTGCGACAGTCGATCGCGGAGGTGGCCTGACATGGGTCGCGCCTGGCTCAGCCTCGGTTCCAACGTCGATGCCGAGCACTGGCTGGCCGTGGCGGTCGCGGAACTGCGCGAGCGGTTCGGCGCGCTCGACGTGTCCCCGGTCTACCGGAGCAAGGCGGTGGGCTTCGACGGTCCGGATTTCCTGAACCTCGCGGTCGGCCTCGACAGCGACCTCGGTCCGGAAGACCTCAACGACTGGCTGCACGCGCTGGAGGACCGCCACGGCCGCGTCCGCAGCGGCGACCGTTACGCCAGCCGCACGCTGGACGTCGACATCGTGCTGTACGACGACCTCGTGCTCAGCGGGGAAGGGCACCTCGAACTGCCCCGCGGCGAGCTCCGCCACGCGTTCGTCCTCAAGCCGATGGCCGACATCGCGCCCGATGTCCGCCACCCCGTCGACGGACGCAGCATGGCCGAGCTGTGGGCGGCCTTCCCCTGGGAAAGCGAGCCGCTCTCGCCGGTGGCCAACTTCTTCCCCTAGCGACGCCCCCACCAAGATGCTACAACGCGGTCCACATCGGACCGCCAGGGGAGCAGGGGAATGGGCAAGTTCACACGCAGTTGGGCGCTCATGAAAGCCAGCGCCAACATCCTTCGCCAGGACAAGGAGCTCATGCTCTTCCCGCTGCTCGCGGGCGTGGCGTCGCTCATCGTCATCGCGAGCTTCGCATGGCCGATCTTCTCGCTGGCCTCGCACGGCCAGGCGGGATTCGAGGGGCAGCGGCAGAGTCCTTCCACGTTGTTCCTGCTTGTCAGCTTCGCGTTCTACGTCGTGCAGTACGGCGTCGTGATCTTCTTCAACGTCGCCCTCGCCGCGGCGGCGCTGATCCGTCTCGGCGGCGGCAACCCCACGCTGGGGGACGGCATGCGCGCCGCCACGAGCAAGCTGCCGAACATCATTGGCTACGCGCTGATCGCCGCGACGGTCGGCATGATCCTGCGCGCGTTGCAGGAGCGTTTCGGCCTCATCGGCCGCATCGTCGTCGGCATGCTGGGCTTCGGCTGGACGGTCGCGACCTTCCTCGTGGTTCCGGTGCTCGCGGCGCAGGACATCGGCCCGGTCGACGCGGTGAAGCGCAGCGCCTCGCTGCTCAAGCGTACGTGGGGTGAGAACCTCATCGGCAACGCGGGCATCGGCCTCGCCGGCGGCATCCTCACCTTCTGCCTGATCTTCGTCAGCGCGATCCTGTTCTTCCTCGCCGCGAGCACGCAGTCGTTCGCACTGATGATCGCCGTGGGCGTCGCCGCCGTGATCGGCCTCGTCGCACTCAGCCTGTTCCAGACGGCGATGCACGGCGTGTATTCCGCCGCGCTCTATCGCTACACGGAAGAAGGCGATCCGGGCCGGGGCTTCGACGTCGCGCTGATCGAATCGGCGTTCCGCCCGAAGAACTGATCAGATGTTCAGGGCGCGTCCGCCGTCGACGCGGACGACCTGACCCGTCGTGTAGTGCGCGTCGAGCAGCAGCCAGCGCACGGCTTCCGCGACATCCGCTGGCTCGCCCTTGCGAGCCAGCGGCGTTTTCGCGATGAGCGCTTCGGCGGCTTCTTCGGGTTTACCGGACGCCGGCCATAGGATCGCTCCGGGTGCGACGGCGTTCACGCGGACCTCGGGCGCGAGATCCTTCGCCAGCGAGAGCGTGAGCATTCCCAGCGCGGCTTTCGCCATCGAGTAGATGGGGTGTTGCGCGAGGGGGCGTTCGGCGTAGATGTCGACGATGTTGACGATGCTTCCGCCGCTGGCGCGTAGCGCCGGGGCAGCTGCCTGCGAAAGGAAGAACGGCGCGCGCGCGTTGGCGGCGAAGAGATCGTCCCACTGCGCCGGCGTCGCGCTGCCGATGGGCGTGGGATAGAACGACGATGCGTTGTTGACGAGGCCATCGAGACGGCCGAATCGCGCCGTCACGTCGGCGACCAGCCGGGCAGGGACGTCCGCCTCGCCCAGGGCGCCGGCGAACGTCGCGGCGCTGCCCGCGCGAATGCCGTCGAGCTCGTCCGCGAGCGCGCGCGCCTCGTCGGCCGAGCGGTGATAGTGGATGGCGACGTCGCAGCCTGCTTCATGCAGGCGACGCACGATGACCGCACCGACACGGCGCGCGGCGCCGGTGACGAGAACGACCGGTGGTTTGCTCATCGTGACTTCCCTCGCTTTCCGTGGCGCGGGTAGCGTGCCGCAATCGCCTGGCCGTGGGAAGCGCGCTGTCGCGGAAGGTCCCGTTGGAGCGCACCTGGGCGCGATGGGTGCTCGCGCCAGACAGCGCCTTCGCGGCGGTTTCTAGCGGGTCGCCGACTTCGAACGGGACGCGGTCTTCTTCGGAGCTTTCGCCGTGTTCGCCGCCGCGACCTTCTTCGTCGTCGCGCGCTTGCGCACGGCAGCCTTCTTTACCGCCTTTACGGCAGGAGCCTTCGTTGTCCGCTGCGAGGCGGGCTTGGCGGCCGCTCCGTCGACCGAGCCCTTCGAGCGCGAGCGCACGCGCGTCTTCGTCGGGGGTGCCGAGTCGCGCGCGGCGCGTGCTCCACCGGTTTCCTTCGTATCCTCTGCGCCGGCAAGATCGGTGATGCTCTCGTCCCGATGATCCACGGTCGCCACCTTGCGCTTCGTCGCCTTGCCGCCCGGCGGCTCGTCGTCGATGTGCACCTCCCCGCTGAACAGATCGATGGCCGTTTTCGCGACCTGGCCGGTGTCGTAGTACGCGTATGCGCCGACACCCAGCGCACCGACGATCGGCAGCCAGCGGGAGATGCCCTTGCCGACGGCGCGTTTCGAGACGCTGACGCCGATGCGACTCGCCACGCGCTGGAGCACGCTCGTGGCGGCGGTGCGGAACACGAGTCGATCGCCGACGCGAATCGCGACATCGCGAAACGCCTGCGCGGCGGTATGGCGGAACAGGCACCAGAGCATCTGCTCGCGGCCAAGCTTCGCCGTCTTGCCGTAGGCGGCCGCGATGTCGCTGACCAGCTGGCCCTGGATGCGCCAGATCGCGACCAGCTCGGGCAGCACGGTCAACCAGCCGAGCGGCCCGGGCGGCAACGCCAGCGAGCCGGCGGTAAGGGCGGCCTTGTTCGCGGCCGCGCTCGCCAGCCGGCGGCACTCCTCTTCCGCCGTGCCCTTGCTGGCGCGGGGCACTTCGCTGTCGGGGATGCGGCTGACGAATTCGAGGATGGCCCGGGCGACGGGGCTGTCACCGCGGTCGGCGCCCGAGGCGGGCACGATTTCTTTCGATGTCGATGAAGGCTCACGGCTCGCCATCGTCGTCTCCACGTATGCGATGGCGCATCGTCGCGTCGGCGGCGTAAACGAACCGTGTCTGCAGGAGCGGACCCGGCCGCGACAGCATTTCGCCGCGGTCCCCAAGGTGGCGCGCCAGCAGGTCCCACAGACAGGGCCTCCGGCCGTTGTGGGAGCGGACCTGGCCGCGACGGCTCTTCGCCCCGGTCCCCAAGGTGGCGCGCCAGCGTCGGGGTCACGGCCTCAAAGATGTCCCACAGGTGCGGGCTCCTAGGCCGTTGGAGCGGACCTGGCCGCGACGGCTCTTCGCCCCGATCCCCAAGGTGGCGCGCCAGCTTCGGGGCGCGGCCTCAAAAGATGTCGCGCCCAGGTGCGCTCCCACAGGTGCGGGCTCCGAGGCTGTTGGAGCGGACCTGGCCGCGACGGCTCTTCGCCCCGGTCCCCAAGGTGGCGCGCCAGCGCGGGGTCACGGCCTCAAAGATGTCCCACAGGTGCGGGCTCCGAGGCTGTTGGAGCGGACCTGGCCGCGACGGCTCTTCGCCCCGGTTTCCAAGGTGGCGCGCCAGCGTCGGGGCACGGCCTCAAAAGATGTCGCGCCCAGGTCCGCTCCCACGACGGTGGCCGGCTTCCGAGGAAAGTGACCGGAAAGGTCCGGGGTACACACTGTGTTGAAACAATATAACGTTCCCCGGACACGCCCCCCATGACGCCTGCACGCCTCGCTTTCAGCATCGCCCTCGCCCTGTCCGTCGCCCCCGCCTTCGCGGACGACGCGGCACCTCAGAAAGCCACCACGCTCGGCGAGGTGGACGTGTCTGCCCGCCTCGACGAGGCCCGAAACAGCCTCTCGCCCGATACCGGCAGCAGTCAGTACGTGATCGATCGGCAGACCATCCAGGCCCTGCCGCTAGGCGACTCGACGCCGCTGAACCAGGTGCTGCTGCAGGCGCCGGGCGTCGTGCAGGATTCGTACGGGCAGCTGCATGTCCGTGGCGACCACGCCAACCTGCAGTACCGGGTGGACGGCGTGATCATCCCCGAAAGCATCGGCGGCTTCGGGCAGACGCTCGACGCCCGCACCATCCAGAGCGTGAAGCTGCTCACCGGTGCGTTGCCCGCCCAGTACGGCGACCGCACCGCCGCGGTGGTCGACATCACGACGCGCACGGCGGCGAAGGATAGTGTCGGCGGCAGCGTCGGCATCACGGGCGGCCAGTTCGGCACCGTGAATCCGAACGCCTCGCTGTTCGGGCGCAGCGGCCGGTGGAGCTGGTTCCTTACCGCGAACTATCTCGAGAACGATGTCGGTATCGAGAATCCCACCTCCAGCCGGAAGCCGGTCCACGACCACACGAACCAGGTGAAGGCCTTCGGCGACGTGTCGTACCTGATCGACAACGACACGCGCCTGAGCTTTCTCTTCGGCGCCACCAACAACCGTTTCGAGATTCCGAACAACCCGGGTCAGACGCCGCAGTTCGGTTACCTCGACGTGACCAACTTCGACTCGGCGCGGCTCGACGAGCGCCAGCGCGAGACGACGCGGTTCGGCGTGCTCAGCCTGCAGGGCAAGCTCGGCACGACGGCTTACCAGGTCTCCGCCGGCCAGCGTTACAGCGGCCTCGATTTCACGCCCGACGACATCGGCGACCTCATGTTCAACGGCGTCGCGTCCGACGTGCGTCGCGCCAACCGCGCGAGCACCCTTCAGGCCGACTTCTCCACGCCGCTGGGCGACGACCACACGCTGCGCTACGGCATGTACGCGTCGTTCGAGCGCGCCACGTCCACGAACGACGCGCTCGTGTTTCCCGCGGACGCCGCCGGTAACCAGACCTCCACGACACCGCTGAACATCGTGGACGCCAGCCGCGTCATCGCCCGGACCTACGCCCTGTACCTGCAGGACGAATGGAGCATCGGCGAAAAGTGGACGGTGAACTACGGCGTGCGAGCCGACCGCTACGACGCGTTCCGCCCCGAGAGCCAGCTCAGCCCGCGCGTGGGCCTCGTCTACCAGCCGACCGACAGCACGACGATCCACGCGGGGTATTCGCGTTACTTCACGCCGCCCGCCTCGGAGTCGATCAGCCCGACGTCGATCGCGAAGTTCGCGGGAACGACCAACGCCCTGCCAGGCGACGGCAACGACACGCCGCTCGCCGAGCGCTCGAGCTACTACGACGTCGGCATCTCGCAGAAGTTCGGCGACGCCTGGACGGTCGGCCTCGACAGCTACTACCGGCGCGTGTCGCGCCTGCAGGACGAAGGCCAGTTCGGCGCGGCGCTGGTGTATTCGACGTTCAACTACGACCAGGGCAAGGTCAAGGGCGACGAACTGACCGTGAACTACGACGGCGGCGCGCTCACCGCGTATTTCAACTTCGCGTACAACCGCGCCGTGGGCAAGCGCATCATCACGGGCCAGTACAACTTCGATCCGGACGACCTCGCCTACATCGCCGACCACTTCATCCATCTCGACCACGACCAGAAATACACCTCGTCGGGCGGTATCAGCTATGCCTTCGCGGACACCACGCGCATCGGCGCCGATTACCTGTTCGGCTCCGGCCTGCGTCGCGACGGCATCGTTCCGAACGGCGCGACGCTGCCGTCGTACTTCCAGCTGAACCTCAGTGTCGCGCACGACTTCAACCTCACGTCGGCGGGCACGACCCATGCGCAGCTGGCGCTGGTGAACGCACTGGATCGCACGTACGAGATCCGCGACGGTTCGGGCATCGGCGTCGGCGCGCCGCAATTCGGTCCGCGCCGCGGCGTCTTCCTGTCGATCCAGCAGGATTTCTGAGGTGTCCGGGGCGTCCCCATCCGCTATCCTGTCGGTTCGCTTCACGAACTGCCCGACGCATGACTTCCAGACTGCCCGAACCCGGCGCCGACGAGCGCGCGCACTCCGATCACCTTGCCGATCTCCTGCGTGAGGAGATCGCCTCGCACGGGCCCATGCCGTTCTCGCGGTTCATGGAGCGCTGCCTGTACACGCCGGGCCTGGGCTACTACAGCGCGGGCAAGGCGAAGTTCGGCGAAGAGGGCGATTTCATCACCGCGCCCGAGCTCGGCAGCCTGTTCGCTCGGTGCGTCGTCCGCGCGTTCGTGCCGGTCCTGGCGTCGCTGGGGCCCGAGGCCGATTTCATGGAGATCGGCGGCGGCAGCGGTGCGTTCGCGGAGGCCGCCCTGCTGGCGCTGGACGCCGCCGGCCAGGTGCCTCGCCGTTTCATGATCCTCGAGCCGAGCGCCGATCTGCGCGAGCGCCAGCGCGAGCGCCTGCATGCCAATCTTCCCGCGGCGCTCTTCGCGCGCGCGGTCTGGCTCGATGGCCCGCCGGAAGAGGACTGGGACGGCGTGCTCTTCGCGAACGAGGTGATCGACGCGCTGCCGACGACCCGCTTCGCGATGCGCGACGGCGAGGTCTACGAGGAGCACGTCGTGCTCGACGGCGACCGCCGCTTCGTGCGCAGCGACCGCCCCGCCGACGCGCTCGTGGGTGGCGCCGTGCGTCACGTCGAACGCGACCTCGGTCGCGATTTCGCGACCGGCTACCGCAGCGAGATCCTTCCGCAGCTTCCGTACTGGATCCAGGCGGTCGCCGGCAGCCTGCGCAGCGGCGCGATGCTTTTCGCCGACTACGGATACACCCGCGGCGAGTTCTACCTGCCCGAACGCGACGACGGCACATTGCGCGCGTTCTATCGCCATCGCGCGCATGGCGACGCGTTCCATCTTCCGGGCCTGCAGGACCTCACGGCCTCGGTCGATTTCACCGCGCTCGCGGAGGCCGGCAACAGCGCCGGCTTCGGTGTCGCCGCGTACATGCCGCAGGCGCAGTTCCTCATCGCCAGCGGGTTGCAGGAACTCTTCGAGGACGATTACCTCGCGCTCACCGACGAGGCGGCGCGGTATCGCCTGTCGCAGGAGGTGAAGAAGCTCACGCTGCCCGACCAGATGGGCGAGCGCTTCCAGGTGATGCTGTTCGCCAAGGGTATCGACGCCGCGGCGCTGCCGGAGGGCGTGATGGCGGCGGACCAGGGATCGCGGCTCTAGGCCGACTTCACGACGGCGGCGATGGCCTGCGCCTGCGCCTTCTTCATCGCCTCGCCGATCGCGGGGCCCTGCAGACCTTTCTCCACGAATGGCTGCGACGTGACCGCGGCGGCCGCGTCGCGGCACGCGCGCAGGTAATCCGCCTGCGGATACGCGGCATCTTCGCTGCCGAGGCGGCCTCGCTTGTCGGCCTCGCACGCGAGCAGGAACGTCTCGAGGCGCTGCGGACGGCGTAGCGCGCCAAGCGCTTCCAGCAGGCGCAGGATCGTCGTCGGCTTCAGCTCCAGCGCCATGTGCGCGTTTAGGTGGTGTCTGCACACCATCTCCGCCATGAACGCGTACTCGACCGGCACCTTCAGCCGCGCCGACATCGCGCGAACCGGCTCGATGCCGCGCTGCTCGTGCATGATGTGGCGTGGCAGGACATCCGCCGGCGTCAGCGCCTTGCCGAGATCGTGCGTGAGCGCGCACCAGCCGACCAGCGCGTCGCCCGGGGCGAGCCTCGCCGCGGCGTCGAGCACCATCTCCACGTGCACGCCGGTGTCGACCTCGGGATGGTATTCCGGCCGTTGCGGCACGCCGTAGAGCGCGTCGACTTCCGGGAACAGCACGCGCAGCGCGCCGCTTTCGCGAAGCACGCGCAGGAACGCCGACGGCATCGGTTCCGCGAGGGCCTTGCGGGTTTCCGCCCAGACGCGTTCGGGCACGAGATGGTCGACCTCGCCGTCTTCCACCATGCGCCGCATCAGCGCCATCGTTTCCTCGGCCACGCGGAAACCCAAGGGCGCGTAGCGCGCGGCGAAGCGCGCCACGCGAAGCAGGCGTACCGGATCTTCGGCGAAGGCATCGGAGACGTGCCGCAGGACACGAGCCTTGATGTCGCCCACGCCCCCGAAGGGATCGACCAGCGTGCCGTCGTCGCGCTCCGCGATCGCATTGATGGTGAGGTCGCGCCGCTCGAGGTCCTGTTCGACCGTGACGGACGGATCGGCATGGAACGCGAAGCCGTGATAACCGCGGCCGGTCTTACGCTCCGTACGCGCCAGCGCGTATTCCTCCTTCGTGTCGCCGTGGAGGAACACTGGAAAATCCTTGCCGACGGCGCGGTAGCCCGCGGCGAGCATCTCGTCCGGCGTGGCCCCGACCACGACCCAGTCGCGATCGACGACGGTGCGTCCGAGCAGTTTGTCGCGGACGGCGCCGCCGACGAGGTAGATGTCCATGGGTCCGTTCAGCGACGGTGGCGACCGCGCGCCTCGTCGAGGCGACGCTGGCGCGCGGACGGCCCGATCAGGCGGGGCAGCCATGCGCTCAGGCGTTGCGGGTGGATGCCGAGCTGCGCGAAACCGTCGGTCTGGCCGACCGAATCCGTGAGCAACGAGCGGAAATTGTCGGGCGTGAACGGCTTGCCCGGCGCGAACTGCGCGAGCTGCGCCTGCAGCCGGCCGAGGGCGTCCGGCAGTGGCAGCACCAGGCGCCGCCGTCCGCGTGCGTCGCGAATGGCCCTGACGAGGTCGAGCAGCGTCCACACTTCGGGACCGTAGAGTTCGTAGGTGCGCAGCACCGAGGTGTCGTCGGCGACGCAGCGCGCCACGGCCTCGGCGACGTCTCCCGCGTACGCGGGCGCCATCTTCGCTTCCGGTCGTGGCAGCGGCACCACCGGCGCGATGCGCAGGAGGCCGTCGAAACGTGTGACGAGGCCATCGCCGGGGCCGAACAGCGTGCTGGGTTCGTAGATCGTCCAGTCGAGCGTGGAGGCCTTCACCAGCGCTTCCGCTTCGCCGCGCGAGCGCAGGTACCCGGACGACCCGCGTCCCGCGTTGAGCGAACTCATCATGTGCAGGCGATGCACGCCCACGTCGCGGCACGCGTCGACCACCAGGCGCATCAGGCCGACGTGCACGCGTTCGAACGTCTGGCGTCCGCTTTCGTTGAGGATGCCCACCATCTGGATCACGGCGTCCGCGCCGGCGATGTGCCGGCGCAGGATGGCCGGGTCGTAGACATCGGCGCTGACCACGGTAACGCCGCGGCCCACCGCGCGTTGGCGATGGGCTTGCCGGTTGCGGGACAGCAGGAGCAGTTCGTGCCCGTCGGCGGCCAGTCGCGGCACGACATGGCCGCCCAGGAACCCGGTACCACCGAGGATGACGATGCGCTGGCGTTTCATGGCGAGCTCCCGGAAGGCGACGACCCGGGCAGCGTAGGCCGCTGGCGTACCGCCGCCAACCGGTTCACTGCTGCGGATCCTGTGGGGTCGGCGCCGACGTGGCGCTGGCGGGCGCGGGCTCCATGGCGGCGGGCGTCGACGCCGGCGCCGGCGTGGCGACCGCCGGTGCGGGGCAGCTCACCGGCTTCCGCACCGCGCCGCTGGTCGGCAGCGTGTACGTGCTGCCGAATGGGGTCATGCGCGTGGCGATCGGCAGGGCGTTGCCATTGAGGCGCCAGTCGTAGATCACGGCGAAGGCCATCACGCGCGCCACGTACTCGCGCGTCTCCTTATAGGGAATGCTGACCACGAAGAGGTCGGGCTCGAGGTTCCCGCGCGCCGCGACCCACTGGTCGACCTTGTTCGGGCCCGCGTTGTACGCCGCGCTGGCCAGCCACGGCGCACCGTTGAAGCGGGCGGCCATCTGCGCGAGGTAGCGCGTGCCGAGCACGATGTTGGTGGTGGGCTCGTAGAGGCTTTCGCCTCCGGCCCACGACAGGCCGTTGCGTTGTGCGACGAGCGCGGCCGTCGACGGCAGCAGCTGCATGAGGCCGCGCGCGTCCGCGCCGGAGCGCGCGTCGCTCATCCATGCGCTTTCCGCGCGAATGATCGCGTAGGCCCACGGCGCTTCGATGCCCGCCTGGCTCGACTGCTCCACGACGCCGTCCTGCCGCGCGAGCGGGAAGCGCTGCTCGTACAGCCGCAGCGCGTCGCCCGACGAGAGCCCGAAGACCGCGCGGTCGTACCAGCCCTTGCGGAAGGCGAGATCGGCGGCCAGGCGCTGCGTGTCGGCGTCGCGACCGGCCAGCGCGGCGGTCCATTCGCGCCGTGCCAGCTTCTGCAGCCCCACGGCATAGAGTTCGAAGGCCCGATCCAGCCCGGGATCGCCGAGCAGGGCGGCCTCGCGGGTTTCGTCCGTCGCCATGCGGGCGGGGCAGATCGCGTACGCGGCATCCACGCGATCGGCGGCGAGGAACCCGAAATAGGTCGCCTCCTGCGCGACGGACTGGTAGATCGCCTTCGCTTCGCCCTGGCGGCCGAGCTTCGCCAGCACGAACGCACGGAAATAACGCCACTCGCCATCGTCCTTCTGCGACGCGCCGAGCGCGTCGAGCGCGCTCAGCGCCGCGGGCCAGTCCTGGCGTGCGAGCGCGACGCGGACGCGCCATTCGCGCGTGGCATCGGTCTGCGCGCCGGCGGGCAGCGCGGCCAGCCGGTCGAGCGCGGAGGCGTCGAAGTCGGTGGCGTGGAACAGCGCGAGCGCATTCTCGATCGCGCCGGTCTGCTGCTCGCTCAGGGTGAAACGCGGGCGCAGCGTCGTCCAGGCGGTATCGGCCGCGGCCGACTGCTTGCGCGCCATGCGCTGCAGCGCGAGGGTGACCGCCTGTCGATGGCGTGGCGTGTCCGGCCAGTTCGCCGCGCCGGACAGCGCGGTGGCGGGATCGTTGAGCGCCTGGGCGATGCGTTGGGCTGCGATCGCGTCCTCGGGCGGCAGCCACGGCGCGAGCGACGCGACGGTGCCGCCCTTGCCCGCGTCGGCCGCGATCTGGATCCGGGACCAGAGGCGCTCCGGCGTCAGCAAGCCCTGGTCGTGCGCCGCCGCGATGACGGGATCGCAGGCGTTCGGCAGGCTCGCCTTCTTCCACAGGTCGGCGAGGTCGCGCTCGAAGACCAGGGGCTCGCCGCGCGACAGGCGCGCCTGCAATGCGAAACAACTCAGGCCGTCGCCGAGGCCGGGCTGGTACATCGCGGTGAAGGTCGCCCAGTCCTTGCGTCGCGCCAGTTCACCCAGGAAGTCGCGGCGGAGGTCGGCGGCGGGAATCATCCCCGGATAGCGCGACAGATAGGCGTCGACGCGCGCACGGTCGAGCGTGCGCAGGTCGTGGCTCAGCGCCGCCGCCTCCAGATAGGGGAACAGCACGTAGTTCTCGAGTCCGGCCGCCTGCGCGCGCCATGCATCGCCACCCTGCTGCGCGCTGGCATAGGCTTGGCGGAAGCGGAGCCGCTCTGCGGCCGACCCTTCGGCCTGCGCGGCGACGACCGTGCCGACGCCCATGGCGACGAGCGCGAGGCGGGCCAGGATGCGCAAGGGGCGGGCGGCACGGCGCGCGGCCGGGGCGTTCGTCATCATCGGGTTCCTTCACGAGTGCATACCGACCGGATTGTAAGGTAACCGTGCGCGCAGGCCGGATGAACGGACGCGATGGCGAACATCGCCCTTATCGACGCGGCCCGCTAAGCTTGTACCGTTCACCCCTGGACACGACTCGGAACGGCATGTCGCCCCCATCCTCCCTCGCGCGGCTTGCGCGACCGCTCGCATGGATCGTCCTCGTCATCGCCGCCGTGTTCGGCGTGGCGTACTGGTGGCTGCTGGGTCGCCCCGTCGATCTGCCGGATTCGCCCACGGCGAAGATCGCCTGCGTCTCCTATGCGCCCTATCGCCTCGACGGCGAAACCCCCTTCGATCCGAATGCCTTCATCTCACCCGAACGCATCGATGCCGACCTGAAGGCGCTGTCGACGCGATTCGATTGCGTCCGCACGTATTCGATGGGACAGGGCCTGGGCGCGGTGCCCGACATCGCCGGTCGCTACGGCATGAAGGTGCTGATGGGCATCTGGCTCGGGCGCGACACGATCGCCAACGAGCGCGAGATCAAGCTCGGCCTCGAGGCGGCGAAGCGCGACCACGCGAGCCTGCGCGGCATCGTCGTGGGCAACGAGGTGCTGCTGCGCGGCGAGCTTTCCGAGAAGGCGCTGGCGGCGTACATCGAGCGCGTCAACGCGGCCACCGACGTCCCGGTGACCTATGCCGACGTCTGGGAGTTCTGGCAGAAACATCCTGGTCTGGCCAAAGCGGTCGACTACGTGACGATCCACATCCTGCCCTACTGGGAGGACGAACCCGTCGCGCCGGAGAAGGCCGTGCGCCACGTGGCGGACGTCTACCAGCGCATGAAGGCGGAATTCGCCGGACGCCAGGTCATGATCGGCGAGACGGGCTGGCCGAGTCAGGGGCGCACGCGGCGCGAGGCGAGCGCCAGCCTCGTCAACGAGGCGCGCTACGTGCGCGAGTTCCTCAACTACGCCGCGACCGTCGACATGCCGTACAACGTCATCGAGGCGTTCGACCAGCCGTGGAAGCGCGATCTCGAAGGCACGGTCGGCGGCTTCTGGGGCATCTTCGACGTCCATGCCGAGCCGAAGTTCGCGATGGTGGGACCCGTGGTGGAGGAGCCGCGCTGGACGTGGGCCATCGCCGCGGGTGGTCTCGGCGCGCTGGTTTTCATCGTCGGCGGCGCGGTGCGCCGGCGTTGGCGGGGTGCGGCGGGCTGGAGCGCGCTCGCGCTCGCCGGCTTCGCTTCGGGCACGGCGCTCGCGGCGCATGCGCGCCTGCTCCTGTTCGCCTGCCGCGACACGACCGAATGGATCGTCGGCGCCGTCATCGGCGTGGCCGGTGGCGTCACCGCCTTCCTGCTGGCACGGGCCATCGCCGCACGCCTCGCCGCGCCGGTGAGCCCGGCGGCCGTCGCGCCGCGTCCCGCCGAGCGTCGTCGCTGGGGCATCCAGTGGGCGGACACGTTCACGCCGCAGCGCTTCTTCTGGATGTTCGTGCTGACGCTGTACGGCATCCTGATGGTGTTCAACGGTCGCTACCGCGACTTCCCCGTCGGTCTGTTCGCGCTGCCCTGCGTGGGCTTCTTCGTGCTGGCGCTGCTGCGCACGCGCGATGCGATCGCGAAGCCGCTGGTCGAAGAACGCCTGCTCGCGGTCTGGCTCGTGATCCTCGGTGCCGCTGTCGTGGTGCAGGAGCGGGGCATCAACGCCGTGTCGTGGGGCTGGCTGCTGCTCAACCTGCTGCTCGCCGTGCCGGTGCTGGTCGAGTGGCGCCGGGCGGCCGCCCGGGCGCCGTAGCAACCCGGCGGAGTCTGGGAGCCGACCGTATCGGCGATCGATGCGTCAGGCGACCGCGGGACGTGCGCGGTCGACCTGCACGCGCACCAGCCGAAGCGCGCCGATCAGCAGCGCGAACGCGCCGGCTTCGTAGCAATACAGCTGCAGGGCGACGACGCCCAGCGATGTGGCGACGACCGCGGCCACCGTGCTGCGCAGGAAAAGCGACACCAACGCGGCGACGGCGGCGGCATAGCCGTAACCGTAGCTCAGGAAGCCCAGGACGATCAGGTTGCGCGTGCCGCACCACCAGGGGCCGTGGCCGGCTTCGCATGCGTAAGCGATGTGCGGCGGCTCGATGAAACCGTAACGTACCCACGTGGCGACGATCGCCGCGATGACGATGACGACCCAGGGCAGGGCGGCGCGAAGACGGGAAGGCATGCGTGGGTTCAGTCCGATGTGGCCGCGCCCGCGGCCTGCGCGAGAGCGATGGGCAGGCGGATTTCGGCGGCGATGGGCAGATGATCGGAGAACGCGCGGGGCAATGTCCACGTCCGCTCGAGTGCGATGTCGGTGGACGTGAGGATATGGTCGAGCGCGCGCCGCGGTTTCCAGCTCGGGAACGTGGGCGTCGGCGTCGCGGGCGGCTGGAGTGCCGTCTTCGCGAAGAGGTGGCGCATCTCCGCGCTGGTCGGCTCGGTGTTGAGGTCGCCCATCAGCACGGCGTGCGGATACGGCGCGAGCAGTTCGGCGATGAAGGCGAGCTGTCCCATCCGGGCCGCCGCGCCGAGCGACAGGTGGGCGATGACCACCACCAGCGCGTCGTCGCCCTGGCCGAAGCGCACGAAAAGGGCACCGCGGCCCTTGATCCGGCCCGGCAGCGGGTAATCGATGACTTCCGAGGGTTCCAGACGGCTGAGCAGGCCGTTGGCCGAATGCGCCACGCGTGCCATCGGCCGGTTCGGCTGATGGCTCCAGTACGGCATGCCGGCGGCTTCGGCGATGTAGCGGGTCTGGTTGAGGAAGCCGGAGCGCAGGCTTCCCGCGTCGGCCTCCTGCAGGCCGACCACGTCGAACTCGTGAAGCAGCTCGGCGAGCGAATCGAGGTTGGCGAGTTTGGCCCGGCCGGGCAGCACCGCGTTGACGCTCCGCGTGACGTAGTCGCTGTAACGCTGCACGCTCGCACCGGCGAGGATGTTGCAGCTCAGCAGCCGCAACGTGCACTGCGGCGAGGCGGGCTGGAGTTTCGGCGAGGCGCGGGTCATGGGTGTCGCATCGTTCTCGACTGGCCTTGAGGGCCAGAGGATGCCCTCCGCCGTGTGAACGGAGGGCATCGGTGGGCGAGGGCTTACTTGCCGCCCTTCAGTTCCTTGTCGACCAGGTACTTCGCGACGCCGTTGAGTTCGTCGAAGCTCTTGATCGAGTTGCTGCGGTACTTGCCGTCGACGACGATCGTGGGCGTGCCGTCGATGCCCCAGCCCTGGATGAGTTTTCCGTCGGCGAGGATGCGCTTGCGGATGCCGTCGTCCTGGGTCGCGAGCTGGATGAATTTCTGCGTGTCCACGCCGTAGTTCTGCTTGTACCAGCCAGCCAGCTCCTCGATCGTGCGCAGCGGGTAGTGGTCCATGTGGATGGCCTTGAACAGCGCCGCGTGCGCCGCCGGAGGCACCTTCAGTGCCTGCGCGGCGTAGTACGCCTGCGCGTACGGCAGCCAGGCGTCGTTGAACGCGGCCGGCACGGCATGGAACACCACGCCCTTCGGCAATTCCTTCTGCAGCTTCTCGGCGTACTCCTCGTAGTGCGCGCAATGCACGCAGCCATACGAGAACACTTCCACGACCTCGACCTTGCCGTCCTTCGGATCGAGGCGGCCCGGCGTGGTCGTGGCGACGTATTCCGTGCCTTCGGTGTACGCCGGCTTGGCGGCGGCGTCTTCGGCGGGGCGGGCGCTGCACGCGGCGGTCAGCGCGAGGCCGACGAAGAGGATGGAAAGACGCTTGAACATCGGGATCTCCTGTAGGGGTCGAAGCGCGGTCACTTGCCCGCGGCTTCCTTGCTGACGAGCCACTGGACCAGCTCGACGGACTGCGGATAACCACCGGCGCTGCCCGGCGTGAGACGGTACTTGCCGTTCACGACGATCGTCGGCGTGCTATCGACCTCGTACGCACGGATCAGTTCATCGGCCCGCTTCATCTTGGTGTTGATGGTGAACGAGTTGGCCGTGGCCACGAAGTCTTCCGCCTTGATGCCGGACTTCGCGTAGAACTTCGCCACGTCGTCGATCGTCGGCCAGCCCGACGGCGCCTTCGGCTTGCCCGTCTTCTGGTCCATGATGCCGAGCTCGCCGCTCTTGAACACGGCGTCGAACATCGCGTCGTGCGTCTGCTTGTCGACGCCCAGCGCCTGCGCGGTGAGGTAGGCGCGCTGGAGCAGGGGCCAGTTCTCGTCCGGGCGGAACGAGGCCGGCGTATAGGTCATCACCGTGCCCTTCGGCAGGCTCTTCGCCAGCTCGTCCACCACGCCGTGGTACTGGAAGCAGGCGGGGCAGCCGTACGAGAACACCTCGGTGACTTCGATCTTGCCCGGGGTGCTGGTCGGCTGCGCCGGGTCGATGCGGAAGTAGTTCTTCCCCTCCACCCACTTGCCATCGTCGACGAACGGCTTCGGGTCCGGGCGCTTCGCGTCGTCGGCGTCGGTGGATGCCGCGGGCGTCGGCGCGGCCGCGGCCGTGCCCGTCGCCGCCGGAGCGGCGGTCGTGGCGGGTGCCGGCGTCGTCGCGGGGGCGGCGGGCGCCGCGGCCGCGGTCTGGGCCGGCGCGGGGGTGGAGCCGGCCGCTGGCGCGGCGGTGTCGCCGTTGCCGGAACCGCAGGCCGCGAGGCCGATCAGGGCCGCGCAGAGGAGGGGAAGGCGCATACGCATGGGGGGTCCTTTTCTTACCTTCTGAAACGAGAACGGGCCCGAGGGCCCGTTCGATCTTCACACTTTAACGCCATCAGGGCGTCGCGGGTGCGGCGGACGAGCCCGGCTCGTTCGTGTGCAGCCCCTCGATGAAGCTGGCGACGGCCGCCATGTCCTTGTCGCTGAGCTTCTGCGCGATCGTGATCATGATCTTCGCGTGGGGACCCGCCGCCGCTTCGTCGGCGTCGTGGAACGCCTTCAGCCGCGCCTCGACGTACGCGGCATGCTGGCTCGCGACCTGCGGGTAATGCGCGCCCGGGTTGCCGCGTCCATCGGGCCCGTGGCAGGCCATGCACGCGGGCACGCCGCGTGCCGCGTCGCCCATGCGGTAGAGGCTCTCGCCCTGCTTGACCAGCGCCTGGTCGGCGACGCCCGGCAGCGACGTCTTGCTCGCGAAATACGCGCCGATGTCGTGCATGTCCTGTTCGGACAGCGGGGCGGCGAACCCCGCCATGATCGGATTGCTGCGCTTGCCCGATTTGAAATCGGCGAGCTGCGCGGCGATGTACTGCTCGCTCTGGCCGGCGAGGCGCGGATACTGGGCGTCGGTCGAATTGCCATCCGGCCCGTGGCAGGCGCCGCAAGCCGCGGCCTTGCCCTGGCCGGCCGTGGCGTCGCCCGGCTTCAGCGCGGCGGTGGCGCCACCCGGTGCGGGCGTCGTGGCGGCATCGGCCGTCGGCATGCCCGGTGTGGCGGGATCGGTCGCGGGATTCGCGCCCGGTTTCGCGGCGGTGGCGGCCGGCGCCGGCGCGGTGGCCGGTTTGGCGGGAGCGGCGGTCTGGGCCGCGGCTGCATGCATGACGAGCAACGCGGTGATGGCAGCGACGGCGTGCCGAAACTTCATGAGTCTCTCCAAAAGGGGAACCTTCCAAGACCGGGCGCGCTCCCTGCCGCGCCGCATCCAATCGATTATGGGGGGCGTTGGAGAGCCCGGTCAAACCGTGCCGGTGCCCGGGCGGGCGGCCGAATCGCATACACTGCCGGGCCTTACGTTTCCGCTGCGCCGACGGCCTTTCCCATGTCTTCGAATCCCCTGAACGGTGCCCGCTTCGTGCTGGCCGCGAACGAAATCACACAGCTCCCGTACGACCAGGGCGCCGAGGTGGCCTTCGCCGGCCGTTCCAACGCGGGCAAGTCGAGCGCGCTCAATGCGCTGACGGGGCACAACGGGCTCGCGCGCACGTCGAAGACGCCGGGGCGCACCCAGCTGATGGTGGTGTTCGACCTGCCGCCGCTGAAGATCGAGGGCGCGGCGCCCATCGACACGCGCCTGGTCGACCTCCCGGGATACGGTTACGCGAAAGTGCCCGAGGCCATGCGCAAGCACTGGCGCGGCGAGATCGACGCGTACCTGAAGATGCGCCGCAGCCTGCGCGGCATCGTGCTCATCGTGGACATCCGCCATGAGCTGAAGGACTTCGACCGCACGATGCTGGAGTTCTGCGCGGCCACCGAGCTCCCCTGCCACGTGCTGATGACCAAGGCCGACAAGGTCTCGCGTGGGCAGGCCTCGGCGGCGCTGGAGGCCCTGCGTAAGGATTTCCGCAAGAACGGCGTGCCCGGCACCGCGCAGATCTTTTCCTCGCCCTCGAAGACCGGTGTGGAGGAGGCGAGGGCTCGCATCGTCGAGCTGCTGCAGACGCCGCGCCCGCACGAGCTCTGAGGCGGCGTGAATCGCCGATACGATCGGCTCCCACCCTTCGGTAGGTGGCTACCGGAGGGGTGGGAGCCGATCGTATCGGCGATGGCGCGCGCGCGTCGTCAGGCTTCCAGCGTGCGCATGAACACGGCGCAGAGCGCCTCCATGCCCTTGCGGTCCTCGTCGTCGAAGCGCGCGACCGACGGGCTGTCGACATCCCACACGCCGTACAGCGTGCCGTCGGCCTTGACCAGCGGCACCACGATCTCCGAGTTCGAGGCGGCGTCGCAGGCGATGTGTCCGGCGAATTCGTGGACGTCGCGCACGAGCTGCGTCTGCCGCGTCTGTGCCGCCGTACCGCACACGCCGCGGCCGATGGCGATGCGGATGCAGGCCGGCTTGCCCTGGAAGGGGCCGACGACGAGCTCGGTGCCGTCGAACAGGTAGAAGCCCGCCCAATTGAGATCCGGCACGACGTCGTAGACGAGCGCGGCGAAATTCGCCGCGTTGGCGATCGCGTTCGTCTCGCCGTGCATCAGGCCCTCGGCCTGCTGGACGAGGTCCGCGTAGAGGGCGGCCTTGTCGTCGGTGGCGATGGCCCTGGCTTCGTACATGACGGTTCCGGTGTTTCGATGGGGATGGGCCGTGTATGGTGCCACGTCCCCGTTCCCGCAAGGCCGCTCCCCGATGTCGCGACACCTCTTCGTCGCCGGTACCGATACCGGCATCGGCAAGACCCACGGCGCGCAGGCGCTGATCCACGCCCTGCGCCGGTCCGGCGCGCGCGTCGCGGGCATGAAGCCCGTCGCCAGCGGCTCCGCGCGTACCCCGGGCGGGCTGCGCAACGAGGACGCGCTCGCCCTGCAGGCCGCCAGTTCGCCCGTTCCTGCCTACGCGCTGGTGAATCCCATCGCGCTGGAGGAAGCCGTCGCCCCGCACCTCGCCGCGCTCCGCGAGGGCGTGGCGATCGGCTGGCCGCCGCTCGACGACGCCTTCCGCCGGCTCGGGCGGGACTACGACCGCGTCGTCGTCGAGGGGGTGGGTGGATGGCTGGTGCCGCTGGCGGAGGGGATGTCCGCGGAGGACCTGCCCCGGCGCTGGGACCTGCCCGTGGTCCTGGTCGTCGGCATCCGCCTCGGCTGCATCAGCCATGCGCGACTCACCGCCCGCGCGATCGAGGCGGACGGCTGTCGGCTCGTCGGCTGGATCGCCAACCGCGTCGATCGCGACATGTCGCTGGCCGATGAGAACATCGCGACGCTCCGCGAATGCCTGCCCGCGCCATGCCTCGGCGTCCTGCCGCATGGGCTCGCTCCGGCCGACGCCGCGCGTCTGCTGAACATCGAGGCGCTGGCCTGACGGCCCCTTCACGCCCGCGCGAATAACTAGGAAACCATGACGACCTACTTCCTTTCCGTAAAAGACATGGCGAAGGCCAAGGGCCCGGACCCGGACCTCTCGTTCGAAGGCATCGGTCCCGAAAAGCTCGCGTCGGACATCGCCGAGGCGATGCGAAGCGACGGCCTGTTCCAGCGCTGGCGCGCCAAACAGCCCGACCCCGACGAGGTCGATCCGAGCCTCGGCGTCACGGATCCCGGCGCCGCCGCGAAGGGTGAGCTGTCGAACGACCGGAACGACGTGCAGCTGACGACCAGCCTGCCGATGCGGATCGTGAAGCATCGCCTCAACCTGCTCATCGGCAGCAGCTGGGAACTGCGCGACACCAAATAAAACGCTAGAGTCGGGGCCTTTCACCCAGGGAACGCCCCCTCCATGCCGAAGGTCCGCACGCTCGTGATCGCCACTTCGATCGCCCTCACCGCCGCCTGCTCGTCCTCGAACGACGCCGAGAAGACCGCCCCGGCCGCCGCCGGCACCGCGCCTGCCGCCGCCGCGACGGCCGCGTCCGCACCGGTCGCGCACGAGAACCCGTTGCTGACGGCGAGCACGCTGCCCTTCCAGGCGCCGCCGTTCGACAAGATCACCGACGGCGACTACCAGCCGGCGATCGAAGAGGGGATGAAGCAGGAGATGGCGGAGATCGACGCCATCGCCAATTCGTCCGAAGAGCCGACGTTCGAGAACACGATCGTGGCGATGGAGAAGTCGGGCGCCCTGCTCAGGCGCGCACGCGCCGCGTTCGACACCCTCTCCGGGGCGTATACGAACGACACGCTGCAGAAGGTCGAGGAGGCGGTTTCGCCGCAGCTCGCCGCCCACAGCGATGCGATTTACCTCAACGACAAGCTCTTCAAGCGCGTCGAGGCGATCCACGACAAGCGCGATTCCCTCAACCTCGATCCGGAATCGGCTCGCCTCCTGCAGGTGACCTACGACAACTTCGTCCATGCCGGCGCCAGGCTCTCGGAGGCCGACAAGGCGAAGCTGAAGGACCTCAACAAGGAGGAGTCGACGCTCAGCACGAAGTTCACGCAGCAGCTGCTCGCCGCGACCAAGGCCGGCGCGCTCGTCGTGGACGATCGCAAGGCGCTCGATGGCCTCCCGGAGAGCGATATCGAGGCCGCGAGCGCGGCGGCCAAGGAGCGCAGCCTCGACGGCAAGTTCGTCATCCCGCTGCAGAACACCACGCAGCAGCCGTCGCTGCAGTCGATGAACGACCGCGCCACGCGCGAGAAGCTGTTCAAGGCGTCGTGGGAGCGCGCGGAGCATGGCGACGCCAACGACACCCGCGAACTCGTGTCGCGCATCGCCCAGCTGCGTGCCGACCGCGCCAAGTTGCTCGGCTTCGCGAACTACGCGGCCTGGAAACTCGACGACCAGATGGCGAAGACGCCGGAGGCGGCCGAGAAGTTCATGGAGCGCCTCGTGCCCGCCGCCGTCGCGCGCGCGAAAGCCGAGTCGGCCGATATCCAGAAGGTGATCGACCAGGAGAAGGGCGGCTTCGAAGTACAGGCGTGGGACTGGGACCACTACGCCGAAAAGGTCCGCAAGGCGAAGTACGATCTCGACGAGGCGCAGGTGCGTCCGTACTTCGAGCTCGACAACGTGCTGCAGAACGGCGTGTTCTACGCGGCCAACCAGCTGTACGGCATCACGTTCAAGGAGCGCAAGGACATCCCGGTCTGGCAGCCCGACGTGCGCGTCTTCGAGGTCTTCGACAAGGACGGCAGCTCGATGGCGCTGTTCTACGCCGACTTCTTCAAGCGCGACAACAAGAACGGCGGCGCATGGATGAGCAACCTCGTCGACCAGTCGAAGCTGCTCGGCAACAAGCCCGTGGTCTACAACGTCACGAACTTCACGAAGCCCGCGTCCGGACAGCCGGCACTGCTCTCGTTCGACGACGTGACCACCATGTTCCACGAGTTCGGCCATGCGCTGCACGGCATGTTCGCGAACAGCCAGTACCCCTCGCTGTCGGGCGCGAACACGGCGCGCGACTTCGTCGAGTTCCCGTCGCAGTTCAACGAGCAGTGGGCGTCCGACCCGAAGGTGTTCGCCAACTACGCCAAGCACTACCAGACGGGCGCGGCGATGCCTGCGGAGCTGGTGGCGAAGATCAAGAAGGCCGGTACGTTCAATCAGGGCTACGCGATGAGCGAGCTCATCTCGGCCGCGTTGCTCGACATGCGCTGGCACATGCTCCCCGCGGGCGGTGCGAAGCAGGATGTCGACGCGTTCGAGGCCACCGCGCTCAAGGATGCCGGCTTCACGCTCGCGCAGGTGCCACCCCGTTACCGTTCGAGCTATTTCCAGCACATCTGGGGTAACGGCTACGCCGCTGGCTACTACGCGTACCTGTGGACGCAGATGCTCGACTCGGACGCCTTCCAGTGGTTCAAGGAACACGGCGGCCTGACGCGCGAGAACGGTCAGATCTTCCGCGACAAGATCCTCTCGCGCGGCAACACGGAAGACCTCGGCAAGCTCTATCGCGACTTCCGCGGCAAGGATCCGAGCATCGAGCCGATGCTCAAGGATCGCGGCCTGAAGTGATCCGCCGGTGCGGTGTGGAGCGCAACGCTCCACACCGCCTGCCCGCTTAGCGGGTCTCGCAGATGCCCGTCGGCTGCGATCGCAGTTCGATCCTGCCGAACTTGAGATTGCCGCCCGTCCAACGCAGACCCTGAAGTTCGGGGCCCGTGACGCGGAAGCAGGCGCGGGTGTCGCCCTTCTTCACCTGCGTCGTGTGAACGGGCTCCATGACGCTGTTCTTCGTCTGCAGGAACGTCAGTGTGGCGTCGCTTTCGGCGGGCGCCGCGAGCGTGACCTCGACAGTGTCGCGTCGGCACCTGAAGACGAAGTGCGCGTCGTTGCCGTCGGCCTGGTCGCCGGTCAGCATCTGGAAACCGGTGGTCGGTTCGATGCCGACGAGCAGATGGCTGCTCGGTGCGATGATCGTGTCGCCGATGTCGCCACGGCCAGCCATGGAACCGAGAGGCAGCTGCGCGGGATCGACGATGGCGCACGCGTCGCCCTCGTCCGCCGTCTGTATCGACACGTTGTCGACATAGGCGCCGTCCCTGAGGTTCAGCAGAATGTCGTCGACCGTGCCGTGGCCGTTGCCATGCAGGCGCATGCGCACGCGCTGCTCGGTCGCGCGATGCTCCACACCGACGACGTCCCGTCGCGTCGCATCCCGCTCCAGGACGCTCGCCAGTGCGACGTCCGTCGGTGCGCCAGGCGGCAGCACCAGGGTGAAGGAAACCATCGGCTGCGGTCGCGCGAAGTGCAGGTTCAACGAGACCGACGAGCCATCGTCTGCCGCGCCGACCGCGAGTCCGGAGGCGTATTCGTCGGGGTTCGGCACCGCTTTGATGGCGCCCGTGGTGCCGTCGCGAGTGGACAGCGTGATGCCGGTGACGTTGACCACGTCGCCCGGAAGGACATGGCCCGGCCGGGCGTCGTCGAAAGTCTGGGTCGCGGCTGCCGCGAGGCTGTGAAGGGGAAAGAGTGCGAGCGCTGCGCACGGCAGGATCGCGAGGGGGCGGGGATGTCGCATGGGGTCATTCCTCCCTGGAATGGTAGTTCGGCCTCAATGGCCGCGCGCATGATATCAGCGCGGTCTGCCATTCCCGGGAGGTGTTGCGCGAATCGCGTCCGATTCCAACGCAGAAGCGGCGTTGGCGTCAGGTCACGGGATCAACGAGATCTTCGATATCTGCAGCATGCCGCCCCGCCAGGCGATGCCCTGCAATTCGTAGAGCGGCTCCGCTTGGAATTCGAACGTGGTGCACAGGCTTCCCGACGCGTCGTTGCGGCTCGAGCGCGGGCGCTGGATGTTGAAGGTCTGCATTTCCTGCAGCAGGCAGTTGAGGAACGCGAGATGCACGTCGGTCGCATCGCAGAGCGTTCGCACCGTGCAGCGGATCGTGGCGTACGCATGCCGGAAGATCAGCCGGCAGTCGTTTTCGCTGCGGTAGCAACCCGTGAGCACGTTGCCCTCGTCGGTCTGCTCGATGATGGCGTCACGCTCGCCCGTCGCGATGACGAGGTGTTCGAGCGGATGGATGGTCCGCGCGGGGATGATGCCGAGCTGGTCGTCGCCGAACAGCTGCTCGACCGGTTCGGGGCCGAGATCACGGCGACCGTGCAGCAGTTCGCGGATTTCCGGATGTTCCCAGCCGCGGCTCCGTCGCTGCATGTCCCGCGTCGTCGCGCGCCGCTGGCGCGGCAGGATCGGCGGCACCTTCGCTGGCACACGCGTCACCGGTAGTGGCGTCCTCACTGGTCATCCCTCCGTGGTGATGGGCGCCATGTCCGTCGGCGCCGCCACAGCAAACCAACGCATGCCGTGCCACGCAATAGGCCTTAAGTTGTAGGCGTGGGGCGAGCGCCTAGCGCATCTCGATGTTGTCGATCTGGGCGCCATCGCGGAGGAGGATCACCATTTTCTCGATCGGCGCGCCGTCGGGGGTGCTCAGTCCGATGCGCTGGCGCATGTCGTTGGCACCGTGCCGCAGGCCGACCGTCCACGCGTGCTCGTTGCCCCGTCCATACGCCATGACGACGGTTTCGGCGGACGACGATGCGGAACCAGGAAGGACGATGCCAAGATCGACGCGCTTCCACGTTTGCGGGTAGTGGAAATAGATGGCGACGGCGGCGACCGGTGCGTCTTCGGGCATGCCGATCGCCATGCCCGACGCGATGTCGTCGCCATCAGCGACGGCGACGATGGCGGCCGGCTTGCCGCCCAGCGGCGTTTCGATGCGGAAGTCCGGCAGCGTGATCTGTTCGCCGACGGCGATGGTCTGCGCGGTGAGGCTGTCGAAGCCTTCGATGGCCGCGGGCGAGACGCTGGGCGGGATGCCGGCGAAGGTCGCGGCGGCAAGAATGATGGGGTACATGGCGGTTCCTCCCTGGAAGCCGTGGGCATGGGGCGCCGGGCCGGCACCCGCCGAAGCGGGAACCGGCCCGGCCGACGGCGTTACTCGCCGATGGTCAGCAGCGACGCGTTGCCGCCCGCCGCGGTGGTGTTGATCGTGAGCGTGCGCTCGCCGGCGAAGCGAAGCAGGTAGTGCGGACCGCCGGCCTTCGGGCCGGTGCCCGAGAGGCCTTCGCCGCCGAAGGGCTGCACGCCGACGACCGCGCCGATCTGGTTGCGGTTGACGTAGCAGTTGCCGACGCGCGCGCGGCTCTGAATGAACTCGATCGTGTCGTCGATGCGGCTGTGGATGCCGAGCGTCAGGCCGAAGCCGGTGCCGTTGATCTGATCGACGACCTTCTCCAGCTCCGAACCCTTCCAGCGGATCACGTGCAGCACGGGGCCGAAGATCTCGCGCGTCAGCGTCTCGAGCGACGGGATCTCGTAGGCGCGCGGCGCGAAGAACGTCCCGTGCGCGGCGGCTTCCGGCACCGACACTTCGGCGATCTTCTTCGCCTCGCGGTCCATGCGCGCGACGTGGTCGACGAGAATCTTGCGGGCGTCTTCGTCGATCACCGGGCCCACGTCGGTCGAGAGCAGGCCGGGATCGCCGACCTTCAGTTCGGCCATGGCGCCGGCGAGCATCGAGATCACCTTGTCGGCGATGTCTTCCTGCACGAACAGGACGCGCGCGGCGGAGCAGCGCTGGCCGGCCGACTGGAACGCCGAGGCGATGACGTCCTTGACGATCTGCTCGGGCAGGGCCGAGGAGTCGGCGATCATCGCGTTCTGGCCGCCGGTTTCGGCCACCAGCGCCGCGATCGGCGCGTTACGCGCCGCGAGCGCGCGGTTGATCGCCCAGGCGGTCTCGGTCGAGCCGGTGAAGGCCACGCCCGCGACGCGCGGATCGCGCGTCAGCGCGGCGCCGACGGTGGCGCCGTCACCCGGCAGGTACTGGAGCACGTCCACCGGCACGCCGGCGGCGTGCAGCAGCTTCACCGCGACGTAGCCGACCAGCGAGGTCTGCTCGGCGGGCTTGGCGATCACCGAGTTGCCCGCGGCGAGCGCGGCGGCGACCTGGCCGAGGAAGATCGCGAGCGGGAAGTTCCACGGGCTGATGCAGACGAAGACGCCGCGGCCGTTTAGGAACAGCTGGTTGCTCTCGCCGGTGGGACCGGGCAGCTGTTCCGGCTGGCCGAACAGGCGGCGCGCCATGGTCGCGTAGTAGCGGAGGAAGTCGGCCGCCTCGCGGATCTCGGCGATGGCATCCGGCAGGCTCTTGCCCGCTTCGCGCACGCACAGCGCGATGAACTCGGCGCGGTTGTGCTCGAGCTGCTCGGCGGCGTGCTCGAGGATCGCGGCGCGGCTGGCGGCCGGCAGGCGGTCCCAGCCCGGCTGCGCCTTCACGGCGGCGGCCAGCGCGGTCTCGACGAGCGCCTGGTCGGCGTTCTGCACGGTGCCGATGATGCGGCGGCGATCGGCCGGATCGGTGACCTCGGTCTTGCCGCCGGTGGCGGTGGCGCCCGCGACGAGCGGCACGGCGTTCCACGGACCGCTGTGGCGGTTGACGGCGTCGGCGAGCTCGTTGAGCTCGTTGTCGTTAGCGAAGTTCATGCCCATGGAGTTCTTCCGGAGTTCGCCGTAGAGATTGACCGGCAGGGGGATACGAGGGTGGGGGATCGAAGCGAAGGAACGCACGATCTCGCAGGGATCGGCGACCAGGTCGCGCACCGGCACGGACTCGTCGACCACGCGGTTCACGAAGCTGGTGTTGGCGCCGTTCTCGAGCAGGCGGCGGACCAGGTACGGCAGGAGGTCTTCGTGGCTGCCGACCGGCGCGTAGACGCGGCAGGGCACGTTGAGCTTGTCCTTGCCGATCACTTCCGCGTAGAGATCGGCGCCCATGCCGTGCAGGCGCTGGTTCTCGTAGGGGCGGCCCTGCGCGATGTGGTGGATCGCGGCGATCGTGTGCGCGTTGTGCGTGGCGAACTGCGGATACACGGCGTCGCCGCCGGCGGCGAACAGGCGGCGGGCGCATGCCAGGTACGAGACGTCGGTGTTCGGCTTGCGCGTGTACACCGGGTAGCCGGCGAGGCCGCCTTCCTGCGAGCGCTTGATCTCGGCGTCCCAATAGGCGCCCTTGACCAGGCGCACGAACCAGCGGCGGCCGGTGGCGCGGGCCTTCTCGGTCACCCAGTCGATCACGAACGGCGCGCGCTTCTGGTACGCCTGGATCACGATGCCGAGGCCGTTCCAGCCCTCGAGCGACGGGTGCTCGAAGACGTCGCCGATGATGTCGAGCGAGAGCTCGAGGCGATCGGTTTCCTCCGCGTCGACGGACAGCGCGATGCCGTTCTTGTACGCCAGCTGCGAGAGCTCCAGCAGCTTGGCGCCCAGCTCGGCGCGCGCGCGGGCGCGGTTGGCCACTTCGTAGCGCGGATGCAGCGCCGAGAGCTTGACCGAGATCGACGGGGCTTCGAGGTTGTTCGGGAACGGGCCGCGCGCGCCCAGCGCGTTGATCGCGTCGCGGTAATCCTGCTGGTAACGCTCGGCCGTCGCCTGCGTCAGCGCGGACTCGCCGAGCATGTCGTACGAGTAGCGATAGACCGCGTGCTCCTTCTCGGCGGAGCGATCGAGCGCCTCCTTGATCGTGCGACCCATCACGAACTGGTGGCCCATGATGCGCATCGCCTGGCGCACCGCGAGGCGCACCACCGGCTCGCCGGCGCGGCCGACGAGGCGGCGCAGGGCGGAACTGAAGTCGTGGCGCGTCTCCTCGGCGAGGTTCACGAGGTGACCCGTGAGCATCAGGCCCCAGGTCGACGCGTTGACGAACAGCGACTCGCTCTGGCCCAGGTGCTTCTTCCAGTCGGCGTCGCCCAGCTTGTCGCGGATCAGCTTGTCGGCCGTGGCCTTGTCCGGAATGCGCAGCAGGGCCTCCGCCACGCACATCAGCAGCACGCCTTCCTCGGAGGAGAGGTCGTACTGGCGCATGAACGATTCGACGGCGCTCTGGTCCTTGGCCCGCGCGCGGACGCGCGTCACCAGGCCGGCGGCCACGTCGATCACGTGCTCGCGCTCGGTCGGCGGCAGCGTCGCCTGCGCCAGCAGGTCGTTCACGGCCTCGGTTTCGTCGCGCAGCCAGGCGGCCGTGATGCGCGCACGCGCCGGCTCGACGCCGGTCGGAAGTTCGGGACGAAGAATGGTGGGGTTCACTGGGGGCGTGTGGGGGCGGGGGAGACCGCCCATTGTAGGGTAGGTTGTGGGGGTGTGTGTGGAGCGCCTCGGGAGCGGGGATGGGGGATGGGAAGTGGGGGCGGCACAGCCGGCATGCGTATGAGGTGCGCCGGGACACCGCGCTGGCGTCGAGGCAAGCACGACGCTTCCGGTC
The DNA here is from genome assembly GCF_031456385.1 of Luteibacter sp. 3190. NCBI lineage: Bacteria > Pseudomonadati > Pseudomonadota > Gammaproteobacteria > Lysobacterales > Rhodanobacteraceae > Luteibacter > Luteibacter sp. 3190. Next base: position 608,024 of record NZ_JAVDUO010000002.1, on the reverse strand, counting down.
CCTCGGGCCATCGCCGGGGTCGCGCCCCCACTTCCCATCCCCCATCCCCCGACTTCCAGCTCCCCTGCGACAACGCGCCACCTTCCAACCTTGCTGCATCTTGACCAGCGCCCTATCATCCCGAAGGTTCCAGGCACGCTTAGGCTCCCATGTTCGTGCTTCGACCGACCGTCGCGGGTCACCCGCGCGTGTTGTGGCTCCGGCCCAACCGTGCGCTGGACAAGCGCGGTCTGCGTCGGACGATCATCGGCCTTGCGGCGATAGCCCTGGCGACGGCCGCGCTCGGCGCATGGCAGGGGAACGTATTCGCCCCCGTCTTCGCACTGCTCGAAGCCTTCGCCGTGGGGTTCGCGCTTGGCGCGGCCTGGCGGGCCGGCGGCAGGGGTGAACGCATCGCGATCGGGCCGGATACGCTGGAGGTACGCGCCATACCGGGACACCGGACGGTCCGTTTCCAGACGTATTGGGTACGGGTCGGGCTGAAACAGGGGGATGGGCGCCAGCGCCTGTTGCTCACGTCGCACGGCAACGAGCTCGAAATCGGCGCCTTCCTTGGGGAAGAGGAACGGGCCGAGGTGTCAAGGAAACTCATGGTGCTGCTGTCCGAGGCTGGCCAGTCGCGCAGGTAGGTTCAATAAAGGTGCAAGACACATGACATCTGGCGGCATCGGACGATCGATATCGGCGTGGGCGGCGGGCGCCCTCGCGCTGTTCGGAGGGGCGGCGTGGGCCAATCCCGAACCGAACCAGCTGAACATGACCAAGGGCGCAGCCGAGTGGTCGCCGTACGCCATGCACATGGTGGCCCTGTGGGTCTGCGTCGTGATCGGCATCGTCGTGTTCGGCGCGATGTTCATCGCCATGTTCCGCTTCCGCAAATCGCGCGGCGCCGTCGCCGAGAAGTGGTCGCACAGCACCAAGCTCGAAGTGGTGTGGACGGTCATCCCCGTCATCATCCTCATCTTCCTGGCCCACCTCGCCACGGGTGGCCTGACCTCGTTCGCCGACACCACGAATTCCGAGATGACCATCAAGGTCACCGGCTACCAGTGGAAGTGGCGCTACGACTACGTCGATTACAAGGGCAAGGGCGTCGACCAGGTCGGCTTCATCTCGAAGCTCGAAGAAACCTCCGACCGCACCCGCCAGCTGAAGTCCAACCTCGACCCGGACAAGATCAAGGTCGATGGTTACAACACCTACTTGCTGGACGTGGACAAGCCGCTCGTGCTGCCCACGAACACCAAGATCCGCTTCGTGATCGTCGGCGGCGATGTCATCCACTCCTGGTGGGTGCCCGCGCTGGGCTGGAAGATGGACGCGATCCCGGGCATCGCCAACGCGGCCTGGACGAACATCAAGGAGCCCGGCGTCTACCGCGGCCAGTGCGCCGAGCTCTGCGGCCAGGACCACGGCTTCATGCCGATCGTGGTCAAGGCCGTGCCCCGCGCCGAATTCGAACAGTGGCTGGCGACGCAGGAAGACGAGGCCAAGGTACAGAAGGCCGCGCAGACCGCCCAGACCGTCCCCGCCCAGGCCCCCCAGGGCTAATCCGATCAAGTTAAGGTAGAGGTGCAAGGCCATGGCGCACGCAGCCACCCACGACCACCACGATCACCACGGGGCCCCGAAAGGGTTCTTCCAGCGATGGGTGATGTCCACGAACCACAAGGACATCGGCACGCTGTACCTGATCTTCTCGCTGACGATGTTCTTCATCGGCGGCGCCTTCGCGATGGTCATCCGCGCGGAGCTCTTTAAGCCGGGCATGCAGCTCGTGCAGCCGTATTTCTTCAACGAAATGACGACGATGCACGCGCTGGTGATGATCTTCGGCGCGATCATGCCGTCGTTCGTCGGCCTCGCGAACTGGATGATCCCGCTCATGGTCGGCGCGCCGGACATGGCGCTGCCGCGCATGAACAACCTGTCGTTCTGGATCATGCCGTTCGCGTTCATCCTGCTGCTCTCGACGCTGTTCATGCCGGGCGGCGGTCCCGCCGGCGGCTGGACGATGTACCCGCCGCTCTCGCTGCAGGGTGAGTCGATCGCGTACACGATCTTCGCCGTCCACCTGATGGGCATCAGCTCGATCATGGGCGCGATCAACATCATCGCCACCATCCTCAACATGCGCGCGCCGGGCATGGACCTGCTGAAGATGCCGGTGTTCGTGTGGAGCTGGCTGATCACGGCGTTCCTGCTGATCGCGGTGATGCCGGTGCTCGCCGGCGCGGTCACGATGCTGCTGACCGACAAGTACTTCCACACCAACTTCTTCAATGCCGCCGGCGGCGGCGACCCGGTGCTGTTCCAGCACATCTTCTGGTTCTTCGGGCATCCCGAGGTCTACATCATGATCCTGCCGGCGTTCGGGATCATCTCGGAGATCATCCCGACGTTCTCGCGCAAGCCGATCTTCGGCTACCGCGCGATGGTGTTCGCCATCGCCTCGATCGCCTTCCTCTCGTTCATCGTCTGGGCGCACCACATGTTCGCCGTGGGCCTGCCGATGGGCGCCGAGATCTTCTTCATGTACGCCACGATGCTCATCGCCGTGCCGACGGGCGTGAAGGTGTTCAACTGGGTGTCGACGATGTGGGGCGGCTCGATGACCTTCGAGACGCCGATGCTGTTCTCGATCGCCTTCGTGATCCTGTTCACCATCGGCGGGTTCTCGGGCCTGATGCTCGCGCTCGCGCCGGCCGACTTCCAGTACCACGACACGTACTTCGTGGTGGCGCACTTCCACTACGTGCTGGTGACCGGTGCCGCGTTCTCGATCATGGCGGCGGCGTACTACTGGCTGCCGAAGTGGTCGGGCAACATGTACAGCGAGACGTGGGGCAAGATCCATTTCTGGTCGAGCGTCATCTCGGTCAACGTGCTGTTCTTCCCGCAGCACTTCCTGGGCCTGGCGGGCATGCCGCGCCGCATCCCCGACTACAACGTCGCGTTCGCCAACTTCAACATGATCAGCTCGATCGGCGGCTTCTGGTTCGGCGCCTCGCAGCTGATCTTCCTCGGCGTCGTGATCCACTGCGTGTTCTTCTCGAAGAAGAAGGCCGCGGACCGTTCGTGGGAGGGGGCGAAGGGCCTCGAGTGGACCGTGCCGTCGCCGGCCCCGTTCCACACCTTCGACGTGCCGCCGGTCATCCACGACGACGAGCTCGCCCACGGCAACACGGAACACTGATCGATGCACGGCATGACGGATACCGACATCGAGGCGCGCCGCCGGCGCGCCCGCCGCACCGCGCTGATCGCGGGCGGTTTCGCGGTCGCGGTGTTCGTCATCTCGATCCTGCAGATGCTGAAGGTCTGACCGGCTAAACCAAGCGACATCCACGGGAAACCACCATGGGTCACCAGCAACACGACGTCTACTTCGTACCGAGCAAGAGCTACTGGCCGATCGTGGCCGCCGTCTCCATGTTCGTCACCGTCTTCGGTGCCGCGCACTGGCTGAACGCCGAGCCGGGCCAGACCGGGTTCGGCAAGCCGCTGTTCTGGGTCGGCATCGCCATGATCCTGGGCATGTTCTTCGGGTGGTTCCGCTCGGTGATCAACGAATCGCTGGCCGGCAACTACAACGGCCAGGTCGACCGCTCGTTCCGCATGGGGATGATGTGGTTCATCTTCTCCGAGGTCATGTTCTTCGGCGCGTTCTTCGGCGCGCTGTTCTACGCCCGCCTGTTCGCGGTGCCCTGGCTCGGCGGCGAAGGCCACGGCGTGCTGACCCACCAGTTCATCTGGGAAGGCTACAACGCCGCGTGGGGCGCTTCCGGTGGCGGCGGTCCCGAGAAGATCGGCGGCGCGTTCCAGACGATCCCGGCGTGGGGCCTGCCGCTGCTGAACACGCTGATCCTGCTCTCGTCCGGCGTCACGATCACCATCGCGCACCACGCGCTGAAGGCCGGCCACCGCACGACGCTGCTCGTCGGCCTCGGCGCCACCGTGCTGCTGGGCTGCCTGTTCCTGTGGTTCCAGGCGCACGAGTACGCCGAAGCGTACGAGCACTTCAACCTCACGCTCGGCAGCGGCGTCTACGGCGCCACGTTCTTCATGCTCACCGGCTTCCACGGCATGCACGTGACGCTCGGCACGATCATGCTGGCGATCATCTGGGTGCGCTGCGCGAAGGGCCACTTCTCGAAGGACGACCACTTCGGCTTCGAGGCCGTCGCCTGGTACTGGCACTTCGTCGACGTGGTCTGGCTGGCGCTATTCCTCTTCGTCTACGTGCTCTGAGCCAAAAAAAAGCCGCCGAAAGGCGGCTTTTTCATTTAGTCATTTCACGCGCGCCCGTGTCGGCGAGCCCTGGGCCATCGAACATCGCGCCGACGATTTTTGCCGTAAATCGGCAATGATTCGACACTCGGGATGACAGACAGCCGAATCGTCGTTCCCTAGTCTGCGTATCGGCGCTGCTGTCGGAATACGTCCCGATTCCCAGACGGCTCTGCCTGGAGTAAAGCGACAGTCTGCCTCCATGAAGCGTCGGACGTGGTGGCGTGTCCACGTGGTGGATCGCTTGCCATGCGGCTTTCAGCGTAATCGTCCCTTATACGAGAAAAGCCAGCTTCGCGATCATGAGCGAGGGGCCAACGCGCGTGCAGTTTCAATTCGGGAGGTTTGGTTTGAAGAATGGAAGGAAAGTGAAGGTTGTGCTTGCTCAATGGGTCATGGTGGGGTGTCTCGGAGCCATTATTGCGACGCCGGCTATGGCAAGGCCTAGCGCAGGCATGTCGGACGAGATGCAGACGAACGTGCCGACGCAGCGCCAACGCGACTCGATCGAGCAAGAACTCGCGGGTCGGATCCGGACGATCGTTGCCGCACAAGAACGTATGGAAGGACAGGGAATCATTCCGCATCCCATCGTCAGGTATGCCGATGACGGACGATCCATCATCGTCGACCTTGGCGCCGGGTACGTTCCCAAGGTCAATGGCGGAGAATTCGAGGACCACCTCATGGAGATCATGAACGAGGTGATTTCTCGCGCGGAGAGCGTTGCGCCGGTAAGCGGAGTCGAATTTCTGTTCGGAGGGCGCGATATCTACGACTACTTCCCCGAGGATCGCAGGCCTGATCCACGACAGAATCCCCCTCGCGCATCAGCAACTGGTGCGCCGATTCCCGTCACGAAGGTCATGGTCTCGGCGGGACATGGTCTCTACTTTCATCGGACGTACAAGGACTGGAGGCCGGCCCGCGCGGAGTCGAACGGCATCACCGAGGACTTTGTAACCCCGATCATGGCTTCCGACCTCGCCACCTACCTGAACGAGCGCAGCGATGCACAGACGGTGCAGGTACGATCTGAAAGTCAGTCTCTACATCTCGAGAGTGGACAGCCGTGGTGGAAGGTGGGCGCGCGCTATCATCTCAAGGAGCTTTACCCTGAAGAGACTGGCATATGGAACAGCAAAGGTGATCAGGACTATGCGCTGGTGGAGCGCGACGAGGACATCTATAGCCGCCCCTTCTACGCCAACTTCCTTGGGGTCGACGCAATGCTCCACGTCCATACCAACGCTGCGGATCCCGCGACGAGGGGAGCGCGTGTCTACTATCAAACCGGCCGATCGGAAGACGCCAAGCTTGCTGCAAGCATCCTGTTCTACATGAAGGAAAGCATTCACTCGCTCACAGCCTACGAGGGTTACTCGATTGCATCAAATCCTCATGCCGCGAACCTCGCGGAGAATCGCGAAGCGAAGATGATCAGTGTAATCGCCGAAGTGGGCTTCCATACGAATCCTGACGACGCCGCTGCCCTGGCGGATCCTGAGTTTCAGAAGGCTGCGATGAGGGGAATGGAAAAGGGCTACCGAATGTATCTCCAGCAGTCGGTTCCTGAACCATTTGAGATCGTCGACCATCCCGACATCACATTGAAGCGTGGTGAGTCAGGGAATCTGGAAGCGCCCTTCACGGGACACCCGACGTTTCCGGTCCTGCGAGTCACAAAGGCTATAGAGTGCCCGCCAGGTTGGAAGTGCACCGGGGGCACCCAATCGCTCCCTGAAACGTCGTCGCCGTTCGTTACTCGTGCAGGCTGTGCATCCAGTAACCCGGGTGCGGGTACCATTAGGTGGGAAGTCGAGTTCACCGACGCGTATGGACTGAAGTCCCGTGCGGAGTTCGACATGAATTGCACGCTCTAGACAGCGGTCGGGTCATCTTTCCGTCCGGCCTGATGCATGGGAGGCTCAGCGCAGCGCCTGCCGCTACCGGCAATGGCGAGCCGGCTACGCTATCCGGCCTTTTGGTCGATTGACGGACTGTGTCGGCCCGCTGCGCCGCCCGCTTCCAGGTGATTGTGGTGGGAGCCGATCAGATCGGCGATCCCGCGGCAGCGGGCCGCCTCGTCGCAACCCCCACGTGTCGGCGGCGCGCCTCCCCACACCGAACCGGCACCAAATGCCGCACCGCGCCTTGGCCCCCTGGCCAGGCGCGCTAGAATTGGCCGACCCCGTGGGGGTGCAGCCAACCCATGAAGATGCCCAGCGCCACCATGGCGATGAGCAGCAACGACAGGCCGATGCGACGGGTGAGCGCCCAGACGGTGCGCTTGCTCTGGCCCTTGTCGGTCATCATGAAGAACAGGGCCTGGCCGAGGTTGAACAGCACCACCAGCAGCAGGATCACCAGCGCGTATTTATAGATGGTTTCCACGTGACCCTTCCGCCCCATTGCGACAATCCGAGTATAGCGGTGGCGACGCGGGGTCTTGCATGACCTTTCTGCGCCGTCCGACGTGGTTCGCTGTCGCACTCACGGTGGCCGGTGTGCTCGTTTTCGTGCGCCTGGGCGTGTGGCAGCTCGATCGCGCCGGCGAAAAGGATGAGCTCCTGCGGCGCTTCGCCGCATCCGCCGCGGCGGGCGTCGAGGAATTCGGGATGATCGCGGACGCGCCGCCGGAGGATCGCTATCCGCGGCTCGACGTGCGTGGCAAGTTCGTGCCCGGCCACTACTACGTGCTCGACGACCAGACCCATGCCGGGCAGGTCGGCGTGCACGTCTATGCGCCGTTCTCGCCTGAAGGGCGCGATCCGTACCTCCTCGTCGATCTCGGCTTCCTGCCGAAGGAGCAGGGCGCCAACCCGAAACTGCCGCCGTTGCCCGCCGGGCCGACGCACGTCCACGGGCTTTACGCGCCCACGCCGGGCGTCGGCATGCGCATGGGCGGCAATCCGCTGCCGGGTCAGACGGGCGCGGAGAAGACCATGGTCTACGTCGATCTCGGCGAGATCGGGGCGGACCTCGGGCACTCGCTGTATCCTCGCGTGCTGCTGCTCGATCCCGATCCGGCGACGCTGTACGCGCGCGACTGGACACCGGGCTTCATGCCACCGGCGCGGCATCGCGCCTATGCCTTCCAATGGTTCACCTTCGCGCTGGCCGCGGTGGTGATCTTCGTCCTCCTGCATCGCAAGCGTCGCTAGGCCGCGTTCACGACCCATGACCGATCCGATCGCCTCTCCTGAAAAAGCACGTGCCGGCCGGCTGAAGCTGGTGCTGATCATGCTCGTGTTCCTCGCGCCGATCGTCGCCGCCGGCCTGCTCACGCTGTCCGGCTGGCAGCCGCAGGGCAAGGGCAACGGGCAGCCGATCGTGCCGCAGCGCAGCCTCGCCGACGTGCGTGTCGATGTCGGCGGTGCGCCCTGGGCATGGCGTGACAGCGAGCCGCGCCTCACGCTCGTCGCGCTGCCCGGGCCTGGCTGCGCTGCGCGGTGCCTCCAGACGCTCGCGCTCATGCGCAACGCGCGCATCGTACTCAACCGCAACGCCGACCGGCTGCGCCTGTTGTACATCGGCGCCGCGCCGGAAGGCGCCGATGCCGCGTCGGTGATGGGCGATTACGCCGTCGGCACCGATCCGTCGAACGCGTTCGATGCGTTCCGGCCGACGGAGCCGGACAGCGTTGCCACCGTCCTCGTCGAATCCAACGCCACGGCGCTCGCCTGGTATCCGGCCGGTTTCGATCCGAACGGCCTGCGCAAGGACCTGCAGAAGGTGATCCGCTGATGTCGCCCCGTGCCGTGAAGACGCTGCGCACCCTCGCGCTGCTTGCCGCGCTGTTCGCCTTCTGCGTCGTGATGTTCGGCGCCTTCGTGCGCCTGTCCAACGCCGGTCTTTCGTGCCCCGACTGGCCGACCTGCTACGGCAAGGCCACGTGGCCCGGACATGCGCAGGACATCGCGCGCGCGAATGAGGCGTTCCCCGATCGCCCGTACGAAACGCACAAGGCGTGGCGCGAGCAGGTGCATCGTTTCCTCGCGGGTAGCCTCGGCGTGATGGTGCTGGCCATCGCCGTGATCGCCGCGTGGCGACGTCGTTTCGCGACGGTCGCGGTCGTCGTGGCCGCCGTCTTCGCGGCGGTGGGCGTCGTGATGTACATACGTGGCGAACACGTCGTTTCGTCCTTCCTGTCCGCGCTGGCGATCGCGCTGCCGCTGGTCGCCGCCGCCACGCTCGACCGGCCTGGGGCATGGAAGGTCGGCGTCGCGGCGCTCGCCGTGATCATCTTCCAGGCGATGCTCGGCATGTGGACGGTGACGCTGCTGCTGAAGCCGATCGTCGTCATGGGGCACCTCCTCGGCGGTCTCGCCACTTTCGCGCTGCTCGCCTGGGCCGCGCTGCGCTGGTGGCGCGTCGGATCGCCCGACGACCGCTACGCCGCGCTCCGGGCGCCGGTGGCGATCGGCATCGTGGTGCTCGTCTGCCAGATCGCGCTCGGTGGCTGGACCAGCTCGAACTACGCCGCGCTCGCCTGCGGCACCGATTTTCCGAAGTGCCTGGGCCAGTGGTGGCCGCAGACCGATTTCCCGCAGGCGTTCGTGCTCTGGCGAGGCATCGGTGTGAACTACGAAGGCGGCGTGCTCGACATGGCCGCACGCAGCGCCATCCAGATCGCGCATCGCATCGGCGCGCTCATCACGTTCTGCTACCTCGCGTGGCTTTCGCACCGCCTCGCCCGTCATGGGCTGCGCAAGGTCGGCATCGCGGTCGCCGTGGTCCTCGTGGCGCAGGTGCTGCTCGGCATCGGCAACGTCCACCTCGGCCTGCCGCTGCCCGTCGCGACGGCGCACAATGGCGTCGCCGCGCTCCTGCTCTTCACCCTGCTGGTGGCCCTGGCGAACACGCAGCGCCTGCCCGCGTCGGAGTCCCCGTGAGCGTCCTCGGTCAATACCTCGAACTGACGAAGCCGCGCGTCGTCGCGCTGCTGGTCTTCTGCGCCGTCATCGGCATGTTCCTCGCCGTGGATCCGAACGGGCAGCGCGTCCTGCCGACGTGGCACGCCGTCGTCTTCGGCACGCTGGGCATCTGGCTCGCGTCCGCCTCCGCCGCCGCGTTCAACCACCTGATCGACCAGCGCATCGACAAGGTCATGGCGCGCACCTCGCACCGGCCGCTCGCCACGGGGCAGCTGACCTCGTTGCAGGTGTTCGTCTTCGCGCTGTCGCTGGGCATCGTGTCGATGCTCGTGCTCGTGTTCCTCGTGAACATGCTCACCGCGGTGCTGACGTTCTGCTCGCTCATCGGCTACGCGGTGATCTACACCGCGTACCTGAAGCGCGCGACGCCACAGAACATCGTGATCGGCGGCATCGCCGGCGCCGCGCCGCCGATGCTCGGGTGGACCGCGGTCACCGACTCGCTGCATCCGTACGCGTTGCAGCTGCTGCTGATCATCTTCGTGTGGACCCCGCCGCACTTCTGGGCGCTGGCGATCTTCCGCGTCGACGACTATTCCCGCGCGCAGGTGCCGATGCTTCCGGTGACGCATGGCGTCACCTACACCCGCTGGCACATCCTGTTCTATACGATCCTGCTCTTCGTCGTGACGCTGCTGCCGTTCTTCACGGGCATGAGCGGCCTGATCTACCTGTTCGGCGCGGTGGTGCTCGGCGCGGGCTTCCTCTGGTACGCGATCCGCCTGCTCAATCCGCCCGACGAACTCTTCGCGATGAAGACGTTCAACTACTCGATCGTCTACCTGATGGTGCTGTTCGCCTTCCTGCTCGCCGACCACTGGCTCGTCGATCCGGTCATCCAGACGGGCCTGCATTTCGACCCGGTAGCCTGATCCCCCCGTATCCAGCTGTGTGTGTGGGAGCGGCCCCGGCCGCGACGGCCTTTCGCCTCGGTCGTCAGGCTTGCGCGCCAGCTCGCAGGTTCGGCCTCAGAGGCTGTCGCGGCCAGGGCCGCTCCCACACCCGGCCGCGACGGCTTCTCGCCCCGGTCATTGGGCCCGCGCGCCAGCTCGCAGCTTCGGCCTCAAGAGCTGTCGCGGCCAGGTCCGCTCCCACACCCGGCCGCCACTGTGGGAGCGGCCCCGGCCGCGACGGCTTTTCGCCCCGGTCGTCAGGCTTGCGCGCCAGCTCGCAGGTTCGGCCTCAAAGGCTGTCGCGGCCAGGGCCGCTCCCACACTCACAGCCAGACGGCATTCCAGTAAGGGTAGTCCACTGCTCTTCTAACCAGCCCGGCTCTCACGGGATTCGCAACGATGTACCGTGCCGCTTCGATCAAAGACGCGCCCGAGCGAACCGCGCTGTCGTGATATCCGCTCTGCCAAATGGATCCCCGCCCCGTCGCGCGCGCGGAACACGCTTTGAATCGCGACATGCATTCGGGCAGCGAAGTGCAGCCCAACTCGAGGAGACCGTGCCAGTGATCCGGCATGAGAACCCACGCAAGCAGTGTCGCGTCGGACCAGGTCGTCGCATCGTGGACGACGCGACTTACGGCGCGCGCAACCTCGGTATCTTGGAATAGGGGAGTCCTGTCCCGGGTCGCTGTCGTCAGGAGGTAGGCATGTCCTGGAATCGATGATCGTCCTCGCCGGAGGACGGCTGTACCCGGTCGTATCGGCATCGGGACAGGATGTCGAATGTGCTTCGCATTGAGTGCAGGCCACTCCGATGCCGTGATGCGGGCTGCGCCCGGAACATCATGTGGGAGCGGCCCCGGCCGCGACGGCTTCTCGCCCCGGTCATCAGGCTTGCGCGCCAGCTCGCAGGTTCGGCCTCAAGAGCGGTCGCGGCCAGGTCCGCTCCCACACCCGGCCGCCGTTGTGGGAGCGACCCCGGCCGCGACGGCTTTTCGCCCCGGTCGTCAGGCTCGCGCGCCAGCTCGCAGGTTCGGCCTCGAGGTCCGTTCCCACCACCGATCGCCGTTGTGGGAGCGGCCCCGGCCGCGACGGCTTTTCGCCCCGGGCGTCAGGCTTGCGCGCCAGCTCGCAGGTTCGGCCTCAAAGGCTGTCGCGGCCAGGTCCGCTCCCACACCCGCCCGCCACTGTGGGAGCGGCCCCGGCCGCGACGGCTTTTCGCCCCGGTTGTCGCGCTTGCGCGCCAGCTCGCAGGCTCGCTGCTTGCAACTACAGCGCGGCGTGCAGCCAGTTCGCGACGGCTTCGGGATGTTCGAGGTGGAGGTGGTGGCCGCCATCCATGTGCGTGACGCGGATGTCGTCGACGCAGTCGATGCGGATCTGCAACGCTTCCGGTTCGAGGTAGGGCGGATGCGGGCGGGCGAGCAGGAGCGACGTGGGCGCCGCGAGGCCGAGCAGCAGCGCCATCACCTGGGTTTCGGCGAGCCGGATCGCGGTAGGACGGGACAACCGCGGATCGCTCCGCCAGCTGTACCCGCCCTCGACCTCACGGAGCCCTCGCGCGACGATGTGCGTCGCGAGGCCGGCGTCGAGGCCGCTGGCGAGCGCACGTGCGCGGGCAGCGTCGTCGATCGACGCGAACACGCGCAGGGGGCGGTTGCCCTCGGCTTTCGATGCCATCGCCTCGCGGAAGCGGTCGAGGGTGCGCGAGCCGTCGTCGCCGAGCGGGCCGAGGCCTTCGATCAGCGCGAGCGCACGAATGCGTTCCGGCGCGGCGATCGCCACCATCGTCGCGACGCCCGCGCCCAGCGAGTGGCCGAGCAGGTGGAAGCGCGGGAGGGCGAGCGCGTCGGCGGCGGCGAGTACCGCGCGCGCATAATCCACGTGCTGGTAGACGGTGCCCTCGGGCAGGTGCGCCGAGTGGCCGTGGCCGGGGAGATCGAGCGCGATCACATGGAAGCGGTCGGCCAGTCGTGGCGCCAGCAGCGCGAAACTCGCCGCGTTGTCGAGCCAGCCGTGCAACAGGATGAGGGGCGCCGCATCGGGTTCGCCCCAGCTCAGGCCGGCCAGTTCCAGGCCGGGAATCGCGACCTTCAATTCACGCATCGCTGCTCACCGCGCGGGCGCGCTCGCGGGCCGCGGCGAGGCGGACGGCCTCCGCCGCGGCGTCGTAATCCGGGGAGAACTCCGGCCAGCCCTGGCCATGGCGCAGCACGAGCGACGCCAGCGCGCGCACGTGCGACGGCGTCGCGTTGAGGCAGGGGATGTAGCTCAGGGTTTCGCCACCCGCTTCGCGGAAGAAATCGGCGTTCTGCATGGCGATCTCCTCGAGCGTCTCGAGGCAGTCGACCGCGAAGCCCGGACTGATCACGTCGATGCGCTTGAGGCCCTTCGCACCCAGCTGCTTCACGGTCTCGTCGGTGTAGGGATGGAGCCAGCGCTCGCGTCCCACACGAGACTGGAAGCTGATCAGCGCCTCGTCCTCGCCCATGCCCAGCGCCTCGCGCAACAGTCTCGCCGTGGCGTGACACTGGCAGAAATACGGGTCGCCGGCGCGCAGGTAGCGCTCGGGAATGCCGTGGAAGCTCAGCAGCAGCTTTTCCCCGCGGCCGTTGGCGGCCCAATGCGCCCGGACGCTCGCCGCCAGTGCCTCGATGTACGCCGCCTCGGCGTGGTAATCATTGATCTGGCGCAGTTCGGGTGGCCAGCGCAGGCCCTTGACGGTGTCGGCGACGGCGTCGAAGACGCTCCCCGTCGAGGTGGCGGAGTACTGCGGGTACAGCGGGAGCACGATCAGGCGACGCACGCCCTCGCGCTGGAGCTCGGCGACGCGGCTCGCGACGTCCGGTCGCCCATAGCGCATGGCCAGCGCCACCCGGACGGGCCCCGGCACGACGGCCGAGAGTTCCGCCTGCAGCGCCGCCGCCAGCGCCTCGCTGCCGGTCCGCAGGGGCGAGCCCTCGGGGGTCCAGATGCGGGCGTAGGCATGGGCGGAGCGCTTCGGGCGGATCCGCAGGATCACGCCGTGCAGGATCGCCTTCCAGAGCAGTCGCGGGTATTCGATGACGCGGGGATCGCCGAGGAACTGCGCCAGGTAGGGCCGGACCGCCGCGGCGGTGGGCGCGTCAGGTGTACCGAGGTTAACCAGGAGGACGCCGACGCGGGGCAGGACGTCATGGGAATGGCCGGCGAGGCCGGTATAGTTCGGGGTACCTGGCATGGGCGTATGGCGCTCGCGGGGATCCTTCCAGTCTGCCACAGGGCGGGCTGCCGGTTCCCGCGCCGATTGCCGCAGCCCGCGCCATCCCGTGCATGAAAGGAGCCCACACGATGACCCCACGCCCGTCCCGACTGCTCGCCCTCGGCCTTCTCGCCTTCGTTCCCGCGATGGCGGCCCAGGCGGCCGATCCGCCGAGAAAGCAGGCGACCGAGGCCGTCCGTGTGCTCAAGGAGATGATGAACGACGCTCCGGACAAGTCGATCCCGTCGGATCTTCTGAAGAACGCCTGCGCCGTCGCGATCATCCCCGGCATGGTCAAGGGTGGCTTCGTCTTCTCCGGCGCCAAGGGTGAGGGCCTCATCGCCCAGAAGCGCGACTGCTCCGGTGAATGGTCGAACCCCAACTTCATCTCCACCGCGGCGGCCGGCGTCGGCTTCCAGGCCGGCATCCAGTCGATCGACGTGATCCTCGTCTTCCGCACCCACAAGGGCGTCGACCAGATCATCGACGGCCAGTTCACCATGGGCGCCAGCGCCTCCGCGGCCGCCGGCCCGGTCGGCCGCTCCGCCATGGCCGCGACCAACGGCAAGATGAACGCGGAGATCTACACCTATTCCCGCGCCAAGGGCCTCTTCGCGGGCATTTCGCTCGACGGATCGCGCATCAGCATCGACGACGACTCCAACGAGGAGATCTACGGCCCCGGCATCACGGCCCGTCGCATTTTCGAGGGCGGTGTCACGAATGTTCCAAGCGAGGTCAACGCGTTCAGGGATACACTGGAGGAGTACACTCAGAAGTAATCCCCGTCCCAGACCGGCGCCCCGGCGGTGCCCCCGAGGTTTCCATGAGCATTACCCATATCGTCCTCCTGCTGCTTGTCGTCGTGCTGATCTTCGGCACGAAGAAGCTGCGCAACATCGGCTCGGACCTGGGCGGTGCCATGCGCGACTTCAAGAAGGGCATGGACGGCGACGACGACACCCGCCAGACCCGCCAGGGCGACGAGAAGCTCCGCGCCGATCCGCCGCCGGCCGCCCAGGTCCCGCCGGCCCACAGCGAAGCCGGCGAGCCGCGCGACCGCACCCCCTGATCCGGCCGCGCCATGATCGACATCAGCATCGGCAAGCTGCTGCTCCTGGCGGTGGTGGCGCTCATCGTCCTCGGACCCGAGCGCCTGCCGCACGCCGCCCGCACCGCGGGCGCGTTGCTGCGGCGCGTGCGTAACGGCTGGGACAGCGTCCGCGCCGAGGTCGAGCGCGAGATCCACGCCGAGGAGATCAAGCGCACCCTGCGCGAGACCGCCGACAACGCCCGCGCCACGCACGACAGTGTCCGCAAGGATTTCCGCGACGCGGGCGAGGGCTTCCGCGATGCCGGCGCCCGGCTGCGCGAGGCCGGCGACAGCATGCGCGACACCATCACGGAAACCCAGGCCGCACGCGTCGAGCCGCGCGACCCCGATCCGGCGGTCGACATGCTGCCATTGAACCGCGACGGCAAGGCGCCGTCGGGAACGGAACCGCATGACCGCACGTGAACCCGATCCGTCCCCGGAGGACGTGGTCGAAGAAGGGCTGTTCTCCCACCTGATGGAGCTCCGCTCCCGGCTGATGCGCGCGATCGTCGTGCTGCTGCTGGTGCTGCTGGCCCTCGTCCCGATCGCCAATTACCTCTACGCCGAACTGGCGCGCCCGCTCGTCGAGCGCATGCCGCACGGTGCGCACCTCATCGCCACCGAGGTCGCGAGCCCGTTCGTCACGCCGCTGAAGCTGGCCTTCTTCGTCGCGTTGTTCGTCAGCATGCCAATGATCCTCTACCAGCTCTGGGCGTTCGTCAGCCCGGGCCTGTACCGGCATGAGAAACGCCTTGCGCGACCGCTGCTGGTGGCGTCGCTGGTGCTGTTCTATTCCGGTTGCGCGTTCGCGTATTTCATCGTCCTGCCCGCGGCGTTCAAGTTCCTCAACGCCGTGACGCCCGAGGGCGTCGCGATGATGACCGACATCACGCATTACCTCGACTTCGTGATGTTGATGTTCTTCGCCTTCGGCCTCTGCTTCGAGGTGCCGGTCGCCGTGGTGATCCTCGCCGCGATCGGCGTCGTGGATGCCGAGAAGCTCAGCAAGGGCCGGGGTTACGCCATCGTCGGCGCGTTCGCGATCGCCGCCTTCATCACGCCGCCCGACCTGCTGTCGATGATCATGCTGGCGGTGCCCATGTGCATCCTTTACGAGCTGGGCCTGCTCGCCGTGAGGTTCCTGCTGAAGCCGGCGCCCGCGGAGTAACGCATGGGGGCCTCGATCGGCTGGTTCGCGGTCAAGGGAAAGCGCGGCGACGAGGTGCTCGCCGCGATGGACCTCGTGCGAAACGGCAAGGTCGCCACGCATCCCGGTCGGGGCTATTCGCTCGACCTGCCGAACGGCTGGTTCGTCGTCGTGTCGCGCTTCGCCGCGCCGCTGATCGCCGAGGCGGAGATGCGCCGCCTCTCGCGCGGCTGCACCGTGCTGGTATGCGAATACGACGATCAGGTCATGGTGAGTTCGTCCGCCTGCTACGTGAACGGCCTGCGCAACTGGCGCGCGGAGCACGACGGCCAGCAGGACGATTCACGGCACCTCTCCACCAGTGGTGGCCTGCCGCCGGCGTTCGACGCGATCCACGCGCGCATCGAGGCGATGCAGGACGCCGCGGACGCCGAAGGTGACGACGTCGACCATTACTACTCGCTGCCGGTCGAACTGGCGCAGAGTGTCACGACGTTCCATGCCGACCTGCCGGCCTCCGCCTACGGCGCCGCGGCGTGCGACGGTTGGTCGTTCGCCGATGCCACGCCATCCGCGCCGGTCGATCCGGATCTGCCGCGCAAGGCGCGCCGGGCGGTGGAGAAAGCCACCCGTCCGTGGTGGAAGCTCTGGTAAGACCCCCAGGCCCGACCGCTACGGTAGGAGCGGCCCTGGCCGCGACAGCTTCTCGCCCCGGCCTCCAGCCTCGCGCGCCAGCTCGCAGGTTCGGCCTCAAGAGCTGTCGCGGCCAGGGCCGCTCCCACAGCCACCGCCGTTGGAGCGGACCCGGCCGCGACTGCTCTTCGCCCCGGTCATCAGGCTCGCGCGCCAGCTCGCAGGTTCGGCCTCAAGAGCTGTCGCGGCCAGGTCCGCTCCCACAGCCACCGCCGTTGGAGCGGACCCGGCCGCGGCCGCTCTTCGCCCCGGTCATCAGGCTCGCGCGCCAGCTTGCAGGTTCGGCCTCAAGAGCGATCGCGGCCAGGTCCGCTCCAACAATAGCGGTGGCCCTTGTGGGAGCGGACCCGGCCGCGACAGCTTTCCGCCCCGGTCATCAGGCTCGCGCGCCACCTTTCGGCCGCTCGCCCAACGTCACCTGGCCCGGTTCAGCGCCAGGCCCTTGAGCACGTTCAGCGCCTGCGAGAGCGCGTAGTCCTCGAGTGCGAGCTTTCCGTCGTCGTCGCTCGTCGTCGCATCGCCCGTCGAGGCTTTCTCGTTCGCCAGGTGATTGCGCAGGTCGGCCTCGGAGCCGATCAGCTGGGGCGCGGCATCCGACTTGTTCACCGAAAGATCGGCCAGCGCGATGTCGGGCTTGATGCCCTCGGCCTGGATCGATGTGCCGTTGGGCGTGTAATAGCGCGCCGTGGTGATCTTAACGGCATGCGTTTCGTCGAGCGGGATCACCGTCTGCACGACGCCCTTGCCGAACGTGCGGCGGCCCATGATCAGCGCGCGATGGTTGTCCTTCAGCGCGCCGGACACGATCTCCGCCGCCGACGCGGTCCCGTTGTCGGCGAGGATCACGATGGGGGCGCCCTTGAGCAGGTCGCCCGGGTGCGCGTCGAAATGCAGGTTGGCGTCGGGCAGCCGGCCCTTCGTGGTCACGATGGTGCCGCTGTCGAGGAACGTGTCCGCGACGCCGACCGCCGTGGTGAGCAGGCCACCGGGATTGGAGCGCAGGTCGAGCACCGCGCCCTTCGGCGCGCCGTTCTTCTTGATGTAGTCGGAGAGCTTGCGGTCCAGGTCGGTGGAGGTGTCTTCCTGGAACTGGCTGAGGCGGATGTAGACGTACCCCGGCTCCAGCGGACGCACCTTCACGCTGGTGACGTTGATCCGCTCGCGCACCAGCGGCATGTCGATCGGCTTGTCCGACTTCTCGTGGAGGATCGTCAGCACGATCTTGCTGCCCGGATCGCCGCGCAGCTTCTTGAACGCGTCGTCGATGTTCTGCCCGTCGACGACCATGCCGTCGACCTTGAGGATCGTGTCGCCCGGCTTGATGCCCGCGCGCGAGGCCGGCGTATCGTCGATGGGCGCGACGATCTTCAGCATGCCGTCGACCTGGAGCACCTCGATGCCGAGCCCGCCGTACTGGCCGGTGGTGTCCTCGTCGAGTTCGTCGAGGCCCTCCTTGTCGAGGTATTCGCTGTGCGGATCGAGGTTCTGCAGCATGCCGCCGATCGCGGCGTTCATGATCTTCTTGTTGTCGAGCTTCTCGACATAGGCCTGCTGCACGATGTGATACACCCGCGTGAAATTGCGGATGTCCTCCAGGCTCACCGTGTCGTCGGCCTGCTGCACCACGGCCGCCGCGGTGGTGGACGACGCGGCGGGCGCGTCGGGCTGCCGTACCGGTTTCGCCTGCTGGGCCTCGCTGGCGGGAACCGCCAGCACGCCGAGGGCGAGCGCGAGGGCGAGGCGAAGGGGGTGCTGGCGCATGCCTGTCTCCGTGATCAATGCCGTTTGCCGAGCCATGCGCGCGCGTCGATGGGCTTGCCGCCCTGGCGCAGCTCGAAGTAAGCGCCGTTGTCGCCGGCGGGCGCCGCGGCGGTGCCGACGGCCTGGCCGGCCTCCACCGTGTCGCCCACGCCGTGCAGCAGCGTCTCGTTGTTGCCGTACATGCTCATGAAGCCGTTGCCGTGGTTGACGATGATCATCATGCCGTAGCCGCGCAGGAAGCTGGCGAACACGACGCGGCCGCGCGCGACCGCCTTCACCTCGCTGCCGCGCGGCGCGACGATGATCACGCCGTTGCCGTAAGCGTGCACGGGGCCACTCGCGGGCCAGGGCAGGTTGCCGCGCAGGTTGCCGACCGGCGCGCTCGGCGCGCCCTTCGCGGGGGGCGGCGCCTCGGCCGCCTTCGCGGCCTCGTCGATCACCTTCTGCAGGCGCGCGACGAGCGCGTTCATGTCCTGCTCGTTCTGCTTCAGGGCCGCCATGCGCTGGGCCTGGTCCTTGTACTTCGAGTCGGCTTCGGCGACGAGCTTCTGCTGCGACGCGCGCTGCTTCTCCAGCTCCGCCGCGCGCTGCTCGCGCTCCTTCCGGGTGGCCTCGAGCTTCTGCTGTTCGGCCGTGATGGCGGCTTCGACCTCCTGCAGGCGGGAAAGATCCGCGAGCAGCGCCCGAATCCGCTCGACGCGGTTCTCCTGGAAGTAACGGGAGTACGCCAGCGCGCGGGAAATGCGGTTCACGTCCTCGTCGCCCAGCAGCAGCTGGAGGTCGGAGCCCCGGCCGAGGGTGTACGTGGCACGCAGGAGGTCGCCCAGCGCCCCTTTCTGCGTATCGAGGCCGGCCTGGATGGCCGCACGCTGGGCGTTGAGCTGTTCCAGGTCGTGCCGGCGATGCTCGAGCTCGGTATCCGTGTCGCGGACCGCCCGGGCCGCCGCCGACACCTGCTCGGCCTGTTTCGCCAACGCCGCGTTGGCCGCGTCGCGGCTGTTCGCCGTCTCACGTTGCTCGCGCGTCAGCGCGTCGATGTCCTTGCGGACCCCCTCCAGCTTCTGCCGGGCGTCGTCCTGCTCGGCCCGGGCCTTGCCCTCCTGCGCGGCGCGGGCCGGCGGGACGGGTGCGAGAGCGGCGGTGGCGAGGGTCAGGAGGAGGGGCAGGCGGTGGAATGGGCGCATCGTCCGATTATTACCCATCGCGCCCCGACTGTAGGAGCGGACCCGGCCGCGACAGCTGTCGAGGCTGAACCTGCGAGCTGGCGCGCCAGCCCGATGACCGGGGCGAGAAGCAGTCGCGGCCAGGTCCGCTCCTACGCGCCCGCTCGTCGCGACCATACCCGTAAGAATTTCGTTTGGACGTCCAAAAACTTTGACGCAACGCCGCAAATATGTCTAAAGTGAGCCGCATGCCCTCCGCGTGTACGTGAAAGTCGACCGTTCCAGGTCGCGGGGCCACGTGCACGCAATGACCCAGCACCAACCCAATGCCCCAGGAGGCGGACGGTGAAGCAAGGCACTCCGCGCCTCTACGACGAGGCGTTCGAACACGACAGCTGCGGCTTCGGCATCGTGGCGCAGATCGACGGCCACGCCAGCGCGGCGCTGGTCGATACCGCGTTCGCCGCGCTGGCGAAACTTTCCCACCGTGGCGGCGTCAACGCCGATGGCGTCAGCGGCGACGGTTGCGGCGTGCTCGTGCGCCGCCCGGTCGAGTGGCTGCGCGCCCTCGCGGGCGAAGCGGGCATCGCGCTGGCGACGCATTTCGCCAGCGGCGTCGTCTTCCTCGATCCCGCGGGCGACGAGACCGCGGCGCACGTGCTCGAGGACGAACTGGCCAACGTCGGACTCCGCGTCGCCGGCTGGCGCGACGTGGCCGTGGACGCGTCGGCCTGCGGACCGCTCGCCGCGGCCTCGATGCCGCGCGTGCGCCAGGTATTCGTCGACGCGCCGAACGAATGGTCATCGGCCGCGTTCGAGGCCGCGCTCTTTCGTGCGCGCCGCCGCGCCGAACTCGCGCTGGCCGACGACGAGCATTTCTACGTGGTGTCGCTTTCCGGCGAAGTCGTCGGGTACAAGGCGATGGCCGCGCCGGGTCACCTCCGCGACGTCTATCCCGATCTGAAACATCCCGCGCTCGTGGCGGACGCCGTGGTGTTCCACCAGCGCTTCTCCACGAACACGTCGCCGCAGTGGCGGCTCGCGCAGCCGTTCCGCTTCCTCGCGCACAACGGCGAGATCAACACGATCCGCGCCAACCGTCGCTGGATGCAGGCACGCACTTCTGTCATGCGGTCGGAGCGCGTCGACCTCTCCGACATCGGTCCGCTCGTGCGGCAGAAGGGCTCCGACTCGGAAAGCCTCGACAACGCGCTCGAAGTGCTGCTGATGGGCGGCATGGATCTCCTGACGGCGATGCGCGTGCTCGTGCCGCCGGCGTACGCGGCGCGCGAGGACATCGACGAAGACCTCGCGGCCTTCTACGAGTACTACGCGCTGCACAGCGAACCGTGGGACGGGCCAGCCGGCCTCGTCATGTGCGACGGCCGCTACGCGGCGTGCACGCTCGACCGCAACGGCCTGCGTCCGGCGCGCTGGGCGCTGTCCGACGACAACCACCTGATCGTGGCGTCCGAGGCGGGCCTTTGGGACGTTCCGTCCTCGCGTATCGTCGCGAAGGGACGCCTGGCGCCGGGCGAGATGATCGCCGTCGACTTCCGCGAGCACCGCCTGCTGCGCGATGCCGACATCGACGCGATCAACCGCGCCCGCGCGCCGTTCCGCGACTGGCTGCGCGACGGCGTCACCTACCTCGAATCCGACCTGATCGATCCCAGCCTCGCCGCCGAGCCGCTGCCGGCCGACGAGCTCCGCCGTTACCAGAAGCTCTACGGCCTCTCGCGCGAAGAGAGCGAATCCGTGCTCAAGGTGCTGGCGGAGACGGAAGCCGAAGCAACCGGCTCGATGGGCGACGACACGCCGATGGCGGTGCTCTCGCGGCAGATCCGTCCGTTGTTCGACCGCTTCCGCCAGGGCTTCGCCCAGGTGACGAATCCGCCCATCGATCCGCTGCGCGAGCGCCTGGTCATGTCGCTCGTGACGCAGATCGGTCAGGAGCGGAACATCTTCGATCTCGGCCCCGAGAACGCGAAGCAGATCCTGCTCAACTCGCCGATCCTTTCCCAGCGCAAGCTGCGCCAGATCCTCGCGAACCCGGATTACGCCGACACCCCGCGTTTCGATCTCATGTACGGCGCCGGCGAGACGCTGGAGCAGGCGCTGCGTCGCATCTGCGACGATGTCGAGGCCGCCGTGCGCGGCGGCGTCAGGGTGGTGTTCCTGAGCGATCGTTACCCGCGACGCGACCTGCTGCCGATCCACTCGCTGCTGGCCACGGGCGCGGTGCATGCGCGCCTCGTCGACACGGGCCTGCGCTGCCAGTGCAACATCATGGTGGAGACCGCGACACCGCGCGATCCGCACCACTTCGCCTGCCTGATCGGTTTCGGCGCTACCGCGATCTATCCGTGGCTGGCGTACCAGAGCCTGTTCGACATGGGCCGCAGCGGGTACATCCGCAACGGCGAAGGTGCCCCGCGCGAGATCGGCCGCAACTACCGTCGCGGCATCCGCAAGGGCCTGCTGAAGATCCTGTCGAAGATGGGTATTTCCACCGTCGCGGGGTATCGCGGCGCGCAGCTGTTCGAGATCGTGGGCCTGGCGCCGGAAGTCGTGGCGCTGTGCTTCCCCGGCACGCCGTCGCGCATCGGCGGCTCCACGTTCGACGACCTCGAGCAGGAGCAGCGTCTGCTCGCGGCCGAGGCGTGGGACGAGGAGCAGTCGCTCCGCGCCGGCGGCCTGTTCAAGTACGTGCACGGCGGCGAATTCCACATGTACGGTCCGGACGTGATCGCGAGCCTGCAGGTGGCCGTGCGCACGGGCGATTACGCGGACTACGAGAAGTACGCGCGACATGTCGACACGCGTCCGCCTTCCGCGCTGCGCGACCTGCTCGTGCCGCGCGAGGGAACGCCCGTGCCGCTCGACGAGGTGGAGCCCGTCGAGGCCATCCTGCGGCGCTTCGATTCCGCGGGCATGTCGCTCGGCGCGTTGTCGCCGGAGGCCCACGAGGCGCTCGCGATCGCGATGAATCGCCTCGGCGCTCGCAGCAACTCGGGCGAAGGCGGCGAAGACCCGTCGCGCTACGGCACCGATCGCGCCTCCAAGATCAAGCAGGTGGCGTCGGGCCGCTTCGGCGTCACGCCGGCGTACCTCGTCAACGCCGAGGTATTGCAGATCAAGATCGCGCAGGGTGCCAAGCCTGGCGAAGGCGGTCAGCTCCCCGGCCACAAGGTCGACGCGACCATCGCGCGCCTGCGCTACGCGAAGCCCGGCATCGGCCTGATCTCGCCGCCGCCGCACCACGACATCTATTCGATCGAAGACCTCGCGCAGCTGATCCACGACCTGAAGGAAGTGAACCCGCAGGCGTTGGTCTCCGTGAAGCTCGTCTCGCACGCGGGTGTCGGCACGGTCGCCGCCGGCGTGGTCAAGGCCGGTGCCGATCTCATCACGGTGTCCGGCCACGACGGCGGCACCGGCGCGAGCCCGCTCACGTCGATCAAATACGCCGGCACGCCGTGGGAACTCGGCCTCGCCGAAACGCAGCAGACGCTGCGCCTGAACCACCTGCGCGGCCGCGTTCGCCTGCAGACCGACGGCGGCCTCAAGACGGGCCTCGACGTCATCAAGGCGGCGATGCTCGGCGCGGAGAGCTTCGGCTTCGGCACCGGTCCGATGGTGGCGCTCGGCTGCAAGTACCTGCGCATCTGTCATCTGAACAACTGCGCGACGGGCGTCGCCACGCAGCATCCCGTGCTGCGTCAGAAGCACTTCCTCGGCTTGCCCGACATGGTGATGAACTACTTCCGCTTCATCGCGGAAGACGTGCGTCGTCACCTCGCGCGCCTCGGCGTGCGGTCGCTGGCCGAACTCATCGGCCAGAGCGAACGCCTGGAGCAGCGCGACGGCGTGACGCCGGTACAGGAGCGCCTCGACCTCTCGCCGCTGATCGGTGAGGACGGCCTCGGCACGCAGGTGGATTTCGCCTGCACGTTCGCGCGCAATCCGATGCGCGATCCCGCGTCGCTGGCCAACCGTATCGCCGCCGACACGCGCGCGGCGGTCGCCGACGGTCTCGGCGGCACGTTCCATTACCCGATCGTCAACACCGATCGCGCGATCGGGGCGCGGTTGTCCGGCGACGTCGCGCGCCGCTGGGGGGATGCCGGCATGGGCGACAAGCCGGTCAACCTCCACCTCACCGGCGCGGCGGGCCAGAGCCTCGGCGCGTGGAACGCCGCCGGCGTGCACATCGAGCTCATCGGCGAGGCCAACGACGGCGTCGGCAAGGGCATGGCCGGTGGTCGTCTCGTCGTGCGCCCGCCCGCCGACTCGCCGTTCGCCAGCCAGGACGCGTCGATCATCGGCAACACCTGCCTCTATGGCGCGACGGGCGGCGAGTTGTTCGCCGCCGGCCAGGCGGGCGAGCGCTTCGCCGTGCGCAACTCGGGTGCGCTGGCCGTCGTCGAGGGCGCGGGCGACCACTGCTGCGAATACATGACGGGCGGCGTGGTCGCGGTGCTCGGTCGCACGGGACTGAACTTCGGCGCGGGCATGACGGGTGGCTTCGCCTACGTGCTCGACACCGAGCGTAACTTCGTCGACTGCTACAACCACGAACTCGTCGACATCGTGCGCATTTCGCACGAAGGCATGGAGCACTACATGCAGCACCTGCGCCAGCTCATCGCGCGCCACGCCGAACTCACCGGCAGCGCCTGGGGCCGTCGCGTCCTCGGCGATTTCCGCGGCCTGCTGCAGCGTTTCTGGCTGGTGAAACCCAAGGCGGCGAGTCTCGACGCGCTGGCCGAAGAACTGCGGAGTGCCGCATGAGCGCGAAGGACTTCCGATTCCTCGACATTCCGCGGCAGACGCCGCGGACGGTGCCCGTGGCGGTTCGCGTGCTCGGCTATGGCGAGATCTCCGGTGACTTCGCGTCGTCGGAAGCCGCCTCGCAGTCCGGCCGCTGCATCGATTGCGGCAATCCGTATTGCGAGCATGCCTGCCCGGTCCACAACTACATTCCGAACTGGCTGAAGCTCGTGCAGGACGGTCGGCTCTTCGAAGCCGCGACGCTGATGCACGAGACCAATCCGCTCCCGGAGATCTGCGGTCGCGTCTGTCCGCAGGATCGCCTGTGCGAAGGCGCGTGCACGCTCGAGCAGGGCGACTTCGGCGCCGTGACCATCGGCAGCGTTGAGCGCTGGGTCACCGACGAGGCGATCCGACAGGGCTGGCGTCCCGATCTCTCGCGCGTGCGCGAGACCGGCGCGCGCGTCGCCATCGTCGGTGCCGGCCCGGCGGGTCTCGCCTGCGCCGACCGCCTGCGTCGCGCGGGCATCGAGGCGCACGTGTTCGATCGCCAGCATGAGATCGGCGGCCTGCTCACCTTCGGCATTCCGCCGTTCAAGCTCGACAAATCGGTGGTGCGTACGCGCCGCATGGTGCTGGAAGGCATGGGCGTGCGCTTCCACCTCGGCGTCGAGATCGGGCGCGACATCGAGTTCGACGAACTCCTCGCGGATTACGACGCGGTCTTCGTCGGCACGGGCGCGTATACCTACGTGGATGGCCAGCTCGAAGGGCGCGACCTCCAGGGCGTGCACGACGCGCTGCCGTTCCTCATCGCGAACACGGAACGGCTGCTTCGCGACGAAGCGCCCGCTCCCGAATACGACCTCGCGGGCAAGCACGTCGTCGTGCTGGGCGGCGGCGACACCGGCATGGACTGCAACCGCACCGCGATCCGTCTCGGCGCCGCGTCGGTCACCTGCGTGTATCGCCGCGACGAGCCGAGCATGCCGGGTTCGCGTCGCGAAGTCGGCTACAGCCGGGAGGAGGGCGTCCGGTTCCTCTTCCAGCGGCAGCCCGTCGCGCTGGTGGGCGACGGACATCGCGTCACGGCGGTGCGCGTGGTCGAGACGCAGCTCGTCGAAGGCGCCGACGGCCGACCGCGCCCGCAGAACGTCGACGGCAGCGAGTCCGAGCTGCGGGCCGACGTCGTGATCCAGGCGTTCGGTTTCCAGCCGAGCCCGCCGGACTGGTGCGACGCCTTCGGCATCGAGCGCGACCGCGGCGGCCGCATCGTCGCTGGCGGCGAAGGCCGCCTGCCGCTGCAGACCAGCAACCCGCGGATCTTCGCCGGCGGCGACAACGTCCGCGGCGCCGACCTCGTGGTCCGCGCGGTCTACGACGGCCGGGAAGCGGCGGCATCCATCGCACGCATGCTGGCGGCGAAGCGCGCCAAGGCCACGGTCGCGGCTTGAGTCTGCTCTTGGAGGCTCACCGGCGCGGCGCCTGCCCTTGGCCCCGCCGCCGGTGGCAACCACAATAGGCGCATGTCCTCCCGGGTCACGCCCCCATGTGTCTGATCGCCTTCGCATGGCGCGCGCATCCGCGCTGGCGCCTCGTCCTCGTCGGCAATCGCGACGAATTTCACGCCCGACCCACCGCGCCCCTGGCCGCGTGGGACGAGGCGCCGCAGATCGTCGCGGGCCGCGATCTCGAAGCCGGCGGAACCTGGGCCGGCGCGAGCGCCCAGGGGCGTGTCAGCGTCATCACCAATGTGCGCGACCTCACCGCCGATCACGGCGGGCTCTCGCGGGGCCTGCTCGTCGCCGACTACCTCGGGTCCAACGTTCCGGCGCGCGAGCACGCCGTGGAATTGATGGCCTCCGCACGCGACTACCGGCCCTTCAACCTGCTGACGTTCGACGCGCACGACGCGTACTACCTCGGCAATCATCCGAGCGCGCGGGCGCAGCCGGTCGAACCGGGCGTGCATGGGCTCAGCAACGCCGACTTCAACGCGCCGTGGCCGAAGACCCGCGCGCTCACCCATCGCCTGGCCGACTGGCTGGCGGCCGGCGCGGAGGACGACACCGACGCGCTGTTCGCGATGCTTTCCGACCAGGGCCGCTGGCCCGACGACGTGCTTCCCGATACGGGCATCGGCATCGAGCGCGAGCGTTTCCTTTCCAGCGCCTTCATCGTCGGCGAGGCCTATGGCACCCGCGCCTCGACCGTGATCCTGGTGGACGACGCGAACCGCACCGTCGTCATGGAGCGCCGCTTCGGACCCAACGGCGTTCCGGCAGGCGAGACGCGCGTCGCGATCTGAGTTCCTCGCGCCCTGATCGAAACCGTCGTTCTTGGCCTGCGCGCCAGACTCTTTTGCCTTTGGAGCGATTGATTCCCGGGCGCCACGCCCCGAGCATGGAAAGGGTCATTCCATCCCCTCGCTCCCGGAGCACGCCATGAACATCGACCTCTCGACCCGCAGCGCCATCGTCACGGGTTCCACCGCGGGCATCGGCCTCGCCATCGCCACCGGCCTCGCGCAGTCCGGCGCCTCCGTGGTCATCACCGGTCGCACGCAGGCGCGCGTCGACGAAGCCATCGCCGCGGTGAAGAAGGCCGCGCCAGGCGCGAAGGTGACCGGTGTCGCCGCCGATCTCGGCACCGCCGAAGGCGCGGCCGCGCTGATCGAGGCGGTGCCCGATGCCGACATCCTCATCAACAACCTCGGCATCTTCGAGCCGAAGGACTTCTTCGACATCGACGATGCCGAGTGGTCGCGCTTCTTCGAAGTGAACGTGAACTCCGGCGTGCGTCTGTCGCGCCACTACGCGAAGGGCATGAAGGATCGCGGCTGGGGTCGCGTGCAGTTCATCTCCAGCGAGTCGGCCGTGCAGATCCCGGGCGAGATGGTCCACTACGGTGTCACGAAGACGGCGCAGCTCGGTGTGTCGCGCGGTCTGGCCGAGGTGCTGGCCGGCACGGGCGTGACGGTGAACGCGGTGCTTCCGGGGCCCACGCTGTCCGAAGGCGTCAGCGACTTCTTCGGCAAGATCGCGAAGGACCAGAACAAGTCGCAGGAGGACGTCGAGCGCGATTTCATCCAGACGCATCGTCCGACGTCGCTGATCAAGCGGCTCCTCAGCGTCGAGGAGGTCGCGAACGTCTCGGTGTACCTGGCCTCGGAGCAGGCCTCGGGCACCACGGGCGCCGCGGTCCGCGTCGACGGCGGCGTCACGCGTTCGATCATCTGACCGAACCACGTATCGCCGGGCTATCCGCCCACCTGGCAGAGGATCCGCAAGAAGGCTCCGTCGTTTCGCTGGAACTCCGGCCGCGGCGCATGGAAGCGCCGTTCGCTCAGCGCGACCGACGTCACGCGGTCCATCCGGAAGAACTTCCAACCGGTGGCCGCGCCGGACGCGCTGCCGCCGGTCACCTGCCAGGCACTCAGCAACCGGTCGCCCGCCTTATCGTCGCCGTACACATGCGGTTGCACCAGCCGCGTCGCACCCCCGTATTCGACGACGAGCAAACGCATGGACGCGATCGCTTCGCAGACGACGGTGTCGACACGGTTCACGACAGGTCGCCGTCCACGTAATACCAACGCCCGTCCTCGCGCACGAAACGGCTGACCTCGTGCATGCGCTCGGCGCGTCCGCCACCGACGCGCATGCGCGCGACGAATTCGACGATGGCGGTCTCCGGGGTCGGGTTGTCGTGTCGCTTCACCGACAGGCCGAGCCATGTCGGCTTCGGCGATTGCCTGGCAAGGTCCAGCGACACGGGGCGCGTGGTCGCGTGCCACGACGCGAGGAGATAGTCCTCGCGTCCGAGGACATAGGCGCTGTAGCGGGAGCGCATCAGCGCCTCGGCCGTGGGCGCGGCGAAACCATCGTGATACGGGCCGCAGCAGGCGGCGTACGGCTTGCCGGAGTCGCAGGGGCAGGGGGCGTCGGTCATGCCGCCGATTCTAGCGAGCCGGACCGCCGTCGTTCACTTGCCCGGAAACGATCAGCGGCGAAAGGTCGTAGCCCATAGCCGTCGCGCGCTGCTTCAGCGAGTCGAACGTCGCCTTGTCCATGGCCG
This sequence comes from Luteibacter sp. 3190, assembly GCF_031456385.1. Classification (NCBI taxonomy): domain Bacteria; kingdom Pseudomonadati; phylum Pseudomonadota; class Gammaproteobacteria; order Lysobacterales; family Rhodanobacteraceae; genus Luteibacter; species Luteibacter sp. 3190. The sequence goes on along the minus strand of NZ_JAVDUO010000002.1, from coordinate 579,953 downwards.
GCGTTCTCGAGAGGATCCACAGATACTTCCGTCCCGGTTGCCCGACCATGGCCCAGCGGTAATCGTCGTCGAGCGCGATGACCCAGTAATCGGCCCAGACGAACGGAATCCACGAGAGCCACTTCGGCGCGAACCGCACTTCGAGCTTGCCGCGCGCATAGGGCTCGGGACGACGTGCCACGCCATCGCTGGCGATGCGCTCGCCGCTGCCGGTATCGCAGGCGTTGTGCACCGCGACCGTACCGTCGGGCAAGGGCTTGTAGGTGGCGGTGACGGCACCCGTGCACTTGCGCTGGAAGTACATCGGCAGCCGGGCGATCTCGTGCCAGGTCCCCGCATAGCGATCGAGGTCGAGGTTCGCGACGGCGGTGACTGGGGTGCTCGCGAGGGAGGCGGAGGCGACCATGGATGCCGCGATGAATGTGAAGACGTGGCGCATGACGGTCTGGATTCCGGCGGGACGACCTCCTACGATGCCCATCGGGAGTGAACGTCGTTTGAATCGAACCGTTCGGGGGCGGGCCGATCGCATGGGGAATCCTGTCGTTCCAGTACGCCGGCCGTTGTTGCGGCGATGGCGCGAGCGCCTCGTCGAAGGCGTGGGTGTGCGCTTCGATGCCGATACGCGGTGCATCGTGCATCGTCCGGCGCGCCTGCATGTGCGCGAGCTTTCCGTGGAACGCGTGACGTGCGTGGAGGCGGGTAATCGCGACATCGCCTACGACCGCGTTTTCCTATTCTTCCATGCCAAAGGAGAGGAAACGCTGGTGGTATCCGAGCTCGACAACGGATTCGACGCCTTCGTGCGCGACCTGCGCGACGTGTTCCCGGGGATCGAGGCGTGGCAACGCGCCGTTCCATCGGTGGCGTTCCAGCTCACGGCCGTCGATCTGTGGAGCCGGGCGGCACCGGGCGAGCCTGCCGGCTGACACCGGATCGCCGATACGATCGGCTCCCACCCTCCGGACTGGACGTGTGGATCAGGCGATGCGCACGACGAGCGCCACGGCACCTCCATCCAGCGCGATCCGCCCTGGCCGCAGCGCGCTGTCGCCGCGAGTGCATGTCACGCCGTCGATCACGCCGGTCCCGGCCGCGACGTGGACGAGCACGGCACCGGCCGCGTCGATCGCCCTGGCACCGCGCAGCACCTCGACGGCACCCGTCGCCGCGCCACGCCGCACCATCAGGTTAAAGTCGCGCGTCGCACCGCCGGCCAGCGCGACGGCCACGTGCGCCTCTCCCGGGAACGAGAAGGGCTCGCAAGGGACGGTCAGCGCATGCGTGCGCGTGCCGTCGAGCGTCATCGTGAAACCGTCGCCCTCCAGCAGCACGATGGTGCGATCGATGCCGGGGAATCGCGAGAAGGGCGACGCGGTGTCGACGTCCGCGATGCTCACGCGCCAGAGGAACGCGTCCATCGACGCGCCTGTCGGCGCCACCGCGATCGCGCGCGTGATGCCGAGGCCGTTCTTCCACGGCACGGCCTGGAGTTCGTCGAAGCGAACGATCGTCATGCGACGCGCTCGATGTCGCGCGCGAACGGCGGCAGCGCGCGCAACATGCCCGTGCCATAGCGTTTCGTGATCACGCGACGATCGAGCAGCACGATGCGTCCGGTATCGGTCTCCGTGCGGATCAGGCGGCCGCAGTACTGCGTGAGGATGCGCGTCGCGTCCGGCACGCTCACCTCGATGAACGGATTGCGTCCGCGCGATTCGAGCCACTCGGCATACGTGGCACCGACGGGGTCCGTCGGCACGGCGAACGGCAGCTGCGTGACGACGACCGTCTCGCATAGCTTGCCGGGGAGGTCGAGGCCCTCGCCGAAGGACGCCAGGCCGAACAGCGTGCTGCCCTTGCCGGCCTCGATGTCTTCCTTGTGTTCCGCGATCAGCTGCGCCTTCGACAGCGAGCCCTGCGCGCGCACCTTGCGCACGAACTCGATGGGCAGTATCTGCAGGACGCGGTCGAGCTTCGCGCGCGACGTGAACAGCACGAGGTTGCCGCTGTTCCAGTCGAGGTGCTTCGCCAGCCACTCGGATACCTCGCGCGCATGGCCCTCGCGATCGTCCGGCATCGTCTTCAGCGCGGGCACGCTGAGCGTGGCCTGGTTCTCCAGGTCGAAGGGCGAGGGCAGGCTGATCGTGACCGCCTCGTTCGGCAGCCCGACCGAATCGGCGAAGCCGCGGAAGTTGCCGCCGGCGCTCAGGGTGGCCGACGTCATCACCACCGCCGACGCGTTGTCCCACAGCACGCTGCGCAGCAGGCCACCGGCCGAGACGGCCGAGGCATGGCACACGAGCTGCTGCTCGGGCGTCATGCTGACCCAGCGCGCGAGCGGCGGCGCGTTCTCGCGATCGTCGGTCGACCATGCGTACCAGGTGCGCACCTGCCGGTCGAGGCGCTCGAGCGCCACGCCCAGTTCGCGCGACAGCGCTTCCTGCGTCGGGCCGCCGGCTTCCATCTCGACGACGGTACGGCGCACCGTGCGCAACCAGCGCTGGATGTCCTTCGTGATCAGGTGCAGGTGCTCGGCGTGCATCTTCCAGTTCTCCGGAAGTTGCCCCAGCGAGGCGCGGAAGACCGGCTCCGTCTCGCTGGACGACGGCGTCCACGACAGACGGATCTCGCGTTCGATCTCTTCCAGCGCGTTCGACATCAGCAGCAGTTTCTCGTCGCCCATTTCGAGCGTGAGGTTGCCGATGCTCTCCTTGTCCGTGAGCGAATAGGCGCCGTGGATCTGGTTCTGCAGGCGGCCGATGCGGCGCACGGCCGTGGCGAGGTGCACGTCGGCCGCGCCGCGGTCGATGGCCTTGCCGGGCACGTGGTGCGCCTCGTCGAAGATGTAGAGGGTGTCTTCCGGCTTAGGCAGGATCACGCCGCCGAAGGTGTCCTCGTCGCGTGGCATGGTGAGGTCGGCCAGCACGAGGTCCTGGTTGGCGACCACGATGTCGGCCTCGCCGATCGCGCGACGCGCCACGAAGAACGGGCACACGGCGAACGCGCCGCACTTGCGGCCGGTGCAGCCGCCCGCGCTCGTCGTCAGCATGCCGCGTACCAGGTCGGAGACCGGTTCCGGGCTGGTGTCCATGTCGCCGTTCCACTCGCGCGCCTCGAACGCCTTGCCGAGCTTCTCGACGGCCTTCGTGTCGCGTTCGGCGGGCGGGCGCGACCACAGCGCGAGGTCCGCGTCGAAATCGAAGCCCGTCTGGGCCGCGGGTTCCGAGCCCGCCATGCGCAGGTTGCGCACGCACAGGTAGCGAGCACGGCCCTTGGCCAGCGCGACCTTGGCCTCTACGCCGCACAACGAGAGGTACTGTGGGATGTCGCGCTGGACCAGCTGCTCCTGCAGCGCGACGGTCGCGGTGGCGATGACCAGCTTCTTCTTCTGCGCGCGCGCGACCTCGAGGCCACCGATGAGGTACGCCATGGATTTACCGGTACCGGTCGGAGCCTCGATCACCGCCGCGCCGGCCGGCTCGGACAGCGCCTTGGCGACCTCGGCGATCATCTTCAGCTGCGCCGCGCGCCCGCGGAAACCCGCAAGGCCGTCCTTCAGCCGCGCATAGGCGGCGCGGATCGCGGCTTTGGTGTCGTCGGTGAGCATCATGAATTACTGCGCGCGAATCACGAAATATTGCTAGCCTCTGGATCAGGCAGGGCTGGCTTGCCAGGGCGCCACGTCAAGGATGGGACATGGAAGGGGGGACTACGACAACTCATCGAGTGCGCATCCGTGCGCTTCTTTGGCACGTGACCGTGCTACTGATACTGTTTCTCGGAACGACTTCGTGGGCAATCGCCCAGACGGCGAGAACAGTCACATATTACTACACGGATCCGCAGGGTACCGTACTCGCAACAGCCGACGCCGCAGGCAATACCCTGTCAACGGGGGACTACCATGCCTATGGATCCGCAATCCCATCGGCGACGGAGTCTGGCCCGTCGTTCACCGGGCATGTCGTCGATCCAGAATCAAGTTTCCTCTACGCACAACAGCGTTACTACGATCCCGAAATCGGTCGGTTTCTCTCGGTCGACCCCATAGCGGTTTCGCCCGAACGTGGAGTTAATCGTTATTGGTACGCGAGCAACAATCCGTTCCGATATACCGATCCGGATGGTCGCGAAAGCGTCGGGGAGTTGCTTGACGCAAACGCAACGGCGGCGGCAAACAGGCGCAGCGACGCAGCTACCTACGGTTGGGCATTTTTGGCTGTTACCTGGAATGCGTCTGGCGCTGAAGGCACCAGCCGGCTTGCTTCCGAGGGTTGGTCGAATGCCACGTGACCCTTTGTAAGAAGGGTGGGGCAACGACGATTGACCATCTCGAAACCGCCTGTCCCTCCTGCAATTCAAGCAAGGGGGGCAAGGACCTTGGAACCGAGTGGATTCCACCCAATGCACGGGACTGACTAATGCGGATCGAAACGACGGCTATCGTATGTGGGCACGTGTTCCGGGATGAGCGCCCGGTGCGTGTTGTCATTCACCACAACGATGGTGTCTGGCAACTCGTCTGCGGAGAAGACGACCATCCGCAAGACTGCGGTGATTTCGAGACGGTCGGCTTAGAGCACATCTTGGATCGACAGCCGGATCTCGCCCTCTTGAGTGACATGAAACGAGGCGAGATAGCTGAGCAATTGGACGAGGGGTGGTCTAGAAGTCAGTTCGACGAGTAGAGCGCAACCAGTCGCCCAGAAGTCAGGCCTGAACTGGAGGGCGCGATTCGCCCTCGAACGGACGACCGCGGCCCACAAGGCCCGCCACCACGTAGGTGTGCTCTTCCCACGTCCCGTCGGCCTGCTGCACGTGGATTTCGACCGGGCGGCCCAGGCTGTCGGAGAGGCCGGGGGCCATGGCCTCGGCGGCCGTGATGGCCATGCGCTGCGAGGCGTAACGGCCGAGGGGTAGGGAAGCACGGCGTACGATCCACGGTCCCTGTGTCGATTCGCTGTACGGAATGAACAGTTGGGCGGAGCTGGAAGCCATGGAACCCTCGCTATCAAAGGTGGGCCAGACGGAGGGGGCCGCTGTCGCGACCCCTGACCGAACGCTACGCCGATCCGGCTAAAAAACCCGTTAACCCTTGTGCGACAAGGTTTTTCCGGCCTTTTCCGTGCGCCGGAAGCAGGTCGGGACATGGCTGTCGATCAGGCCGGTCGCCTCCAGCCAGGCGAAGACGATCGTGGGCCCGACGAAGGTGAAGCCCCGCTTCTTGAGGTCTTTCGACAGTCTGGCGGAGAGCGGGCTGTTGGGCGGCACCGGTCCCTCCCAGCGCACCGGCTGGCCCCCGACGTAGCTCCAGGCGAAGTCCGCGAAGTCCTCGCCGGCGTCGCGCATCGCCAGGAAGGCCTGGGCGTTGCGGATCGTCGCGGCGATCTTGGACGGCGACCGGATGATCCCGGAGTCGCCCAGCAGGCGTTCGGTGTCCGCCGGGCCGTAGCGGGCCACGACCTCCGGATCGAAGCCGTCGAAGGCTCGCCGGAAGCCGTCGCGACGGGCGAGGATCGTCCGCCACGACAGCCCTGCCTGGAAGCCGTCGAGGATCAGCTTCTCCCAGAGCCTGCGGCTGTCGCGCTCGGGAACGCCCCACTCCTGGTCGTGGTACGCGCGCATGAGGTCGTCCGCGTCGCCCCAGGCGCAGCGCGGCCGACCGTCGCTCACTTGTCGAGGCCGAGGTAGTCCAGCTTGCCGATCGCCACACCCTTGTGGCGCAGGATGTCGTACGCGGTGGTCACGTGGAAGAAGAAGTTCGGGATCGCGAAGGTGAGCAGGTAGGTGGTGCCGGTGAACGTGTACTCGCTGTCGCGGATCTTGCGGGAGAGGTCGCGGTTCGCACCGGCTTCGAGCGCCGCGCGGTCGACGGACCCGATCCAGGCCACGGTGTCGTCGATACGCTTGCGCAGGTCGTCGAAGGTGGCCTCGTTGTCCTCGAACGACGGCGGCTGCACGTCGGCGATGCGGGCGACGGCGAACTTCGCCGTGTCGCTGGCGCGCTGGATCTGCCCGGCGAGGTTGAGCATGTCCGGCGCGAGGCGCGCCTCGATCAGATCGGTGCCGCCGTGGGCCTCGGCCTTGGCGAGGAGGTCGGCCAGCACGCGGAAGCCGCGGGTGAAAACGGGGACGGAGGCGTCGTACGTCGAGATCGTCATGGGATGCCAGTCAGGTGAAGGATGTCGCCGATGGTGCCATACCGCGCTCCCGCGGGCATCGCGAGGTAGGCAGGCCAACGGCATGGGTCTACCATCGGACGCCTTACCCACGGCCATACGGGTTCCCATGTCGCCACTCGACGCATCGATCACCGCACCCGACGCCATCGTCGCGGTGCGTGGGCTGTCCAAGACGTACAAATCCGGCTTCCAGGCGCTCAAGCGCGTGGACCTCGACATCCGGCGCGGCGAGATCTTCGCGCTCCTCGGCCCCAACGGCGCCGGCAAGACCACGCTGATCAGCATCGTCTGCGGCATCGTCAACGGCAGCGAAGGCACGGTCACCGTCGACGGGCAGGACATCGTGCGCGACTACCGCGCCGCGCGCAGCCTGATCGGCCTGGTGCCGCAGGAGCTCTCGACCGACGCGTTCGAAAGCGTCTGGGCGACCGTGAAGTTCAGCCGCGGACTCTTCGGCAAGGCGCCGAACCCGGAATACCTCGAGAAGATCCTGCGCGAACTGTCGCTGTGGGAGAAGCGCGACTCGAAGATCATGACGCTCTCGGGCGGCATGAAGCGTCGCGTGCTGATCGCCAAGGCGCTCGCGCACGAACCGCGCGTGCTGTTCCTCGACGAACCGACGGCCGGCGTCGACGTCGAACTGCGCCACGACATGTGGCAGATGGTGCGCCGCCTGCGCGAGTCGGGCGTCACGATCATCCTGACCACGCACTACATCGAGGAAGCCGAGGAGATGGCCGATCGCATCGGTGTCATCAACCACGGCGAACTCGTGCTGGTGGAGGAAAAGACTACCCTGATGCGCAAGCTCGGCAAGAAGCAGCTCTCGCTGCAGCTGCAGACGCCCCTGCAGGCGGTCCCGGAAGGGCTCGGGCACTGGCCGCTCGAACTGTCGGCCGACGGCAGCTGCCTCACGTACACGTTCGACGCGCAGGGCGAGGACACCGGCATCGCCGAGTTGCTGCGCAAGCTCAACGCGCTCGGCATCGACTTCAAGGACCTGCATTCGAGCGAGAGCTCGCTGGAGGACATCTTCGTGAGCCTCGTGAGGACGCACGCATGAACATCCACGGCGTTCGCGCGATCTACCGCTTCGAGATGGCCCGCACCTTCCGCACGCTGATGCAGAGCATCGCCTCGCCGGTGCTCTCCACCTCGCTCTATTTCGTGGTGTTCGGCGCGGCGATCGGTTCGCGCATGGGCGACATCGGCGGCGTGAGCTACGGGGCCTTCATCATCCCTGGCCTGATCATGCTGTCGCTGCTCAACGAGAGCATCAGCAACGCGTCGTTCGGCATCTACATGCCGAAGTGGGCGGGCACGATCTACGAACTGCTCTCCGCGCCCGTGTCGTACGTGGAGGTGGTGCTCGGTTACGTGGGTGCCGCGGCCACGAAATCGGTGATCCTCGGACTGCTCATCCTCGCCACGGCGCGCATCTTCGTCGATTACGAGATCCTGCATCCGTTCTGGATGATCGGCTTCCTCATCCTCACCGCCGTCACCTTCAGCCTGTTCGGTTTCATCATCGGCCTGTGGGCCGACGACTTCCAGAAGCTGCAGGTCGTGCCGCTGATGGTGATCACGCCCCTGACGTTCCTGGGTGGCAGCTTTTACTCGATCTCGATGCTGCCGCCGGTATGGCAGAAGATCACGCTGTTCAATCCCGTCGTGTACCTGGTCAACGGCTTCCGCTGGAGCTTCTACGGGGAGGCCGACGTGAACATCGCGGTGAGCGTCGGCGCGACCGTCGGGTTCCTCGTGCTGTGCCTCGGCGTGGTCTGGTGGATCTTCCGTACCGGGTGGAAGCTGAAGGCCTGAGGGGCCCTCAACCGTCGTACCGGCGAAGGCCGGTACCCACGGCGAGGCGGTCGGTACCGCCTCGCCGCATCGCGCGCGATCAAGCCTTTCCGAGAAAATCCGCCTTGCCCAGCACGACGCCCACGCCGCGCAGGATCGCGTACGCCGTCGACGCGTGGAAATACACGTTGGGCAGCACGAAGCCCAGCAGGTAGTCCTGCCCGCGGAAGTGCATGTCGCCGCTGCGCAGCTTCAGCACGATCTCGCGATCCTCGCTGCCGTCGATCTGCGCCGGCGTGAAGCCTTCGATCATGCCGATCACGGTCGCGATGCGCGCCTGCAGCTCCTCGAACGAGGTCTCGTTGTCTTCCATCTTCGGCGGCTCGACGCCGGCGAGGCGGTAGACGGCGCCCTTGGCCATGTCGGTGGCAATCTGCACCTGGCGGATCAGCGGGAACATGTCGGGGGTGATGCGTGTGTTGAGCAGCACCTCCGGCGCGATCTTGCGATCGGCGGCGTGCTGGGCGCCCTTGGCGAGCACGCCGGACAGGTTCTTCAGCGCGCGGACGAGGACGGGCACGGAGGTCTGGTACATCGAGATGGACATGGGCCGGAATCTTCTTGGGGCAGGGGCGGCCGATGCGGCCGCGGCGGCGTATTGTGCGGTGTCGTTGGCAGCGCGTCGACGGCGTCGGTAGGATGGGCGCATGAGTCCACCGGACGCGCCTCTCTCCCGTGCCGAAGCCGCCCTGCGTGTCGTCCGGTTGCGGCGCGCGCAGCGGGTTTTCGAGCGTCTCTTCCGCGACCTGCCGTTCGGCAAGCGGCTGCGGACCGGCTCGTTCCTCGCGTTCAAGGGCGCGCTCGGTGCCAGCGTGGCGTTCGCGATCGGCCACGCGCTGCACACCGAACAGGCCTACTGGGCGGCCATCAGCGCCCTGGCGGTGACCCAGCCGCGCTATCTGGAATCGCGCGGCGCGAGCCGCGACCGCTGCCTGGGTACCGCATTGGGCGGTGCGGCGGGCTTCGCCGGCCTGTGGCTCGGGCATAGCGGCGACGTCCTCTCGTTCGCGCTGGCGCTCGCCGCGGTCACCCTGGTGTGCTGGGCGGCGAACGTCGCGCAGGCCGCGCGGATCGCGGGCATCACCACGGCCATCGTGCTGCTCGTGCCGGCCGAGGGGCCGCTCTGGGAGATTCCGCTGTTCCGGTTCGGCGAGGTGATCCTGGGCACGATCTGCGCGCTGCTCGTCGGCTGGATGGTGACGCGTCTGGAGGAGCGTGTCGAACACGACGAACAGGAGCCCGGCGCATGATCCCGCGCTTCCGCCATCGCGAGCAGCATCGACTGCAACGCATCGGCTGGCTACGCGCCGCGGTGCTCGGCGCGAACGACGGCATCCTGTCGACCGCCAGCCTGATGGTAGGCGTCGCGTCCGCCGCGCAGGCGAGCCGCTCCGACATCATGATCGCCGGTGTCGCCGGCCTGGTCGCCGGCGCGATGTCGATGGCGGCGGGCGAATACGTGTCCGTCAGTTCGCAGGCGGACAGCGAAGCGGCCGAGCTGGATCTCGAACAGCGCGAACTGCGCGACGACCCGACCGGCGAGCACAAGGAACTGGCGGAGATCTACGTGCAGCGCGGCCTCGACCGGGCGCTGGCGCGTACCGTCGCCGAACAGCTCATGGCGCACGACGCGCTGGAAGCGCATGCGCGCGACGAGCTCGGCCTCTCGGTGACCACCGCCGCCCGTCCCTGGCAGGCTGCCGGTGCGTCGGCCCTGAGCTTCTCGTGCGGGGCGATCCTGCCGATCGCGGCGGCCGCCCTGGCGTCGCGCGAACAGGTGGCGCCGGTCACCTTCGCGGTGTCGTTGCTCGCGCTGGCCCTGCTGGGTACCGCGTCTGCGTTCATGGGCGGCGGCAACATCCTGCGCGGCATCGCTCGCGTCGTGTTCTGGGGCGCGCTGGCGATGGCCGTGACGTCGGTGGTCGGTCACGTCTTCAACGTCGCGGCCTGAATTCGCCGCGGCGTCGGTCGGGTCGTCGTCCTCAGCCGACCACGCAGCGATTGCGGCCGCCGTTCTTCGCCGTGTACAGCGCGAGGTCGGCGCGGTCGAACACGGACTGCGGGGTGTCGCCGGGCTGGAACTGCGCGAGGCCGATGGAGGCGGTGACGCGCACCGACTGGCGGCTGGCGTGGAAGGCCAGGTGCTGGATCTTGCCGCGCAGGCGCTCGCACACCTGGAGGGACTCGTTCTCGTCGGCGCCGTCGAACACCACGATGAATTCCTCGCCGCCGTAGCGGGCGACGAAGTCGCACGGCCGTACGTGCTTGAGCAACGCCTGGCCGATGATGCGCAGAACGGCGTCGCCGGCGGTGTGGCCGTAGGTGTCGTTGATGCTCTTGAAATGATCGATGTCGATCGCCGCGATGCTCAGCGGGCGCGACGTCGTCTGCCAGCTCTCGAACGCCGCCTCGATGCGTTTCTCGTAGGCGAGGCGGTTGGGCATGCCGATCATCGTGTCGGTCTGAGCGAGCTCGTGCTCGCGCTCGAGCGAGCGCTGCAGCGTGTTGCGCTCGGTCTCGAGCTGCTCGATGCGCTGGCGCATCTTTTCCGCGCGGGCGCGGTACGCGGTGAGGCGCGCGCCCTCGCGGTCGCGGAAATCGCGGAAACAGTGCGTGATCGTTTCGAGGCTGGCGTTCACGCGTTCGCGCAACTCGTGCACGTCGTCGATCTCGAGGGCGGCTTCGCCGAGCAGGCGCATCTCGTGCGCCACCGAGGCGTCGAGGGCCTGACCGTTCGCTTCGCCGTTCGACTGGTCGACCAGCTCGCGCGACATGTACTGGCTCATCTCGTCGAGACGGCCGGTCACGTGCCGCAGCACGCCCTGCAGCGCGTCGATCTCGCGTTGCAGGCCGAGGCGCTGTTCGTTGACGAGGTCGGCGAGCCGGTCGCCGCAGGCCGCCAGCGCCACGAGGTCGCCGGCGTCCGCCACGTCGTGGCGAAGGTCGTTGGCGCGGTCGGTGAGGCGCGGCATCACCACGATGCGGTCGACCAGGCGGCTCAGGGCCGACTGCACCGACGAGCCGTGCTCCGTGCGCTGCGGCCGCGTGATGGCGACCGAGCGTTCTTCGCGCGCGCCACGCGGCCGGTCGCCCAGGCTGTGGATGGCCTGCGCGAGTTCGTTGACCAGGGGCTCGAGCGCGATGGGCTCCATGGGGCCACCGAGCGCCGCCGAGAGACGTTCGATGTGCGGATCGACCTGATCGTGCGCGCCGTGCGCCACGCGACCCAGGCATCCGACGAGCTGGCGCAGCAGGGACTCCGCGGAGCGCCATTGCGCCTCCTCACGGGTCAACCGCTCCACGGCTTCGTGATACTTGCTTTCCCAGAGCTGGTTGTCCAAACGCACGTCCCGACCGTCGCGTAAGAGTCGATTCCGTCACATCATACGATGAAGCTTGCGAATTAGCTCAGGTTTCCCGGCCCGCCGGCCGGGCGGTCACACGAGCCGTTTCAGGCCCGGCTTCACGAACGGCATGGTGAGCATGGTGCTCGCCACCGCCATCAGCAGCAGGGCGGTGAACGTCTCGCTGCTGATCACGCGGCGGTCGAGCAGGATGTTGACGAAGATGATCATGATCAGCGCCTTGGTCTGCAGCAGCCAGCCGATCGTCCACGCGTCGCCGCGCGCCCAGCCGAGGATCCGGCCCGCGAGACCGACACCCGCCAGCTTCCCCGCGATCGAAGCGACCAGGAGCAGCGCCGCCGCGCCGAAGACGGCGGCACCGCCGACGGACCAGTTCGTGCGCAGCCCGGTCGACAGGAAGAAGACCGGCATGATCACGAGCAGCACGTGGTGGCGCAGCTTGTCGAGGTTCTCCAGCGTGAACCAGTCGCGGTCCATGACGGTACCGGCGAGGAAGGCGCCCACCATGTAATGCAGCCCGGACCAGTCGGCGCCGTAGCCGCAGGCGGCCAGCCAGACGAGGCCGACGTACCAGCGATCGACTTCCCTGAGGTGCGCCATCAGGCGTCGGAACAGCCACGCCGCCACGGCGAAGCCGATCAGGAACGCCGCCTGGTGACCCACGCGCTTCCAGTCGAGCAGGATGATCGCCAGCACGGCCCAGATGGCGATGTCGTCGAGGCTCGCGTAGCGCAGCACGCGCTGGCCGAGCGGTTCGCGCAGGACGTCGAGCTTCTCCATCAGCAGGATGAGGATGGGCAAGGCGGTGACCGCGCAGGCCATCCCGATGCCCAGGACGAACTGCCACGTGGTCGCCGTCTCGCCGATCCAGCCTTCCCGCCAGGCGAGCATGCCCATGGCGGCGAGGCATCCCGTCGCGAGCGGCGCGCCGAGCGCGAGCGCCGCCGTCGTGCCGCACTCGCGGCGCTGGCGCCACACTTCGCGCAGGTCGAGCTCGATGCCGGCGATCCACACGAACACCATCACCGCCCACCACGCGATGCCGTTGAGCGCACCGATGACCGGTGGCGCGAACACCGTCGTGTAGTAATCGGGAAACACCTTGCCCAGCACTCCGGGCCCGAGCACGATGCCCGTGACGATCTGCACGACTACCAGCGGTGCCCAATGGTCGGTGCGGAAGACGCGCCAGATCAGGTACGGCACGCCCAGAATGATCGTCATCGCGATCAGGAACAGCTCGGTCGTATTCATCCATCCCTCCCCAGGGTCGGCAGAGGGTAACCGAATCCCGTGACGGCTACATCGGTGGCTGCGCGAGTTCCTTCGCGTCGAGATAGCCGTCGTGGTTGCGGTCCAGCTTGTGGAACTGGTGGATCAGGTCGCGCTGGAATGCGTCGAGGTGGACCGGGCGGGCGCCGGGGCGGGTGGGGCCGTCGTTCGCGTCGAGCACTCGGTCGCCGTTGACGTCCATGCGCAGGAAGCCCTGGCTCATGTAACGCACGTATTCCGTTTCGTCGATGCGTCCGTCGCCGTCGGCATCCATCCAGCGCAGGTACTCGGACGGCGTGCGCGGAAACTCCTGCGCGGGCGCGGTGGCGGTCGCGAACAGGCCGAGGACGAGCAGGGGGAGGCGGGTCATGGGCGGGCAGTCTGCCTCATGCCCCGGGGGTTTGTCGCCCCGCGCTCGCTGGGAGTAGATTGAAGGGCTCCTACCTTTCCGCGACGGGATCGACGCCATGATCTACGACAGCATCCTCGACACGATCGGCCGCACGCCCATCGTGCGCCTGCACCGTATCGCCCCGGCCCATGTCACGCTCTACGCGAAGGTCGAATCCTTCAACCCGGGCGGATCGGTCAAGGACCGCCTCGCGATCGCCGTGATCCTCGACGCGGAGCGCAAGGGGCTGCTCAAGCCCGGCGATACCGTCGTCGAGGCGACCTCCGGCAACACCGGCGTCGCGCTGGCGATGGTCTGCGCGGCGAAGGGTTACAAGTTCGTGGCGACGATGGCCGACAGCTTCTCGGTGGAGCGCCGCAAACTCATGCGCGCGTATGGCGCGAAGGTGATCCTCACCCCGGCCGCCGAGCGCGGTAGCGGCATGGTGCGCAAGGCCGAGGAGCTCGCAGCGAAGCACGGGTGGTTCCTGCCTCGGCAGTTCCAGAATCCCGCCAATCCGGCCTACCACCGCAACACCACCGCGGCGGAGATCATGCAGGACTTCGCGGGCCGCCGCCTCGACGCGTTCGTCACCGGGTGGGGCACCGGCGGCACGCTCACCGGCGTGGGCGAGGTGCTGAAGGTGGCCCGCCCCGACGTGAAGATCGTGGTGTCCGAACCGACGGCCGCGCCGTTGCTTTCGGGCAAGCCGTGGTCGCCGCACAAGATCCAGGGCTGGACGCCGGACTTCGTCCCCGACGTGCTCAATCGCGAGGTGTTCGACCGGAACGTCCCGATCGACGAGGTGGTCGCGCGCGACACGGCCCGACGGCTGGCGCAGGAGGAGGGCATCTTCGTGGGCGTGTCCGCCGGAGCCACCGTCGCCGCCGCGCTGGAAGTGGCGAAGGACGCGGAGAAGGACAGCGTCATCCTCGCCATGCTCCCGGATACGGGCGAGCGGTATCTGTCGACGTTCCTGTTCGAAGGTGTGGAAGAAGGGACGGACCAGGCGTGGCTGGATAGCCTGCCCTGACGCGATGGGCGCCATTCTGGCGTCGTCGTCATGCGCGGCGCACGTTCGCGTCACGTCGCGCACGGCACGTTGGTCGCCTCGAACGAAGGAGGCCAACTGTCATGACATTTTTCCGAAGCAAGAGCGTGGGCGAAGGAATCCTCGGCCGCGCGCACCGGATCGCCGGTGCGGCGACGGGTCATCATCCGCGTGAAGCGCTGGGCGCCGCGCGCGAGTACGCCGGCCGCGCCGGGGCCCTCGCCTCGGACGCCTTCGTGGGCGCCGGTCGCGGCGTGCGTCGTCATCCCGGCGTGAGTCTCGCCGTGGGCATCGGCATCGGCGCGGCGATCACGGCCCTGCTCGTCGCGCGCCATCGTGCGCAGGTGCACCTGCGCGACGACCACGACGAACACGATCCCACCCGCCAGCGCCCCACGAACAGCGCGGGCGACGCGCTGGACGGCTCCGGCGAGGACAACCCGATCCCCGGCGAGAGCGGATATTACTGAGGTCCCGCCGATCCACTGTGGAAGCGGACCCGGCCGCGACAGCTTTTCGCGAAAGTGCTCAGGCCCTGCTGTTCACGGCCTCAGAAGATGTCGCGGCCAGGGCCGCTCCCACATGTCATCGGACCGCCGACGCGGTGGGAGCGGACCCGGCCGCGACAGCTTTTCGCGGAAGCGCTCAGGCCCTGCTGTTCACGGCCTCAGAAGATGTCGCGGCCAAGGCCGCTCCCACATGTCATCGGACCGCCGACGCAGTGGGAGCGGACCCCGGCCGCGACAGCTTTTCGCGAAAGTGCTCAGGCCCTGGTGTTCACGGCCTCAGAAGATGTCGCGGCCAGGGCCGTTCCCACATGTCATCGGACCGCCGACGCGGTGGGAGCGGACCCGGCCGCGACAGCTTTTCGCGAAAGCGCTCAGGCGCCCTTGTTGCCCTCAGGCCGCCGTGGCGCGGCGGCGTAGCACCGCCAACGGCTGCGCCCACACCGCGCCCGGCCGCCGCTTGCTCGTCACCAGCGTGAGCTCCGATGGCTGGAACACGTTCACGTTGTGCGTGGCGGGCGTGGTTAGGATGTACTGCGCACGCGTGCTCTTGAGGAACGCGCCCACCTTGTCGATGTTGAAGATGTCGAGGTGGGCGAACGGCTCGTCGATGAAGACGAAACCGCCGGGGCGGTCCTCGTCGCGCATCAGCGCCACGAGCAGCAGCAGCGACTTCATCACCTGCTGTCCGCCGGATGCCTCGCCGTCGTCCATGCCGATCCAGCCCTTCTTGTCGAACTCGAAGCGGACGTGCAGCGCGGCCGACGCGAGTGCCAGATCGTCGTTGCTGAGTTCGGGAAGATCGACGTCGACGCCGATGCCCGCCAGTTCAGCAAGCACCTTGAGGTTCTTCGCGTAGCGGCGCACGGTGTTGCGCAGCACCTGGATGTAAGCACCACGCGCCTCGTGCGTGATGCGCGACGCGCGCTCCAGGTGGATGCGGCGCTTCTCCAGATCCAGCTTCAGGCCTTCGTGATCGGACGAGAACTTCTCGCGCAGCGCGAGCACGCTCGGATCCTGTTCCCAGTGACCTTCGTCGAGACGCCGCTCCACGCGATCGATCTCGCGACGCACGGCGGCGGGCGATTCGTAGCGTTCCCGCAGCGCGGCCATGGCCACGCGGCCGCGATGGGCGAGCGGCACGTGGGCACGCTTCGCGCGATAGGCGCGCAGGCGGTCCACCTGTTCCGCGCGCAGCGTGTGGTGCTGGCGTACGGCATCGGCGAGCTGGCGCTGAACGTCGCGCTGTTCGCGCGCCGCGTTGTCGCGCAGGTTCGACGTGCGCAGGCGCTTCTCGCGCACGGCTTCGTAGTACGCTTCCGCCGCGACGTGGCTGTCGGCCGTGCGCTGCACGTCTTTGCGCAGGCGCGGCTGCTGTTCGCGCGCTTCGGCGAATTCGTCCGCGCGGTCGGCCAGCTGGCTGCTGGCGCTGGCGCCGCGAAGCACCGCTTCGGCGTCGCTGGCGCGCGTCAGGGCGTCCTTGCGCTCGCTGGCGATGTCGCGCAGGCGGGCCTCGATGTCGCGCAGTTTCGCTTCGCCATCGCGGAGCTGTCGCTCGCGCGCGCCCGCGCCGAAGTACATGTCGTCGACGCCGAGGTGGCGGCCACCGCGACGCTCGCGAAAGTAGCCCTGCGGGGTGATCCAGTCCTGGTCGCGGCCGACCTTCGCGCCGTCCGCCACGTCTTCGACGCGACGGATGCGGTCGAGGTTGCGCAGGAGCCAGTCGGGCGGCGCCGCCGAGAACGACACCACCTCCAGCAGCGAACCCGGTGTCGCCTTGCCGGCCGGTGCGCGATCCGCCACGACGAAATGCTTGTAGCGATGCTGCTCGCCGAGGCTCCAGGCCCTCTCGCGATCGCGCGGATCGTCGAGCAGCACCACGTGCCTATATCCCGCGAGGATCGCTTCGACCGCCGGCTGCCAGCGCGGCCCGTCGATCTCGACGATCTCGCTGAGCATGCTGTGACGGATGCCGGCATCGTCCAGCGCGCGGCGGAACGACGCCTCGAAATCCGGGGTGTAGCGACGGCCGCTTCGCCAGGCCGACAACTGGCTGGTCAGCGTCGCGAGATCCTGGCGCAGCCGGCCTTCTTCGGCCTGCAGCTGGTTGATGCGGGCGCGCGCATCGCGCGCGACGTCGGCGAGGCGTTCGTGATCGGCGCCGCCCTGCGCGGCCACCATCTCGCGCAGGCGCGTCTCCTGCTTGATCAGGAGGTCGTTCTGCGCGAGCTCGGCGCGCGCGGCGTCGAGGCTCTTCTGCGTCTGCTGGCGCGCGAGGTCGGCTTCGTGCTGTTCGGCACGCAGGCTCTCGCCACCCGCGTCGAGCTCGCCCAGCTGGCGTGTGAGCTCCGCATCGCGACGTTCGAGTTCCGCCACGCGGCGTTTCACGCCCGTGAGCTGCGGACGCGCGCCGCGGATGCCCGCGCCGAGATCGGCGAGTTCCGTGCGCGGCAGGACGTCGGCGACGAGGTCGACGCGCTCGGTCTTCAGCGCGTTCCACTCCTGGTACGAGCGGGCGCGTGCTTCGGCTTCCTGCAGGCTCACGCCGATCAGCGAAAGCTGGTGTTCGAGGCCGTGCTGCTCGCGATCGGCTTCCATCTGCTCGTTGCGGGCGCGCTGGTAATCGTCGAGCACGGCCTTGTCGCCGAACACGTCGAAGACGAGGTCGAGCAGCGCCTTGGGTGGCAGCTGGCAGAGCTTGTCCGTGGCGCCCTGTTCGAGCGTGAGCACGCGACGGATCGCCTGCGACAGGCCAGCGCCTTCGAGGCGCACGCGGTATTCGCGCAGGCCGAGGAATTCGCCGCGCGCTTCGATCTCCTCCACGCCGACGTCGCCGCCGAGCACGGCGTACTGACGCGTCCACTCGCCGCCCTTCTTCTGGATGCGGCAGGCGAGGGTCACCTCGCGATCCATCAGCGGGAAGAACGGCCGCTCGCCGCTGGGGCCCGGGACGTTGCCCACGCGTGCGCGCAGCCAGGCGAACGGCTTGCCGTTGTGGCGCAGGTAGCTCTTGTAGTCGCGGTTGCCGGCGCAGTCGATGGTCAGCAGCGTGCGCAGGGCATCGAGCAATGTGGTCTTGCCCGAGCCGTTGGGTCCGACGACGGTGACGATGTTCGTGTCGAGCGGGAGGCTGAAGCGCTGCCAGTAATCCCAGTGCACGACTTCGAGGCTGCGGAAATCAAACATCGGTGCTTTCCTCGGTCTCGTCGAGCGGCAGGTCGTCTTCGTCGTCGGTCGCGGCTGGCGCCGGCCGCGACGCGGCCTCGGCGAGCAGGTCGCCCAGCGCGCCATCGAGGATGCGCCGCGCCGTTCGCTCGTAGTCGAACGCGAGGTCGAGCAGCGGGCCTTCGGCCACTTCGCCCTTGCGACGGATGATGAAACCGAGGCGATTGAGCGTGCCGAGGTTGAAGCCGACGCGCGTCTTGCCGCCGAGCTTGTCGCCGAAATCGGCGAGCAGCGTGCGCTCGGCGATGACGGGCGAGATCGTCGGATCGCGCGGAATGGGTTTCTCCTCGGCGAACATCTGGCCCTGCGACGCCGCGGCTTCCGCATCCTGGCGCTCGACCTGGCGCTGCCGCTTCGGCAGCACGATCAGGGCCCAGATGACCACCAGCAGCGCGACGCCGTCGCGATCCAGCTGCAACGTGTTCGAGATCCAGCTGTCGCTGCCGCCGAAGACGGCGCGCTCGCTCTTCCGCGCCACGGCGAGGCCGATGTACGCGGCGTAGGGGTGTTCGCGCAGTTCGAGGCCGACGGCGTCGAGGCGGCGGTCGAGTTCCTCGCGGAACGCTTCGTCGAGCAGCGCCTTGCGTGCCTGCGCGTCGTCGCGCGGGAGCCAGCGTTGCGCGAGCAGGCGGGTGACCAGGCTGGCGGTTTCGTCATGCATCGGCAGTGTTGTCCTTCGCGGCGTCGCGCGGACGCAGGCGTCCGGCGCTCACCAGGGCGATCTGGGGCAGGTCGGTCTCGATCAGGCGCGGCTCGATCTCCAGCGCGAGCGGCAGGCGCGCGAGGTCGGCGGTGCCGCCTTCCAGGGCGGCCGACTCGGGATCGCCGAGCAGGCCGAGCAGCGAGAGCCGATAGGCGGAGAGCGCATAGTCGTCGCCGACGAGCGTGGCTTCGAGTTCGCGCGGCGCGTCGATCGCCGCCAGTTCCGCGTGCCAGTCCTCGAGGAAGCGCAGGTCTTCCTCGTCCATCGGCAGGTCGGCGGTGTCCGGCGGTTCCTCCGCGCCGGGCAGCGCGGTGCTCTCCGCGGCGAGGCGCTCGCGTTCGAGCAGTTCGAACTCGGCGACATCGAGCGCGATCTGGTCGTGGATGAAGGGCGCGGGCAGGGGCAGCAGCAACTGGCCGTCCTCGAACGACGCCAGCGTGTCGATGTCCTGCGCGCGGAGCCAGCCGACCAGGTCGGACGACGACAGGCCGGTGCGACCGAGGTGCACGCGGTGCTGGTCGATCTTGTTGAGTTCGCGCTGGAACGTGCCGGCCTGGCGCAGCAGCGCGCTCTGGGCGCGGCCGACCGCCTGGGCGAGCCGATGGGCCGCCGGTTCCAGGTCGTCCTTCTCCGTGATCGCCGCGACGACCTCGGTGCCTTTCTCGACCCAGGTCCAGACGGCGTCGAGGCGCTCGGCTGCGCGGCGGATGCGGTACTCGGACCCCGAGAGCACCGCGCGATCGAAGTCTTCCTTCAGCTCGGTGAGGCGGGACAGCAGATGGCCGAGCTCGTCGACCGACACGCGCCCCACGGCCTGCCCGGCGGCGAGCTGGGCGGTGAGGTAGCCGAGGCCGTCATCGTCGTCGTTCTCGAACTCGAGCATCGCCGCGATCGCGGCCAGCGCCTTGCGGCCCAGCGGACCGACGCGGTAGCGCATGGTCTCGCCGTCGTACACCAGCATGTCGTGGTCCTTCAGGCGCTGGACCACGGTCTCGAGCTTCACCGCGTCGACGAAGGCGAGGTGGTCGCGGATCTCCTGCGGTGTCCATTCGGTGGCATGCGGTCGCCCGCCGAGGGTGCGCAGCACGAGCAGGCGCAGCAGCACCTGCGCCTCGCCGCCGTGGAACAGCGCGGAGAACGCGCGCAGCAGCCCGCGCCCGCGCAACAGCGGGAAGACGGCGGGAATGTCCTCGGCGACGATGCCGTCGCGGAAAAGATCCTGCAGGCGCTCGTCGTGGACGGTGGTGTCGGTCGGTCCGCTCAAGGTCAGCGACGATCGACGCCGACGAAGCGGAGGAACTCGCTCCGTGTGCGCGGGTCTTCGCGGAAGCTGCCGAGCATCTGGCTCGTGACCATGGAGACGCCGCGCTTGTGCACGCCGCGCGTCGTCATGCATTCGTGGCTGGCGTCGATCACCACGCCGACGCCGCGCGGACGCAGCGTGTCCTCGATGCAGTGCGCGATCTGCGCGGTGAGTTTTTCCTGCACCTGGAAGCGGCGGGCGAAACCGTCGACGACGCGCGCCAGCTTGCTGATGCCCACGACGCGATCCTTCGGCACGTAGCCGACGTGCGCGCGACCGATGATCGGCGCCATGTGGTGTTCGCAGTGGCTTTCGAACTCGATGTCGCGCAGGACGATCATCTCGTCGTAACCGGCGACCTCTTCGAACGTGCGGCGCAGGTATTCGGCCGGATCCTCGTCGTAGCCCTTGAACCAGTCCGAATACGCCTTGACCACGCGCTTGGGCGTGTCGAGCAAGCCTTCGCGGGTGGGATCCTCACCCGACCAGAGCAGCAGCGTGCGCACGGCCTCCTCGGCCTGTTCGCGGGTGACCGGGCGGGACTTGGCGTCGTCGCTCATCGGGGTGCGTTCCTAAGCAGGTGCAAACGGTCATTGTACCGTTCTTCCCGCCGGTCAGTCCTCGGATGGCTCGGCCGGGGTGTCGGTGTCGTCCAGCCCCGGCACCAGGTCGAGCAGGGCCTGGCTCTCGTCGGAACCCAGCGACTCGACGCCACGGAGCTTGCGCTCGATGGCGCGGGTGCGGACGCCGGCGGTGTCGATGCTGTTGCGGACAGTGTCGAGCTGTTTGCGCGTCTTTTCCAGCACCGTGGCGAACTTGCCGAATTCATTCTTGACCGCCGCCAGCACATGCCAGACCTCGGACGAGCGCTTCTCGATCGCCAGGGTGCGGAAGCCCATCTGCAGGCTGTTCAGCAGCGCCGTCAGGGTGGTGGGACCGGCGACCGTCACCCGGTACTCGCGCTGGAGCTGGTCGGACAGCCCCGGTCGACGGATGACCTCGGCGTAGAGGCCCTCGGTCGGCAGGAAGAGGATCGCGAAATCGGTGGTGTGCGGCGGGGCCACGTACTTGCTGCGGATCCGCTTGGCCTCCTCGCGCACCCGCAGTTCGAGCGCCTTGCCGGCCGCATGCGCCGCATCGGCATCGGCGGCGTCCTGGGCGTCGAGCAGGCGCTGGTAATCCTCCACCGGGTACTTGGCGTCGATCGGCAGCCAGACGGGGGTTCCGTCGTCGGCGCCCGGGAGACGGATGGCGAACTCGACGCGCTCGGTCGAGGACGGGATGGTGGCGACGTTGGCGGCGTACTGCTCGGCGATGAGGATCTGCTCGAGCAGCGCGCCGAGCTGGACCTCGCCGAAGGTGCCGCGCGTCTTCACGTTGGTCAGCACGCGCTTGAGGTCGCCGACGCCGGCCGCGAGCGCCTGCATCTCGCCCAGGCCGCGCTGCACCGCTTCGAGCCGCTCGGAAACGAGCTGGAACGATTGCCCGAGGCGGGTTTCCAGCGTCGCCTGCAGTTTCTCGTCGACCGTGGCCCGCATCTGTTCGAGCTTGGCGGCGTTGTCCTGCTGGATCGCACCGAGGCGGGTTTCGAGCGTGGCGCGTACTTCGCCGAGCCGCTTCTCGTTCTCGGCCGTGAGCGCGGCGAAGCGCTGGTCGATGCCCTCGCCGAAGCGCTTCAGGGTGAGCGCGGATTCCTCGCGCGTCTTGCGTGAATCGTCGGCCAGCCCCTGGCGCAGCGACTGCAGGCCGGTGTCCGTGCGTTCGGTGAGCTGGTCGAGCCGCCGGCCGAAACCTTCGATGCGCTCGTGCTGGCGCTCGGCGGCGGCCGCGAGCTGATCCTGCACGTGCCCGCGGAACTGACCGAAGCTCTCGCCGAGCTCGCCGCGGCCCGCCCGCTGTTCTTCGCGGATCAGGCTTTCGAGACGGCGGTTGTCGTCACGCAGGGCGTCGAGGCGCGCGGCGCTTCCGTCGTCCTGTCGACCGCGGGACAGCAGGGCGAAGAGCAGGCCGAGGCATGCGAGCCCGACGACGAGCAGGGCGATGAGGAGCAGGGTTTCGAGCGTCATGGGGCGAGAGGATACAGCCCCTCGTCTCAGATCTCGCGATTGCCGACGATGACGACGTCCGCGGCGCGCTTCGCGAAGAGGCCGACGGTGACGATGCCGACGATCTGGTTGAGCTGGGCTTCCAGCTCGACCGGATTGGTGATGCGCCAGCCGTGCACGTCGATGATCCAGTTGCCGTTGTCGGTGACGACGCCGTCGCGCCAGACCGGCTGTCCGCCGAGCGCGACGATCTCGCGCGCCACCAGGCTGCGGGCCATCGGGATGACCTCGATCGGCAGCGGGAACGTGCCGAGCACGTCCACCTGCTTGCTCGCGTCGATGATGCAGACGAATTTGTCGGACGCCGCCGCGACGATCTTCTCGCGGGTGAGTGCGGCGCCGCCGCCCTTGATCAGGCGCTTGTGCGGATCGCACTCGTCCGCGCCGTCCACGTAAAGGTCGAGACGGCCGGCGGCGTTGAGATCGATGACGTCGATGCCGAGTTTGCGCAGGCGCTCGCTGGAGGCCTCGGAGCTGGACACGGCGGCCTTGATCC
This sequence comes from Luteibacter sp. 3190, assembly GCF_031456385.1. Taxonomy (NCBI): domain Bacteria; kingdom Pseudomonadati; phylum Pseudomonadota; class Gammaproteobacteria; order Lysobacterales; family Rhodanobacteraceae; genus Luteibacter; species Luteibacter sp. 3190. The sequence continues at coordinate 557,491 of NZ_JAVDUO010000002.1, read as the reverse complement.
GGTCGCGGTACTGGGAGAGTTCGTCGATGAAGAAATTCACCGTCGACCCGGTACCCACGCCGATGATGCCGCCCTTGAAGACGCCGTTGCCGACGTAACGGAAGGCGGCGGTTTCGGCGGCGAGGCGCTTCTCGTTGTCCTGGCTCATGCTTTTTCCAGCTTGAGGATGAAATCCCAGTCGCTCTTGGCCACCGGCATCACGGACAGGCGGCTGCCTTTCTGCACCAGCGGCATGTCGGCGAGCTCGTCGTGGCCCTTCAGTTCTTCCAGCGAGATGGTGCGCGCGAGCTTGCGCTCGAACTTGACGTCGACCAGCATCCAGCGCGGTTCCTCGCGCTTCGCCTTGGCGTCGTAATACTTGGATTTCGGGTTGAACTGGCTCTCGTCCGGATACGCCGCGGAGGCGACCGAAGCGATGCCGACGATGCCCGGGACATCGGTGTTCGAGTGGTAGAAGAAGATCTTGTCGCCGACCTTCATGCCGTCGCGCATGAAGTTGCGCGCCTGGTAATTGCGCACGCCGTCCCAGGCTTCGACGCCCTTGCGCTTGAGATCGTCGATGGAAAACGCGTCCGGCTCGGACTTCATGAGCCAGTACTTCATGCCTCGCCGCCCGTGCAGTCGATCAGTTCCTTGTCCGTCGCGATGTAGTCGAGCGAGATGTCCCACTCGGCCGTCTCGATCGCGTCCAATTCCTGGAACGCGTAGCCGACACCGACGAGCAGCGGCTGCGCCGGACGCGGCTTGCCGCGCAGGAACTCGAAGCTGCGGTCGTAATAGCCGCCGCCGAAACCCAGCCGGTTGCCGCGGCGATCGAAGCCGAGGAGGGGCACCAGCACGAGATCGAGCTTGTCCGCCTCGACCACGTGTTCCGACGCCTTCGGTTCGGGGATGCCGAGCTCGTTGGAGTCGACGTCCTCGCCGGTGGTCCAGGGCGCGAACGTCAGGCGGCGCTTGCCGCCGGATTTGGTGACGATCGGCAGGTAGAAGGTCTGGCCGCGCTCGGCGAGCGGCGCGATGGCCAGGTTGAGCGGCAGTTCGCCGCCCGTGGCCCAGTAGCCGGCCACGTGCTTGTCGGTCAGGAATTCGGGCAACTGCTCCAGCGAATGGCGCAGGCCCTGGGCGGCGGCGACGCGCTCGGCCGGCTTGAGCTGCCGGCGTCGCTGCACGAGGTCGGCTCGGAGTTCACGTCTCTCGGGAAGCTTTGACATGGGTCGTTCAACGGAACGGCACAGGCAAGGTCGCCGTCGAGCCGCCACATCCGGTGCCGCGGATGGGACGCTGACCGGCCCCCCTGGGACCGATCGGCTGGAATGGAGAGGCGTTCTCCGCGATGCCGCTGCGCACCAAACGACCTTGATCCAAAGGATCAGGTGGGAGGGCTACGCGACTTCGAGGCTTTCCGTACGAGGCGGACATGCACAACAGTCACGAAAAGCCGACCCGGGGTCGTATGTAGGAACAAGGCAAATGTAAAGTGCGCTGGCGAACACCGCAGGGAACGCCTGAGCGCTATTTTACAGAGGCGTCGAGCAGACCATCAAGCTTTCTGCGCAGGGAGGCCAGCCCGTCGGTCAGCACCTGTTCCTGCGAGTCGTGCTCCTTCCGCAGCGTGAGCAGCTCGTGGGCGATGCTCACGGCCGCCAGCACGGCGATCCGGTCGAATCCGGGTACCTTGGCGTTGGATTTCAGCTCGCGCATCTTGCCGTCCAGGAACTGGGCGGCGGCGACGAGGCCGGGGCGCTCTTCCGGCGCGCACGCGATGTGAAATTCGCGGTCGAGCAGGCGCAGGGATACCGGTTCGCTGGCGGTGGCGTTCATGTCGTTGCGATCAGCCCGTGTTCTCGAGCGCCTTGAGGCGCTGGATCATCGCTTCCACACGGCTGCGCGCCTGTTCGTTGCGTGCCATGAGTCCCGCGCGTTCGTTCGCCAGCTGTTCCTGGCTGTGCCGCAGGCTGCGGTTTTCCTCGGTGAGGCGGCGAACGGTGTCGACGAGCCGGTCGAGCGTCGCGCTCAGGGCTTCCAGTTCGGTCTTGAAGGCATCCGGGTTCGTCATGGAGCGGACTATAACAGGAGGTCCGGCCCTGTCGGCATCCCGTGAAGGCGAACGCGTCGGCAGCGTGAAGGCCGGTGCATTAGACTTGGGTCTGAAATCCCTGGAGCACGTGCCATGTCGGCCAACCTGACCGTCGACCCCGAAGACATCGCCGAGCTGATCGGACGCTGCAAACTGTCCGTCTCGGTCAGCGAGTTCCATGGCTCGCTCGTCGGGTACATCGCCGGGGGCGGCCGGTTTCCCGGCGATTCGGTACTCGCCGCGCTCAGCCTCGAACCCGATCCGGCGCCCACCGCCGACGAAGAGGCGATGCTCAACCGCCTGCGGCACCAGACCGACGAATGGCTGGCCGACCCGGAACTGACGTTCTCCCCGTGGCTTCCCGACGACGACGCGCCCATTCCAGAGCGCGCCGAGGGCCTGGTCGACTGGATCCACGGCTTCCTGGGCGGTCTCGGGCTCGGCGGGTCGGTGGAGCGCAACCAGGGGATGAGCGACGACGCGCGCGAAGTCCTCAAGGACATGGCGTCGATCGCCGCGACCGAGTTCGAGTTCGACGCGGACGACGACGTGAACGACGAGAGCCTGACCGAGCTCGAGGAATTCGTGCGCGCCGGCGCGATGCTGCTCCATGCCGAGCTCAGCCGCGGCATGCCACCGGCGAACGACACCCTGCATTGATCGCGCCCGCCGAGTACGCCCGGCGGCGCCGGGAACTGATGCGCATGGCGGGCGAGGACGCGGCCCTGATCCTCGCCGCCGCCCCCGAGCGCATGCGCAACGCCGACGCGCCCTGGCCGTACCGCCAGGATTCCGATTTTCACTATCTGACCGGCTTCGACGAACCCGAAGCCGTGCTGGCGCTGCTGCCCGGCCGCGCGCACGGCGAGACGGTGCTGTTCTGCCGCGAGCGCGACGCCGAGCGTGAACGCTGGGACGGCGAGCGCATGGGCACGGACCGGGCGGCGCGCGAGCTTCGCCTCGACGACGCGTTCCCCATCGACGACATCGACGACATCCTCCCGGGGATGATCGAGGGAAGGGCGCGCGTTTATTGCCACTTCGGGCAGGAGCCCGATTTCGACGCCCGCCTGCTGGCCTGGATGCGCCGCCTGCGCACGGCGCGCGGTGGCGGTGTCGTGCCGAAGGACCTCGTGGCGCTGGGGCACCTGCTGCACGACCTGCGCCTGTTCAAGTCGAAGGACGAGCTGGCGCTCATGCGCCGGTCGGCCGAGGTCGCCGGCGCCGCGCACCTCGCCGCCATGGCCATCGCACGCCCCGGTGTCGCCGAATATGAGGTCGAAGGCGAGATCCTGCGCACCATCCGCAGCCGCGGCGCGGTGCCCGCGTTTCCGCCCACCGTCGCCGGCGGCGCCAACGCCTGCGTCATGCACTACCAGGCCAACCGCGCCACGCTGAAGGACGGCGACCTGCTGCTCGTCGACGCCGGCGCGGAAGTGGACTGCTACGCCTCGGACATCACGCGCACGTTTCCCGTGGGCGGGCGTTTCACGAGGGAGCAGCGCGCGCTGTACGAGATCGTGCACGAGGCGCAGCTGGCGGCCATCGACGCGGTCCGTCCCGGTCGCTCGTTCGGCGACGCGCACGACGCGGCGGTCCGGATCATCGCGGAGGGCCTCTGCGCCGTCGGCATCCTGCGCGGCGGCGCCGATCGCGTGATCGCCGAGGGCAGCTACAAGACGTACTTCCCGAGCAAGACCGGCCACTGGCTCGGCCTCGACGTCCACGACGTCGGCGACTACCGCATCGATGGCGAGCCGCGCGTCCTGGAAGAGGGCATGGTCGTCACCGTCGAACCGGGCATCTACGTTCCGCCGAACGACAAGCGCGTCGACGAACGCTGGCGCGGCATCGGCATCCGCATCGAAGACGACGTCGCGGTGACGAAGGGCGCCCCCGATGTGATGACCTCCGCGGTGCCGAAAGCCCCCGACGCCCTCGAACGCTGACACGTTGCCGCTGGCCGGTGGGCGCCGATCGCATCGGCGATCCCGCGGCAGCGGCAACGATCCGGGAACGCCGTATCCCTCAGGTCCCCTCGTGCTTCGGCATCGGATCGTTCTTCCGGCTCGCTTCGTCGTCGGAGTGCACCTCGTACCACACCGCGTTGAGGATGCCGAAGGCGCAGGCGAGGCCGAGGCCGAGTATCCAGGCGAAATACCACATGGCTTGCTCCTTCAGTACGTGCCGTGCGACTTGCGCACGTGTTCGAGGGTGACGCGGCCGCGCATCACGCGGTAGACCCAGCTGGTGTAGAGGAGGATCAGCGGGATGAACACGATGGTGACCGCGAGCATCAGCAGCAGCGTGCCGCGGCTGGACGAGGCGTCCCATACGGTGAGGCTCGATGTCGGATCGAGCGCGGACGGCAGCAGGAACGGGAAGAGCGCGAAGCCGGCGGAGAGGATCGTGCCGGCGACCGCCAGGCTGCTGCAGAAGAAGCCCGCGAAGCCGCGACGGCCCACGAAGAGCTGAAGACCCAGCGCGCCCGCGAAGGCGAGGACCGGCGCGGCCCAGAACCAGGGATGCTTCATGTAGCTGGCGAACCACGACGCGCCGATGGCCACCTGCTTGCCCAGCGGATTCGAGATCGCGTCGGTGGTCGCGGGTCCGGAGATCGCGAAGCCCGGGATGCCGTAGGCGAGCCAGATGCCGGCGACCACGAACAGCACGATGTACACGAGCGAAGCGATGCGCGCGACCTTCGCCGCGCGATTCGCGATGAGCACGTCGGCCTTCATCGCGGCCCAACTCGCCCCATGCGCCAGCAGCATGCTCAGGCTGACGAGTCCGGAGAGCAGCGCGAACGGACGGAACAGCTGGAAGAACGAACCATCCCACGTCATGCGCAGGTCGCCGTCGTAGCGGAACGGAAGGCCGAGGAAGAGGTTGCCGAAGGCGACTCCGCAGACCAGCATGACGATGGTCCCCGAGGCGATCAGGCAATAATCCCAGACGGTCTTCCAGCGTGGATCCTGCACCTTCTCGCGGAAGTTGAAGCCCACCGGCCGGATGATGAAGGCGACCAGCAGCACGAACATCGCGACATAGAGGCCGGAGAACGATGCCGCGTAGAGCAGTGGCCACGCCGCGAACACCGCGCCGCCGCCGAGGACGAACCAGACCTGGTTGCCCTCCCAGGTCGGCTCGATGGTCTCCAGCAACACGAGCCGCTCGTGGTCGTCCTTGCCCAGCACGCGCAGCAGCGCCGCGACGCCGAAGTCGAAGCCGTCCATGATGGCGAAGCCGATCAGCAGCACGCCGATCAGCGCCCACCAGATCACCCGCAGGGTTTCGTAATCGAACATGATGTCGTCCTCAGGCCGTCTGCGCGTGGGCGGGAATGGCATCCGGCCGCTTCGGCCACAGGCCGAGTCCGTCCGGACCCTTGCGGGCGAACTTCACCATCAGATAGCCGTCGATCACGGCGAGCGCGGTGTAGAACAGCACGAAGCCACCGAGCGAGATCCACACCTGTCCGGGCGTGAGCGACGATGCGCCCAGCGCCGTCGGCAGCACGCCTTCGATCGCCCACGGCTGGCGCCCGTATTCGGCGACGATCCAGCCCAGCTCCGCGGCGACCCAGGGCAACGGCAGGCTCCACAGCGCGACATTGAGGAACCGGCGTCCCTGCAGGCGCCGCTTGCTGGCGAGCCAGAACGCGTACGCGAACAGGCCGATGAAGTACAAGCCGCACGCGACCATGACGCGGAACGACCAGAACAGCACGGGCACGTTCGGGATCGTGCTGTCCGCGGCCTTCTGGATGTCCTCGGGCGTCGCCTTGCGCGGATCGTCCATGAAGCGCTTCAGCAGCAGCGCGTAGCCCATGTCCTTGTCGTGCGCGGCGAGGATCGCGGCGGCCTGCGCGTCGTTCCGGTTCTCGCGCAGCACGAGCATCGCGTCGTACGCCTTGATGCCGTCGGCGATGCGGCCCTTGGCGTCGTCGACGAGCTGGGCGATGCCGAGAATCGGTTCGTCGACCGAGCGCGTGCCGATCAGGCCCATGATCCAGGGCACGCGGATCGCACCGTGCGTCGTGCGCTCCTTCACGTCGGGCAGGCCCACCAGGGTGAACGACGCGGGCGCGGGCTCGGTCTCCCACATGGCCTCGATGGCCGCCATCTTCATCTTCTGGTTTTCCGAAACCGTGTATCCGGACTCGTCGCCGAGCACGACCACGGAAAGGGAGGCGGCAAGACCGAAGCTCGCGGCGACCGTCATCGAGCGTTTGGCGAAGTCGACGTTGCGGCCGCGCAGCAGGTACCACGCGCTGATCGAGAGCACGAACATCGCACCCATCGTGTAACCGGCGCTCACCGTGTGCACGAACTTCGACTGCGCGACGGGATTGAAGAACACCTCCTTGAACGAGGTGACCTCCATGCGCATCGTCTGCGCGTTGAACGCCGCTCCGACGGGGTTCTGCATCCATGCGTTCGCGATGAGGATCCACAGCGCGGACAGGCTGGTGGCGAGCGCCATGAACCAGGTCGCCAACATGTGCTTCAGCGGCGTGATGCGCTCCCAGCCGAAGAAGAAGATGCCGACGAGCGTGGATTCGAGGAAGAACGCCATCATGCCTTCGATGGCCAGCGGCGCGCCGAAGATGTCGCCGACGTAGTGCGAGTAATAGGCCCAGTTCGTGCCGAACTGGAATTCCATGGTGACGCCGGTGGCGACGCCCATGGCGAAGTTGATGCCGAAGAGCACGCCCCAGAACTGGGTCATGCGTTTCCACACCTCGCGGCGGGTCATCACGTACACGCTCTCCATGATGGCGAGCATGAACGCGAGGCCGAGGGTGAGGGGCACGAAGAGGAAGTGGTAGAGCGCGGTCAGCGCGAACTGAAGGCGCGACAGGCCGACGACATCGGGGTCGACGATCATGGCGGGTTTCCCTGGCTGGAGGCGGAGGCCGGTGCGAGGACACGGTCCATGCCCGCGGGCGAGACATCCGCGCGGGGCAGGGGCCGGATGGCCACGTACCAGATGAGCATGAGTACGGCGATCTTGGCGACGACGATGAAGGAGAGCTCCAGCGCGAGCCTCCCCAGCGGCTTGTCGCGCCAGCGACGGCGCGCGGGTGGACTGTCGACGACCATCGGTGCGACTCCATCGTTCGATACGAACGTGACCCCGGCATCGTACGGCCGGGCAGCCCCATGCGATCCATGACCGATTGTCGCAACCGGCTGACCGCGTATCCTTCGAACCTGCCCCTTTCGCCTGAAAATAGTCCCCGGATGACTCACCGTAAAGTGCGCCTTGCCTCCGTCGATGTCCTGCGCGGAGCGACCGTCGCGGCGATGCTGCTGGTCAACGATCCCGGCGACTGGGGCCACGTCTGGTGGCCCCTCGAACATGCGGCGTGGAACGGGTGCACCCCGACCGACCTCGTCTTTCCCCTGTTCCTTTTCATCGTTGGCGTATCCGTTTCGCTGGCGATCGGAGCGCGCGTCGCGACCGGTGCACCGAAAGCGCCCTTGCGCCGTGCGGCGATCGGTCGCGCGGCGCGGATCGTCGGCCTTGGCCTGTTGTTGAACGTCGTCGCGTGGCTCGCCATACCGGAAGCGCATCTGCGAATTCCCGGTGTCCTGCAGCGGATCGGCGTGTGTTTCGCCCTGGCCGCGCTGCTCGCCGTCGACACGGGGCCGCGCCTGCGCGACGCCGTGCTCGTCGTCCTGCTGGCGGGTTACGGGGCGCTGCTCCTGGCCGGCGGCATGGAGCCGTGGACCAATTCCGTCAGCCGCGCCGACTCGGCGATCTTCGGCGCCTTCGTCTACGCGATCGATCCGGCCACCGGGCGCGGGCATGATCCGGAGGGCCTGCTGGCCACGCTACCCGCCCTGGCGACGACGCTGCTGGGCATGCGCGCGGGCACCTGGCTCGCCGCTGGCGACACGCGACGGCTCGTCGTCGCCGCGATCGCCTGCCTCGTGCTGGGCTGGATGGCGCAGTGGCTGTGGCCGTTCAACAAGAACCTGTGGACGCCGAGCTACGTGCTCTGGACCGGCGGCTGGTCGTTCGCGCTGCTCGCGCTCGTGCACGTGCTCGTCGACGAACGCGGCTGGCGCCTGCCGGGCAGGGCGTTCGGTGTGAACGCGATCGCCGCGTATGCCGGGTCGGGGCTGATGGTCTACCTGCTCATCGCGCTCGGCATCGCCCCGTGGCTTTACCGCGTCGCGTTCGCCTCGTGGATGACGCCGCTCTTCGGACCGTATGTTCCGTCGGCGGCGTGGGGCGTGGCGTTCGTCGCCGTGTGGTGGCTGATCGTGCGATGGATGGAGCGGCGGGCGATCTACCTGAAGATATGATGCCCGTGGGAGCGGACCTGGCCGCGACGGCTTTTCGCGGAAGAGCGCAGGTCGTGCCGCTCCTCGCGAAAGGCTGTCGCGGCCAGGGCCGCTCCCACAGGGCCGGGCTTATAACGACGCGAACGCGTCGCGCGTCAGGTTCTCGGGTTCGCCCGCGGTGCACACCACGTCATCCTCGATGCGGATGCCGCCGTACTTGCGGAAGGCGTCGACCTTCGCCCAGTCGATGTCGTTCGAGAACGGCTTGCCCTTGAGTTCGGCCAGCAGCATGTCGATGAAGTAGATGCCCGGCTCGATGGTCACCACCATGCCCGCCTCGAGCTGGCGCGTGAGGCGCAGGTAGGGATGGCCGTCGGGCTTGGCGATCGTGCCACCCGTTTCCGAGGCCTGGAAACCGCCCACGTCGTGCACCTGCAGCCCGATGCCGTGGCCGAGGCCATGCGGGAAGAACGCGGACGAGACACCGGATTCGACGGCGCTTTCCGGGCTCATGCGGATGAAACCATGGTCGCGGAGCACGCCGGCGAGCACGTGGTGGGCGTGCACGTGGAGCTCCGGATAACTCTGCCCGGCGCGCACCTTCGCCGCGAACGAACGCTCGGCGTCGTCGACCGCGTCGATCAGCGCCTGGAACTCGCCGGCATCGCTGCTGGCGTAGGTGCGCGTGATGTCGCTGGCATAGCCAGAGGCGCTCGCGCCCGCGTCGATCAGGAACGAGCGGCTCTTCGCCGGGGCGCTGCGGTCGAAGTTCGTGTAGTGCAGCACCGCACCGTGCTCGTTGAGGCCGACGATGCTCGCGTACGGCAGCTCGGCGTCGATCTGGCCCACGGCGGTGAGGTAGGCGAGGTGGATGCCGAACTCGCTCTCGCCGTTGCGGAACGCGTGCTCGGCCGCGCGGTGGCCGCGCACGCCGCGACGGCTCGCCTCGCGCATCAGTTCCAGTTCGTAAGGCGTCTTGTACGCGCGGTGGTAATGCAGGTGGTCGATGACGGCGGGCGGGTTGTTCGCGCAGACGTCCTGCAGGTCGCAGTACTGGTCGCCGATGATCGCGCAGCGCGAGAGCATGGCCGGCAGCTCGGCGACCGCGTCCGCGGGCTTGCGCACGATGACGATGTCGAAGTGGTCGACCCAGTAGCCGGTCGGGGCTTCCGGCACCACGTGCCAGTAATCGCGCGGCTGCAGGAACACCAGCTTCGGCTTCTCGCCCGGCGTGTAGACGAGCCAGCTGCCCGGGGCATCGGTCAGCGGCAGCCAGTGCCTGAAATGCGGGTTCGTGACGAACGGGTAATCCTGGTCGTCGAGGAACTTCGTGATCGGGCGGCCCGCCGGCACCACGAGGTGATCGAACCCGCCGCGCGCCAGCGCGGTGTCGGTGCGCTCGCGCAGCGTGGCGAGGTGCTGGGGATAAAGCGCGGCCAGCGCGTCGTTCATGGGGGACTCCGGGGACGTGGGGCAAACCGCAATGGTGCGCCTGTCGGGACGCGGAGCCAAGTCCGGGCGGGCCTCAGGATCGTGCGAAGACCACCGTGTAATCGCCGGCCAGGTCGCCGAGGCGGTGGCGCAGCGCGGTGGCGGCATGCGCGTTGCCCTTGCCGAGCAGGCCCTGCAGGTGGGCCCCGTAGAGCGTGATCGCGTAGTGGCCCACCGCGAAGTCGTGATCCGGCGAGCGCCACAGGTGGAGCGGCGTCCACGTGGCGCAGGACGGGCAGGCGACGTATGCGGAATCGGGCGCGTCGCACCACACCGCGAGGGCTTCCTCCAGCGCCTCGCTGCCGTCGTCGCCCGGCGCCAGGCGCTCGCCGCATTCGGGACAGCGGATGGAGAAGCTGCCGTCGTAGCGGCAGAAGATGCCGTTCTCGCGGCCGCCGTCGATGAGCTCCGCGCCGCCGCGACCGTCGCCGCGCCAGCGGTGTCCGCTCGCGTGCAGTCCGATCGCCTGGATGCCGGTGTCGGCGACGAAGCGTTCGTCGAGCACGCGGAACCGGGCTTCCTCGTCGTCGCTCGGCTGCGCGGCGATCGTGCCGTCGCCGACCAGGTGCAGGTACAGGTCCATCGCGGCCGCGGCCGCGTCGTCGCGCTCGAGGTCCGTGTCGACCAGAATGGTGGTGGCATCGCTCATGGTGAGCGATGGTGACGCCCCGCGTGGTTCGTCGTAAAGCATGGTCCGCGCCTTTCGTTCAGTCCGCCGGTGGGCCGATCCACTCGTCGATGGCGCGCACGTCGTCGTCGCTGGCGGCGACGATGCGATAGCCGGCCCAGAACTGGCCGTTGGACGCCGCCGGCTCGTGCCACTGTTCCTGGATGCCTATCTCGACCCGATGTTGCCGGTGGTGGGCGTCATGCAGCGTGAAGACGATCTGGTAGACGGCGCCGTCCCGCGGCTTCGCCTTCACGAGCAGCATCACGCCGGTCGCGGAGAGGTTGCCGAGCTGGCCGATGTCCTGCTCGGTGAACCAGTTCTTCACCGCGATGGGCGCGGTGGCGCGCTTGCGCGGCGCGCGGCGCTGTTCGGCTTCGCGGATCATGCGTGGCCCGCCATGCGTTCGCGCACGCCTTCGCGGCGCAGGTTGCGCGCGACGGCCCGCCAGGCGCGGTCGACGATCGACAGCCGCTGTTCCTTCCATTCCCGCGCCTCGCCGTTCGCCATGAGGCGCGCCAGGCGGGTGAGGTCGACGTCCTCGGTGCGCGCGCCGCGCTGGTTCACGAACAGGCAGCGGCCCGTCGTCGGCGAGAACCAGGCGAGCTTGCGCAGCACGATGCCGCCGTCCGGCTGGACGAACTCGAACCACGTGCCGAAGCGCAGGCTGGCGAAGCCGTCGTGGATGGCCCTGGCCGCGGGGTCTAGCGGCGTGGGCACGACGGGCGCGGCGGGCTCGCCATGCGCGGTGCCTTCGCCCAGGCGCGGGCGCTGCTTGAGGCGCACGGCGACGTCGGTCGGCGTCAGGCCATCGTCGTTCTGCCGTTCGGCGGGCTCGAAGACACCCGCCGCGACCTGGGCCGCTTCCGACGGATGCATGCCTAGGTGTTCGAGGCCGCGCTCGACGTCCGAGCGGAGCTTGTTCGCATCGGCGATCGGACGGCGACCGAGCAGCTGGTCGGTGACGCCGAGGCAATGCAGGAACGCCTCGCCGTTCTCGCCGCCGCGCAGGATGTGCAGCGCGAGCACGTCGGCCCACGTGCGCTCCAGCAGGATGCGCAGCACGCCGCGTGGTGCCGCGCCGCGCACCATGCGTTCGGCCATGATCTCGGCGGCGCGCTGGCGAGCGCGCTCGAGCCGGTCGCGACCTTCCATCGCCTCGATCTGGCGACGTTCCGCCACGTGCGCCTTGCGCGAGAGCATGGCGATCTGCTGTTCGATCTCGGCGCGCCACTCGGGATCGATCACCTGCGCGCTGCTGGCTTCCACGACGAGGCGCTCGAGGCGATCCACGAGCGCGGCGTCCGGCTCGCCTTCCGACGGATCGAGCCAGTGATGCGCCGCCTCGCTCACGGTGTCGAGCAGCTGGCGCGCGGGATGTTCGGCCTGGTCGAAGAAACCGCGATCGTTCACGGCCGCCCGCAGCATCGGCCATTGCAGGCCGCCGAGCACGGCGCGGCCGGGGCTGGTCACGGCGATCTGTTCGCCCAGGCTTTCGAAGAGCCGCGCGGTCAGCTCGACCGTGTCGCCCTGCTCGATCGTGAGTTCGGCGGGCGGCGAGCCCGCCGGCCGGCCACGATTGAGCTGGTTGAGAAGTTCGTCGCGCAGCGCCTGCGCGCTGCGGATCTCGCGCTGCGCGGCATCGGTGACGTCGGTGACGTGACCCTGCAGGGCGAACAGCGCCGTCTGCAGCTCGTCGTCGGAGGCGAGCCGGCCCGGCGCGAACCCCGCTCCGCGGCTGGTCTCGACCCGCGAGGCGAGCAAGGCCCGCAGCCCCTCGAGCACGCCGATGTTGCCGTCCACGGCCGCGCCACCCCCGCTGCCGCCGCCCGCGCCGGTGCCCCCGCCCGCGGCGACGGTTTCGCCGGCTTTATGGCGTTCGGACGCCGGCGTCGTGGCGACGCGCACGTTCGGGTAGACGCGGAATCCGGGAAGGATGCCGCGGGTGCGGTAATGCTCGTTCAGTGCGCCGTAGAAGGCCTCGCCGTGGGCGAGCACGTGGGCGTCGATCGCCTGGAAGAGCAGCAGCCGGTGCGCGCTCGACAGCGGCATCGGCTCGACGGCCGCCTGCAGCGCCGCCGTGAGCGCGCGGGGTCCGGCGGGCAACGCCTCGCCCTCGAGCGGCGGCGTGCCGGCGAGCACCGCCAGGCGATAGCCGAGCTCGAACAGGCTGCTGGCACTGCGCGCTTCGCCCCGCGACGCCATGCTGGACAGCGCATCCGCCTGTTCCTGCTCCTCGGGATCCACGAGGCTGAGGGTCAGGTGCTCGCTCGCGGTGGCGGGCTTCGCGTCCACGACGTCGCCCAGGCGACGGAAGCGTTCCGACAGGTGCGAGGCGAAGCGGTTGCGGAAGCCGGGACCGTCGCGCTCGACGATGTGACGGCTCTCGAAGCACGCCTGCTGTTCGAGATGGTTGCGGCTGCCTTCCGCGGCGGCGAACAGTCGATGGTCGAAGTCGCGCAGCGCTTCGCGCAGCGGCGAATCGAGCCAGGTCAGGCACAGCGACAGACCCTGCTGCGCTTCGCGTTCCGCACGCGGCGACAGGGCGACGGGATGCGGTCCCGTCCGGCCGTACGGCGGCTGCGTGCCTGCGCTCATGCGAATGCGGTCCTCCCCGACCTTCGCCGTAAGTTTAGGTGGCGACGCCACGGGCGCGCCAGCGGCGTGGCGGCCCGCTTATGGCTTATGGCGATAGGAATAGGGCGACGCCGCCCCGCCGACCGTGGACGCCCCGCTTCGCCCGTCTACCGCGACATTCCCCGGGACATCTGCGCCTGCTGCGCCTGGATCTCCGCCAGCACCTGCGCCTGCTGAAGGTCGAACTGCGCCATCCGCTCGACGCTCTGTTCCGGGGCGGGCGACGGATGGTTGAGGTCCACGCGGGCCGGCAGGGTCATCGGCCCGTGGCCGAAGACATGTAGCGTCATCGTCTCTTCGTTGATGTGCACCATCGAGAGATTCTCCGCCGTGATACGGCTGCGGTGGCACGCCGCCGTCGTCTGCAACAGCCGATTCTCGGAGGCATCCGGAAGTTGCGTCTTCAGCAGTTGGTAGAGATCGTTCTGGGGGTGGTCCGCGTGGCGTGGGTCGAACGGCGCCCGCGTCGGTGCGAGCGACGCGTCGGCCGCCGGCGCCTCGCGGTCCGCCGGGATGGCCACGGGCTCGCGGGCCACGGGTGACTCGATCGGCGCGATCGGCGGTGCGGCCGTACGCGTCACCGGCTCCAGGCTCTGATAGGTGCTCATGGCCTCGCTCGTCGCCCGCGCGTCCACGCGGGCCTCCACGGGTGTCGACCGGCCGGCCGCCGCGCCCATGACGGGATCGATCGCACGGTAAGCCGCCATGACCTCGTCGTGTGGCCGGTGCGCCGCGGCGATCGACGCGTCCCGATCGTGGACCGCTTGCCGCACGCTCGCCAGCGTCTGCCGACCGCTCAGCCCATCCGCGACGAGGTCGTGCTCCCGCTGGAAGGCGCGTACCGCCGCCTGCGTTCCCGGACCGTAGTCGCCATCCGCGCGCAACGGGCGTCCCTGCGCGTCGGAGTAACCCAATCGCATGAGCTGTTCCTGCAACTGCCGCACGTCGTCGCCCCGGACACCCGGTCGCAGCGCCCGCTCCACGGCCGCCGCCGCGACACTGCGCACGGCAGGCTCGACATGCAGCAACGGCTGCCCCTCACCGTCGACCACCCTCGCGAGATCGACCGAACCGTCCCGCGCGCGCGTCAGGCCGAGCTCATCGCGAGAGACTGTCGCCCATTGACCTTCGACGAAGGTCACGCCCTTGCCGTCGGCGTTCCACTGCACGATCTGGGTTCCGTCGGTATGGAACCCGGCTTGCGCGAGCTTGCCGTCGCTGTGCGCGCGACCCTGCTCAAGCGCATCGATGAACCGGATGGCCTTGCCCGGATCGAGGAAAAGGTTCCTGACCAGGGTGTAGTGCGCCGCCAGATCGGGACGTTGGGGGTCCTTACCGATCAGCGACGGTGTCATCAACGGATCACGAAGCACTTCGTGCCATGCCGTGTGCAGCGGGCTTCCTTCAGGCGCGTTGTGCAGGCGGGTGAAGACTTTGGCGGCGGCGAGCGCATGGGTCTGGCCGACTTCCAAGGCCCCCTCGAACTTGCTATCGAGGTATGCCATGACCTTGGCGTGCGACGCGATGGCGTCGGGTGCTTCGACGGGGCGTGCCATCGCGCTCAGCAGCTTCTTAGCGGCTCTTGGATTCTGATTGATCGCCTTCGCGATCGCGGTTGCCATGACGATCTGATCGTCGGTGGAGGCGGAACGATAGGCTGGCGTCGAGACGAGCTTGTTCATGCCCTTCCTATTGAGATTGCTGACCTGAATCAGATCTCGCTGATGGACGAAATCGCGTCCCGCATCCGACGCGAGAAAGCGGTTGATCTCCGCGCGCTTCGCCGGATCGATCGCGCGACCGCCATCGTCTCTGATCGCTTTCCCGTCTCGCGAGAAGTCGTGTACGAGCTTGGCGTGATCAGTTTCATTGAACACGACCCGATCGCTACCTTCGGCAGCCCAGCGTCGATAGGCGTCCATCATCGCGGCTGCAGTGATCCCTCCATCCTGTCCAAGGTCGTTCTGCAGGGTGCCAATCGACTCGCCGCTTCTTTCGATAGGCGCCATCCTGCCGTCGGGCAGCCACCGTCCTGCGAAAGACAGTCGATTTGATACGTCTTTTCCTGCCAGGCTGCCTTCGGTACTGACACCGACCGCGAAATAGGCAATGGCCTTGAGCTCATGCTCGCTAAGCGACTGTCGGTCCATCATCATCCCTCCATGGGGCACTCCGCCCATCCGTGAACTACTTGAGGTTCAACTTTTCGGTTAACCAGGCATCGCCATCCTCGATGTCCTTCCCCTTGGCTTCGTCAAGTACGCGCAGGAGCTCCGCTTCATCCACGATGTGGAGCGCGGGCGCGCGGCCGACGGGGGAGAAGTCATCCTGACGCAGCCGGAAGATGTACTTTCCCGCCGACACCAGCATGGTTCCATCGTTAAGATCGAGCGCGGTCCCGAAGAGCGTATCCCAGTGCTTCTGACCAGAATCGTTGCACTCATAGAAGGGGACCTTGCTCCAGATGACAGTCGCGCCGTCATCTGCCATCCGCTGATAGGTGTCGAACCAGATGGGTCCCGACCGAAAAGTTTCAGGCCGATCGACGGATCGGTCGGCGAACCGAATGTCGCCTAAGACGCCTCCCGGACGAGGATCCTTGTAGTGGAATCCCGAGTGCGTAGTCTCTTCGTGCTTGATGCCCTTCGCATCGGAAAACGATCCCGTATATCCCAATTGCGTCTCCGCCGTTACCTCGACGATTTGCCCGGTGAAGAAGTCGACGGCCTTGGTCGGTCCATCCTTCGTCGCAATGAGCGCCCAGGCGAACCACTTGTCACCGACATGCTCCACAAACAGACGCTCCGGCGAATCCTCACCATCTCCCAGTTCACGCTGCGCGATGCCGTTGTCGGG
Source organism: Luteibacter sp. 3190 (assembly GCF_031456385.1). NCBI lineage: Bacteria > Pseudomonadati > Pseudomonadota > Gammaproteobacteria > Lysobacterales > Rhodanobacteraceae > Luteibacter > Luteibacter sp. 3190. The sequence continues at coordinate 541,467 of NZ_JAVDUO010000002.1, read as the reverse complement.
CCACACAGGATTGGGCTCGCCTTCGCTTTTCGAGCGCGAGGCCAGGACGGTTGGCGATGTCGGCGCACGTGACTCCGCGATGTCCTCTGCCAGAGACGATGAGGTAGTCACCGCTATCGCCACGGCCAACGCTGCTTTCGTGAGCTTCATGTCGCCTTCCTCGTGTTCTGCATGTGTTGGTTCCCGGGCTGCGTTATCTGTTCCGTGCATCGACGATGAAGCCGGCTTTCGTCGCAACCCGGTCCCGAAGTCGTACCCAGGCTCCGGCCACTCGTGCACGTCCTCATCCTTCTTCTCGCGCAACTGCTCGGCCGTGGCGCGCAGGTACAGTTCCTGCCCCGGATCGACGTACGTGCATTTATGGATCGGCCGCAGTTGCGACGGCCTCAAGCCATCTTCCGGATCGATCTCGTCGTTCTCGGGGTGGCAGACGTAGCAGCGCACGAAGGCAGGACGCTCCTTTGCCCAGGGAGACCTCATGGCCTCCCAGGCCCGCATGCTGGCCACCCATCGGTCGTCGGGTTCGGTCGAGCGGTCGTCGTCTTGCTTCTCTTGGTTCATCGACTGCTTTCCATGCAGATGTGGAGGGCATTCGCCCGGGTGCTGTGCGGCGGATCTTCAGTTCGCATCGTCGAGATGCAGTGCTTTCAGCACGTCCGCGAAGACATCGTCGACGTGCCCTGTGTCGCATCTATGCCGCGAGTGCGTCTTTCAGCTTGCCTGTCGCGCTGGGCGCAGCTGGCGGCGGTGCTGCCGCGATCGCGGCTGGCTTCGCCGACACGGTCGTCGGCGGCAGGGCCGCTAGCGCCTTGAAGCCCTTGTCCTTGAAGAACCAGTTCTTGCGGGCGCGGATGGGTTTGCAGCCTTCGTAGAAGATCAGCTCCTCGTCGGCGGGCAGTTCCTTGATCTCCTGGGGCAGCATCAGGGCGCGGCGTTCGTCCTGGTGGCTGGTCGATACCTGGTGGCCGCTACCGCCGCGGCTGACGTTTCGTTGCGTCTGGCGCTGCGTTCGGTAGCCGAGCATCTCGCTGTATTCGTTCGCGTCGCTCTGCTCGCGGGGCGCGAAGACGACCTGCGCGCCGTGGTTGGTGATGAAGTTCTGCGCGTCGTGGTCGCCATAGGTCGAGCGAAGCTGCGCCCGGCTCTGCACGATGCAGAGGTCGCGCACGCCGTAGCTCGCCGAAATCGAGATGCGCTTCGACCACACGTCGACACGGCCCATGGCGGTGAACTCGTCCATGAGCATCAGCATCTGGTACTTCAGGTCGGGCTCCTCGCCCAGCTGCTTGCCGAGGTTGCGGCCGATGAGCGCGCTGAAGAAGATGTTGAGCAGCCTGGCGCTCTCGTCGAGCTTATGCGTCGGGATGACGACGTACAGCGTCGTGGGCTCGCGCCGGAAGCGGTCCACGTCGAAGTCGGTGGCGTTGGTGGCTGCGGCGAGAATGGGGCTGAGGAACTGCTGCAACGGCGCCTGCATGGTCGCGATCACCGACGAGAACGTGTCCTCGGCGAGGCCTGCGAGGTTGGTGAATACCGTCCTGGTTTGCCTGCTGACCCACGAGAGCGACGCGTCGCCGACGATGGATTTCAGCAGCGCCTGCGTGCTCATCGCCTGCGTGCCGCTGGAGAACCCGAGGATGCGCTCGAAGCTCGGGAAGTCGGTCGAGGTGTTGGGTTGCGGCCTTGCCTCGGCGGGTAGGCCGGCCTGCGTCATCTCCCGGAGGCCGTGGTCCCACGCCTCGAACAGGTAAGAGCCGAAGGCCACGAATGCCGCGCGGCTCTGTGCGCTCCAGAACGGATCGCGACCGCCGTCGTCGGGATAGAGGATGGTGGCGATGGTCTGCAGTTCGCCGATGCGTTTCGCCGGGTCCATGGAGGCGAGCGGGGTCATGGGATTGAAGCGATCCGTGCGGCCGGCCTCGTCGTAGGGGGCCCACACGAACACCTTCTGGCCGAGCGCCTTGCGGCATCCGCTCGTGGTCCGGTGGAGTTCGCCCTTCACGTCGAGGACGACCATCGAATGCTCGTAGGTCATCAGCACGGGGATCGCGATGCTGGTGGTCTTGCCCGAGCGCGTCGGGCTGATGACGATGACGTGCTGCGCGCCGCTCAGCCAGAGGCGGTGCCTGCCGGAGGTGCCGATGAGGATGCTTTCGGGCCGTCGCGTGAGCAGGCCCGCGCGGCGCAGTTCGGCAAGCGTGGCGAATCGCGCGTCGCCGTGGGCGGCTTCGGGCGGGCGCCGGAACATGCGCAGCACCACGGCGCCCCAGCCGAGGATGGGTACGGCGAACCCGGTGAAGACAGATCCCTTGATCCGCAACGTGTACGGCGCGAAGGACGGATCGTCGAGCGCCTTGAGGCAGCGCCACCACAGGTCGATCGTCAGCGGTGTCGCAAGGTCCACCAGCTTGATCGCGATCGTGCCCGACAGGTACGCGCCGCCGACGAGCGTCGGTACCGCGAGCATCAGTGCCGATGCCAACTTTGTCTTGCTTTCCATGCCTCTGCGCTCCGTGCAGAAAAGGCGCGGAGTGTCGCCACAAGGCGATGAACGGCCGATGTATTCAGCACGTCATACGTGACGTGGCGCGATCTTCCGGACGCCGCCGGACGGCGGCTTGCTTTGGGGTGCTTCGCAGTCCCTGAGAATTTCCGCAGCCGACCGCGCCGCTCAGGCCATGAAGGCTTCGATGACGTCGTTGAGGAAGCGCTGGCCGAGCGGGGTGGTCTTCAGCAGGGTCTCGTCGTCCACCAGCCAGCCGCGCTCGATGCAGGCCGCGCGCGCCGCGGCGATCGATCCGGCGGGCAGGCCGGTGCGCTCCGCGAAATCGGTCGCGGGCACGCCGTCGATGAGGCGCAGGGCGTTGAGCATGTATTCGAAGGGCAGGTCGGCGGCCGCGACAAGACCATCGCCACCGATGCGCGCCGGCTGTCCGGCGCTGGCGAGATACGCGGCGGGGAGGCGGGTCTTCCAGCGCCGGCGCACGCCGGTGGCGTCGCTGATCTTGCCGTGCGCGCCCGCGCCGATGCCGAGGTAGTCGCCGAACCGCCAGTAGTTGAGGTTGTGTTCGCAGCGGCGTCCCGGCCGGGCATAGGCGGAGACTTCGTACTGCCCGTAACCCGCCTCGGCGAGACGGGCCTCGCAGGCCTCCTGGATCGCCCACGCCGCGTCGTCGTCCGGCAGTGGCGGCGGGTTCGCGGCGAACGCGGTGTTCGGCTCGAGCGTCAGCTGATAGTGCGATACATGGGTGGGTGACAGCGCGACGGCGCGATCGACGTCGTCGAGGGCGCCGTCGAGCGTCTGCTCCGGCAGGGCGTACATCAGGTCGATGTTGATGTTGCCGATGCCCGCGTCCTGCGCCTGCAGGACGGCGTCCGCCGCCTCGTTCGACGAGTGGATGCGACCGAGCCGGCGCAGCTTGTCGTCGTCGAAGCTCTGCACTCCGAAGGAAATGCGGTTCACGCCGGCCGCGAGGTAGCCGTCGAAACGACCGTGCTCGACGGTGCCCGGGTTCGTTTCGAGCGTGACTTCGGCATCCGTCGCGAAGGCCAGCCGCTCCCGCGCGCCGTCGAGGAATCGTCCCACCAGTTCCGGCGAGAAGAGGCTCGGCGTGCCGCCGCCGAAGAACACCGTCTCGATTCGCCGGCCGTGCACCGCGGCGCCGAAGTCGCGGAGATCGGCGTCGAGATCGGCCAGCAGGACGTCCACGTAGGACGCGTAGTCGGGCGTGCCGCCCCGCACGCCGTGCGAATTGAAATCGCAGTACGGACACTTGCGCACGCACCACGGCATGTGGACGTACAGGGACAGCGGCGGCGGGACGAGAGTCATACGGATCCGACGAGGCGCGCCTTGAGCCGGTCGAGCGCCTGGCCCCGGTGGCTGAGGCGGTTCTTCAACGCGAAGTCGAGTTCCGCCGCCGAGACGTCGTGCCCGTCGGGCAGGAACAGCGGGTCGTAGCCGAAGCCACCTTCGCCCCGCGGCGCTTCGAGGATGCGGCCGTACCAGCGGCCTTCCGCGATCAGCGGCGCCGGATCGTCGGCATGACGCAGCAGGACGAGCACCGCGATGAAGTACGCGCCGCGCTTTTCGGGCGGCACGCCGTCGAGTTCGCGGAGGAGCTTCGCGTTGTTGGCGGCGCTGTCTCCGTGCGTGCCGGCGTAGCGGGCGGCATAGAGTCCGGGCGCGCCATCGAGCGCGTCCACGCAGATGCCCGAGTCGTCCGCCAGCGCGGGCAGACCCGTGGCGCGTGCCGCGTGGCGCGCCTTGATCAGGGCGTTCTCCACGAACGTCAGACCCGTCTCGTCGGCGTCCGTGACGCCGAGCGACGTCTGCGCGACCAGTTGCACGCCGGTGCCTTCGAGCAGTTGCTCGAGTTCGATCACTTTGCCGGCGTTGCCGGAGGCGAGGACGATGCGCATGGCGTTCTAGGGATTCCCGGTCGCGAATTCGGGCGCGTAACGCACGCAGCCCTTGTAACCGGCAAGTCCGTCGACGGTGAGGGGCAGCACCTGGAAGGCGTTGCCGCCGTCGTAGGTGTCGAACAGGCCGTGCGCCGAGGCCTTGGTGAAGCCGAACTGCGTGTAGTACGCCGGCGAACCGAGCACGAAGATCGCCTTCGCGTCGCGCACGAAGCACGCGCCGATGCCTTCTTCGATCAACGCGTGGCCGATGCCCAGGCGCTGGTGCTCGGGCAGGACGGCGACGGGCGCGAGGCCGAGCGCGTTGCCGTCGTCGCCTTCTTCGATGCTGACGGGCGAGAACAGGACGTGACCGATCACCGCGTCGCCGTCGTCCACGGCCACGAGCGAGATCGCGTCACGACCCGCGGCGACGAGCCGCCGCACCAGGTCGGCCTCGGCATCGCGACCGAACGCGGCCTTGTGGACGGCGACGATGGCCTCGAGGTCGTCGGCGCTGGCGGCACGGATCTCGCTCACGGCGTGGCCTCCAGCGCGGCGCGCTGCGCATGCACCAGGTCGGCGATGCCCTTCGCGGCGAGATCGAGCATCGCGTTCATCTCCTCGCGGCGGAACGCGTGGCCCTCTGCCGTTCCCTGCACCTCGATGAAGCCGCCGCCGTCGTTCATGACGACGTTCATGTCGGTATCGCAGTTGGAGTCTTCGGCGTAGTCGAGGTCGAGAACCGGCACGCCGTTGTAGACGCCGACGGACACCGCGGCGATCGCGCCGAGGATCGGGTTGCGCTTGACGGCGTTACGCTTCGTCAGCGTCGCGACGGCGTCGACCAGCGCGACATAGGCGCCGGTGATGGCCGCTGTGCGCGTGCCGCCGTCGGCCTGGATCACGTCGCAGTCGAGGGTGATCACGCGCTCGCCGAGGGCGGCGCGATCGACGCAGGCGCGCAGCGAGCGGCCGATCAGTCGCTGGATCTCCATGGTGCGACCGCCCTGGCCGCCGCGCGCGGCTTCGCGCTGCGTGCGATCGGTGGTCGCGCGGGGCAGCATGCCGTACTCGGCCGTGACCCAGCCCTCGCCCTTGCCGCGCAGCCACGGCGGGACGCGCTCCTCGATCGAGGCGGTGCACAGCACCTTCGTGTCGCCGAAGGACACGAGCACGGAGCCTTCCGCATGGCGGGTGTAGTGGCGTTCGATGCTGACGGGGCGCAGCTGGTCGGCGGCGCGGCCGCTCGGACGGGAAAAGGTCATGTGGGGGCCTGAGTTGGGCACGGGCGGTGGGTCAGTTTACCATTGCGACCTTTCCTCAACGCGCCACCGGGGCCAACGATGATCCGCAGCATGACCGCCTACGCTTCCGCCGACAGCGCGGGCCCGTCCGGCACGCTGACCTGCGAGGTGCGCACGGTCAACCACCGCTACCTCGAGATCAGCCCCCGGCTGCCCGAGGAAATGCGCGGCTTCGAGAGTGCGCTGCGCGAGCGGATCGCCCAGCGTCTTTCGCGCGGCAAGGTCGACGTCACCGTCCGCCTCCGCGCCGACGCGGGCGCCGGCGAAGGTCTGCGCATAAACGGCAGCGTGCTCTCCCGCCTCTCCGAACTGGCGCTGGACCTCGAGCAGCGCTTCCCGCGCATGCGCATCGAGTTCACGGAACTGCTGCGCTTCCCAGGCGTCATGCAGCAGCCCGAGACCGACGCGGACGCCCTCCAGGGCGCGCTGCTCGACGTCCTCGATCGCGCGCTGGCCGTCCTCGGCGACACGCGCGGCCGCGAAGGCGAGAAGCTCGGCGAAATCCTGCGCGACCGCCTGGACGGCATCGAGAAGATCGTGGGCGACGTGCGCGGCTGGCTCCCCGAGATCCGGACGGCCCTGCGCGCCCGCCTCGAAGCCCGCCTGGCCGACGTGCGTCAGCCGGTGGAACCGGGTCGCCTGGAACAGGAACTGGTGCTGCAGATCACGCGCATCGACGTCGACGAGGAACTCGATCGCCTGAGCACCCACATCGCCGAGGCCCGCCGCGTCCTCGCCCTGAAGGAACCGATCGGTCGCCGCCTCGACTTCCTCATGCAGGAATTCAATCGCGAGGCGAACACGCTCGGTTCCAAATCGGTCGACTCGCGCACCACCAACGCCGCGGTCGAACTGAAGGTGCTGATCGAACAGATGCGCGAGCAGGTGCAGAACATCGAGTGACGGGAGACGGCATCCGGCGCACCCGTCGGAATCGGCATCTATCGGGATGATGCGGAATCGGCGCCGGCGATGGTCTTCTGCACTTTGCCATTCCCGTCGAGGAAGTTGATGACCGGCGTCCCATCGGCTGGCACCTTCACCTGGATTCTCTCTCTTCCGGCGCCATCCTTCATCGACAAGGTGGCGGTGCCATCGTCGTCACGCCCCACCCAGATACGTTGCTTGTTTCGCGCGTGCTCGACGCTGTCGGTGACCGAGAGCCCGGCGAAGTGGCTGTCCTTATCGTCCACGCCGATGAGCTGGACGACCTGATTCGCGTTGTAGCGATCGAACGAAAGGCTGCCGCCCGCGTCGACCACCTCGCCCTTGTCGTTGCGCTTTCCGCCGAAGATGAGGCCGCCGTTCTCGGAGCCCTCGTCGTTGAGGAAGATCATGCCGGCCTGGGGCCGGTCCACCTTGGGCTGTTCGGTGCCCTTGACGATGACGCCCGGGAGGCGTGCGCTGTTCGCCACCACCATCCGGAGCGTGCCATCGGGCTCGCGAATGTTGATTCGCTGCACATCGATTTCGTCGAAGGAGGTGCTGGCGTGCTTCGTGAAACCGGAGAGCAGCACGACCGCGATGGCCGCGGTCAGAACGCCGGAATAGACGACGAGAATGCGGTTAACGGACATGCGTTTCCTCCCTGGGCTGCCGAAGGGTGGCAGCCTAGTCAAGCCTGCGAGTCGGTGTCCACCATGACTCCCGGCACGGCGTGGCTCGGGTCCGTGTTGGTTCCGCGGTCCCAAATGCTTTGGCGTCGGGCTTCCCAGTACCGAATGGATGGTGCTTAATGCCTCAGTTTTCACGACCGGAGCGACGTGATGGTCCCTGCAGCATGGCGACGTTCAACCCGCATGGCGATGATCGGCTTCGCCTGCAGCGTCGTCGCATCATGGCCGCTCCATGCGGCTGAGCCCGCACAAGGCACCTACAGCGGTACGTTGAACGGAGCGTCCTACCGCATCGATGTGCCGCCGAACTGGAACGGCGACCTCGTCATGCTGATGCATGGCTACCAGCCCGTGGGGGCTCCGGTCTCGACGCCGATGGCGGCCGCGGATGCGACGCCGGTGTTCCTGGGGAAGGGTTTCGCGGTGGCCCAGAGCCAGTACGCGTCGCAGGGCTGGGCGGTGAGCGACGCCGTCGCCGATACGGAGCGTCTTCGCCAGTACTTCGCGAAGACATACGTGCGTCCGGCGCATACCTATCTCTACGGGTTCTCGCTGGGTGGGCTCGCGGTCGCCGCGAGCATCGAGCGCCATCCGCACGCTTACACGGGCGCGATGATCACCTGCGGGTTGACGGTGTCGACGCCGGAATTTCTTGCGAAGGGGATCGTGGAGCCGCTGGTCGCGTTCGACGCATTGATTCCGGGCGTGATCCCCGACCTCGCCGCACCCGGTTCGCCGCCGGCGATCGATCCGGGCGTCATCGCCAGCGCGCTGGAAAAGCATCCGAACGAGGCCGCCGTGCTCGCGAAGCGTCTCGAGGAGCGGCCGGAAACGCTGCCGACGCTGGCCCTGTACTACCTCGGGCTGCGCGAGATCGAACGACGCGCGGGCGGCATGCCCGTCGACAATCGCAAGGATGTGTACGAAGGCTTCGGCGACGACGCGGCGGTCAATCGCAAGGCGCGCCGCTATGCCGCCTCGCCGAAGGCGGCGGCCTATGCGAAGGACAACGTCGCCCTCACGGGCCGCATCGATACCCCGCTCGTGATGCAGTGGAACACGTTCGATCCGACCATCCCGGCACGATTCCACGGCGTGTATCCGGCGCAGGTCAAGGCCGCGGGGAGCGGACGGTGGCTGACCGTGCTCGATCCGGTGGGCGACGGGCACTGCGACTTCAGTGACGAGCAGACGGCCGCGGCGTTCGACACGCTCGTGCGCAAGTCAGTCATCCGCTAATCGCGGCAATTCGCTCCAATGGCGTATCCTTGTTTCCGGTGCAGACTACCGCCTGACCCTTGGCCCGGCCACGCGCCGGGTTTCTTACGAACGGGAACACGTTGCCTCATGCCATCTTCCTTCATCGGCGCGCATCGCGACGCCGCAGCGGCCGCCATGGCCGATCGTCACCTCGCCCTGGGGGTTCTCTGATGCGCCGCGCACTCATCGCGACGGCCTTGCTCGCCGGCGTCGTGGCGGGCGCGCATGCCGACGACTTCTTCCGCGACGCGAAGGTCAACGGCGAGGTCAGGCTGTACCGCTTCGATCGCGACTACGACAACCCGTCGACCAAGGACCAGTTCGCCAACTCGCTGACGGGCCTGCTCACCGTGCGTAGCGGAAGCGTCGGCGGATTCAGCGCGGTCGCCACCGGGTTCTCCGCGCATTCGTTCGGCACCCAGTCGCACGACACCGGGCGTATCGATACGTCGCTGATGGGGCCGGGCAACACCATCGACGGCTTCACGCAGGCCTTCGTCGAATACGCGAATCCATGGGTGACGGTGCGCGCGGGCGACCAGTACCTCAACACGCCGTGGATGGGGCAGTCCGATTCGCGCGTGGTCCCCGCGTCGTATCAGGGCGCGATGGTGGACTTCCGGCCGGCGAAGGGCTGGGACATCTATGCGATCCGCACGCTGCGCTGGAAGAGCCGCACGTCGGAGGGCTACAACGACGATAACGTCTATTACCCGTCGACGTACCACGGCGACAGCATGTACGGAAACAACGGGGCCCTTCCGCGGTCCGCACGCTCGCAGGACGGCACCACGGCACTCGGTGGCACCTACACGTCGAAGGCGTTGAAGGCGCAGGCCTGGTACTACGACTTCGAGCATTTCGGTCGGATGGGCTACGTGGATGGCACGTACACGTTCGCCGCCGTGGGCGCGTTCAAGCCGTTCCTCGGTGCGCAGGTCGTACGCGAGACCAGCGGCTCGGGCAACGTCCTCGTCGGCACGCACACGCCGATCACCGGCGTGGCGGGCGAGCGCGTCGACGCGTCCGCCTGGGGCGTCGACGCCGGCGTGGGCGTGGGCAAGGCGAAGTTCGACGTCGCGTACAACAAGCTCGACAGCGACCGCAACGCGACCGGTGCCGGCGCGATCATCTCGCCCTATACGAACAGCTATGCGACGGACCCGCTCTACACGACATCCATGCTGCGCGGTCTCGTGGAACTGGGCCCGGGCACCGCATGGAAGGCGAGGGCGCAGTACGCGATGCTGCACGACGATCTCGTGGTCGCGGCGGCCTACGCGCGCTACGACACCGTGCTGCGCGGCGTCAGCCACAACCTGTACATGGACGTCATCTGGAAGCTCGACAACGTGCTGAAGGGGCTCCAGCTGCGCGACCGCTGGGAGCACACCGTCGGCGGCACCAACAACCTCAACCCGGGCAACCGGTCGTGGACGAACAACCGGCTGATGATCAGTTACGCGTTCTGATCCACTGGGGCCGCTGGGGCGCGGATGCTAAAGTGCGTGGCGATCCCGAATCCCAGCGAGCCGCCATGACCCCGCACGCCCCGTACCCGATCGGCACACCCGGAAAGCCCTGGAGCCCCGCGGACATCGCGGCGTGGCGGGCGCTGCAACGCAAGCGGCGCAGCCACGCCGACGACGTGGTGGCCGCCATCGAGCCGATGCGGCGCGACTTCGACGTCGTGGAGTACGGCTCGGTGACCTACGACGGCACGCGCTACCCGTTCCTCGCGGTGCGCAGCCGCGGCTGGAACGACGCGCTGCCGACGATGGTGGTGACCGGTGGCGTGCACGGCTACGAAACCAGCGGCGTGCATGGCGCGCTGCAGTTCCTTGCCGATCATGGCCGTGACTACGACGGCCGCGCGAACGTGCTGGTGGTGCCGTGCGTGAGCCCCTGGGCGTACGAGCGCATCCATCGCTGGAACCCCGACGCCATCGACCCCAACCGCAATTTTCGCGAGGGAAGCCCGTCGCAGGAGTCGGCCGCGCTGGTCGCGTTGCTGGCACCGTTGCGCGACGTCGCGCTGATGCACATCGACCTGCACGAAACCACCGATTCCGACGAGTCGGAATTTCGACCGGCGCTCGCCGCGCGCGACGGCAAGGCGTACGAGCCGGGCGAGATTCCGGACGGCTTCTACCTCGTCGACGACACCGCGAACCCGCAGCCCGCGTTTCAGAAGGCGGTGATCGAGGCGGTGGCGCAGGTGACGCACATCGCGCCTGCCGACGCGAACGGCGAGATCATCGGTTCGCCGGTGGTCGCGCCGGGCGTGATCGAGTACGACCTGAAAGCGCTCGGGCTGTGTGCGGGCATCACGAACGCGCGCTACACGACGACGACCGAGGTCTATCCCGACAGCCTGCGTGCGACGCCGCGGCAGTGCAACGACGCGCAGGTGGCGGCGGTGCGCGCGGCGATCGACTACGCGCTGACGCATCCGGGCGGTTGACCGTACCCCGCCGCGCGCACCGGCAAACGGTGCGGGCGTTGAGTAGGATAGGAGGCTGACGCCAACGGGGGATGTCGATGCGTACGACCGTGCTTGTCACCGCCGCGGCCTTCGGGTTGTTCACCGCGCATGTCGCGAACGCCGAGGACGATACCGCGCGGCTGAAGCGCGAGGCGCAGGCGGTGACCATCGTGCGCGACGACTGGGGCATCGCGCACGTCCATGGCCGAACGGATGCGGACGCGGTCTTCGGCATGGCGTACGCGCAGGCCGAAGATGACTTCAACCGCGTCGAGACCAACTATCTCGTCGCGCTCGGCCGGCTGGCGGAGGCGGAAGGCGAATCCGCTCTCTGGCAGGACCTGCGCCAGCGGATCTTCATCGATCCCGACGATCTCAAGCGCGACTACGCGCGCAGCCCGGCATGGCTGAAGCGTCTGATGGACGCGTGGGCCGACGGGCTCAACCACTACCTCGCCACGCATCCTGAAACGCATCCGCGTGTCATTCGCCGTTTCGAACCCTGGATGGCGCTCAGTTTCAGCGAAGGCAGCATCGGCGGAGACATCGAGCGCGTGTCCACCGCGAAGCTGCAGGCCTTCTACGGCAAGGACCCGGCCGGTGCGCTCGCGCAGTTCGTGCCGCCGTCGAGCTGGGCGGAGCCGACCGGTTCGAACGGCATCGCCATCGCACCGAAGCTGACCGTGGATGGGCATGCGCTGCTGCTCATCAATCCGCACACGTCGTTCTTCTTCCGCTCCGAGCTGCAGATGTCGAGTGACGAGGGGCTCGACGCCTATGGCGCGGTGACGTGGGGGCAGTTCTTCATCTACCAGGGCTTCAATCGCCACATCGGGTGGATGCATACGTCGACGACGCTCGATGCCGTGGACGAGTTCGCCGAAACCGTCGAGCGCCGCGACGGTCGCCTCGTCTATCGCCATGGGGATCGCTGGCGTCCCGTCACGTCGCGGGAGGTCGCCCTGATCGTGCGCGCCGACGACGGCACCCGTGCCGAGCGGCGCTTCACCGTGTACGGCACGCACCATGGCCCGGTGATCCGCGACGAGGGCGGCAAGTGGATCGCCATCGCCCTCATGAACAGGCCGCTGGCGGCACTGCAGCAGAGCTGGCTGCGCACGAAAGCGAACGATTACGCGGCGTACATGAAGGTCGCAGCGCTCAAGGCGAACTCGTCGAACAACACCATCTACGCGGACGACAAGGGGAACATCGCGTACCTGCATCCACAGTTCATTCCGAAGCGCGACGACCGCTTCGACTATACGAAGCCGGTCGACGGCAGCGATCCCGCGGCCGACTGGCAAGGACTGCTGCCACTGGACGCGGCGCCGCGCCTGTTCAATCCACCGACCGGCTGGATCTTCAACACCAACGACGGCCCATGGTGGGCGGCGGGCCCCGATAGCCCGAAGGCATCGGACTATCCGCGTTACATGGACGCGGTGGGCGAGAATCCGCGCGGTCTGCACGCGACGCGCGTCCTCACGGGGCGCCGCGACTTCACGCTGGCGTCGCTGATCGACGCGGCGTTCGATCCGTTCCTGCCGGCGTTCGCACGCCAGTTGCCGATCCTCATCGCCGACTACGACGCGCTGCCCGCGTCCGATCCGCTGAAGGCCAGGCTCGCCGGCCCCGTCGGCCTGCTGCGCCACTGGGACTACCGCTGGGGCATCGCGTCGATGCCCACGTCGCTCGCCGTCTTCTGGGGCGACATCCTGTGGGACAAGGCGAGCAAGCTCGACAACGAGGAAGGTCTGTCGGTCTACGACGTCATGGCCGGGAAGGCCGGGCCGAAGGCGCGGCTCGACGCGCTTGCCGAAGCGGCCGACCGGCTGGAGAAGGACTTCGGCGGCTGGGGCGTACCGTGGGGTGAGGTCAACCGCTTCCAGCGCGTCGACGGTGCCATCAGGCAGCGCTTCGACGATGCGAAGCCGAGCATCCCCGTGCCGTTCACGTCGTCGCGCTGGGGCTCGCTGGCCTCGTTCGGCGCGCATCGCTGGCCCGGAACGAAGCGCTACTACGGCATCAGCGGCAACAGCTTCGTCGCGGTGGTCGAATTCGGCGACCGGGTGCGCGCCCGCGCGATCACCGCGGGTGGCGAAAGCGGCGACCCGGCATCGAAGCATTTCAACGACGAAGCCGAGCGCTATACGACGGGCCATCTGCGCCCGGTCTACTTCTGGCCGGACGAGCTCGAAGGGCACGTCGAGCGGACGTACCATCCGGGGGAGTGATGGCGTGTGTCTGCCGGACGTGTCGATCTTCGATGGCCGGCATGCATGACTTATCGAGGGGAGAACGATGATGGGTTGGCGGAAACTGTTCGCGGCCTGTGCCATGGCGTTCTGCGCGTCGGCCATGGCCGAGGACGCGGCGACGTATCTGCTCAAGGCCGACCGCGTGTTCGACGCCCGCAGCGAAGAAGCGCACGACGGCTGGGTGGTGCTCGTGCGAGGCGGGAAGATCGTCGATGTCGGACCGGCGGCGAAGGTCGCCGTGCCGTCGGGCGTGCAGACGGTGGACCTGCCGGGCACGACGTTGCTGCCGGGCCTGATCGACGCGCACTCGCACCTCTTCCTGCATCCGTACAACGAGACGCTCTGGAACGACCAGGTGCTGAAGGAGACGCTCGCGTTCCGCACCGTGCAGGCGGTGAAGCACGCGCGCGACACCCTGATGAGCGGATTCACGACACTGCGCGATCTCGGCACGGAAGGCGCGGGATACGCGGATGTCGACGTGCAGCATGCGATCGACACGGGGCTGATTCCCGGGCCGCGTCTCTTCGTCGCCACACGTGCGATCGTCGCGGGCCATTGCTACGGACCCGGTCCACTGGGCTTTCGCGACGACATCGACCTTCCGCAGGGCGCGGCGCCGGTCAGCGGCACCGCGCAGATGATCGACGCGGTGCGCGATCAGGCGGCCCACGGCGCGGACTGGATCAAGCTTTACGCCGACTATCACTGCGGCAAGGCGAAGGGATCGTCTCCGACGTTGAGCCAGGAGGAACTGAACGTCGCCGTCGAGACGGCCCACGCGCTGGGCCTGCCCGTGGCCGTGCATTCGAGCACGCCCGAGGGCATGCGGCGCGCCGTCATGGCGGGCGTGGACACGATCGAGCACGGCTACGACGGCACCGCCGAGGTGTTCGCGCTCATGAAGAAACACGGCGTGGCCTTCATGCCCACGCTCGAGGCCAGCGCCGCGTACGCGGAATACTTCGGTGGCTGGAAACCCGGCCAGCCGCCGACGGAGGCGATGCAGAAGGCCGCGCGTGCGTTCCGGCTCGCGATGGAGGCGGGCGTCACCATCGGCAACGGCAGCGACGTCGGCGTGTTCACGCACGGCAGCAACTACAAGGAACTGGAGTGGATGGTGCGCGACGGCATGTCGCCGGCGCGGGCGCTGCTCGCCGCGACCGCGGTCGACGCGAAGGTGCTGCGCCAGCAGGAGCGCATCGGCCAGCTGAAGCCTGGGCTCGAGGCGGACATCATCGCCGTGCAGGGCGACCCGACCAGGGACGTGGGGTCGCTGGCGCGGGTCGCGTTCGTGATGAAGGGTGGGGTGGTTTATCGGGGGCCGGGAGTTCGCGCCTCGCCGTAACGGCTGCGGCGCCGTGGCCCCGCTTACGCGGGAACGGCGTCGAGCTCGCCGTCGATGGACTGTCCCTTCTCCATCGCTTCGAGCGGCGGCGCGGTGGCCGCCACGCCGGCCGCGCTGCCGACGCGATGCTCGAGAGAGATGTCAGGGTCCTCGTAATAGCCCGGCGACCAGTTGTGCCGGCGGGCGTTGTCCGCGTCGCGCACGGTTTCGAAGTGCACCTGGTGCGGGAAGAACGTTAGTGCGTTGAGTGAATCGGCGACGTACATGACCATGCCTCGATCGCACGAAAGGCGTGCGCAAAGCCGGTGGGGCGAGCCGGTACTCGCGTCCTCACGGAAAGCGGGGGAAGTACCTCCGTGAGCGTAGATCGATGGGCCGGGTGGACTCCGCGGCGTCCGCGCCACGGAGCGGATACCACGATGCTCCCGATCGTATTAAGCCGTCGTTTTCGCGTGATGATGCTTTCACTTGTATCTATGCGATCTCGCGGTGAGGTGAGAGGAACGTCACGCCGCTGAGCGCCTCGCTCAGCGTCCAGAGCCGCTCCGCGCTGTCGGGATCGATCGCCCAGGGCCGCACCCCGACGTCCTCGCTGAGATTGCCGATCGTGGCGTCGGCGTCGGTCAGGATCGGCGAGATGTCGTTGTCCTCGCAGTACACGCCGCCCATCCCGTCGAGGCGCGGACTCGTGGCCGTCCATACGCTCGTCGACGCGCCCTGCTGCACGCTCTTCAGGCCGCGCGCGAGATCGACGACCGGCCGGCCTTCGTCATCGATGGCGCCGCGTGCGCGCAGGTCGTCCTGGCTCATGTGCCGCGCGAGGTCGGTGACGATGGCGCCCGGATGCAGCGCGAACGCGCGCACGCCGTGATCGCGTCCGCGCGTGTCGAGCGCGACGGCGAACAGCACGTTGGCGGTCTTCGACTGGCCGTACGCGACCCAGGGATCGTACGCGCGACGCTCGAAGTGCGGATCGTCGAAGTCGACGGCCGCGAAGCGGTGGCCGCGCGACGAGACCGAGACGACGCGTGCGCCGCGCGCGCGGGCCAGGGCGGGCCAGAGACGGGCGGTCAGCTGGAAGTGGCCGAGGTGGTTCGTCGCGAACTGCATTTCGTAGCCGCGGCGGTCGCGCGTCAGCGGGGGCGCCATGATGCCGGCGCCGTTGATCAGGATGTGCAGCGGTTCGTCCCGGGCGACGAAGCGTGCCGCGAAGGCGTCGATGGAGGCGGGGTCCGCGAGGTCCATCGGGTGGACCTCGGCGTCGATACCGGCGAGGGTGCGGGCCGCCTTGTCGAGATCGCGGGCGGGCACGATGACGCGCGCGCCGGCCGCGCGAAGTGCGCGCGTCGTTTCGACGCCGATGCCGGAGTAACCGCCCGTGACGATCGCGGTCCTGCCGGAAAGGTCGATGCCCGCGAGCACGTCGCTGGCGGTGGAGGCGGCGGTGAAGCCGGAATGGATGGGGCTTTGCGGGGTGCGCATGTGAATCTCCTCGGGGATGGCGATTCCAGCGTACGTGCGTCGCGTCGAACGATGAATGCTTGAAAGTGCGTCTTACATGCCCGATCGTCCGGAAATGGCCTTCGATCCCATCTCGGACATCCTCCGGCTGGCGAGCGTCGAATCGGTCGTCTCGGGCGGTTTCACCGCCGGCGGCGACTGGGCGATCCGCTTTCCCGCCCCGGACAAGCTCAAGTTCTTCGCCGCGGTCCGCGGTGACCTCTGGCTACGCCTGGCCGATAGCGGCGAGACCGTGCGGATCGAATCCGGTGACGTGCTCCTCCTCGTCGCGCCCGAGGCCTTCGTCATGGCCAGCGACGTGTCGATCGCGCCGGTCGAGGCGCACGTCCTGTTCTCGGGCCGGGCGACGCCCATCGTGGCCGCCGGCAGGGGCGACGACGTGCTCATGATCGGAGGGCACGTCCGCGTGGACCGCGCCTATGCGGCGATGCTCGCGGAGGCCTTGCCGCCGCTGGTCCACGTGCGCGGAAACGCCCCGGAAGCGCAGGCGATGCGCTGGATCGTCGACAGGATGGTGGACGAGAGCGCGGGCGATCTCCCGGGCGCCGGTCTCGCCTCCACGCAGCTGGCGCAGTTGCTCTTCGTCCACCTGCTGCGGGCCCATCTCGCCTCGGGCGCGCCGATACGCGCGGGCTGGCTCGGCCTCGCCGCGGATCCCCGGCTCGCACCCGCGCTCCGGCTGATGCACGAGCGCCCCGACCAGCCGTGGCGGCTGGAACAGCTGGCCCGGGCCGCCGCCATGTCGCGGACCGTCTTCGCCTCGCGTTTCCGCGCGGCCGCTGGGGTCGCGCCGCTGACCTACCTCGCGCAGTGGCGGATGCGTCTGGCCGTCCACGCGCTTCGCCGGGGCGGCGTGCCCGTCGCGACGCTGGCGAGGGAACTCGGTTACGCGTCCGAAAGCGCCTTCAGCCATGCGTTCAAACGCATCGTGGGCGTCTCGCCGGGGCGGTACGTGGCGGCGCCGGACGGCGCAGCGGAGCCGTTCCCCATCGATCTGGCGTCGTAGCCGACGGGCGCGACGGAAAGGCGGCCGATAGGCGAAACCCGGTACAATCCCCCTTTGCACAAACAGGACGCGTGCCGATGCCGACCCGTCGGCGCGCCGGTGCCACCGGGAGCGAGCCATGAACCCCCAACGAGATACCCGCGGATGATCGAAGGCACCCTGTTCGTGGTGGCCGCGCCTTCCGGTGCGGGAAAGTCCACGTTGGTCAATGCGCTGCTCGAACGCGAACCGGCCATTTCCCTGTCGATCTCCCACACCACGCGGCCGCCGCGTGTCGGCGAGCAGTACGGCCGCCATTATTTCTTCGTCGAGCGCCCGGATTTCGAGCGCGAGATCGCCGACGGCATCTTCCTCGAGCACGCCGAAGTCCACGGCAACCTCTACGGCACGTCGCGCACGGTCGTGGAGGAAAAGCTGGCGACGGGCTCCGACGTCCTGCTGGAAATCGACTGGCAGGGCGCGCGCCAGGTGCGCAAGGGCAAGCCGGACTGCGTCAGCGTGTTCATCCTGCCGCCGTCCCGCGTCGAGCTGGAACGCCGCCTTCGTGGCCGCGGCTCGGACGCGCCGGACGTGATCGAGCGCCGCCTGTTCAACTCGCGCGAGGAAATCGCCCACGCGCACGAGTTCGACTACATCATCGTCAACGACCGCTTCGAGGACGCCCTGGGCGACCTCCAGGCGATCGTGCGCGCCGTGCGCCAGCGCACGCCGTGGTCGGCGCACCGCCACGCCACGCTGATCGAGGAGCTCCTCGCACCATGACCGACGACGCCATCGTCCGCATCCGCGGCCTGACCACCGTCCTCAACGGCAAGACGATCTTCGACAACCTCGACCTCGACATCCCGCGAGGCAAGGTCACGGCCATCATGGGCCCCAGCGGCACCGGCAAGACCACGCTGCTGAAGCACATCACGGGGCAGATGCGCGGCGACGCGGGCAGCGTGGAACTCGACGGCCAGAACGTCCCGGCGCTGTCGCGCGAGCGCCTGTTCGAGCTGCGCGAGCGCATCGGATACCTGTTCCAGAATTCGGCGCTGCTCACCGACTTCGACGTCTTCGAGAATGTCGCGTTCCCGCTGCGCCAGCACACGCGCCTGCCGGAAGAGCTGATCCGCAACATCGTGCTCACCAAGCTGCAGGCCGTGGGCCTGCGCGGCGCCGCGCGCCTCATGCCCACCGAGCTCTCGGGCGGCATGGCGCGTCGCGTGGCGCTCGCGCGCGCGATCGTCTTCGACCCGGCGCTGATCCTCTACGACGAACCGTTCGTCGGACTCGATCCCATCGCGCTGAACCAGGTGCTGCTGCTGATCCGCACGCTCAACCAGACGCTGGGCATCACCAGCGTGCTCGTCGCGCACGAGCTGGCCGCCGTGCAGAAGGTGGCCGACCACGTGTACCTCATCGCCAACGGCAAGGTCGTGGCGCAGGGCGCGCCGGCCACGCTGGCGACCGACGGCTCGCCGTGGACCGCGCAGTTCTTCGGTGGCGAGGCCGACGGCCCGGTGCCGTTCCAGTATCCCGCGGGCGACTACGCCACCGCGCTCGGTTTCCCCGGAGGCAAGGCATGAGCAACGGGAACGACAACGTCGTCGTTCGCAGCCTGGCGCAGATCGGCGCCTGCGGGCTGTTCCTGCTGACGATCCTGGCGGCGATCCCGCGCAGCTTCCGCCACGGTCGCGAGACGGTGCGGCAGATCTGGTTCGTCGGCGCGATGAGCCTCACCATCGTCATGACCTGCGGCCTGTTCGTCGGCATGGTGCTGGGGCTGCAGCTTTACGACGTGCTCTCGATCTTCGGCGGCACGTCGGCCACCGGCACGGTCGTAGCCATCGCCATCTATCGCGAACTCGGTCCGGTCGTGACCGCGCTGCTCTTCGCCGGGCGCGCCGGCACGTCGGTCACCGCGGAGATCGGCCTGATGCGCGCGACGGACCAGCTCGACGCCATGGAGATGATGGCGGTCGACCCCATCGCGTACGTGGCCGCGCCGCGCTTCCTCGCCGGCGTCATCGCGCTGCCGCTGCTCGCGATCGTGTTCTGCGCGATGGGCGTGTTCGGTGGCCACCTGGTCGGCGTCACCTGGCTCGGCATCGACAACGGCACGTTCTGGTCGAACATGACCGCCTCCGTCGATGTCCACAAGGACATCGTCGACGGCGTCCTGCTGAAATCCATCGCCTTCGGCATCGTGGTCTCCCTGATCGCGGTGTTCCAGGGCTACACCACGCCGCCCACCAGCGAAGGCGTCGCCTATGCGACGACGCGCACGGTGGTCGCCTCGTCCATCGCCATCCTGGCGCTGGACTTCGTCCTCACCTCGTTCCTGATCTGAGGTACCGGAGACCCGCCATGACCACTCCTTCCCTTTCCAAGCATTCGAGGATCGTGCCGTGACCCAGAGACGTTCCTATGCCGTCGGCACCGGTCTGTTCATCGTGCTCGGCTTCGCCGCGCTGGCGTACCTCGCCACGCAGACCACGTCGGTCGCCAATTCGCACAGCGGTTCCACGTACACGGTGGACACGCGCTTCGCCAACGTCGGGCAGCTCAAGGTGCGGGCGCCGGTGAAGATCGCCGGCGTGCGCGTCGGTTCGGTCCAGGCCATCGACCTGGTGCCCGGCAAGGAAGAGGCCAAGGTCACGCTCGCCATCGACGATGGCCACAAGGACATCCCCGACGACTCCGTGGCCACCATCTACACGAGCGGCCTGCTGGGCGACCAGTACGTCGGCATCCAGTTCGGCCAGTCGAAGACGCCGGTCAAGGAAGGTGGCGAAATCGGCCTGACCCGTCCGGCCCAGCAGCTGGAAGAAATGCTCGGCAAGTTCTTCGGTGGCGGCAGCGCCCCGGATCGCCTGGGCGGCACCTATCACGTGACCGGCGACTTCACCAACATCGGCGGCCTGCAGCCGGGCGCGGCGGTGAAGATGGCGGGCGTGCCGATCGGCAGCGTGGATTCCGTCGTGGTGAAGCCGGGCGCCGTCCAGGCCACGGTGACCCTTGCGATCGACAAGCGCTACTCCCAGATACCCGATGACTCGTCCGCGGCGGTGTTCACAAGCGGTTTGATCGGCAGCCAGTATGTTGCGATCCAGCCCGGCGGGTCGCCGGAGTTCCTGGCGGAGGGCGACAGCTTCGTGCTGACGCAGTCCGCGCTCCAGCTGGAAGACCTGATCGGCAAGTTCCTCGTGAACGGATCGCCGAGCGATAACAAGTCCGGCGCCCAGGGCGCTGCCCAACCCGATAACGCCGGCAAGAAGTAAGGCCGGTCAGGAGACAACCCGCATGTTGCGTCAGATTTCACTCGCCATCGCCCTGGCCATGACCACCGCCGCCGCCGCGCCCGTCTTCGCGCAGGCCGCGGCTCCGGCCGCCGCCACGCAGGGGCAGCCGCCCCAGCAGGTCGTGCAGCAGATCTCCGACGACCTCGCCAAGGCCATCGAAGGTCACCAGGCCGAACTGAAGAACGACAAGGAAAAGCTGATCGCCATCATCGACGACACGTTCCTGCCGCACTTCGACATCGACTACGCGTCGATCCTCGTGCTGGGCCAGAACGCGACGAAGGCGACGCCCCAGCAGCGCGAGCGGTTCGCGAAGGCGTTCTACAACTCCATCACGCACCGTTACGCGGAAGGCCTGCTCAACTACACGCGTGGCCGCGTGAAGGTGCTGCCGTTCAGCGGCGACCTCAACAAGAAGCGCACGGTCGTGCGCACCCAGGTCATGCTCGACGACGGCAAGTCGGTCTCGGTCGATTACGCGTTCCGCCAGTCGTCGAGCGGCGACTGGAAGGCCTACGACGTGATCATCGAAGGCATCTCGTACATCACCAACTACCGCAACCAGGTCGATGCCGAGATCAAGAAGGAAGGCCTCGACAAGCTCACCGCCGATCTCGAGCAGAAGGGTTCCGCGGCGATCGACGAGCTCCAGCAGGCCGGTGGCGCGAAGCAGTGACCGCCGCCGCGTTCGCACTGAGCACGCCCGCACCGGAGACCCTCGCGGTCTCCGGTGCGCTGACGTTCGCCACGGCGTCCGAGGCGCTGTCGAGCGTGCGCGGCGCGCTCGACCAGGGGCGGCAGTCGCGCCTCGATCTCGGTGGCCTGACCACGTCCGATAGCGCCGGGCTCGCCACCGTACTGGCCGTGCTGGCGCACAGCCGGACGCAGGGCAGGGTGCTGACGGTCGAGAACATCCCCGCCGGCATGCACGCGCTGGCCCGCGTATCGGGTGTCGACTCGTTCCTTTGACGGGCCGACCCACCGTTCCAGTCAAAAAAAATCCCGCCGAGGCGGGATTTTTTTCGTGCGCCATCAACCGGCCGGTGGCGTTTCCTTCTGCTCCGCCATGCGCTTTTCCAGATAGTGGATGTTCTGTCCGCCCTGCTGGAAGCCGACGTCGGCCATGATCCGCTGCTGCAGCGGGATGTTGCACTTCACGCCTTCGATCACCGTCTCGGCCAGGGCCATGCGCATGCGCGCGATGGCGGTGGCGCGATCCGGGCCGTGCACGATGATCTTGCCGATCATCGAATCGTAGTTCGGCGGGATGCGGTAGCCGTCGTACAGGTGGGTGTCCACGCGGACACCCGGGCCGCCCGGCGCCTCGAAGCGCTTCACCGTGCCGGGACTCGGCATGAAGGTGTCGGGATCCTCGGCGTTCACGCGGCACTCGATGGCGTGACCGGTGAGGACGATGTCTTCCTGGCGGATCGAGAGCTTCTGGCCGCTGGCGATGAGCAGCTGCTCGCGGACGAGGTCGATGCCCGTCACCAGCTCCGTCACCGGATGCTCCACCTGGATGCGGGTGTTCATCTCGATGAAGTAGAACCGGCCGTTCTCGAACAGGAACTCGAACGTGCCCGCGCCGCGGTAACCGATGCGGATGCAGGCGTCGACGCAGACCTTGCCGATCTGCTCGCGCAGTTCCGGCGTGATGCCCGGCGCCGGCGCTTCCTCGACGACCTTCTGGTGGCGGCGCTGCATGGAGCAGTCGCGCTCGCCGAGGTGGATCGCGTTGCCCTGGCCGTCGGCCAGCACCTGGATCTCCACGTGGCGCGGATTCTCCAGGAACTTCTCCATGTACACCTGATCGTTGCTGAAAGCCGCCTTGGCTTCCTGCTTGGTCATGACGATGGAGTTGGCGAGGTGGGCCTCGGTGCGCACGACGCGCATGCCGCGACCGCCGCCGCCGCCGGCCGCCTTGATGATGACCGGATAGCCGATCTCGCGGGCGATGCGGATGTTCTCGTCCACGTCGTCGCCGAGCGGACCGCCGGAACCCGGCACGCAGGGCACGCCGGCCGCCTTCATCGCGCGGATGGCCTCGACCTTGTCGCCCATCAGGCGGATGACGTCGGCGGTGGGGCCGATGAACACGAAGCCGGACTTCTCGACCTGCTCGGCGAAGTTCGCGTTCTCTGAAAGGAAGCCGTACCCCGGATGGATCGCGCCCGCGTCGGTGATTTCCGCCGCGGCGATGATCGCCGGAATGTTGAGGTAGCTCTCGGCCGACGGACCCGGACCGATGCAGACGGATTCGTCGGCGAGGCCGACGTGCTTCAGGTTGCGATCGACGGTGGAGTGCACCGCGACCGTCTTGATGCCGAGCGCGTGGCACGCGCGCAGCACCCGCAGCGCGATCTCGCCGCGATTGGCAATGACGACCTTCTCAAGCATGGGTCGGGCCTCAGGCGATGACGAACATCGGTTCGTCGAATTCCACCGGCTGGCCGTTCTCGACCAGCACGGCGACGACGGTACCGGACACGTCGGCCTCGATCTGGTTGAACATCTTCATCGCTTCGATGATGCCCAGCGTCTCGCCGGCCTTGACCTGCTGGCCGACCGCGGCGAACGCCGGGGCACCAGGGGTCGAGGCGGCGTAGAACGTGCCGACCATCGGCGCCTTGACCACGTGGCCGGCCGGGAGGCCGGCGTCCGCGGCCGGAGCGGCCGGCGCGGCGGCGACCGGCGCCGCGGCCACGGGGGCGGCGGCGGGCGCGGCCATCACCTGCGGCGCGGCGACCGTGACGGCGCCCTTCGGCACGCGGGACAGGCGGACCACCTCTTCGCCTTCCTTGATTTCCAGCTCGGCGAGGTTCGATTCCTCGAGCAGGTCGATGAGCTTCTTGATCTTGCGCAGGTCCATGGGACAAACCTTCTTGGTGGTGGGGCGGGCGCGCGCGGCGCACCCGCGAAAGGGAATCAGGCGGCCGGAACGGCCAGGCGCAACAGCGCGGCTTCGAGCGCCAGCCGGTAGCTGTCGCCGCCGAAACCGCAGATCACGCCCGCCGCGATGTCCGACAGGTACGAGTGGTGGCGGAACGGCTCGCGCGCATGCGGGTTGGACAGGTGGATCTCGATGAACGGGATCGCCACGCCCGCCAGCGCGTCGCGCAGGGCCACCGACGTATGCGTGAAGGCGGCCGGGTTGATCAGGATCCAGGCGGTGCCCTCGTCGCGCGCCTGATGGATGCGGCCGATGAGGTCGGCTTCGGCGTTCGACTGGTAATAGCCGAGGTCGTGTCCCGCCCTCTGGGCGCGGGTGAGCAGCGACGCATTGATGTCGGCGAGGGTTTCGCTGCCGTAGACCGCGGGCTCGCGCACGCCAAGCAGATTGAGGTTGGGTCCGTGCAGGACAAGGATCCTGGCCACTGTTC
Organism: Luteibacter sp. 3190; assembly: GCF_031456385.1. Lineage (NCBI taxonomy): Bacteria > Pseudomonadati > Pseudomonadota > Gammaproteobacteria > Lysobacterales > Rhodanobacteraceae > Luteibacter > Luteibacter sp. 3190. The sequence continues at coordinate 517,595 of NZ_JAVDUO010000002.1, read as the reverse complement.
ACCTGTACCGTAGGGTCCGGAGCACCGGAACGCCGCGAAGTGTGCGCCTGTCGCCCGGCGTTGTCCAGTTCGGTGGAGTTCGGCGCAGTTCGCTGGAGATCGCGACTTTCCACACGCCGCCGTATGGTCTTGCAGGAGCCGCCATGCGGCGGGATAGCGCTTGTAGGAGCGCACCTGGGCGCGATGGGGTGCTCGCCGCAAGCACCCATCGCGCCCAGGTGCGCTCCTACAAGCCGCTCGTGTCGTCGCTGTCGTGTACGAACAGCCGCTTCCACCCCTCGTGCCCCAGCTTGTCGAGCGTCTGCATGTTCGTCTCGAAGATCGCCGAGGCGTCAGGGAAGGCGGCCACCGCTCGGTCGATACTGGCTTCGCGCAGGAGATGCAGGGTCGGGAAGGGCGAGCGGTTCGTGTAATTGGTGATGTCGTCCGCCGCCGTCCCCTCGAACTGGAAGTCGGGGTGGAAGCTGGCGACCTGGATCTCGCCTTCGAGGTCGAGGTCGGCGACGGTGTCGTCCGCCACCTCGAGGAACTCGTTGAAGTCGAGGAAATCGCCGAGGACGTAGGGGTGGATCAGCAGCGTGGTGTCCGTGGTTTCCGGATCGGTGTCGCGCAGGAGTTCCAGTTCCCGCACGAGGTCCTCGTGCAGCTGCAGCGGCTGCGTCGCCTCGCTGACGACATAGCGGACCTGTCCCTTGCGCTGCACGGCCTTGGCGAACGGGCAGAGGTTGAGGCCGATGACGGCGCGTTCCAGCCACGTGCGGGTGGCGTCGATGGCCTCGTCTTGGGAGGGTGGGGGCGTTTGCATGGGTGCGTCGTTCATCGTCCGAGCCAGTCGTCGAGTTCCGCCTGGCTAAAGGTGCCGAGCTTGCGCCGCAGGATACGCCCGTCCTCGCCGATCAGGACGCTATAGGGCAACACGCGGCGCATGTTGCCGAAGGAGAGCGAGCCGCCGGGTGCGTCGTTGTCCGCCAGCACGATCGGGTAGTCGACCGGACGTTCGGCGAGGTACGAACGCACCGCGTTCGCGGAGTCCTCGGCCACGCCGAGGATCGCCACGTTGCGTTCGCGGTAGCGTCCCGCGTTCTCGCTCAGCAGCGGCATTTCGCGGCGGCACGGCGCGCACCACGTGGCCCAGAAGTTGATCAGCACGCGCTTGCCCCGCCAGTCCGAGAGCAGGCGCGGCTTGCCCTCGACGCTGACGAACGTCGCGTCCGGCGGCAGGTCGCCGACGTCCGCGACCGTGACGCCGGCGGGCGGCGGCGGATGCGCGCGCCGGTGCTCGAGGTAGAGGCCGGTCGCCGCCGCCGCGATGGCGAGCAGGACGATCCAGGCGGTCGGTCGCCGCGTCATGGATGGGCGGCGGCCTCTAGCGCCTTCTCGACGCCGTCGTAGGTCAGCACCGTCGACAGCTTGCGGCCGTCGCCACCGTTCTTCGGATACACGACGTACAGCGGCACGCCGACCGAGTGGTACTGCTCCAGGAACGCCGCGATGGTCGCGTTGACGTCGGTCCAGTCACCCTTCATGTAGACCGTGCCGGTGCGCTTGAGCAGCGCCTTGAAGGCGTCCGTGTCGAGCACCGCCTTCTCGTTGGCCTTGCAGGTGATGCACCAGTCGGCCGTCATGTCGACGAGCACCGGGGTGCCCGCGGCGCGCAGCTCGGCGAGCTTCGCGGGGGAATACGGCACGGAGCCGTCCTGCGCCGTGACCGTCGCGCCCGAGGCCGCAGGTAGCCCGTGCACGGTCCACAGCGCGGCGGCGGCGCCGATCGCCAGCACGCCGGTGAACACCCAGGCGAGCGGGCGACCGCCGCGGCTGCGGCCGTACCACCACAGGGCCATGGCCAGCAGCACGCCGCCACCGAGCACGAGGGCGGCGGCATCCGCGCCGCGCTGCTTCGTCAGCACCCAGAGCAGCCAGACGGCCGTCAGGTACATCGGGAAGGCGAGCGCCTGCTTGAGGGTCTCCATCCAGCGACCCGGACGTGGGAGCAGGCGGGCGACGGCGGGGACGAAGCCCATCAGGAGAAACGGCAGCGCCAGGCCCAGGCCGAGCGCCAGGAAGATCAGGAAGGCCACGGGTAACGAGGCCGCGAACGCGAATGCGATCGCGGAACCCATGAACGGCGCGGTGCAGGGGCTCGCCACCACGACCGCGAGCACGCCGGTGAAGAAGTCCCCCGACGGGCCCGAGCGCGAGGCCAGGCCACCGCCGAGGTTGCCGAGCGAGCCGCCGATCTCGAACACCCCGGACATCGACAGGCCGACCGCCAGCATCACGTAGACGAGCAGGCCGATGGCCAGGGGCTGCTGGAACTGGGCGCCCCACTGCAGGCCGTGCCCGGCCGCGCGAATGCCCACGATGACCAGGCCGAGCGCGGCGAACGCGACGAGCACGCCCGCCGTGTACCAGAGCGCGTGCCGGCGCGCGGCGGCGGGGCTCTCGCCGCTTTCGAGCACCGTGATCGCCTTGAGCGAGAGCACCGGCAGCACGCAGGGCATGAGGTTGAGGACGAGACCGCCCAGCAGCGCGAGGCCGATGGCCGCGAGGATGCCGACCGGAGCGTCGCCGCCCGGCGTGAGGCCGGGAGGCGGCGGCGTCGGAGCGACCTCGGCCGGCGTGGTCGCCTGATCGTCGGTCTTGCCGCCGCCGATCGTCGCGGTCCCCGCCGCCAGGTCGACCTTCACCTGGCGCTTCATGACGGGATAGCAGACGCCGTTCTCCAGGCAGCCCTGGTAGGCGACGTCGAGCACGACGTCCTTCGCGTTGCCGGCGCCCGTGAGCGGAACCGGGAGTTCCACCTGGTCGTAGTAGACGATGGTGTCGCCGAAGTGTTCGTCGTGATGCGCCGTGCCGCTCGGCCAGTCGGGCTCGCCCGCGGCGACGCCGGCCGGCGAGGTCACCTTGATCTCCGTCTTGTCGCGATAGAGGTAGTAGTCCTTCGGCATCGTCCAGCGCAGCAGGAGGCTGGCGTGATCCTTCACGAGCGCCTCGAACCGGAAGGCCTGATCGGCCGGCAGCGGCTCGGCGTCGGTGCCGGGAACGGCCTTGGGCGGGCCGAGCAGCGAGGCCGCGCTGGCGGCCGGCGCCACGGGCGTGTCGGCGGGAATCGTCGACGGGCCGCCGATCGCGAGCTTCAGGTGCTCGGTGTGCGGCGGATAGCAGATCTTCGGCTCGACCTCGTGGCAGCCCTGGTACTGGACGTCGAGCGCGAGGGTCTTCGTCGCGGCGTCGACGAGCGTGTAAGGCACCGTGGCGGCGATGTCGCCGTGGTAGATCTCGACGTCGCCAAGGTACTCGTCGTGTTTCTTCAGGCCGTCGGGCAGGGTCGGCTCGCCGAGCTTCACGGCCGCGGGTTCCGCCGCCACGATCTTGATACGTCCGCGATAGAGGTAATAGTCGGGCGCGATCGTCCAGTGCAGCTTCACGGTGCCGGGCTGGCTCGCGTCGGACGTCAGCCGGAACGCCTGGGTGACGGGGAGCAGGTCGTCTTCGCCCTGCGCGAACGCGGGCAGGGCGGCAAGCAGGCCGAGGCCGGCGATCAGGTTCCGCGCGAAGCGGGCAAACGACGTCATGGCGACTCCGTGGATCGGTGCGGTGACGAACCGCGATGGGCGTCGGACATTATGACCGGCGCTACCCTGATTAGCTTGCATCGACGCTGGCTTCGAGCCAGGCCATGTAAGGCGCGTGGCCCTCCACGAACGGCAGCGCGACGATCTCGGGCACGTCGTACGGATGGTTCGCCACGACCCAGGCCTCGACGGCCGGGAACGCCTCGCGCAGCGTCTTCACCAGCAGCAGGTCTTCGGACTCGGTGACGATCTCGCCCTTCCAGCGGTAGGTGGACCGCACGCCGGGCAGGTGGTTCACGCAGGCGGCGAGGCCGGCTTCGACCAGGCCACGGGCGAGGGTGGCGGCGGGTTCGCCGGGCGGGCAGGCGATGAGGATGGCGACGGGTTCGGACATGCGTCGCATTGTGGACACCTGTCGCACCTTTTTTGAACCCGGGACCTTGAACGGTTGGCCCAAGGCGCCATCTCTCGCGCATCCCGAGGCCCTTCCGATCCAGGGCGGCTTCTGGCTAAAATTCTGGCACTCACCCTGGCCAAGTGCTAACAGGGTGGACGAATTTCCTTATCCGTCAAACACATGCTTGGAGAAGTCATGAGCAAACTGCGCCCGTTGCACGATCGCGTCATCGTCAAGCGTCTCGAAGAAGAGCGCGTCTCGGCCGGTGGCATCGTCATCCCCGACAGCGCGACCGAGAAGCCGACCCGCGGCAAGGTCATCGCCGCCGGCACCGGTCTGCTGCTCGCCAGCGGCCAGCTGCGCCCGATGGGTGTGAAGGAAGGCGACGTGGTCCTGTTCGGCAAGTACGCCGGCCAGGAGATCAAGGTCGACGGCGAAGAGCTGGTCTTCCTGAAGGAAGACGACATCGTGGCGATTCTCGAAGGCTGATTCCTCAGCGTCTTCGGATGGCGAGTCGCAAGACTCCATAGCCCTTTCATCCTTATTCAAGAATTTTCGAGGCAAGAATTTTTATGGCTGCTAAAGAAGTCCGCTTCGGCGAAGACGTCCGCGCTCGCATGCTGAAGGGTGTCAACACCCTCGCCAATGCCGTCAAGGTCACCCTCGGCCCGAAGGGCCGCAACGTCGTGCTCGAGAAGAGCTTCGGCGCCCCGACCGTCACCAAGGACGGCGTCTCGGTCGCGAAGGAAATCGAACTCGCCGACAAGTACGAGAACATCGGCGCCCAGATCGTGAAGGAAGCCGCCTCGAAGACCTCCGACGTGGCCGGTGACGGCACCACGACGGCCACCGTCCTCGCCCAGGCGTTCATCCAGGAAGGCCTCAAGGCCGTCGCCGCCGGCATCAACCCGATGGACCTCAAGCGCGGTATCGACCAGGCCGTCACGGCCGCCGTCGCCGAGCTGAAGAGCCTGTCCAAGCCGACGGCCGACGACAAGGCCATCGCGCAGGTCGGTACGATCTCCGCCAACTCCGATTCGAACATCGGCGACATCATCGCGACCGCGATGGGCAAGGTCGGCAAGGAAGGCGTGATCACGGTCGAGGAAGGCTCGGGCCTCGAGAACGAACTCGACGTCGTCGAAGGCATGCAGTTCGACCGCGGCTACCTCTCGCCGTACTTCATCAACAACCAGCAGTCGCAGCAGGTCGAGCTGGACGACCCGTTCATCCTCATCCACGACAAGAAGATCTCGAACGTCCGTGAGCTCCTGCCGGTGCTCGAGGCCGTCGCCAAGGCCGCCAAGCCGCTGCTGATCGTCGCCGAGGAAGTCGAGGGCGAAGCCCTGGCGACCCTCGTCGTCAACACGATCCGTGGCATCGTCAAGGTCGCCGCCGTCAAGGCGCCGGGCTTCGGCGATCGTCGCAAGGCCATCCTGGAAGACATCGCCATCCTCACCAACGGCGTGGTCATCTCCGAGGAAGTGGGCCTGCAGCTCGACAAGGCCACGATCAACGATCTGGGCCGCGCCAAGCGCGTCGTGATCACCAAGGAAAACACCACGATCATCGACGGTGCCGGCGAAGCCGAGCGCATCCAGTCGCGCATCGGTCAGATCAAGGCGCAGATCGAAGAGACCTCGTCCGACTACGACCGCGAGAAGCTGCAGGAGCGCGTCGCCAAGCTCGCCGGTGGCGTGGCCGTGATCAAGGTCGGTGCCGCGACGGAAGTCGAGATGAAGGAAAAGAAGGCCCGCGTCGAAGACGCCCTGCACGCCACGCGTGCGGCCGTCGAGGAAGGCGTGGTCCCGGGCGGCGGCGTCGCCCTGATCCGTGCGCTCAAGGCTCTGGAAGGCCTCAAGGGCAAGAACACGGACCAGGACCTCGGCATCGCGATCACCCGTCGCACGCTGGAAGCTCCGCTGCGCGCCATCGTCACGAACGCCGGCGACGAAGCTTCGGTCATCGTCAACAAGGTCAAGGACGGCTCGGGTAACTTCGGTTACAACGCCGCCAATGGCGAGTTCGGCGACATGATCGAGTTCGGCATCCTGGACCCGACCAAGGTCACGCGTTCGGCCCTGCAGTTCGCCGCCTCGGTGGCCGGTTCGATCATCACGACCGAAGCGGCCGTGAGCGAGCTGCCGAAGAAGGACGAAGGCCACGGCCATGGCGCCCCGGGCGGCATGGGTGGCATGGGCGGCATGGACTTCTAAGTCCCGCTTCCCGACGCAGTCGCTTCAACGAAAAGGGCCTCGCGCAAGCGAGGCCCTTTTTTTGTACGGGCGGCAACGTCGATCAGTTCTCGGCGCCCGCGGCGGCCTGCGCTTCCTCGTCGCCGGGCTGATGCGCGACGGTGCTCGCGCCGACCGTCATGTACTGCGCCACGAGCGGATCCAGCTTCCGCTTCATGCGCAGCATCGCGATGTTCCCCATCGAGATGTCCGCGTACTTCAGCATCGGGTCTTCGATGGCGGGTTGCTCGCCGAGCGAGTTGGTCAGCGTGGCGAGCCGGGGCGCCATCACCTGCGTCAGCGCGAAATAGGCGTCGTCGTGCACGCCGGCCTGCTCGAGCAGTCGGCCCGGCAGCATCCACGAGGCGAGATCGCCGTGCGTCGGCGCCGGACCGTCGGCATGCGCATCGATCAGGAGGTAGGGCACCGTCTGGGTCAGCATGTCGCCGCCGTCGACGAAGCCGAGCGTATCGAACGCCTCGGTGAGTGCGGGAAGGTGATCGCCGTAGAACAGCAGCAGCGTCGGCCGCTCACGTTGCTTCAGCAGCTCCGCGAGACGGCCCAGTTCCGCGTCGGCATGGCGCATGTGGTAGATGTAATTGCGGACCTGGAGCTTCGCGCTGGCGCTGAGCCTGTCGGGTACGTCGATCGCGTCGCGCTCCTTTTCGTCGATGTTGATCGACTTGTCGTAAGGGCCGTGCGCTTCCATGCTGATCGCGAAGACGAGCCGCGGCGGGCCCGAGTCCTTCAGCTGCGCCATGATCTCGTCGGTCATCGCGCTGTCCGCCATGTATTCGCCGTCCCGGCGGAAGCCCTTCGGGAAGTCGGGCTGGGAAACGAAGCGGTCGAAGCCCAGCGTCCGGAAGGCGGTCGTGCGGTTCCAGAACGCGGCGTCGTTGCCGTGCACGGCGATCGTCTCGTAACCGTGCGAGCGCAGCGTGCGAACCATGCCCGGCACGACGCCCGCGTGCATCTGCAGGTACGGGAACTGCATCGTCGGGAAGTAACGGAGCGAGAGTCCGGTGAGCACCTCGAACTCGGTACGGATGGTGCCGCCGCCGTACGTCGGCACGTGCAGTCGGCCGGCACTCCCCTCCTTGGCGAGGCGATGGAGATTCGGGGCGAACACCTGATCGTCGAGACCCTTGACGATCGCCGGATCGAAGAACGATTCGCTCTGCACCACGACGATGTCGGGAGTCTGTCGCGCGTTCGTGGCGGCGGACGCCATATGCGCACGCAGGTCGCCGTCGGCGTCGGCGATGAACCGCGTCGCTTCGGCGGCGTCGGGTTTGCGGGCCTTGCCGGCGCCCATGAGCCGGAACTGCATGATGTTGGTGACGACGCCATTGAGGTCGGCGTTGCTCGCCGCGGACCAGGGCTGCATGCCCAGGCGGTCCTTTCCGTACATCGCCGTCCACGCCGGCACGCCCGCGAGCAGGGTGCCGAAGAGGCCCGCGACGGCGAGGCCCGTCACGAGGCGGCGACCGTGCGTGCGGCGGGCGAACAGGGGCGGCTCGTAGCGCGCGAGCGCGACGATCAGCGCGATGGTGGCGAGGATCGCGAGGTAGGGCAGGGGATCGGATGGGAGGTAGCCACCGAGCAGGTGCAGCCCGCCGTTCTTCAGCTGCTCGATCATCCGGAAATCGGCAGGCAACAGCGGCGAACCGAGATTCTTCATCTTGATCGCGCTCACCGCGAGCACCGCGCCCTGCAGCATGAACGCCACGCCGAAGGACAGCCATGCGCGGCGTGTCAGCACGAGCAGCAGCGAGGCGAGAAGAAGTCCGGGGAGCGCGTTGGCGAACAGGTGCCACGGGCGTTCCGCCCACGCCATGCTGGAAACGCCGGGGTTGCCGTCGAGGAAGCCGGTGTAGAGGACGAACGCCACGGCGAGGCAGGCGATCAGCGCCGCCCGGGTCGTCACGTCGCGCCAACGCGATGAATCGAAAGTCATAACGTCCTCTGCTCGGCCCCTGTCGCAAGGGACGTGGACTGTAACGCAGCGGACATGAATCGGTTGTCAGACTGTCATATGACGAAGCGGCGAAGAATCGCGCCCCCACGCGTCGGAAAGCTCGCGCAAGGCGTCGCAGCGCCGTCCGTCGCGGGTAGTGCACAATGACCGCCTGATGAATGCCACGACGCCTGCTCAGCGCGAGAGCACAGAACTACGCGCACTGATCGACACCCGTTACGCGGATGTGATGGCCGCATGCCGCGCTGCGCGCATTCCATTGCATGACGATGCCGGCGTCGCCGAGCGGGTGCGACGCACCTTGCTCGCCTCCGACTTCGCGTTCGACGTGCTGCGGCGACAGCCGGAACTTCTGGGACCCGCCGGCCTCGAGCGGCTGCGGGCGAGCGCGGACGCGGGCACGCGCGGCGCCACGCTCGACCTGTCGGCGGATGAGGGCCTCTGCATGGCGACGCTGCGCCGGTTCCGGCACGCCGAGGCCCTGCGCATCGTGTTCCGCGACGTCAACGGGCTGGACGACATCGATGAAACCCTGTCGTCGACCAGCGTGCTCTACGAGACGCTCCTCGAGGCGGCGCTGCGCTGGTCGGAGAGCGCGCTGCACGCACGTTACGGACAGCCGCGCGACGGCGCGGGCGTGGCGCAGCGGATGGTCGTGCTGGGATTCGGCAAGCTCGGCGGCAACGAGCTCAACTTCTCGTCCGACATCGATCTCGTCCTCGCCTATGCACACGGCGGCGAGACCGACGGCGCGCGGCCGCTCGACAACGCGGAGTACTTCGTCCGCGAAGCGCGACAGCTGGTGCGCCTGCTCGCGGAGCCCACCGTGGACGGCATCTGCGCGCGGGTCGACCTGCGGCTGCGCCCGTTCGGTCAGGCGGGGCGCCTCGCGCTGCCGTTCAGCGCGATGGAGCAGTACTACCAGCGCGAGGGCCGCGACTGGGAACGCTACGCGTGGATCAAGGCGCGTCCCGTCGCGGGCGATCGGCTGACCGGGCGCGAGCTGCAGGACATGCTGCGGCCGTTCGTCTACCGGCGCTACCTCGATTACACCGCGTTCGCAGGACTGCGCGAGATGAAGGCGCTGATCGACGCCGAAGTCGCACGCAAGGACCTTGCGGGAAATCTCAAGCTCGGCCCGGGCGGCATCCGCGAGATCGAATTCGTGGTGCAGCTCATACAGATGATCCGTGGCGGGCGCGATCCATCGCTTCGCGTGCGCGGCCTGCTCCCGGCCCTCAAGGCCTGCGAGGCACGCGGCTACATTCCCGCCGCCCGTGCGAAGTTGCTGCGGGCGGCCTACGTCTTCCTTCGGCGGCTCGAGAACCGCGTGCAGATGCTGCGCGACGCGCAGACGCACGACATCCCCGACGACGCGCTGTCGCGCGAGCGGCTGGCGCTTGGACTCGGTTACGCGAGCTGGGACGAGCTGGCGGTGGAACTGGCCCGGCATCGCGGCGCGGTGTCCGCGGAATTCGCCGCGGTCCTCGTGCCGGAGGCCGGCGGCACCGCCACGGCGCCGGTCGCCGACATCGCCTTGTGGGCGGCAGCGCGCGACGAATCCCTGACCGCGGCCGCGATGGAGGCGTCGGGCTTCGTGCCGGGTGCCGACGTCGCCGCCGAGATGGTCAGGCTGCCGCAGGCCGCCGCCGTGCGGTCGATGTCGGCGCGCTCGGCCGAACGCCTCGAACGCCTGATGCCGCAGCTGATCGACGCCGCGCGCGGCAGCGTGTCGCCCACGGCGAGCCTGCTGCGCATGCTGCGCCTCGTGCAGGCGGTGGCGCGCCGCTCGTCGTACCTGGCGCTGCTCGACGAACAGCCCAACGCGCGGCGCCGCGTGGCGACCGTGTTCGCGGACAGCGCGTTCCTCGCGGAACGCGTCATCGCGCAGCCCCTGCTGCTCGACGACGTGCTCGACCCGCGCATCGACAAGCTGCCGCTGAAGCGCGCGGACATCGCCGCGGAGATCGCCCGCACGCTCGGCGCTCTGGACGAGCGCGACGCCGAGCGCGAACTCGAGCGCATCAACGAATTCCGCTCGAGCATCGCGTTCCGGCTCGGCCTCGCGTTCAACGACGGTCGCGCCGACGCCACGGCCACCGCGCGGCGCCTCGGCGGCCTGGCGGAAGCCGTGGTCGCGGCGATCCTGGCGCTCGCCACGCGCGAGCTCACCGCCCAGCACGGACGCCTGCCGGGCGAGGGCAGCGGCTTCGCGGTGCTCGGCTACGGCAGTCTGGGTGGCGAGGAGCTGGGCTTCGCCTCGGACCTCGATCTCGTGTTCGTCTACGACGGCCGGCGCGCCAACGCGATGAGCGATGGCCCGCGGTCGGTCGACGGCACGCGCTGGTACCAGCGGCTGGCCCAGCGCGTCATGCACTGGCTCAGCGTGCAGACGCATGCCGGCAAGCTCTACGACGTCGACACGCGGCTGCGGCCCGACGGTTCGAAGGGGCTGCTGGTCGCGAGCGTCGACGCGTTCGAGGCCTATCAGCGCGACCGCGCCTGGACGTGGGAGCACCAGGCGTTGCTGCGCGCGCGCCCCGTGGCCGGCGACCCGAAGCTGGGCGACATGCTCATGGCCATCCGGCGCGACATCCTGGGGACGCCGCGCGACGTCGCGCGGGTGTACGACGAGGTGGGCACCATGCGTGCCCGCTGGCGCGCGGAGCGCGATCGATCGGACGCGTCGCGCATCGACCTCAAGCAGGGGCCCGGTGCGCTGATCGACATCGAGTTCGTGCTGCAGGGCATGGTGCTCGCGCACGCGGCCACGCATCCGTCGATCCTCGACACGCCCGCGAGCAGCGCCCTGATCGACGTGCTGCGCGACGTGGGGCTGCTGACCGAGGCGCAGGCCGATACGCTGCACGTCGCCCACGCCGATCTGTTGCAGATGGGACTGACCTGCACGCTCGACCTGCGCTCGCGCATCGCGGCGCGCACGCCGGAACTGGAGGCGCTGTGCGCGTCGGTGCGCCAGGTGGCGGCCGCGCTGGGCTTCGATTTCGACCGACGCGACGAGGCCGCGGCGCAGGGTGCCTGAGCGTCCGCGCGGCGCTATGCTGTGCGGCCGCTCATGGATGCGATACCGATGACCCGTACCCCGTTGCTGATCGACACCGACCCCGGCGTGGACGACGCCCTCGCCATCCTCATGGCGCACGAGCATGCGGACGTGTCCGCCCTGACCGTCGCCGCCGGCAACGTGGGACTCGGACATACGGTGCGCAACGCGCGGACGCTGGTGGAGCTCATCGGCGCCACCACCCCGGTGTTCCCGGGCTGCCCATCGCCGCTGGTGCGCGATCCGGACGAGGATGCCGCTTTCGTCCACGGTGCCGACGGGTTTGGTGACGTGGGCTTCGACGAGCCGGCCCATCCGGCGCAGGCCGAACACGCCGCGCTGGCGCTCCTGCGGCTGACCCGCGAGCGTCCGGGCGAGCTCACGCTCGTGGCGCTCGGCCCGCTGACGAACCTCGCGCTGGCCGTGCGCCTCGACCCGTCGCTGCCGGAGCGCGTCAAGCGCCTCGTCATCATGGGCGGCGCGGTCACGGGTCACGGCAACACCGGCAAGATCCCCGCCGAGTTCAACATCGGCTTCGACCCCGAGGCCGCGCACGTCGTGTTCGAGGCGTTCCCGATGTTCGACCTCGTGGACTGGGAGGCGACGGTGCGCCATGCGTTCCCGGACGACGTCTACGAAGGCTGGGTGGCCTCGGGCGACGCCAGGGCGACGTTCTTCGAGAAGATCTTCGGCACCGCCCGCCGCTTCAACGCCGAGCACGAGCGCACCGGCTTCATCGCCGCCGACGCCCTGGCCATGGCCGTGGCGATCGACCCCGGCATGATCGTGCGCGCCGAGACCCGCCATGTGGCGATCGAACTGGATGGCCGCCTGACCCGCGGCGCGACCGTCGTCGACTGGCAGCGGCGCCTGGGCGGCCGGCCGAACGCCCGCATCGTGCTCGAGGTCGACCAGGCCCGCTTCGGCGAGCTGATCGCGGGCGCCCTGGGGGCCTGAGCGGGCCCTGGGGCAGGTTGCGCCCCGGCCGGGCGCTGGTTACAATGCCGCTCTTTTCACCCCGCTATTTCTCAGGTTCAAGCCATGAAAGAGAACATCCACCCGAATTACCAGCCGGTCGTCTTCCAGGACCTGTCGTCGGATTTCGCGTTCCTGACGCGCTCGACGATGTCCAGCAAGGAGACCGTCAAGTGGGAAGACGGCAACGAGTACCCGGTGATCAAGCTCGATATCACCAGCCACTCGCACCCGTTCTACACCGGCAAGCAGAAGACGCTGGACGTCGGCGGCCGCGTCGACAAGTTCCGTCAGCGCTACGGCAAGAAGTAATACCGCGAATTCCGCGCGCCGCTCGCGGGGTGGCGTTTCGCGAGGATCGAAGACACGGGGCAGGCCCACGGCTTGCCCCGTGTCTTTTTGCGTCTGCGATCTGCACGTTCGTCTAACGGACGTTTGAATGGGCTGTGTGCGATAATGGGGAACTTCGGTCGCACGTCGTGACCGGTACGGCGCCTCCCCCACGGTGTCGTTTTCCACCATCGGTACGCCGATCCCGCCCGCGGGCGGCGGCAACAGAACAAGAGGAGCTCGCCGTGTCCGACGCCAAAACCGTCAAATTGGTCGATGAATCCAACAAGCCCGTGAGCGAACTGCCGGTCATCGGCGGCACGCTCGGCGCCGAGTGCGTCGACATCGGCACGCTGTACAAGGACACCGGTTACTTCACCTACGATCCGGGCTACGGCAGCACCGCCAGCACCAAGAGCGCGATCACGTACATCGACGGCGACAAGGGCGTCCTCCTGTACCGCGGCTACCCGATCGAGCAGCTGGCCGAGAAGTCCACCTTCCTCGAAACCTCCTACCTGCTCCTCAACGGCGAACTGCCGTCGAAGGCCGAGTTCGCAAAGTTCGAGAGCGAGATCACGCATCACTCGATGATGCACGAGAACCTCAAGGACTTCCTCAAGGGCTTCCACCACAACGCGCATCCGATGGCCATGCTGGCCGCGTCGATTGCGTCGCTGTCGGCCTTCTACCACGACGACCTCGACGTCGATAACGCGGACGACCGCAAGCTCGCCGCCATTCGCCTGATCGCGAAGATGCCGACGATCTCCGCCGCCATCTACCGCCATTCGATCGGCTGGCCGACCCGCTATCCGCGCAACAACCTCGAGTACGTCACCCGCTTCCTGCACACCATGTTCGAAGTGCCGAGCGAGCCGCTCGAGCTGAACCCGGTGGTCGCCAAGGCGCTCGACCTGCTGTTCATCCTGCACGCCGACCACGAGCAGAACGCGTCGACCTCCACGGTCCGCCTCGTCGGCTCGACGGGCGCGAACCCGTACGCCTCGGTCGCCGCCGGCATCACGGCGCTCTGGGGCCCGGCCCACGGCGGCGCGAACGAAGCCGTGCTGCTCCAGCTCGAGGAAATCGGCACGGCCGACAAGGTCGAGACGGCGGTCAAGCGCGCGAAGGACAAGAACGATTCCTTCCGCCTGATGGGCTTCGGCCATCGCGTGTACAAGAACTTCGATCCGCGCGCCAAGATCATCCGCGAGATGTGCCACAAGGTGCTCAACGAGCTCGGCGTCAACGATCCGCTGCTCGACGTCGCGATGAAGCTGGAAGAGGCCGCGCTGAAGGACGATTACTTCGTGGAGCGCAAGCTCTACCCGAACGTCGACTTCTACTCGGGCATCATCTACAAGGCCCTGGGCATCCCGACCGAGATGTTCACCGTCATGTTCGCCATCGCGCGCACGTCGGGCTGGATCTCGCACTGGATCGAGCAGCACGAGACCCCGGGATCGCGCATCGGCCGTCCGCGCCAGATCTACACGGGCGCCGACGTTCGCGATTACGTCCCGAACGACAAGCGCTAAGAAAGAAAAACCCCGCGAAAGCGGGGTTTTTTTGTTCTCGCGGGACCGGTAGGAGCGCGCCCTGCGCGCGACAGCTTTTTGCGAATGGGTCACAGGTCGTGTGATCACGGCCCCAACGGCGTCGCGCGCAGGGCGCGCTCCTACGGCGGAGCCACCCACATCGCCTTCAACTCGACGCGTCGAACGCCGCGATGTCCTCTTCCGCCAGCAGCTGCTGGACCATCGAAGCCGTCGCCCGTCGCATCGGCCTTTCGTCGACGCGATCGAGCGGAGCCTGGCGCAGCGCGTCGACGGGCAGCACCGTGATGTCGAAGGGAATGCCGTCCGCGCCGAACAGCAGCACCGGGTAATCGACCTGATCCGCGCCCGGGTTCGACCAGCGCAGCCGTCGGCTCTGGGTCTCGAGCGGAATGCCCTGCTCGCGCAGGAACAGCCCGGGGGCCTCCGGATCGTCGCTGAAAACGTGCAGGCAGACCGCCGAATGTTCGTCCGCCGTGCCTTCGAGCACGGCGCCGACCAGGCGCGCATCGAACGCGCGCATGAAGCGCATGGCTTCGACGGCGGCCTCGCGGCGAGCCCGCAACGCCTGCGGCTGCGTGTCGGCCTGGAAGATGCGCTGGTGCTCGCGCAACGCATCCTCGATCTCGTTGTTCCGGGGCAGCGCCTGGGTGTCGACGATGCCGAGCCGCTCGGCGGCCTTGAGTTTCGCGTGGTGGAAGTCACGGATGCCATGCTCGCTCATCAGGCGCGCCGCCTCCTGGGCGACGAGGACGCGGTTGCGCTGCGTCCGGTCCTGGGCATGGATCCTGTGGTGTTCGCCTCGTGCCATGACTCACCCCCGTTGAAGTGTTCGTGTACCAGGCGCGCGCACGCTCGCGCGGCGCGCGTCAGAAGATGTCGTAGGCGTGTTCCTGCTGTTCCTCCTGCTGCTTCTGCGTCGCCTGTTCGCGAAGACGATCGACGTCCTCGACCTTCATGATTTCGTTCATGCCGCCGCTCGACGGCAGGCCCGAACCCGGATCGACCTGCACCGTCGCGATGCCGGGCGGCATGGCGAGCGTGTGCGAGGGCTTGTCCTTGAGGACCGCGCCCATGTAGTCCATCCAGATCGGCAACGCCGCCTTGGCGCCGAATTCGCCGCGGCCCAGCGAGCTGAAGTCGTCGAAGCCGACCCACACCGCCGACGAGATGTCGCCGTTGAACCCGACGAACCACGCGTCGCGGTGATCGTTCGTGGAGCCGGTCTTGCCGGCCAGGTCGTCGCGCCCCAGCGCCTTCGCGGCGGAACCGGTGCCGCGCTTGATCACGTCCTGCATCAGCGAGGTGACGAGGTAATCGTTGCGCACGTCGATCACGTGGGGCGCGAGCTTCGGCGCCTCCGAGGCGTTGGCGTGCGCGTCCGCCGGCAGCACCGCGTCGCCGGTGCCGCCGCCCGCGGTGCCGGCCGTCGCCGCGCGGGCCGGGATCAGCGCCGTGGAGGCCTGCGTGGGCGGGCCCGGCGGCGTGGGATTGAGCAGGCGCTCCTGGCATTCGGCGCAGGCGCGTTCGGGGTTCGCGACGTAGACCGGGTTGCCGTCGCGATCGTCGATCCGCGAGATGAAGTAGGGCGTGACCAGGTAGCCGCCGTTGGCGAACACCGCGTAACCCCGCGCCATGCTCATCGGCGAGACCGACGCCGTGCCCAACGCCAGGGAAAGGTTCTGCGGCAGCGCGTCCGGCGTGAAGCCGAAGCGCGTCATGTATTCGCGTGCGAAGCGCAGGCCCATGGCGTCGAGCAGGCGGACGGAGACCAGGTTCTTCGACTGCACCAGCGCTTCGCGCAGGCGCATCGGGCCGCTGAACTTGTTGTCGTCGTTGGCCGGCGTCCACATGCCGTCCGGGCGCGACGGGTCAGGGAAGGCGACGGGGGCGTCATTGACGATCGAGGCCGGCGTGAAACCGCGCTCGAAGGCGGCGGAATACAGGTAGGGCTTGAAGCTCGAGCCCGGCTGGCGCGCCGCCATCACGGCGCGGTTGAACTTCGACCGCGTGAAGCTGAAACCGCCGACGAGCGCGCGCACGGCGCCGTCCTCGGGATCGAGCGACACCAGCGCGGCCTGCACCGCCGGAATCTGCGTCAGGCGCCATTCCAGCTGGGCCGGCTCGGACGCGGCCGGCTTGCCTTCCTCGGTGGCGGCATCCTCGTTGACGTCGTCCTTCACGGCGTGGAACAGACGAACCACGTCGCCGCGCTTGAGCACGGCGTCGGCGCGCGTCGGCGCGGCGCCCGCCCGGCCTTCGTTGACGTAGGGACGTGCCCAGGCCATCGATGCCAGGCTCAGCGTGACCGTCTCCTTGGGCGAGAGGTACACCTTGGCCTCCTTCGCGCCGGTTTCCGTGACGATGCCGGGAATCATGCCCGCGACGCTCGTGTAGCCCGCGAGAACGCGGTCGTAGTCTTCGGGTCCGGCCTGGGCCGAAAGTTCCTCGTGACCTTCGGGTCCGCGGTAGCCGTGCCGGCGGTCGTAGGCCGACAGCCGGTTGCGCAGCGCCTCGTTCGCGGCGGCCTGGCCGTCGCTGGGCACCGTGGTGTGGACGATGTAGCCCTCGGTCAGCGCGTCGTTGCCGAGCTTCTCCAGGACTTGCTGGCGGACCATCTCAGCGAGGTAGGGGGCGTCGACCTCGATCTGCTGTTCGTGCGGGAAGGCGTCGTTCGGCTCGTCGATCGCTTCGTCGTACTCGGCCTTGGTGATGAACCGGTTGGCCAGCATCTGGCCCAGCACCCAGTTGCGGCGCGCGATGAGGCGCTTGCCGTTGTTCAGTGGGTTGACCACCGAGGGGAGCTGGAAGGTGGACGCCAGCGCGGCGCTCTCGGCCACCGTGAGCTGGTCGAGGTTCTTGCCGTAGTAGTAGGCCGCGGCGGCCGCGAGGCCGTACGAGCGGTGGCCGAGGAACATCTTGTTGATGTAGAGCTCGAGGATCTGGTCCTTCGTCAGCTCGTTTTCCATGCGCAGGGCGATGAACATCTCCGTCAGCTTGCGGGAGTAGAGCTTCTCCGGGCTGAGGAAGAAGTTGCGGGCCACCTGCTGGGTGATCGTCGAGCCGCCGGGGCCCTTGTCGCCGCCCGAGAGGACGACGTGGATGCCGGCGCGCGCGATGCCGTGCCAGTCGACGCCGGGGTGGCTGTAGAAGTCCGCATCTTCGGCGGAAAGGACGGCGTTCTTCAGCCGCGCCGGCACGTCGGCGATCCGGACCGGGATGCGTCGGGTCTCGCCGAACGAGGCGATCAGGCGGCCGTCCGAGCTGAGGACGCGCAGCGGCACCTGCATGTGGTAGTCGCGGAGCACCGCCACCGAGGGCAGGCGCGGGGCCAGGAGCCAGTAGGCCACGCCGATGGCGCCCGCCACGAACAGGATGCCGGCCAGTGCCAGGTACAGCGCATAGCGCAGCAGACGCTTGAGGATTCGCATGGAAAAGTGGGGCTCACCGCCGTGTGGTCGAGCGCGAGTATAGAGCCTGACCGGGTCGGGGGCGGCCCGCGCGATCTTTCGACCCGGTGTGAAGGGGGTTCGCTAAGCCGGTGACTCGATTTGTGAATTAGTGCCGGTAAGCGGCCCAGCGGCCCGTTGCTAATCCGTTAAGTTTTAGATTTAATGCCCTCGCGCCGAAGACCAAATTCCGACAAGGCGCGGGGAAGGGGGACAACGTGGGGCTCTTTACACCCAAAGCGGCGCCGTTGATCGGTGTCGACATAAGCTCGACCGCGGTAAAGCTGCTTCAACTCAGCCAAGCCGGCGGACGCTATCGCGTCGAACATTACGCTGTCGAACCCTTGCCGCCCAACGCGGTGGTGGAAAAGAACATCGTCGAGGTCGAGGCCGTGGGCGAGGCCATCCGGCGCGCTCTGGCCCGGTCGGGGGCCAAGATCCGGCACGCCGCGGCCGCCGTGGCCGGCTCGGCCGTGATCACCCGCATCATCCCCATGTCGGCCGACCTCTCGGAAGACGACCTCGAAGGCCAGATCCAGGTCGAGGCCAACCAGTACATTCCGTACCCGATCGAGGAAGTGAGCCTCGACTTCGAGGTGCTGGGCCCCGTTCGCGACAATCCCGAGATGAACAACGTGCTCCTCGCCGCGTCGCGGACGGAGAACGTGGACATGCGCATCGCCGCGCTCGACCTGGGCGGTCTCACCGCCCGGGTCATCGACGTCGAGGCGTTCGCCATGGAGAACGCCTTCGGCATGGTCGCCGACCAGCTCGCGGTCTCGCGCGACGCCCTGGTCGCCGTGGTGGACATCGGCGCGACCATGACCACGCTGGCGGTCCTGAAGAACCAGCGCACCATCTATTCCCGCGAGCAGGTCTTCGGCGGCAAGCAGCTGACCGACGAGATCATGCGTCGCTACGGGCTCTCCTACGAGGAAGCTGGCCGCGCCAAGCGCAAGGGCGGCCTGCCGGAGTCGTACGAGTCCGAGGCCCTCGAGCCGTTCAAGGAATCGCTCGTCCAGCAGGTCAGCCGCCTGCTGCAGTTCTTCTTCGCGGGCAGCGAGTACAGCCGCGTCGACCAGGTCGTACTCGCCGGCGGCTGCGCCGCCATCGAAGGCATCACCGAACTGCTCGAGCAGCAGCTGGGCGTGCCTTGCGTCGTCGCCAACCCGCTGGCGCGCATGGCGCTTTCCAGCCGCGTCCAGGCGCAGACCCTGGCCCAGGACGCCCCCGCGTTGATGATCGCCGTCGGCCTGGCCATGAGGAGCTTCGACTGATGGCACGCATAAACCTGCTCCCCTGGCGCGCGGAGCGCCGCAAGCAAAGGGAAAGGGAGTTCTACATCCAGCTGGGCGTCGCGTTCGCCGCGGCGCTCGTCGCGTTGATCGCGTGGTCGTTCTGGATGGACGCGCGCATCGAGAACCAGGGGGAGCGCAACGCGTACCTCCAGGCCGAGATCAAGCAGCTGGACGACCGCATCACGAAGATCAAGGACCTCGAGAAGGTCCGCTCCGACCTGCTCCAGCGCAAGCAGATCATCGAGCAGCTCCAGGCGAATCGCTCCCAGATGGTCCACCTGTTCGACGAAATGGTGAAGACGATTCCCGCCAGCGCGCGGCTCTCCGGCATGAAGCAGTCGGGCGACTCGATGTCGCTGGACGGCGTGTCGCAATCGAACTCCAGCGTCGCCGAGTACATGCGCAACATCGAGGCGTCCCCGTGGATGGGGCATGCCGACCTGCGCAAGACGGAAAACACACACGATGCCTCGCGCATGCCGTATAGCTTCGGGCTCGACGTTCGCCTGAACAAGCCGGGCGAGGCCGATGGCGCCGCGCCCGCGGGCTCGTCGACCAGCGCGGCTCCGGCGGCGCCCGCCGCCGTTCCGGCCCCCCTGGCGCAGGCCGCTCAGGCGGCGACCGGTCAGCCCGCGTCCCCGGCTCCCGGTGCCACGGTGCCTGCGGCCCAACCAGCCGGGGCGGCCACGCCAGCGCCCGCGTCGGCTCCGACGGGAGCCAAGCCATGAAGTTCCTCGACGATCTGCGCAACCTCGATCGCCACAACGTCGGCGGCTGGCCCAGGCCGATCAAGACCTTCTTCACGGGGCTCGTGTTCGTGGTCGTGCTGCTGGGCGGCTGGTACTTCCAGATCAGCAGCCAGCAGGACGATCTCGAGAGCGCCGAGAGGCAGGAAGAGCAGCTCAAGGGCCAGTTCTCCCAGAAGCAGGCCAAGGCGGCCAACCTGGAGGCGCTCGAGCAACAGCTCGCCGACATGCAGGACATGCTGCGCACGCTCCTGCGCCAGCTGCCCAGCCGCACCGAAATGCCCGAGCTGCTCATCGACATCTCGCAGACGGCGCTCGCGTCCGGCATCGAAACCGAACTTTTCCAGCCCGGTCCGGAGACGCCAAAGGACTTCTACGCGGAGAAGCCGATCACGTTGCGCATGGTAGGTACGTACCACCAGTTCGGGACGTTCATCAGCGGCGTGGCCTCGTTGCCCCGCGTCGTCATCCTGACGCTGCACGACGTATCCCTGAAGCCGAAGGAAGCGAAGGATGCCAAGGGCGGCGGTACGGGCCAGCTCGTGCTCCAGGGCACGGTCAAGACCTATCGCTACCTCGAGGACGACGAAACCGCCAAGCCAGTCAAGCCGGCCAAGGGGGCTAAGTGATGACGCGCAAGCATGCCATCCTGAAGCCGGTCGTCGTTGCGCTGTTCGGTGCGCTGGCGCTGGCCGGCTGCACCCGGGGCATGTCGGACCTGCGCGAGTGGGTCGATGCCGAGAAGCACAAGAAGGGCGAGCCGATTCCGCCTCTGCCCGTGATCCGCACGTTCGAAACGTTCGCCTACCAGGACCAGGGTGCGCGCGATCCTTTCAGCCCCAGCACGGCTGAAATGGACACGAGCGCGTCGACGGGTCCGCGCCCCGACGAGAACCGCCCCAAGGAGCCGCTCGAGATGTTCACGCTCGACAGCCTGAAGATGGTTGGCACGGTTGGTGCTGGTTCCAGCCTGGAGGCGCTCGTGAAGGATCCCGGTGGGGTGATCCATCGCGTCCACCGTAATGAGTACATGGGGCAGGCCTACGGCCGTATCACTGCCGTCGGGGAGGATCGCATCGATCTGGTCGAGCTGGTGCCGAACGGCAGCGGCGGCTGGATGGAGCGTCCCGCAAGCATCGCGGTCGGTGAAAAATAAGAACTCGGGGATGACGCACATGACGACCAAATCCAATCATCTGCCGGGTAGCGCGCGCCATCGGTCGCGCCGCTGGATCCTCGGCGCCGCGCTGGCCGTGACCGGTGCCTTCGCCGGCACCGCATCGGCCGCCAACGCGCTGCAGAACGTGACCTACGACGCGCAGCCGGGCGGCCGGGTGCAGCTGACGCTCGCGTTCTCCGAGCGGGCGCCGGATCCGAAGGTGTTCACGACCAGCAACCCGCCGCGCATCGCGATCGATCTCGCCGATACGACCAACGCGTACAGCACGCGCCACATCGACATCAACAAGGGCGCCACGTCCGGGGTGTCCGTCGTTTCCGCCGGTGGCCGCACGCGCGTCACGGTGGAGCTCTTCCGTGACTCCGCCTACAAGACCAGCGTCAGCGGCAAGAATCTGGTCGTCACCGTCAACAACGGGCCGTCGGCCGCCACGACGACGACCGCCGTGGTCTCCGATCCGACCAAGGCATTGCCCTCCAGCGCGGGCACGCCGCTGTCGAACATCGACTTCCGCCGCGGCCAGAATGGTGAGGGCCGCGTGCTCGTGACGCTCGGCAACGCCGCGTCGACCCCGGAGATGCATCGCGAAGGCGATCGCGTCGTGGTCAGCCTGCCGGGGGCCTCGCTGCCGCCGAACCTTTCCAAGCGCCTCGACGTGCTGGATTTCGCGACGCCGGTCCAGGCGATCGAGCCGAGCTCCCGTCCCGGCGGCGCGCGTCTCGACATCCGCACGCGCGGTGAAGTCGAGGTGTCCGCCTACCAGAACGGCACGGAATACGCGATCGAAGTCGCGCCGAAGAAGGTGGTGACGCCGGTCGGCAAGGCCGCCAAGGGTCAGGAACCGACCTATTCCGGTTCGCGACTGACGTTCAATTTCCAGGACATTCCGGTCCGGTCCGCCCTGCAGCTCATCGCCGACGAGGCCAAGCTGAACCTGGTCGCCTCCGACAGCGTCGGTGGCAGCGTGACCCTGCGCCTCGTCAACACGCCGTGGGATCAGGCGCTGGACGTGATTCTGCGCGCCAAGGGCCTCGACAAGCGCCGCAGCGGCAACGTCGTCTGGATCGCGCCGCAGAACGAGCTGGCTGCCTACGAGCAGAGCCTCGCCGACGCGCGCCAGAAGGCGGAGGACTCGGCTGAGCTCATCTCCGATTACATCCCGATCAGCTACGGCAAGGCGGAAGACATCGCCAAGCTGCTGACATCGGGCAGCATGCAGGGCGGCGGCAGCAGCGCTGGCGGCAGCACCACGCGTGGCTTCCTGTCGGCGCGTGGCAGCGTCTCCTTCGACGACCGCACGAACACGCTTCTGATCAACGACACGCCGGACAAGATCCGCGACCTGCGCGAACTGATCGGTACGCTGGACCGTCCGGTCCAGCAGGTGCTCATCGAGTCGCGGATCGTCGTGGCGACCGACCAGTTCACACGCCAGCTCGGCGTTCGTTGGGGCGCGCAGGGCTTCTATCACAACAACGCGAACCAGATCGTGGGCACGTCGCCCGATCTGACCAGCGGTGGCAGCGGCACCACGGCGGGCGGCACGGGCGGCCTCGTGACGAGCGTCCGCAACAGCGACGTGAACTTCGCCAACGCCGTCAACCAGTACAACGCGAACGGACAGACGGGCGACCTGCCGACCCGCGACCCGTACACGCTGCCGGGCGGTTACAACGTCAACCTGCCGGTCTCCAACCCCGCCGGCAGCATCGGCCTCGCGATCCTCGGTGCGAACTACCTCGTCGACCTCGAACTGTCGGCGGCGCAGACCGAGGGCCGTAGCGAAGTGATCTCCAGTCCGCGCGTCATCACGGCGAACCAGCAGGAAGCCGTGATCAAGCAGGGTACGCAGATCGGTTACGTGACCTACCAGGCATCCAATTCCGGCGGCGGTGCGCAGAACGCGACGGTCCAGTTCAAGGACGCCGTGCTCGAACTGCGCGTGACCCCGACGATCACCGCCGACAGCCGCGTCTACCTGAAGATCAACGTGAAGAAGGACGCCCTCGCGCAGTTGGTACCGAGCCCGGGCGGCGGCGCGGTTCCGCAGATCGACACCCGGGAAATCAATACCTCGGTGCTCGTCGACAATGGCCAGACGGTTGTGCTTGGCGGGATCTATGAGATCACGAAGACCAACACCACGAACAAGGTCCCGGGTCTCGGCGACATCCCCGGCCTCGGTGTGCTGTTCCGCCGAACCAGCCGCGGCAACGATAAGGCGGAACTTCTGATTTTCGTCACGCCGCGTA
Source organism: Luteibacter sp. 3190 (assembly GCF_031456385.1). Lineage (NCBI taxonomy): Bacteria > Pseudomonadati > Pseudomonadota > Gammaproteobacteria > Lysobacterales > Rhodanobacteraceae > Luteibacter > Luteibacter sp. 3190. The sequence goes on along the minus strand of NZ_JAVDUO010000002.1, from coordinate 494,558 downwards.
TTTTGAGCGACACTCTGCAGTAGACGTCGTTGATCAGAGAAGCGCCCTGGCGGAAGCCTGGGCGCTTCTTCATTTTCCTATGGGTCCTGGTCCGGATATTCCATCGCTAGGAGTTTGCGAAAAACTGCGAACACCGTCTCTGATCCTCGAAAGCTTGCGGCGTAGCGTAAATTCGCTCCTAAGGAAGGAGTGGTAACGGACATCGCAACCATGAGGATCTTGGTATGACGCTGAATCGATGGGGTTTGTTCTTTGCTATGTGTTTTGTGTGCATGTGCACACCTCTATCCGCTTCTGTAGCGAGCGCAAGCGAAAACATTGCGGATGCTGCTGCTCTTACGATTTGCAGCAATCAGGGCCTACCTGCTGGATACGTAGTCACCGCATCTGACGTGAATTCAGCCTGCCCTGGCATAGCCACTTATCGCTGGACTATCAGTCCAGCAAGCAATGGCATTCAGGCTTGCTTCGGGTCGGGGTACCCAGCGCCATACGTAATCACTGGGATAAATACGGTCAGTTCAGTTTGCGCTGGCTTTCAGGGCGGAATGACCTTGCGCCTGCCTACGAACAATATCGCGATATGCTCGCCGAGCGTCATCTGGGACCCTTGGGTCATCACGGGTAACGGAATTACGACAAGTCAATGCGGGGGCTACGGAATTTCAACGATCGCGCAGGCGTCCGAGGGCCTCGCTGTCTGCAGCAACACTCCGATCCCCTCCGGCTGGACGGTCACCGGCGGCTCGTCCTCTGTTCAATGCCAGCCATGGGCGATTCAGACGCTGCACCGAGTTGCCCTCATGACGTCCGGTAACGGTGGCGCGGCGATTCAGTATCGTCGGGTAGGCGACATGGCGGTCCGTACCACAACTCCTGACACGTGACGATTGTCCTTTCAAAGGCGCAGAGCTCGGCGTCGAGGTAGACCGTGAAGCCTGAGACGGGCGGCGAAGGCTGCCCGTCTCAGAGCTTGGCCACCGGGCTTGACCGCCTCCCGGGGGCAAGGGCTCAGGGCGAGCGGCGAGCGGCCGGCGAGCGCATGTTTGTACGTGCACACGATGCTTGGTTTTGGACCGTTCGGCAGGCACCGGGCGGTGCGTCGAATCCGGGGCCCTAAACTTCCGCCGGATCCTGTGGTCTGATCGGACCTTCAGACTCTTGCGGAAGTGCCACCGATGTCCGACCTGCCGATCGCCCCCGCGCCTCTCCAGGAGGCTTTCGTCCGTCTGCGGGAGGACCTGACGCGAGGCATCATCGGCCAGCCCCATCTGGTCGAGTGCCTGCTGATCGCCCTGCTGGCCGACGGGCACCTGCTCGTGGAAGGCGCGCCGGGGCTGGCCAAGACCACGGCCATCAAGGCGCTCGCCACGCGGGTCGAGGCCGATTTCCACCGCATCCAGTTCACGCCCGACCTCCTGCCGGCCGACCTCACGGGCACGGACATCTTCCGTCCGCAGACCGGCAGCTTCGAATTCGAACGGGGCCCGCTGTTCCACAACATCGTGCTGGCCGACGAGATCAATCGCGCGCCGGCCAAGGTGCAATCGGCCCTGCTCGAGGCCATGGCCGAGCGGCAGATCACGATCGGGCGGCGGACCTGGCCGCTGCCGGATCTCTTCATGGTGATGGCCACCCAGAACCCGATCGAGCAGGAGGGCACGTTCGCGCTCCCCGAAGCCCAGCTCGACCGCTTCCTCATGCACGTCACCATCGGCTATCCCGATGCCGACGCGGAGCTGTCGATCCTGCGACTGGCCCGGAACCAGGCTCGCGAGGCCCTCCACCCCGCACCGCCGCCGCGGCACATGCTGACGCCGCACGACGTCTTCGCCGCCCGCGACGCCGTGCTCGCCGTGCATATGGCGGAGCCGCTGGAGCGATACATCACGCAACTCGTCGTCGCCACGCGCGAGGCGGGCAAGTACGGCGCGGAGCTCGCCCGCTGGATCGCCTGGGGCGCCAGCCCGCGCGCCACGATCGCACTCGATCGCTGCGCCCGCGCCCACGCGTGGCTCGCGCGCCGCGATTACGTCCTGCCGGAAGACATCCACGCCATCGCGCACGAAGTGCTGCGCCACCGCGTGCTCCCGAGCTACGAGGCGGAGGCCGAGGGCGTGCGCATCGATGCGGTGATCGATCGCCTGCTGGACCTCGTGCCGCTGCCGTGAATGCCGTCGCCCCCGTTGCCGATGGGCGCGTCCGCGTGTCGCTGCCCGACCTCATCGCGTTGCGTTCGCGCGTCGCGCGCGCACCGGCACCGCCGGTCGTCTCGCGCGCGCAGCGTGCCGGTCAGCGGCCCGGCCGTCTGCACGGGCGCGGCATGGACTACGCGGAATCGCGCGTCTACCAGGCCGGCGACGACGTCCGTCGCATGGACTGGCGCCTCACCGCCCGCAGCGGCGTCGCGCACACGAAGCTGTTCCAGGAGGAACGCGAAGGCCGCCTGCTGATCCTGCTCGATACCAATGCGAGCATGCGCTTCGGCACGCGTACGCGGTTCAAATCGGTGCAGGCCGCGCGCGCCGCGGCCATGGCCGCGTGGTACGCCGTGCGCGGCGCCGATCGCGTGGGCGTGCTCGCCTTCGGTGGACAGCGCCAGCTGTTACGTCCGCAAGGCGGTGCGCGCGGCGCGCTCGCGGTCGCGGGTGCCATCGCCGCCTGGGACGCGTTGCCGCCGGGTGACGACGAAACGCTGTCCGCCGCCCTCCAGCGCGCCGGCCGGCTGATGCATGGCGCCTCCCGCGTCCTCATCGTGAGCGATGGCTTCGCCGTCGACGACGCCGCGCGCGGCCGCATGCTCGGCCTCGTCGCCAAGGCCGAGGTCGCGGTATTGAACGTCGCCGACCCGCTCGAGCTTGCACAGCCGCCGGCCGGCCGCTATCCCTTCGCGCATCGCGGCGTGCACTACGACGTCGTGTTGCAGGGCGAACGGCAGCGCGAGGATTTCGCGCGGAGCCTTGGCGAAGGCCATCGTCGCCTGACCGCGCTCTGCACGGGGCTCGGTCTGCGCGAACGCACGCTCGACACCAATGCCGATCCGCTCGACGCGATCGTCGCCCTGCTGGGCGCGAGGACGCGCTGATGCCCACGAACGGTCCCGAACTGCGCGACATCCATGTCCCGCACATCTCGCCGTGGTGGCCGCTGGCGCCTGGCTGGTGGATCCTGCTCTGCCTGCTCGCGGTCGCCTGCATCGTCGTCGTCCTGTGGCTGCGTCGCCGGCGTGCATGGAAGCGGCACGTCGACGCGGCACTCGCCGGACTGCGCGATGCGCGCGCACGCTACGCGACCGATGGCGATGCGGGCGCGTTCGCGGCAAGCGCGAGCGAACTCGTGCGGCGCATCGCGCGTACGCGCGACGTGCGCAGCGTGACGCTCAGCGGCGACCCATGGCGCGCCGCGCTCTCGACGATGGCGCCGAAGCACGACATCGCCGCGGTGTCCGCTCTCGACACGGCGAAGTACCGGCGCGACGTCGACATCGATGTCGACGCGACGGCGCGCGATGTCGAGGCCTGGGCGCGCGCCGCGATGCGCAGGCCGTCGCCGTCATGGCGTCATGTCGCCAACGGGAGGCGTACGCATGTCGCTTCCTGAATTCGCGTGGCCGTGGATGTTCCTCGCCCTGCCGCTGCCGTGGCTGCTCCGCCAGGTGCTGCGTCCGGTGAAGCCGGCGCAGGCGCTCAACCTTCCGCAGCCCGGCATCGCGCTCGTCCAGGCGTCGCTGGCGCGCGCGCCGTTCGCCGCGACGCTGCTCCTCGCGCTCGCGTGGCTCTGCCTCGTCGTCGCCGCGGCGCGTCCGCAGCATCTCGGACCGCCCGAGCCCCAGCGTCGCAGCGGCCGCGCCACCATGCTCGCCGTCGACCTCTCGGGCAGCATGTCGCTCGACGACATGCAGCTCGCCGGCCGGCAGGTCACGCGTTTCGCCGCCGTGGAAGCGATCGCGGGCGACTTCATCGACCGGCGCACAGGCGACGAGCTCGGCCTCATCCTGTTCGGATCGCAGGCCTACCTCGTCACGCCGCTGACGTACGACCTGGACGCCGTCCGAGCGCAGCTGCATGGCGCGGTCGTCGGACTGCCGGGTCGCGAAACCGCGATCGGCGACGCGCTCGCCGTCGCGGTGAAGCGCCTCGCCGAAATGCCGGAGCAGGCGCGCGTCGTCGTGCTCCTCACCGATGGCGTGAACAACGCCGGTTCGATCGCGCCGCGCGAGGCGGCTCGCGCCGCGAAGGCCGCGGGCGTGCGGGTCTACACGATCGGCATCGGCGCGAACGCGATGCGCGTTCCCGATTTCTTCGGCAGCCGCGTGGTCAATCCTTCCGCGGATCTGGACGTCGGCATGCTCACCGACATCGCCAACCAGACCGGCGGGCGTTTCTTCCGCGCGACCGATACGGACCAGCTCGCGCAGGCCTACCGCGCGATCGACGCGCTCGAGCCTGTTCCGCAGGAGGGCGCCTCGCTGCGTCCCCGCTACGAGCTGTTCCGCTGGCCGCTGGTCGTCGCGCTGATCCTGTTCGGCCTCGCCGCGCTGCCGCGCTACGTCGGCGGGAGGGCTCACGCATGAGCGCCTGGTTCGGCTCGTTCCATTTCATCGAGCCCCGCTGGCTGTGGCTCCTCGTGGCGGTGCCCGCGATCGCCTGGTTCATCGGCCGGCGGCCCGCGAGTCAGCGCGTGCTCGCGCGCCTCGCCGATCCCGAGCTGCTACCGCACCTGCTCGACGGCAAGGCGTCCACGTCGCGCGCGCCCGTCGCCGCGTTCGCCACCGCCGCGGTGCTCGCGATCCTCGCGCTCGCGGGCCCGGCGTGGGATCGCCAGTCGCAGCCGCTCTTCGCCGAGCGGGCGGCACAGGTGGTCGTCGTGTCGATGTCGCCGCACATGTCGTCGCACGACATCGTTCCCGACCGCCTGAGCCGCGCGCGTTACAAGGTGCGCGAGCTCTACGCGGCGAACCGCGACGGCATGAACGCGCTGATCGCCTATACGGGCGAGCCGTTCACGGTTGCGCCGCTGACCACCGACGCCCACAGCGTCGACGATCTGCTGACGGCGCTCGCGCCCGACACCATGCCGGTGGACGGTGACGACCCGGGCAAGGCGATCGACCAGGCGGCCGACCTGATCCGTCGCGCCGACCTGCGCGGCGGTTCGATCGTGCTGGTGACCGACCGTGCCGACGACGCCGCCGTCGCCGCCGCGCGCCGCGCGCGTGCCGCTGGCGATCGCGTCTCGGTGCTGGGCGTGGGCACGACGCGCGGCGGTCCGATTCCGGCCGAGGACGGGGGTTTCCTCAAGGACGCCCGTGGCGACGTCGTCATGGCCGGGCGCGACGACGCGTCGCTCGCGGCCGTCGCCAGCGCAGGCGGCGGCCGGTTCGTGCCCATCGCCGACGGGGGATCCGACGTCGCGGCGCTCGCCGGCGAGCTGACCAACGAGGGCGACGGCAAGGCGGTCGAGGGCGCGGCATCCGGCCAGTGGCAGGATCGCGGACCGTGGCTGTTGCTGCCGTTGCTCCCGATCGTCGCGCTCGCGTTTCGCCGCGGCTGGCTGCTCGTGCTGGCGCTCGCCTTCGTTCCCCTGTCGCCTGCTCGCGCGGACGGCATCGCCGATCTGTTCCGCACACGCGACCAGCAAGCCGCGCGCGCCTTGGCCGACGGCGATGCGAAACGCGCGCAGTCGCTGGCGCAGGGCGAGGCCATGCGTGGCGCCGCCGCGTATCGCGCGGGGGATTATCCGGCGGCGGAAGCCGCGCTCGCGCACGGTCAGGGTACCGACGCGCAGTACAACCTCGGCAACGCGCTGGCGAAGCAGCAGCGGTACGAGGAGGCGATCGCGGCCTACGATCGCGCGCTGAAGGCCGACCCGTCGAACGCCGACGCGGCGGCGAACCGCAAGGCCGTCGAAGATTTCCTCGCGAAGCAGAAGCAACAACAGAAAGACTCGAAGGACAAGGACAAGCAGGGCGGCAAGGACCAGAACGACAAGGATCGGCAACCGCCGTCCGGCGGCCAGCAGAAGGATCAGCAGCAGGGCCAGCAGGACGGCAAGGACGGCCAGAACGGTCAGAGTGGGCAGCAGTCCGGCGCCGACGGAAAGGACGACCCCGGCGATACGCAGGGTGCGAAGGACAAGGCGGGCGAAGGCCAAGGCGGCGATCGCGGCAAGGACGGCGGCAAGGGGCAGGCGCCCCAGGGCGACGCCGCGACGAAATCGCAGGCCGAGCAGGCGCAGGCGAAACAGGCGCAGGACGCCCTCAAGCGGCAGATGGACGCGAAGCTGGCGGCGCAGGGCGAGGGCAAGGATGGAAAGAAAGGCGAGGAAGATCACGACCTCGGTGCGGTCTCCGCGAAGGACGCCGCGTCGAAGCTGCCGCCGGACGTGCAGCGCGCGCTCATGCGCGTGCCCGACGATCCGGGTGGCCTGTTGAGGAGGAAGTTCATGCTCGAGTACCAACGCCGTCACGGCGCGGAGCCGGAAGAATGAAGCGACGTGCGCGACTGCTCGGCTTCGTGCTCTGCTGCATTCCCTTCGTGGCGATGGCCCAGGGAGCGGCGCCGGTCGCCACGCTCGACCGTAGCAAGGTCGGGCTTGGCGAGACCGTCACGCTCAACATCGAGGTGGCGGACGAGGCGGACGGTTCGCCCGATCTGTCGCCGTTGATGTCCGACTTCGTGGTGCTGGGCACGTCGACCAATCACACGTTGAGCATCGTCAACGGCAAACGCGAGGCGCGAACCATCCTTGGCATCGCTCTGCGCCCGCGTCGCGGAGGCCACCTCACGGTGCCCGCGCTGGCCATTGGCGGGCAGTCGACGCAGCCGGTGTCGGTCGATGTCGCGGCGTCGACCGACACCGGCGCGGCGACGGCCGAGGGCCGGCCCGTCGCGCTCGAAGGCAAGGCCGATCCGGCGACCGCGTACGTGGGCCAGCAGATCGATTACACGCTGCGACTGTATTTCGCCGTCAATCTCGCCGACGGCCAGCTTGGCGATCCCTCGGCGGAAGGCGCCGAAGTGCGGCGTATCGGGCAGGACGCCAACTACCAGACCATGCGCGGCGGTCGTCGCTTCAACGTCGTCGAGCGACACTACGCGATCTTCCCGCAGCACGCGGGCACGCTGGACATCCAGCCGCCCACGTTCCAGGGCACGGCGGTCGATCCGACCGATGCCACCTCGTTCTTCGGCGCGGGCGAACCGGTGAACGCCGTCGCCGAGCGCGTGCGCGTCGACGTGCGCGCGCGCCCCGATGGCGCCGCCGGCGGCGCATGGATTCCCGCTCGCGAGCTGAAGCTCACCCTCGAAGGCATCCCCGCGGACGGTAAGGCGCGCGTGGGGCAGCCGGTGACGCTGACCATGCGGCTCGACGCGACGGGCATGCCGTTCGAGGCGTTGCCGGCGCTCTCGCTGCCGAAGCTCGACGGTGCGGACGTCTATCCGGACAAGGCCGTGACGGGCGGCGGAAGCAGCGGCGCCTGGGTGACCGGTCGCCGCCAGCAGGGTTTCGCCGTCGTGCCAACGCGCCCCGGCACGCTGCACATTCCCGCCACCACGCTGCACTGGTGGAACGTGGTCACCGACAAGCCCGAAGTGGCGACGGTGCCCGCGCACGACATCGAGGTGACCGCCGCGGGCGCGACGCAGGCGTCCGTGCCGCCGTCCTCGACGGCGGGCGGCGCGGCCGCGCCGGCACCGGCGGACACGTCCGCTCCCGCTCCTGCCGTGGGTACGGCCGGTGGCTCGACGTGGCGCTGGCTGTTCGTCGCCGTCCTTTCGCTCTGGCTCGCGACACTGGTCGCGTGGTTCGTGCTGGCGCGCCGGCGCGGTGCGCGCGGCGTCGCCATCGAACCGCGGCCGAAGCCCGAGATCGTTCGCGAAAAGCCCGCGCATGAGCAATTCCTCAAGGTCGCCACCGGCGGTGACCTTGCTGCGGTGGAACATGCGTTGCTGCGCTGGGCCCGTATCGTGCGTCCTTCCATCCATTCGCTCGGCGCGCTTTCCGCGGCCCTGCGCGAGGGGCCGCAGCGCGAGGCGATCGCGATGCTGCAGCGTGCCCGTTTCGCGGATGGCGAGGCGTCCGGCCCGAAGCTGCGGGAGGCGTTCGCGAAGGGCTTCGACTGGGCGCCCTCGGCAGCGAAGAGCGACGAGGCCCTGCCGCCGCTCTATCCCCGTTGAGACGCCCCGTAGGTTGCAGTAGGAGCGGACCTGGCCGCGACAGCTTCTCGCGCCAGTCCGAAAGCTGGCGCGCCAGCTCCAGGTTCACGGCCAAAAGCCATCGCGACCAGGTGCGCTCCTACGGCGTTTCTCAGCCTAGCGCCGACACGTAGACCCGCGTCATCGCCGCGCTGAACGTACAGAACACCACGTTTCCGGGCCTCCACGGCGCGCCCCGGATCGTCCGGACGGCGATGGCGGCGGCCGCATCCGCCGGATACCCATAGACCCCCGCGCTGATCGCCGGGAACGCGATCGACGCGACACCATGCTCCCGTGCCAGCCGGAGGCATTCGCGGTAACACGCCTCCAGGAGGGCCGGCTCGCCCCGCTGGCCACCGTGCCACACGGGCCCGACGGTATGGATGACGAAGCGCGCCGGCAGCGCGAAACCCCCGGTGATCCGGGCCTCGCCAGTGGGACAGCGTACCCCGGGCCGCACCTCCGGCAGCGCGCGGCAGGCCGCCAGCAGGCCGGGGCCGGCGGCGCGATGGATGGCCCCGTCCACGCCCCCGCCGCCCAGCAGGGATTCGTTGGCGGCGTTGACGATCGCATCCACGCGCAGGGTGGTGATGTCGCCTTCGAAAACATGGGGGTTCATGGCAGAGTGTCCTTGTGACGAGCAGGCGCCATTTGGCTACGATGCGAGTGACAGTCCACCCATGCAGCCCAAGGTTATGGCCGACCAGCTCAAAGTAGAAGACATCTCCTTCGCCTACCTGATCAACGACGTGACCTTGCTCTTCCGCAAGCACTTCGACCGGCGGGCGGTGCGGTTCGGGCTGACGCGCGCGCAGTGGCGCGCCCTGAAGGCGCTGCATCGGCGCCCGGGCATGCGCCAGAACGAGCTGGCCGAGCAGCTCGACATGGAGCCGATCGCCGTGGGTCGCGTCATCGATCGCCTGCAGGCGGCCGGTTTCGTCGAGCGTCGCGCCGATCCCAAGGATCGCCGCGCCTGGCGCCTGCACGACACCGACCAAGCACGGGGTGTCATCGACGACATGGAAGATATCGCCCGCGGCCTGCGCCGGGATGCCACCCAGGGAATCTCGACGGACGACCTGCAGACGATGCTCGCCGTGCTGGACCGCATGAAGGAAAACCTGCAGGGCCTCGACGGCCCGTCCGACGACGCCTGACCGGCGGGTCAACCGATCCAGGGGCCGATGCGTTAGTTTTTACGTTTCACCCGTCCCAGAACCCACGCCCGTGTTCCCCAGCGCGGCGACCGGATCCCGATGGAACCGGCCGGAGACCCCATGCAGCGATCCCCAGGGAAGAAACTCGTCCTCATCGTCGGCCTCGTCGCGGTCGTCGCCATCGGCTTCGGCGTCTGGAAGCACGATCCGGATGCGAGGGGCGCCGACCAGCCGGCGAAGAAGGCGACTGCGGGCGTGCCGGTCACGACGGCGGTCGCCACCCGCGGTGAGATCGATCTGTCGCTGAAGGTGATCGGGCGGGCGGAGGCCTATTCGACGGTCAACGTGCGCTCGCGCGTGAACGGCCAGCTGGAATCGCTCGCCTTCACGCCCGGCGAGCACGTGAAGAAGGGCGATCTGCTCGCGCGCGTCGACCAGCGCCCGCTCAAGGCGGCCTACGACGAGGCCCAGGGCAACGTCGCGCGCGACCAGGCCCAACTGGTCAAGGCCGAGGCGGATCTGGAGCGTTACCAGAACATGCTCGGCAAGGGCTTCGTCAGCCGTGCCGATTACGATCTCTACAAGGCGAACCTCGGCGTCGCGCGCGCGGCGCTCGAAAGCGATCGAGCGGCGGCGCGTGCGGCGCAGACGCAGCTGGAGTTCACCACGATCGTCGCGCCGTTCGACGGCGTGACCGGCGCGCCGCTCGCCTATCCCGGCGCCACGCTCACCGCCGATACCACCGACATCGTCGTGCTCAACCAGATCGACCCGATGCGCGTGGCGTTCTCCATCCCCGAAGACAGCCTCGCCGCCGTGCGCAACAGCCTGCGCCGCGGCACGCTGCCGGTGCAGGCGAAGATTCCGGGCGACGACGGCCAGCCGTTGCAGGGCGAACTCGAATTCGTCGACAACGCGGTCGACGCGACCACCGGCACCATCGTGCTCAAGGGGCGCTTCGCGAACGCCGACGGCCGCCTCACGGCGGGGCAGTTCGCGGAAGTCACGCTGCCGACCACGCGGCTCACGGACGCGATCAGCATTCCGGTCGTGGCGTTGCAGAGCTCCACCGCCGGCACGTTCGTCTTCGTCGTGAAGCCGGACGACACCGTGGAGCAACGCAGCATTTCCACCGGGGCGACGACCGCCGATCGCGTGGTGGTCGACAAGGGCCTGAATGCCGGCGAGCGCGTGGTCACGGAAGGCCAGATGCTGCTGGTGGACGGCGCCCGCGTGCGCGTCGACAAGGGCTGAGGGCCACACGCCGTGAACCTGCCGGAACTCTGCATCCGCCGCCCGGTGATGACCACGCTGCTGATGGCGGCGCTGGTGATCTTCGGTATCGCCGCCTACCCGAGGCTTCCCGTCAACGAGCTTCCCAACGTCGACTTCCCCACCATCAACATCAGCGCGAGCCTGCCGGGCGCCTCGCCGGAGACGATGGCCTCGTCCGTCGCGACGCCGCTCGAGGCGCAGCTGTCGACGGTGGCCGGCATCGATTCGATGACGTCGTCCAGTTCACTGGGTTCGACGACGATCACCGTTACCTTCGCACTCGACCGCAGCATCGACGGCGCGGCGCAGGACGTGCAGGCGGCGATTTCCGCCGCGCAGCGCCAGCTGCCGCAGGACATGCCGACGCCGCCGACGTACCGCAAGGTGAACCCGGCCGACGCGCCGATCCTCTTCCTCACCATGCAGTCGTCGACGCTGCCGCTCTCGACCGTGGACGACTACGCCGAGACGGAACTGGCGCAGCGCCTGTCGATGGTCGACGGCGTGGCGCAGGTGAACGTCTACGGCTCGCAGAAATACGCCGTGCGCATCGCCGTCGATCCGGACCGCCTTGCCGCGACCGGCATCGGCGTGGACCAGATGCGTGAAGCGATCGCGGCGGCGAACGTCAACAAGGCCACCGGCTCGCTCAACGGGCAACGCCAGCTGCTGTCGATCCGTTCGGATGGCCAGTTGATGCGCGCCGCCGATTACGGCCAGGTGGTGGTGGCCTATCGCAACGGCGCACCCGTGCGGTTGTCGGACATCGCCGTGCCGCGCGACAGCGTGCAGGACGACCAGAAGGCCAGCTGGTTCAACGGCCACCGCTCGATCACGCTCGCGATCCAGCGTCAGCCCGGCGCCAACACCGTGGAGACGGTGGACAAGATCTTCGCGCTCTTGCCCGCGTTCCAGGAGACGTTGCCGCCGTCGGTGAAGCTCAACGTGATGTACGACCGTTCGGTATCGATCCGCGACTCCGTGCACGACGTGCAGTTCACCCTGGTGCTCGCCGGCATCCTCGTCGTGCTCGTGATCTACCTGTTCCTCGGCAACGCGTCGGCGACGCTCATTCCCGCCGTGGCGCTGCCGATTTCGGTGCTAGGCACGTTCGGTGCGATGTTCGCGCTGGGGTACAGCCTCGACAACCTCTCGCTGCTGGCGTTGACGCTCGCCGTCGGCTTCGTCGTCGACGACGCCATCGTGATGCTCGAGAACATCATGCGCCACATCGAGCTCGGCGAAGAGCCCTTCGAAGCCGCGGTGAAAGGCGCGAACGAGATCGGCTTCACCATCTTCTCCATGACGCTCTCGCTCGTCGCGGTGTTCATCCCCGTGATGTTCATGGGCGGCATCGTCGGTCGGCTGTTCCACGAGTTCGCCGTCGTCATCAGCGTGTCGATCCTCATCTCGGGCTTCGTCTCCATCACGCTCACGCCGATGCTGTGCAGCCGCTTCGTCAAGGCGCACGACCACGACAAGCGAAGCTTCATCGTCGTCGGCTTCGATCGCGGTTTCGCCGCGGTGACCGCCGGTTACACGCGCACGCTGGCCTGGTGCATGCGGCACCCACGCACGGTGCTGCTCGGCTTCGCGCTGAGCCTCGTCGCCACGGGCCTGCTCTTCGTCGTCACGCCGAAGGACTTCATCCCGGCCGGCGACAGCGGCCAGCTTCGCGTCACCTCCGAAGGACCGACCGACATCTCGTTCGCCGCCATGTCCGCACGCCAGCAGGCGCTCGCGGACATCGCCATGAAGGATCCGAACATCGCGGCGGTCATGTCGAGCGTCGGCGCGGGTGGTCCGCGCTCCACCGTGAATTCGGGCTCGCTCCTGCTGCGCCTGAAGGACAGCGACGCGCGCGGTGGCACGACGCCCGACGAGATCATCCAGGGCCTGCGGCGCCAGTTCGCCGAGGTGCCCGGCATCCGCACGTACATCCAGAATCCACCCGCGATCCAGGTCGGAGGGCGGCAGTCGAAGGCCCAGTACCAGTACACGGTGCAGTCCACCGACCTGCATGCGCTGTACGACTGGTCGGGCAAGCTCGTCGCCGCGTTCCAGAAACTGCCGGGCTTCCAGGACGTCACGACGGACCTCGATCTGAACAGCCCGTCGATGGTCGTCAGCGTCAACCGCGACAAGCTCGCGCCGCTGGGCCTGACGATGGATCAGGTGCAGACCGCGCTCGGCACGGCGTTCGGCGAGAACCAGATCTCCACGATCTACGGCTCGGCCACGCAGTACTGGGTGATCCTGCAGGTGGAGCGCCGGATGCAGGACGATCCCGCCGTGCTGTCGCGGCTCTACGTCACGTCGGACAGCGGCAAGCTCATTCCCCTGAACACCGTGGCGCGTTTCGAGCGCAAACCCCAGGTGCTCACGGTGAACCACCAGGGCCAGCTGCCGGCGGTGACGGTGTCGTTCAATCTCGCGCCGGGGGTGTCCCTGAGCGACGCGGTGGCGAGCATCGACCGCGCGACGACGGAGATGAAGCTGCCCGCCACGCTGAGCGGAAGCGTGCAGGGCACGGCGCAGGCGTTCCAGGATTCGGTCAAGGGCATGGGACTGCTGCTCCTGCTCGCGGTGTTCGTGATCTACCTCGTGCTGGGCATCCTGTACGAGAGCTTCATCCATCCGCTCACGATCCTCTCGGGCCTGCCGGCCGCGGCGGTCGGCGCGCTGCTGACGCTGGTGATCTTCAACGCGTCGCTCGACCTGTTCGCCTTCGTCGGCATCATCATGCTGGTGGGCATCGTGAAGAAGAACGCGATCATGATGATCGACTTCGCGCTGGAGCGTCAGCGCGACGCGGGGCTCGCGCCGCACGACGCGATCTTCGAGGCGTGCCGCGTGCGTTTCCGCCCGATCATGATGACGACCATGGCGGCGTTCGCGGGCACGTTGCCGATCGCGCTGGGCATCGGCGCGGGCGCGGAGACGCGCCGTCCGCTGGGCCTCGCCGTGGTCGGTGGCCTCGTCGTCTCGCAGATCCTGACGCTGTACCTGACGCCCGTGATCTACCTGTACATGAATCGCCTGCAGGACAGGCTGGCGCCCAGGAAGAAGCTCGACCCCGCGAGGGCCTGAGCCCTCGCGGGAGCCGATCGTATCGGCGACGATCCCCGGCGGGGATCAGTCGTGCGCCCCGTCCTTCGCGAACGCGCCCGGCGCCGAGCCGAAATCGCCATTGGCCTGCGCGGCCATGTACGCGAACGTCGCATAGACCGCCACGTTCTGCGCCAGCGCCTTCGGATCGATCTTGTCGAGCGTGTCGTTGGCGTTGTGGTGGTAGTCGAAGTAATCGGTACCGTCCTGCGTGAGCGAGAGCGCGGCCATGCCCTTCGCGTGCATCTGCGAGAGGTCCGAGCCGCCACCGCCGGGCTTGTTCGGATCGTACGCGACGCCGATCGGCTCGATCACCTTCGCGATCTGCTCGATCGCGCCGCGCGCTTCCGGCTTCACGCTCGCGGTCATGCGCCAGATGCGGCCCGCGCCGAAGTCGGACTCGGTACCGAGCTGGAACTTCGAGACCTCCTTCGCGTGCGCTTCCGCATACGCGCGGCCGCCCCACAGCCCCATCTCCTCGTTCGCGAACGCGATCACGCGAATGGTGCGATCGGGACGCTGCGGCATGTCCTTGATCAGCTTCGCGGCAGCCGCCGCGATCGCCACGCCGGCGCCGTCGTCGATGGCACCCGTGCCGAGGTCCCACGAGTCCAGGTGACCGCCGATGGCGACGACCTGGTCCGGATGCTTGCGGCCGGTCACTTCACCGATGACGTTCGCGCCTTCGTACGTGCCCGCGAAGCCCACATCGAGATCGAGCTTCAGCGTGACGGGCTTGCCTTGCTTCAGCACGCGTTCGAGCTGGTCGGCATCGGGCAGCGAGAGCGCGGCGGCCGGGATGGCTGCCTTCGGATCCTGGAAGCCGGTGACGCCGGTATGCGGCGTGCGGCTGTGCGGATCGGTGCCGGCCGAGCGAAGCAGGAACGCCGCGGCGCCCATCTTCGCGGCGAGCACGGGGCCGCCGGTGCGCGTGGCGGAGCCCTTGCCGTAATCGTGCCCGTCCTTCTGCTGCTGCATGTGCGTGCTGACGTAGACGATCTTGCCCTTCACGCTGGCCGGGTCGGCCTTCTTCAGCGCGTCGAGGTCGTCGAAGCCCACCACTTCCGCGGTGAGGCCGCCCGAGGGCGTGCCGGCCGAGTAGCCCAGCGCCGTGAGCAGGAGCGGCTGGGGATACGGCGAGACGATCGCGCCGTGCTCGCTGCGGCGCTGCCAGAGCGGGTAGCTGACTTTCTCCGTGTAGACCTTGTCGAAGCCCATGGCCTTGAACTTCGCGACGGTCCAGGCGACGGCGCGCGCATCGGCTTCGCTGCCGGCCACGCGTGGGCCCACCTCGGTGGTGAGCCCCGACACGAATTCGTAGCCGGTGTTGTCGTTCATCGCGCGGTCGCGCAGTTCGGTCGCCGCGGCGACGGCCTTCTCGGGAATCGTCGTGGCCTTGTCGGCGGCGTGGGCGGAGAAGGCGAGCGCGAGGCATGCGGCCAGCGCATGCAGGCGGAAGGTGTGACGCATCGAATGACCCCCAGGGACGGAAACGTCGATTATTGCGCCGGGGAACGCGGGGCAGATAGGCCGGAAGTCATGGGCCGCCTCGTCGTAGGAGCGCGCCCTGCGCGCGACATCTTTTCGCCTCTCCCGGCAAGCTGGCGCACCAGCTGCGAGGCATCGCTCCAAAAGATGTCGCGCGCAGGGCGCGCTCCTACGGGTTAAGGCTTCTGCTTCAGCAGATCGCGGATTTCCGTCAGCAACGCGACGTCGGCCGGCGGGGCGGCGGGAGCCGCTTCCTCGCGGCGTGTGAGCCGGTTGATCGCCTTGACCACGACGAAGATCGCGAAGGCGATGATGATGAACTGGATGAGCACGTTGATGAAGATGCCGTACTGCACGGCGACTTCCTTGACCCCTTCGCTGGCGGGCCTCAGCACCCATTTCCAGTCCGAGAAATCGATGCCGCCGATCAGCCATCCGATCGGGGGCATGATGATGTTGTCGACGAGCGACGTGACGATCTTGCCGAACGCGGCACCGATCACCACACCGACCGCGAGGTCGATCACGTTACCGCGCAGTGCGAATTTCTTGAATTCCGCGACGAAACTCATCGGCCCTTCCTCCTCGTGGCATTGGCGTCGGTCGTCAAACCTAACGATCCGTATGTAGGCATACCGCGAAGTCAGCTCACGCGTCCCTCGAGCGTGACGACATCGCCCAGCGTGGCGACGAAGCGATCCCCGCGGTGGAGCGCGGCCACACCGGCTGGCGTGCCCGTGTAGACGATATCACCCGCCTTCAGTTCGAACAGCCGCGACAGCGCGCTAAGGATGTGCGGCACGTCGAGCACCATGTCCGCGAGCGTCGCCGACTGGCGGCGCTCGCCGTTGACCGTCAGGGCGATGGGCGTCGTCGCGTCCGGGATGTAATCCGTCGCGGGAACGATGGCCGAGACCGGCGCGGAATGGTCGAAGGCCTTGGCGACGTCCCACGGCGCCCCCTTGGCCTTGGCCTGCGCCTGCAGGTCGCGACGGGTCAGGTCGAGCCCGATGCCGTAGCCCCAGACGATGCGCGCGGCCTGTTCGACCGTGAGGTCGGTGCCGCCGCAGCCGAGCGCTACGACCAACTCCACTTCGTGATGCAGGTCGTTCGTGGCGGACGGGTAGGGCACGTCGGCGCCGTCGGTGACCAGCGCGTCGGCCGGCTTGGTGAAGAACATGGGATTCGCCGTGTCGACCGAGGCGCCCATTTCCTTCGCGTGATCGGCGTAGTTGCGGCCGATGCAGAAGACGCGGCGGACGGGGAACCGCTCGGTGCGGCCGACGACGGGGATGCTCGGCGGAGCCGGCGGGGGAATGACGGTATTCATGGCCCAAGCGTATCAGGTGACACCTGTCACGACAGATGACTGATACCGGAAAGTGGTGCACGGTCCGGACGCATCGCATGATCGTGCTGCGAGTCTGACCAGGGGCGAGGGCAAGGGGACGATGAATTCGAACGCCGAGCTGCTCAAGCAGCTCAAGATCGACAAGTCGCACAAGGAGGCGCACGGCGGCGGGGGTGGCCCACAGGCGCGAACCGTGCTGATCGCCGCTCTGGCGGTGCTCGTCGTCCTCGCCATCGCCGGCGGCGCGTGGGCGTTCCTCGCCCGGCGGCCGGTGGAGGTGCGCACGGCGACCGCCGTCGCGCCGACCGCCGCCGGCGACGCCGGGGCGGTGCTCCAGGCCACGGGCTACGTGACCGCGCGGCGCCAGGCGACCGTGTCGGCCCAGATCACCGGCGCGCTGGTCGAAGTGCACATCGAGGAAGGCGACCGCGTCGCGAAAGGCCAGATCCTCGCCCGCCTCGAAGACAACGCCCTGCGCGCCAGCCTCGAGTCTGCGCGTGCGAACGCCGCGGCCGCGCACGCGAACGTCGTCCAGTCGCAGGCGCAGCTCGACCAGGCGCTGCGCGACGCCGATCGCCAGGAGGCGCTGGTCGGGCGGGGGCTCGTGTCCCGCCAGCTCGCGGAGCAGACGCGCACGCAGGCCAACACGTTCCGCGCGCAGCTCAACACGGCACGGCGCCAGGCCGACGCGGCCGATGCCCAGGTCGGCGTGGGGCAGGTCAACCTCGATTACACGGTGGTGCGCGCGCCCTTCGATGGCGTGATCACGGACAAGGCCGCCCAGGTCGGCGAGATCGTCTCGCCGCTCTCGGCCGGTGGCGGCTTCACGCGTACCGGCGTCGGCACGATCGTCGACATGGATTCGCTCGAGATCGACGTCGACGTCAACGAGGCCTATATCGGCCGGGTGCAGCCCGACATGCCGGCGGAAGCCGTGCTCGACGCGTACCCGGACTGGCGTATCCCCGCGCACGTCATCGCCATCGTGCCGGCGGCCGACCGCGGCAAGGCCACGGTGAAGGTGCGCGTGGCGCTGGAAACGAAGGACGGCCGGATCGTGCCCGACATGGGCGTGCGCGTGTCGTTCCTCGAACGCCGCACGCCTGCGCAGGCCGCCGTGCCGAAAGGCGTGCTGGTGCCCGCCGGCGCCATCACGCGTCGCGACGACCGCGACGTCGTCTTCGCCGTGGCCGATGGCAAGGCCGTCCGCCGCCAGGTGACGGCCGCCGCTCAACCGAATGGCGATCTGCGCCTCGTCAGCGAGGGCCTCGCGGCCGGCGACACCGTGATCGTCTCGCCCCCCGCCGACCTCGCCGACGGCGCCGCCGTCCGCGTCGCCACCTCACCGACCACGAACTGACCCCGCGGAGACTCACCGATGGCCACCCTGATCGACATCCAGGATCTTTCGAAGGTTTACGAACGCGGCCGGCAGAAGGTGGAAGTGCTGCACGGCGTCGATCTGAAGATCGAACAAGGCGACTTCCTCGCGCTGATGGGACCGTCCGGCTCGGGCAAGACGACGCTGCTCAACATGATCGGCGGCCTCGACACGCCCACGGGCGGCAGCATCACGGTGGGCGGCGACCGCATCGACCAGCTCGGCTCCGGCGCGCTGGCGAAGTGGCGCGCCGCGCACGTCGGCTTCGTCTTCCAGTTCTACAACCTCATGCCGATGCTCACCGCGCAGCGCAACGTCGAGCTGCCGCTGCTGCTGACGAAGCTGTCCGGTGCGCAGCGCCGGCAGAACGCGTCGATCGCGCTGCAACTCGTGGGCCTCGCCGATCGTGCCTCGCACAAACCGTCCGAGCTGTCCGGTGGCCAGCAGCAGCGCGTCGCGATCGCACGCGCGATCGTGTCCGATCCCACGCTGCTCGTCTGCGACGAGCCGACCGGCGACCTCGATCGCCAGTCGGCGGAAGACATCCTCGGCCTGCTGCGCGAGCTCAATCGCGAGCACGGCAAGACCATCGTGATGGTGACGCACGATCCGAAGGCCGCCGAGTACGCCAACCACACGCTGCACCTCGACAAGGGCTCCCTTGTCGAGCAGGCCGTGAGCTGAGCCAGGAGGATGCCGGCATGAAATACCTGCATCTCATCTGGGCCGCGCTGTTCCGTCGCAAGGCGCGCACGTTCTTCACCCTCATCTCGATCCTTGCCGCCTTCCTGCTCTTCGGCATGCTCGACGCCACGCGCGCCGCCTTCTCCTCGGGCGACAGCGTCATCGGCGTGGACCGCCTGCTGACGACGTCGAGGTATTCGATCATCCAGTCGCTGCCCGCGAGCCTCGGCACGCGCATCGCGGCCGTGCCCGGCGTGGCCGCTGTGGGATCGGCGAACTGGTTCGGCGGCATCTACCAGGATCCGAAGAACTTCGTGCTCAGCTTCGCCGTGAGCGACAACTTCCTCGACATCTACCACGAGATCGAACTGCCAGCCGACCAGCGCAAGGCGTTCGACGCGACGCGCACCGGCGCCGTCGTCGGCGAGCCGCTGGCGAAGCGTTTCGGCTGGAAGGTCGGCGACAAGATTCCGCTGCAGTCGACGATCTTCCCGCAGCGCAACGGCGACAAGACCTGGCCGTTCGACATCGTCGGCATCTACAAGGCGGCGCCCGGCGCGGCGAACGGCACCGATCAGCAGTTCTTCTTCCACCACAAGTATTTCCAGGAGGCCAACGCGTTCCAGGGCATCGGCACGACCGTCGGCTGGTACGTCGTGAAGCTCACCTCCGCCGACAGGGCGGACGCGGTGGCGAAGGCGATCGACGCCCTGTCCGCCAACTCGGACCACGAAACCAAGACGCAGACCGAGCAGGCGTTCAACGCCTCGTTCGCGAAACAGCTCGGCGACATCGGCCTCATCGTGTCCGCGATCATGGGCGCCGTGTTCTTCACGCTGATCCTGCTCACGGGCAACACGATGGCGCAGGCCGTCCGCGAGCGGACCAACGAGCTGGCGGTGCTGAAGACCATCGGCTTCTCCAGTCGCAGCGTGCTGTGCATGGTGCTCGCCGAGGGCGTGCTCCTGCTGCTGCTCGGCGGCGTGCTGGGCCTCGTGCTCGCAGGCGTCGTCGTGCCCATCGTCGCGAAGGGCAGCGGGGGCATGCTCAACCTGCCGCCGCTCGGCATGCAGACCTGGACGCTCGGCATCGTGCTGATGCTCGTCATCGGCGCGCTCGTCGGCCTGCTGCCCGCCATCCGTGCCATGCGACTGAACATCGTCGACGCGCTCGCCGGTCGTTGAGAGGACACTGACGATGAAATCATTGAAGAAGTTCGGCGCCGGCGTGCTCACGCTGCTGATCGTCGCGGTGTTCCTCGCGATCTGGATCGCGTTGCCCTGGCCCGGCATCGTGGCGCTCGCCGTCGTGCTGGCGCTGTGGATGGCGTTGACCCGCCGCGGTCGGCAGACGTGGGAGGTGACGAAGGTCGGACTCGCCACGGTGACCCAGCGGCTCGGCTCGTCGTCGGTCGTGGTCGTGGGGATCGCGGGCGTGGTCGGCGTGCTGGTCGCCATGCTCGCGATGAGCGAAGGCTTCGCCGAGACGTTGCGCTCGACGGGCAACGACCAGACGGCGATCGTGCTTCGCGGTGGCTCGCAGGCGGAACTCAATTCGATCCTCGATCGCGACAGCGCCAACGTCGTCATCCAGGCGCCGGGCGTGAAGAAGGATGCGCAGGGCAAGCCCATCGCCTCGGGCGAACTGGTCGTGGTGGCCAACCTGCCGAAGAAGGGCGATCCGCAGAGCGATGCCAACGTGCCCATTCGCGGCGTGAGCGAAGACGTGTGGAACCTGCGCCAGCAGGTGAAGATCGTGGAAGGCCGCAAGTTCCAGCCGGGGCTGCGCGAACTGATCGTCGGTAAGGGCGCACGCGCGCAGTTCGAGGGCCTCGACGTCGGCAAGAGCATCCGCCTCGCAGGGCAGACCTGGACGGTGGTGGGCGTGTTCGATTCGGGCGACGCGCTCGAATCGGAGCTCTGGGGCGACACGCAGAGCGTCGCGTCCGCCTACCGGCGCGGCAGCAGCGTGCAGTCCGTGACGGTGCTGCTCGATTCACCGAAGGCGTTCGACACGTTCAAGGCGGCCCTGGCCGGCGATCCGCGCCTGAAGGTCGACGTCAGCACGACGCGCGAGTACTTCGGCAAGCAGTCGGAAGGCCTGACGAAGGTGCTGCGCGCGGTGGGCATCACCGTGGGCATCATCATGGCGATCGGCGCGGTCTTCGGTGCGCTCAACACGATGTTCGCGGCGATCCAGGCGCGTGCGCGCGAGATCGCGACGCTGCGCGCCATCGGCTTCCGCGGCCTTCCCGTGGTGGTGTCGATCATGCTGGAGACGATGTTGCTCGCGCTGCTCGGCGGCTTGATAGGAGCAGGCATCGTCTGGGTGATCTTCAACGGCTACACCGCGTCGACGCTGGGTGCGAATTTCAGCCAGGTCGTCTTCCGCTTCCACGTGAGCGGCGACCTGCTCTGGACGGGCATCAAATGGGCGCTGGCCATCGGCTTCATCGGCGGGTTGTTTCCAGCGCTGCGTGCCGCGCGTCTGCCGGTGACGGCGGCGCTTCGCGAGCTCTGACCTCCTCGTCGCGGAAACGCTGGCATGACGCCAGCGCCGCGATCGCGATGCCGAACAGCGTGCCGGCGCGGGCCAGCCACCAGCGCCGGCACCGCGGGCACCGAATGCACGATGGCCCGATCGTTCCCACGGTAAGCTCCGGCGGCTGAGAGAGGCGACGAGGCTAGGGGCGCGTGCCGGTTGCGGATATGGAAGTTTTCTCAAAAATCGCCGCAGGCAGGAGGCCTGCGACGCAGGTCACACTTTGCGCACCCGCATCATCGTGATGATGCCGACGCCGACCAGGATGATCGCCATGCCGGCCAGTTCGAACACGCCCACGTGTTCGCCCGCGAGCAGCACGCCGAACACGACGGCCACGGGCGGATTCACATAGGCATAGCTGGTGGCCAGCGCGGGGCGGACCGTCTTGAGCACGTACAGGTAGGCGCTGAAGGCGACGATCGAGCCGAACACGATGAGGTAGGCGAGCGCGACGGTCGCGCTGGTCTCCGGATGCGCCGGGAGGCGTTCGCCGCGCAGCAGCGCGATGATCGCCAGCGACACGCTCGCGCAGAGCATCTGCGCGGCGGTGTTCATCGGGCCCTTCGGCATGTCCTGGCGTTTCGACCACACGGAGCCGAAGGCCCACGACATGGCGGCGACGATCAGGGCGACGGCGCCCAGCGGTGCGCCCGACAAGCCGGCCCCCAGGTTCAGCACGACGACGCCCGCGAAGCCGAGCAGCAGTCCGGCGGATTCGCCGCGCGTCGGCCACTCGCGGTAGATGCCCCCGAAGACGGCCGCGAACAGCGGCATGCTCGCCACCGCGACGGCGGCGATCCCGGAACTGACCGACTGTTCGGCGAAGCAGACCAGGCCATTGCCGCCGGCGAGCAGCAGCGTGCCGACGATGGCGGCGTTCTTCCACTGCCGTGCCGTCGGCAGCGCGGCGCCACGCAGACGCAGCACGGCGAACAGCAGCACGCCCGCGATCGCGAAACGCAGCGCGGCGAGCAGGAACGGCGGATAGCTGACCAGCGCGTAGCGGATGCCGAGGTACGTCGAACCCCAGATCACATAGAGCGCGAACAGGGCGAGCGGCACCATCCAGCGCGGGTCGCGCACGACGGAGGCGGGGGCCTGACTGGGCGTGAGGGCGGCGTCGGACATGCGGTGTTCCAGGGCTGTCACGCGACGCATCGTGCGCCGCGAATCACGCACGATATCGTCCGCGGGCCGCGGACGGTAGCGAAACCTTCGCCGGTCAGCCTTGAGCGGCTTTCATGGCCCGCTCGGTGGCGAGCAGCTGCTGCTTGATCTCGAGTCCCCATCGCCAGCCGCCGAGGCTGCCGTCCTCGCGGATGATGCGGTGGCAGGGCACCAGCAGGGCGAGGCGGTTGCTGCCGCACGCGCGACCGATCGCCCGCGCGGCATTGGGCACGCCGAGCGCCGCCGCGAGTTCGCCGTAGCTCAGGGTCTCGCCGCGCGGGATGCGGGTCAGGGCATCCCAGACGCGCCATTGGAACGCGGTCGCCGCGACGTCGAGCGGCGGGAGCGCCGGTGCGTCGGCGTCGCTCCATCCCAGCTCGTGCGCGACGCGCGCGATGACCGCGTCCAGCCACTCCTCGCGCCCCTCGTCGACGCGCTCGCGGGTCGCATAGGGGAATTCGTCGCCCAGGCGCGCCTCGAGTGCCGCGTCGTCGGCCCCGAGCGTCACCGAGCAGATGCCCTTCGCCGTCGTCGCGACGAGCAGGCGCCCCAGCGGCGTGGTCGTGGTGGTGTAGCGGATCGACGCACCCGCGCCGCCGGCGCGATAGCTGGCTGGCGTCATGCCGAGCCGCCGGTCGCTTTCCTCGTAGACGCGGCTGCCCGATCCGAAGCCCGCCTCGTAGACGGCGTCCGTGACCGCGGCGCCATCCCGCAGCGCCTCGCGCAACTGATCGAAGCGGCGCGCCCGCGCGTATTCCGCCGGACTCACGCCGTAGCGGCGCCGGAACGCGCGCTGCAGGTGCGTCGGACTGAGACCGGCGACGGCCGCGAGGCTGGCGAGGTCGGTCGGCCCGTCCTCGCGATCGAGGGTGGCGCGGACGCGTTCGAGCGCATCGTCGGCGTGGGGACGCATGGCGTGGGCGTGAGCCTGGTTCATGATGGCCTCCTTCATGGGAAGCCAGCGTAGGCGGGGCAGCGCCCCGCCACCATCCGGTTCTTGCGCCGTCAGTGGTGGTGGGCGGGCTGGCCCTGGCGGATCACCACGAACTCGCCCTCGAGCACGTCCGGGTCCTTCGGCGCGGACGCCTGGGCGCCCACGGGACGGCCACGGGCGAGCTTCCACTGGCGCACCGCGAAGAACGCGAGGCCGCCGGCGAACAGGACGCCGATCACCACCACGCCGAACACGAGCAGCACGCCCACGGCGGCGAGGCCCAGCACCAGCGACAGGGCGCGGACGAGGGGATTACGCGAGCGGCGGATGGGCGGGAAGACGAAGCGCATTGGTTAAAAATCCGTATGGCACAATGACATGCGTGTGAGCCTCTTTACCTTGGGGCATCCGATCCTCATAGACAAGTGCCATGACCCCTATCACCGATGCCGCTCCCCTCTGCCTGCTGACGGACATCCCCGACGGCGGCGCCGTCGAAGTCGAGGCCCTGCTCCGTGGCGAGGCCGAGTCGCTGCTCGTCTACCGTCACGGCGACGAGGCGCGGGCGTACCTGAATGTCTGTCCCCATGCGGGCCGCCGGCTGGATTACGCGCCGGGCAAGTTCCTGGTCCGCGGCGGCACCATCATCTGCGCGGCCCACGGCGCGTCGTTCGCGGCCGATTCCGGCGTATGCACGCAGGGCCCGTGCAAGGGCGACAGCCTGCGGCGCGTCGACGTCCGCGTCGTCGATGGCGCGGTCCGCCTCGCCTGAGATATTTCTCGATCAGCGAGACGCCGTTGGAGCGCACCTGGGCGCGATCGGGATCGTCGCTGCGGTGATCGCGCCCAGGTGCGCTCCTACCGGCCTTGTCAGCGGTACATCAGGTTGATGGTCACGATGGTGATCACCAGCATCAGGATCGTGAGCGGGATGCCCGCACGCAGGAAATCCTTCGAGCGATAGCCGCCGGGGCCCGCGACCATCATCAGGGCCGGGTGACCCGACGACAGCAGGAACGTGTTCGACGACGATACGGCCACGATCAGCGCATAAGCGGACGGGTTGCCGCCGGTACTCACCGCGACACTGATCGCGATGGGCACCATCATGACCGTGGCGCCCACGTTCGACATCACCTGCGAGAAAAGGAGGGTGAGGACCGCGATGGACACCTGCAGGGTCCACTGCGGGGCGTGGCCCAGGATCGCGAGCACTTCCTGGGCGATCCACGACGCCGTGCCCGTCGAGTCCATCGACCAGCCCAGGGGAATCAGGCAGGCGGTGACGAAGATGGTCTTCCAGTTGATGGCCTTGTAGGCCTCGTCCATGTTCAGCACGCCGGTGAGCAGCATGCCCACCGCGCCCGTCATCATCGCGACCGACAGGTCGAGGTGGGTAAAAAGGGCCAGGCACTTGGCCAGCACGAAGAAGCCCACGGCCTGCCAGATCTTGCCGGGGCGCTGTTCTTCCTTCGGAATGTCGGTGACGACGACGATGTCGCGGTCTTCCTCGGCCAGCATCAGGTCGCGCCACTTGCTGTGCAGCACGAGCGTGTCGCCGGCGCGGAGGGTGACGGCGCGGACATCCTCGCGGAACACCTCGTCGCCGCGGTTCACCGCCAGCACCGAAATGCCGAAACGCTTGCGCAGGCGCAGGTCGCCGACCGACTGCTTGATGAAGCGCGAGCTGGGCGGCACCACGGCCTCGGAAATACCGGCGCGGGTGGTGTTGAACTGCTCCCCGAGCTGGCGCATGCGCCACGACACGCGGCAGAGCTGGTTGTTGGCGAACGCGTTGATGGCGTCGCGCGGGGCCAGCACGCCGAGCACGGTACCGACCCAGATCATCTGGTCCGAGGGCGGCGCCACGCGGCTTTCGTTGCCGTTCTTGATCGCCAGGATCAGCGGCGCGCCGTGCAGCTGCTCGACCTCGCCGATGCTCATGCCGACCAGCGGGCTCTCGGCGGTGACGGTCAGCTCGGCTGTTTCGCCCGCGATGCCGTAGGTGTCGGCGAAGTAGCTCTCGGTACGGCCCGGCGTGACCTTGAGGCGCTCGTCCTCGCGCTCGGGCAGCAGCCGGCGGCCGAAGAAATAGAAGAACAGGATGCCCACCACCGCGAGCACGAGGCCGACGGGCGTCACGCTGAACAGGCCGAACTTGGGAATCGTGTGCGCGCCGGGGGGCAGGTTGCTGTTCGCGCTGGCGACGAGGTCGTTGAGGACGATCAGCGGCGAGTTCGCGATCAGCGTGGTGTTCGTGGCCGTCAGGATGCAGAAGGCCATCGGCAGCAGCAGGCGCGACAGCGGCACGCCGGTACGCGCCGACAGGCGGCTGGTCACCGGGATCATCAGCGCGGCCAGCGCCTGGCTGGGGATCACGGCGCTGAACAGGCTGGTGACGCTGTTGACGACGACGCCCAGGCGGGACTCCACGCCGCGCGCCATGCGCATCACGAAGGCCGCGGTGAGGTTGAGCACGCCGGCGCGATCGAGGCCCGCGCCCATGATCATGATGGCGATGATCGCGATGACGGCGTTACCGGCGAAGCCGTTGAACACCTGGTCGCCGGGAATGAGCCCCGTGAGGCCGATGGTGACCACGACCAGCAGGGCGACCATGTCGGCCCGGATCCACTCCAGAACGAGCATGAGCATGGTGAAGCCCACCAGGCCCAGCACGAGGATCATTTCGGGAGTGAGGGTCAGAGCCACTAGCCGGCTGTCCGGATCCGGTCGATGGAGACGTGCGGTGGCATCTACGGCGCCAGCTGCGGTGATTGCCGCAGGAGTATACGCGCTGGGGGTGGCTCGCGGCTGAAGCTGGCCCCGGTAGGAGCGCACCTGGGCGCGATCGAAGGCTTGCGCGATCGCCCATCACGCCCAGGTGCGCTCCTACCGCGAATCGCGGCGGGCGCGGTCAGCGGCTTAGGTTGCTCACCGCCAGGTCCAGAATCGAATCGCCGCGGCCGCTCATCACGGCCTTCAGCGCGTACAGGCTGAAGCCCTTCGCCTGCTCGGCGGTGATCTTCGGCGGCATGGAGAGCTCCTGCCGGTTGCTGACGACGTCGAGCACGGCGGGGCCCTCGTGCGAGAGGACCTCGGCGATGGCCGACTGCAGATCGCTGGCGCGCGTGACCCGGCGACCGTGGATGCCCATCGCGTTGGCCATCGCGGCGAAGTCCGGGTTGTCGAGCTGCACGCCGGTCTCGATGTAGCCGGAAGCCTTCATCTCCAGCTCCACGAAGCCCAGCGTGCCGTTGTTGAGGACGATCACCTTCACCGGCAGCTTCTGCTGCGCCAGCGTGATGAAGTCGCCCATCAGCATGGTGAAGCCGCCGTCGCCCGAGAGCGAGATCACCTGCCGCCCCGGATAGGCGGCCTGCGCACCGATGGCCTGCGGCATCGCGTTGGCCATCGAGCCATGCACCAGCGAGCCCAGCAGACGGCGCTTGCCGTTCATGCGCAGGTAGCGCGCGGCCCAGATCGTCGGGGTGCCGACGTCGAAGGTGAACACCGCATCCTCTTCCGCCAGGTCGCTGACCAGACGCGTCACCTGCTGCGGATGGATGAGGTCGTGACGACCGTCGATGCGCGCCAGTTCGTCGAGGCCTTCGCGCGCCCGCGCGTAGTGCGCCAGGCAACGGTCGAGGTGGCCGCGCAGGCGCTTCGGCTCGATGCGGGGAAGCAGCGCGCGCAGCGTCTCGCCCACGTCGCCGACGACGCCTAGATCGACACGGCAGCGCCGCCCGATGTTGCCCGGGCGGATGTCCACCTGCGCGATCGTCGCGTCCTCCGGATAGAACTGGCGATACGGGAAATCCGTGCCGAGCATCAGCAGCGTGTCGCAATCCTCCATCGCGTGGTAGCCGGAACTGAAGCCGATGAGGCCCGTCATGCCCACGTCGAACGGATTGTCGTACTCCACGAATTCCTTGCCGCCGAGCGCATGCACGATCGGCGACTTCAGCGCCTCCGCGAGCGCGATCAGCTCGTCGTGCGCGCCCGCGGCGCCGCGACCGCAGAGCAGTGTCACGCGCTTGCCGGCATTGAGCAGGTCGGCCAGCGCGTCGAGTTCCCGCTCGCCCGGAACCACCTTCGGCGCCGGCGGCAGCAGGCCCGCGGCCGGCGTCACCTTCTTCACCGGCGACTTGCGCATCGCGACGTCGCCGGGAATGACCACGACGGCGACGCCGCGTTGCCCCACCGCCGCCCGGATGGCCGACTCCAGCACGTGCGGCATCTGCGACGCGTCCGAGACCATCTCGCAGTACGCGCTGCACTCGCGGAACAGCTCGGTCGGATGCGTCTCCTGGAAATAGCCGCTGCCGATCTCGCCGCTCGGGATGTGCGCCGCGATGGCGAGCACCGGCGTGCGCGAGCGATGGCAGTCGAACAGGCCGTTGATCAGGTGCAGGTTGCCCGGGCCGCAGCTGCCGGCGCATACCGCGAGCTCACCGGTCAGCTGCGCTTCGCCGCCGGCGGCGAACGCGGCCGATTCTTCGTGACGCACGTGTACCCAGTCGATGGCCCCCCGCTCGCGCAGCGAGTCGGTGATGGCGTTGAGGCTGTCGCCCACCAGGCCATAGATGCGGCGGACGCCGGCTTCTTCGAGCGTCGCCGCGATGAGGTCGGCGAGATTGGAGATCGACATGGACAGGGGCTCCGGTCGGTGACGTGAAGCCCCATGTTATGCGCCTCGATCAGTCAACGACCTGTCGTCGGCCCCGACCACTCGTACAGGTAATCCCACACGCCGTGCCCCAGCCGCGTGCCGCGACGCTCGAAATGGGTCTCGATGCGCCATGCCGGACGCTCCGCGACCGCGCCCGGTCCGACGCGGTTGCGCCAGCCCTCGGCGGATTCCATCGTCTCGCGCATGTGCTCGGCGTACGCCTCCCAGTCCGTGGCCAGATGCAGCAGGCCGCCCGGCGCCATGCGCGAGGCGAGCAGCTCCACGAAGGCCGGCTGCACGAGGCGACGCTTGTTGTGGCGCTTCTTGTGCCATGGGTCGGGGAACCAGATGCGCACCTCGGACAGGCTGCCCGGCGGGATCTCGTTCTCCAGCACCTCGACGGCGTCGTGCTTATACAGGCGCACGTTCGACGCCTCGCGTGCCGCGAGCACGTTCATCAGGCGGCCGACGCCAGGACCGTGCACCTCCACGCCGATGTAGTCGCGGGCGAGATCGTGCTCGCTCGCCCAGGCCAGCGCTTCGCCGTTGCCGAAACCGATTTCCAGCACGCGCGGCGCACCACGGCCGAACGTCGCGTCGAGATCGCGCACGGCGCCCGCGTAGTCGAGCCCGAAACGCGCCCAGTGGTCGTCGAACGCGCGCTGCTGCGCCGGCGTCATGCGCCCTTCGCGCAGCACGAAGCTACGGATGCGGCGATGGAACGGGCCGTCGCCCGGGGTGTCTTCATCGTGCGCCATCGTCAACGCTCCGGCGAAGAGAAGAGGCGACCGACGAGCGAGCCGTCCGCGGCGGGGGAAAAAGGGTTCATGGGTGGTTCCGGTCGAAAAGTCGCGGCTCGACGGGCGGCAGGGAGGAGCAAGGCGCGTACTCGCGCGCTCCGCGCCTCCGGCGTCATCGGCATCCGCGAATTGTACGACCCATGCCCGCTCCGGGCGACATCGCGAGCGCAAGGGCAGCCTAGCGGCCGTTCCCGCGCCACCCGCCGGGCCCGCTCCGCATCGGAATTCCCGTTCCGGGCTGATTCCCGCCCGACATGCCGGTCCCCGGTTGAGGCGCGCGGCTGTTCGTCATGCCGGTGCCCGGCTGCGCCGGCCGCGGGTACCCGTAGACACCCTGATTCCAGCCGCGATCCCCGTGCCCGGGCCGATCGTTCGACCGATCCGGCGACAACCGGACACCGCCTCCCGTGGCCATGCCGTGGCCGCCACCGCCCGGCGGTGCGGCCAGCGTCAGCGACCCGTTGTTCCGTCCCGGTCCGTGGTCGTGATCATGATCACCGCCATGACCGCCACCCGGCCCGTCGTGATCGTGCCCGTGCCCCGGACGGCCCCGGCCGTCGCCATAACCGCCCCGGTCATACCCGTATCCGGGCGGATAGCCATCGCCGTAGTAGACGCCGCTGTCGACGACGGAGCCGTTCCCGTAGCTGGTCCGCTCCTGATAACCACCGCCTCCGGTCGACACCTGGCCACCCACGTAAAGGCGCGCGGGCTGGGGCAGGGTGCCGGTGCTCACCGTCTCCTTGCGGACGGGCGCCGAGGGGCCGGAGATGTAACTCACGCCCGGCCTGGGCATGTCGGCGGTCGACACGCTGCGCGACTGCGCGGAGGCGCCCCCGGCGACGAGCGCCAGGGCGACGGCGATGGACAACGAAGACGAACGACGCATGATCCGGCCCTCGTGAGGATTCCCCGCCCCGATTATGCGCCCGGCCCTCGCGCAACGCTCAGGCCCCGGCGGACAGGTTCAGCCGGCCGCCACCTTTCCCCCGGCACGCCCGGCGTATTACCATCCGAGCCCGACGCGGGTGTAGCTCAATGGTAGAGCTGTAGCTTCCCAAGCTACTGACGAGGGTTCGATTCCCTTCACCCGCTCCAGCTCTTGTCCCCGGAGCTAGACGCTTCCTCGGCAAAGTGTCTCTGGTCGGCGCTGAAAGCACTCAAAGAGCGCCATGGGTCATCACAGGCCCTTGCGATGGCGCCTGCTGCGGCGCCATCTGCTGGCTTTGTTCCTGCTGTCGAGCCTGCGTCTGTTCGAACTGCTGCATGGCCTGCGGCCACTTGGCGCCGCTCTGTTCCATCGGCGTCATCGCTTCCGCCGTGGGGACACTCGTCCGCAGGTCGAACAAATGGTCCGTGCGCCCAGGCGGGGTCTGCACCGACCACAGCCGCTGGCCGTCGGTCGACAGGGCCACCATGTCGATGCGCTGTAAGCCATCCGCCCGAGCTTGCACGGCGGCTGCGGACGCCAACTGGTCGCTGTGAACATCCGGGGTTCGGCCCAGGCTTTGGTCCAGCGAGACCACGTGCCCACGCGCTTGCTGGTAAAGCGCATGGTCCGGGTGCGACGGGTCATCCAGCCGCTGTGGCGCCACGGGCACGTGCTGGTGCTGGTGCGGACCGTCCGCGGTGTGGTCGAAGGTATGCGGCACGGCCGGCTGCGAGCTGCTGTCGAGATACGGGATGGATTGCTGCGACGGCGTCAGGTTGAGACCTGCCTGTTCCATCATGTCCTCGTGCAACCCGACGTGCTTCATGTTGATCTGGATTTGCGGGGCAGGGCCTCGACCGTGTGTGGCGGCACGTTCTTCCGAGCCAATGACGGCGATTGCCCATCCCGCGTAGTAATTCGGATAGTCCTCGATGCCACCGTGGGCCAAGCGCATGGCCTGACGGTTGTCTTCTGGCGCTGGATTCACTGGGCGGTCGAAGTAGTTGTAGCCCATGGCAGCTATGTTGGACGGCGTGTGCGCCATCGAGAGGTCGGCGTCGAGCTGCACATTGGCCCGCGGTACGAGTGCCCCGTTCCTGACCTCGAGGAAATCGGCGGCACGCGAGTGGTTCGCGCGGTCAATGGCCGCCAGACTCACGCTTCCGCGTTCATGCTCGACTCGACTGCGCAACGCATTCCATCCGGAGATGTGGGCGCTCGCTTCATCTTCACGAGCAGCCTGAATGCGGCGCTCCACCAGTGCGGTGTAGTCATGTACGGGACCGGGTGTCGCAGCGAGCGCCCGCACGTCGGCGACGAAGCTCGCACGAGCTTGCGCCGCGGCTTGCGCATTGAACCCGTGCTGGACTTCGTGTCCGATAACGAACGTCAAATCGTAGGGGTCATAATGCCCCGTCCCGCCTGGAGGTGTGGCGCTCATCAACCGCTCGCTGACAAGATTCATCGAATGCGTCGGCGCGCTGAAACTGCCGCCCACCCCCGCACCGGGGGCGGCGAATGTGAACGACTCGAGGATGCGGTGCTGCGGTTGCATCGGGTCGACCGTGGTGGCCGCGCGCTTGATGTCGGCGGCCAGGGCTGGTGAACCGTTGAGCGTGTCTTGCAAGTTCTTCAACATGTCCGCCGTGACCGGATGCGCGGCACCCGAAGCATCGGGATAGGTCTTGCCGGCGAAGTCCACCACCATCGCTTGCACCCTCAACACCGATCGCAGGTCCGTGCTCTGTCCCGAGATCGGGAACGCGGACGCGGGCAGGGTCATCGTCCGGGTCGAGGAATCGTATTCACCCACGGGGCGGTCGGGCGAGCTCGGACCGGCAACGGCAAAACCGTGCAGCGCGCCGCGAGTCACCTCCGCGTCGAGACGTTGGTTCAAGCCCGGGTCCGACGACAGCGCTGCTCGGAGGGACGCCACGTGGGCCGGGGTAACGCCCGGCTGCTGCGCGAACTGGTCAACCGCGGCGTCAAGTGCAGGGTGAGGCGTAGCCATAGACAAGTCCTTTCTGATCAGCGCGCGTCTGCCGTTTGCAGCGACAGCACACACGCGGCGCCATGCACCTCCGCGCCATCGCGCGCGCTCAATGTCAGCACCATGTCGGCCTTCGCGAACTCGATGGCCTGGACACCGCCGATTTCCGAAGGAACGGACCGTTCAGCCCAACCATGCGCCGTCAAGGCGCTGCGCAGCTGGTCCAGAGGCAGTGCACACACGGGCGCGGCATCGGCAGAACGGTCGGGGTGGTCGAACCAGAAGCGGAATCCGGGTTTCAGGGTGGCCTCGCCTGCCGCGAACTGGACCCAATAGCTCCAACCCTGACCCAGGTCGGGGCTGTGGTAAATCGCCCAGCCCGGGTCGTTGTTCGGGTCCGGCCCCAAGCTGACCCCCATAGCGTGCCCGATGCTCGCTGGCGTGAACGAGGCCGTCGACGAGACAGTCGACAGGAAGGCCAGTACGCGAGCCGCGGCGTTGCGCGCCCCAGGTAGCGCGTGGGCATCATCGGAAGGCGGCATGACATGGTCCTGGCTGGAAGAGTGAGCAGGGGTAACGGTGTTGTGCGGCGCGACTTGATGAGCCGGTGTGGCGCAAGCGACCAGGGTCGTGGCCAGGAGGCTAGCCATCAGGGTGGCAGGGTGCGTCATCGAAGCATCGTCCATGGCTCCTGTGGGATAGGCCGCCTTGCGAGCGGCCGCTCCATCTTAGCGAACTGTCCGCACGCATTTGTATGGCATGGCGCACGGAAGCACCGCACGCCGGTCGCCGGACGCGACGCCTTACTCCAGCCGCACCGGCAACGACGCCTTGCCCGCCTGCGTCCACGTGCCGGTGAACCCGCCTTCCGCCGCCGCGGTCAGATCGAACGTCTCGAGCACGTCCTTCTTATCGTCCTTGCGCTCCAGCACCCAATGTCCTGGCGTCGTCGTTCGTGCGGTGAGTGCGATGGCCTCGCCGTAGCGGTCGTAGAGGTAGATGAGTGAGTCGTCCTGCGTGAGCAGCGAAATGGCTGCCTTGCCGATCGTGCCGCGCCAGACGCCGGCCGTCGGGCGCACGTCGTCCCGCTTGCAGTTCGCCTTGCGATCGACGAGCAGGCAGCGCCCGAACGGGGTCATGCGATCCGCGAGCGATGCGTAGGACGCCGTCCAGGTTTTTTCGCCGGCATCGTCGAGCGCCTGGATGACGTGGGGAAACATGCAGCCGCGCGAGACGGTGAGTTGGGCACCCCACTGGAACGTGGTGTTCCAGTCGTGCCGCGCCATGTCGCCGATGCACTCGTCGTACTGCTCGCGCTGAGCGCGCATGTCGTCCTGCGCTTCGGTCGCGTTGTCACCGAAGCGTGCCGGATCCTGGTGATCGAGGACGTCGCGGATCCCCGCGCGCAAGGCCTTGTCCACGGCCTTCTGGCTTGATGCGATGCCGCTTGGCGTGAGTATGTCGGATGTCGCGACCGGTTGGCCGGTTCGTGTTTCGAACGTCATCCACGTGTGGCCCGACGACGGGTGCGCGCCCATGTACTCGCCCTGGATGTCGAGCGTCACGATCTGTTCGTCCGCGCGGATCACGGTGAACGAGAGGCTCGTGGTGCGGGCGGTCATCGAGTCATCCGGAAACATCGGCTGGCGATAACGACCGGGCACGATGCCGAGCAGCGGATACTGGATCGCGAGATTGATCCTGGCGGCCGCTCGTGGATCGACGCCGGAGATGACCGGCACCTCGAAGTCCTCGGCATGTTTCGTGCCGGGCGGAAACGTGAGCTTGTCCACGCGGACCTGGGCGACTCCCGCCAGCGGCACGAGCATGGCGGCGGCAAAGACGAACGATCGCAACATCCCTGGTGATCCCCTGTCGAGTCGCGGCATCGTAGCAGGCTCTCGCGGCCCGGGCCCTCCCTGGCCCGGCCGATGCGCCCGGGTATCAGGCGACGTCGCAGGCGAGGACGACCATCGCGCGTGGAGGGCAGACGAAGGACGTGCCACTGCTGGCGGCGACGCCCGGTGCGAGTTCGGGCGCGGTCGAAAGAACGACTTTCCAAGCGTCGCAGCTCGCGTCCCCGGGCAGCTGGAACGCCACGCCTTCCGTCCATGCGTTCAGCAGCACGAGAAGGCTGGTATCCGTTCCGGGGCGTTTCACGCCCGATTGCTGCGCGCGGCCATCGATGAGCGCGGCGATCGAGCGGGCGCTGGGATCGGTCCACTGCGCTTCGCCGGCCTCCGAGCCGTCGGGCGCGAGCCATACGATGTCCCTCGTGCCGCTCGCGTCGTCGTATCGGCCGTCGAGGAACCTGCCGCGACGGAGCAGGGGGTAGCGCTGGCGCAAGTCCGTGAGCTCGCGCACGAAGTCCGTCAGGCGGCCTTCGGTCGGGTCGCGCTCCCAATCGATCCACGCGATCTCGCTGTCCTGTCCGTACGTGTTGTTGTTGCCGCCCTGTGTCTGCGCACGCTCGTCGCCCGCCAGGAGCATGGGCGTGCCCTTCGACAGGAAGAGGGTCGCCAGGAGATTGCGCATCTGCCGTTCGCGCAAGGCCCGGATGCCGGCGTCTTCCGTTTCACCTTCCGCTCCGCCGTTCCACGAGTGATTGTTGTCGGACCCGTCCTTGTTGTCCTCGCCATTCGCTTCGTTGTGCTTCTGGTTGTAGCTCACGAGGTCGTACAGCGTGAAGCCGTCGTGCGCCGTGATGAAGTTGACGCTTGCCCAGGGACGTCGGCCGCGCTTGTCGAAGAAGTCGGCCGAGCCGGTGAGCCGCTTGCCGACGTCGGCGAGCTTGCCCTCGTCTCCCTTCCAGAACGCACGCACGTCGTCGCGGAACCGGTCGTTCCACTCGGCCCAGCCCGGAGGAAAATGGCCAACCTGATAGCCGCCGGGTCCGCAATCCCATGGCTCCGCGATCATCTTGACCGCCGCGAGCACGGGGTCCTGGGCGACCGCGTCGAGGATGCCGCCACGCTGATCGAAGCCCGTCGGTTCACGACCGAGGATCGTCGCGAGGTCGAACCGGAACCCGTCGACGTGCATCTCGGTGACCCAGTAGCGCAGCGAATCCATCACCATCTGGATGACGCGGGGGTGACTGACATTGAGCGTGTTACCCGTGCCCGTGTCGTTGATGTAGAAACGCGGATCCTCCGCAAGGCGGTAGTACGAGAGATTGTCGATGCCGCGCAGCGAAAGTGTCGGACCGAGCTCGCTGCCTTCCGCGGTGTGGTTGTAGACCACGTCCAGGATCAATTCGAGGCCCCGCTGGTGCGCGGCCTTGACCAGGTCGCGGAACTCGTCGCGATGTCCGGTCGAGAGGTAACGTCGCTTGATCGCGAAGAACGCGATCGTGTTGTAGCCCCAGTAGTTCCTGCGACCGGCTTCGAGAAGATGCCTGTCGTCGAGGTAGGCATGCATCGGCAGCAGCTCGATGGCCGTGACTCCCAGCGAGCGGATGCCATCCAGCACGGCCGGGGTCGCCAGGCCGGCGCAGGTGCCGCGCACTGCCGCGTCGACGGCCGGGTGGCGCATCGTGTAGCCGCGGACATGCGTTTCCATGATGACCGTCTCGTCCCACGGAACCATGGGCGGTCGGTCGTCGCCCCAGTCGTAATCGTCGCCGACGACCACCGCCTTGGGGACGAATGGCGCGCTGTCGCGCTCGTCGAAGCTCAAGTCCTTGTCGGGATGCCCGACGGTGTAGCCGTAGAGCTCGTCGCACCACACCAGGTCGCCTGCGAGCTCACGGGCGTAGGGATCGATGAGGAGCTTGTTGGCGTTGAACCGATGGCCCTGTGTCGGCTCATACGGACCGTGGACACGGTAGCCGTAGAGCTGTCCGGCTTTCACGTCCGGAAGATAGCCATGCCACACCTCGTCGGTGTATTCCGGCAGATCGATGCGCGTCTCGTTGCCCTCGTCGTCGAACAGGCATAGTTCGACCCGGGTGGCGTGCGCCGAGAAGATCGCGAAGTTGGTGCCGCTACCGTCGAAGGAGGCACCGCGCGGAAATGGCCGGCCCTCCGTGATGCGGATGGCCGGGTCGGTGGGGGTCTGCGTCATGAGCGTGGCGCCGGAGAAAGGTGGCCAAGCATTCAGAGGCTGCGGTGGACGCGGCGTTGACGGCAGGCGATGCGGACGTGCAGCCCCCCGTGGCGTGTCGGGCGATCAGTGCCGGACCTTGGCGCTCGCATCCACCGTGAGCAGCCGTTGCAGCCCGCCCTGCACGATCTCCGGGAACTTCTTCGGGTCGTCGTACGCGCGGGCGGTGAGCATCGCGCCGTAGACGATCGACATGAACGCTTCGGCTTCCGCGCTCGCCGGGCCCATGAGGCGGAAGACGCCCATCTGCGCGCCGGTGGTGAGGATC
Source organism: Luteibacter sp. 3190 (assembly GCF_031456385.1). Lineage (NCBI taxonomy): Bacteria > Pseudomonadati > Pseudomonadota > Gammaproteobacteria > Lysobacterales > Rhodanobacteraceae > Luteibacter > Luteibacter sp. 3190. The sequence continues at coordinate 458,503 of NZ_JAVDUO010000002.1, read as the reverse complement.
GTTTCGAGCCAGCGCGACAGATCGCGGAAATGCGCGCGCACCGATTCGGCGAGGCTCTGCGGCAGCGACGGCAGTTCGGCCGCGAGCATGCCGGCGACGCAGAAGGGCGCCGTGGCGTCCGCGATGCACTTCTCCCAGTAGCCGGTGTAGAACCGCAGGCGCTCGACGGGATCGAAGGGCGCGTTCGCGATCAGCTGCGTCTGCGCGAGGATGCCCGTCCGCGATTCTTCGACGACGGCCTGCGCGAGGTCCGCCTTGGTGGGGAAGTGGTGGTGGATGCTGGCCTTGCGCACCTTCACTTCCTCGGCCACGTCGGCATAGCTGAAGCCGTTGTAGCCGCGGGTCTGGATCAGGTAGCGAGCCGAATCGATCAGTTTCTGTTGGGTGCTCATACGGTCAGCCTACCATTAGGTAGGTAGCTGAACAATAACGAGCACATCCCTTGACGAGGCTATCTACCTACTAGTAGGCTGGCAATACTTATCGAGGATCCAGCCCATGAATTCCCTCCGTCAGTTCTACTACATGCGCGCCGTCGTCGCCTTCGCCTGGGTGGCGCTCGTGGTGCTGGTGTCCAACCTCGGCGCGCCTTCGGTGGTCGGTTACGCCCTTCTGCTTCTGTATCCGGCATGGGACGCGCTCGCCAATCTGATCGACGCCGGCCGCAACGGCGGTCTGTCGAAGAACCCGGGCCAGCGCCTGAACCTGATCGTCAGCCTCGTGACGGTCGTGGCGCTCGCCATCGCGCTGGCGAGCAAGGGCAACGCGGGCGGCCTGCTCGTGTTCGGCGTGTGGGCGCTGCTTTCGGGTGCGCTGCAGCTGTTCGTCGGCATCCAGCGCCGGAAGCTGGGCGGCCAGGTCTTCATGATGATCAGCGGTGGCCAGTCGGTGCTCGCCGGCGTCTTCATGGCGATGCAGGCATTCGGCGACGCGCCGACGATCGACAAGCTCGCGCCGTACGCCGCGTTCGGTGGCTTCTACTTCCTGCTCGCGGCGCTGCGCCTTACCTTCCGTCGCGAGCCGGCGCTGAAGGCCGGTCGTCTCGCCCGCTAAAGGTGCGCGGACGCGCTATCGCGGGACCAGCAGCTTCAGCAGGCCCGCGACCAGCGTGACCGCGGCGACGCCCCCGAGGTACAGCGCGACGAACCACATCGCCCGTCGCGCGCGCATCAGTGGTAGCCCTCGTCGCCCTGGCGCACCTTGCCACGGAACACCCAGTACGCCATCGAGTTGTAGGTCAGGATGATCGGGATGATGATCACCGCGCCCACCAGCGTGAACAGCTGGCTGCTGCGCGGCGACGACGCCTCCCAGATATCGACCGACGGCGGGATGATGTGCGGGAAGATGCTGATGATGAAGCCGGTGTAGCCAAGGAACAGGATCGCCAGCGTCAGCAGGAACGGCGTGTGATCGCGCGCCTGGTCGCGGCGCAGGCTGAGGAAGATGCCGACGAGCGCGGCGACCACCAGCACGGGCACCGGCAGGAAGAAGAGCAGGTTGGGCAGCGAGAACCAGCGCTGCGCGATCGCCGGCTCGCCGAGCGTCGTCCACAGGCTGACGACGCCAATGGTGAGCCCCAGCAGCACGGCCAGCGGCCACATCAGCAGGCGCACGCGGCGATGCAGGTCACCCTCCGTCTTGATCAGCAGCCAGCCGCAGCCGAGCGCCGCATAGGTGACGAGCAGGCCGAGGCCGCAGAACAGATTGAACGGCGTGAACCAGTCGAAGGCGCCGCCGGCGTATTCGCCGTTGGTGACCGGAATGCCCTGGAGCAGCGTGCCGAGGATCACGCCCTGCGCGAACGTCGCTACGGCCGAGCCACCCATGAACGCGAGGTCCCAGAGGTGCTGGGTGCGCCGCGCCTTCGCGCGGATCTCGAACGCCACGCCGCGGAAGATCAGGCCGCACAGCATCGCGATGATCGGCAGGTACGCCGCGGGCAGCAGCACCGAATACGCCACCGGGAACGCCGCGTAGAGCGACGCGCCGCCCAGCACCATCCATGTCTCGTTGCCGTCCCACACGGGGGCGACGGTATTGAGCATCACCTCGCGGTCGCCAGCTTCGTTGAGCATGGGGAAGACCAGCCCGATGCCGAGGTCGAAGCCGTCGAGCGCGACGTAGAGGAACACCACGAAGCCGATGAGTGCCGCCCAGATGACCGGAAGATCGATGACCATGGCCGTTACTCGTCGATGGCGTCGGTGGGACGGGAAAGGGGACGGTGATCGAAGCGATCGCGCCCGATGCCCGTGTCGGCGGCCTCGCCTTCCGCGACGTCGCGCGGCAGGTTCGGGCCCTTCGCCATCAGCTTGAGCATGTAGTAGATGCCCGTGCCGAAGACGAGGAAGTACACGATCACGAAGATCATCAGCGACGTGCCCACCTGGTCCACCGTGAGCGGCGACACCGCGTCGCGCGTGCGCAGCACGCCGTAGACCACCCACGGCTGGCGCCCCGCCTCCGTGGTGATCCAGCCCGCGAGCAGAGCGATCAGGCCGGACGGACCCATGAACAGCACGAAGCGCTGGAACCAGCGTGCCTCGTAGAGCCGCCCGCCGCGCCGCAGCGCGAGCCCGAGCAAGGCCATGAGCAGCAGGAGCATGCCCATGCCCACCATCGTGCGGAAACTCCAGAACACGATCGTCGAGTCGGGTCGGTCCTCGGCGGGGAACGATTTGAGGCCCTGGATCTCGCCATCCCACGAATGCGTGAGGATGAGGCTGCCGAGGTGCGGAATCTTCACGGCGTACTTCGTTTCTTCCGCCTGCATGTCGGGCCAGCCGACGAGGTTGAGCGACGTGCCGCCTTTCTCCGTTTCCCAGAGGCCTTCGATGGCCGCGATCTTCGCGGGCTGGTGCTCGCGGGTGTTGAGGCCATGCGCGTCGCCCGCCTCGATCTGGATGGGCACGACGATGAGCAGCATCCACAGCGCCATGGAGAAGGACTTCTTCACGGCTTCGTCCCTACGTCCGCGTAGCAGGTGCCATGCCGCGCAGGCGCCCACGATGGCGGCGGCGACGATGAACGCGGCGAGCGCCATGTGCACGAGGCGATAGGGGAACGACGGGTTGAAGACGATCTTCAGCCAGTCCACCGGCACGACGCGACCGTCGACGATCGCATGGCCCTGCGGCGTCTGCATCCAGCTGTTGGACGAAAGGATCCAGAAGGTGGAGATCAGCGTGCCGGTGGCGACCATGCAGGTGGCGAAGAAGTGGGCGCGCGGGCCGACCTTCGTCCAGCCGAACAGCATCACGCCGAGGAAGCCGGCCTCGAGGAAGAAGGCGGTCATCACCTCGAAAGCCAGCAGCGGCCCGGTCACCGCGCCGGCCACGGACGAGAATCCCGCCCAGTTGGTGCCGAACTCGTAGCTCATCACCACGCCGGAGACCACGCCCATGCCGAAGCCGACGGCGAAGATCTTCGACCAGAAGAAGAACAGCTCCTTGTAGACCGCTTTGCGCGTCTTCAGCCACAGGCCTTCCAGCACGGCGAGGTAGCTCGCCAGGCCGATGCTGATCGCCGGGAAGATGATGTGGAACGACACGGTGAAAGCGAATTGCCACCGCGCGAGGAGTAGCGCTTGTTCCGTCGTGGTCACACCCAGCCCCTTCGCCAATGACACGGCACGAGCGTGGCATGGCGGAACGTGCCGTGGCTTGGCGAAACGCGCCAGCCCCTCAGGACAATGGCAGGATCAACCGGGCCCGCAGGCCGCCGCCGGGCGCCGAATCCAGCACCACGTCGCCGCCGTGGGCGCGGAGCGCCGATCGGGCCGCCGCGAGGCCGAGGCCGACGCCACCGGTGGCCCGGTTGCGCGACGACTCGATGCGATAGAACGGGCGGAACACCGCCTCGCGCAACTCGGGTGCGATGCCGGGCCCCTCGTCCTCCACCTCGATCTCCACCGACGCCGGCGTGGTGCGAAGGGTGACGGTCGCGCGGCCACCGTACTTGAGCGCGTTCTCCACCACGTTGCTCAGCGCCCGGCGCAGGGCAAGCGGCCGGCCGGTATAAGTGATCCCGGGCCGCTCCTCGAAGACCACGTCGTGCCCCTCGTCGCGCAGGTCGTCGACCACGGTGCTCACGAGCTCCGAGAGCTTGAAACGCGTCGTGGGCTCGCGGTCGCTGTCGTCACGGAAGAAGCGTAGCGAGGCGTCGACCATGGCCTGCATCTCGTCCACGTCGCGAAACAGCTTGCGCTGCTGCTCGGCATCGGTGATGAACTCGCCACGGAGGCGCATACGTGTGAGGGGCGCGCGCAGGTCGTGCGAAATGGCGGCGAGCATCTCCGTGCGCGCGGTGACGTAGCGCTGCACGCGCTCCTGCATCTCGTTGAACGCCTGCGCCGCGACGCGGAATTCGAGGGGGCCGGACAGGTCCATCTGCGGCGCGTCCACGTCGCGACCGAAGCGCTGCGCCTGCCGGGCGAAGCGTTCCATCGGCCGGGCCAGGCGCCGGCTGGCCAGCGCCGCGACGACGAGGCTGCAGATGATGACGAACGCGGCGATCAGGGCGAAGCGCGCGCCGGCCGAAAGGCCCCAGCTACGTTGCGGTGCGATGAACTGCACCCACGAGCGATCGGGGAGATCGATCGCGAGCACGTAGAAGGGGATCGGCCGGCCACCGATCCCCGGCTCGCCCGCCTCGTAGGCCAGCACGCGCGCATCCGGCCGGCCGAGCAGCTCGCGGACCTTCTTGCGGCCGGCGTGGAACGTGCCACCTTCGATCGGTATCGGCAGCGCCTTGTCGTCGGCATGCCACTGCACGATGAAGCCAGGGTTGCTGCCTGCTTCGGCGAGCCGCGAGCGCAGCGACGGCGGCGCACCCTGGATGACGCGCACCACGGCCGCCGCCTGATCCACGATACCGATGTCGAAGAGTCCCGGCTTCGCCCACACACCGGCGAACTGCACGAACGCCGCGTTCATGGCGGCCGCGACGACGACGGCCACGACGATGTTGATCGCGATCCAGCGGCCGATCGTGTCGCGTCCGAAATGCCGCCACCGCATCAGGCGGCCTCCACCTTCGCGGCGAAGATGTAACCCACGTTGCGCACGGTGCGGATGAGCTCGGGGTCGCTGGGGTCCTCCTCGATCTTGCGGCGGAGTCGGCTCACCTGGACGTCGATGCTGCGGTCGAACGCCTCGTAGCCACGGCCGCGTGAGAGATCGATCAGCTGCTCCCGCGTGAGCACGCGTTGCGGATGCTGCGCGAACGTCACGAGCAGGGCGAACTCGCCGCCGGAGAGCGGGGTCAGCGTGTGGTCGGACGAGCGAAGCTCGCGCCGGATGATGTCGAGCCGCCAGCCGCTGAACGTCAGCGCCAGGTTCGCGTTCTCGGCCTTGCCGGTGCCGGCGCTGCGACGGAACACCGCGCGGATGCGCGCGAGCAGCTCCCTCGCGTCGAAGGGCTTGGTGACGTAGTCGTCCGCGCCGAGCTCCAGGCCCACGATGCGATCGGTGGTCTCCGTCGCGCCCGTGAGCATGATGATCGGCACCTTGTGGTTCGCGCGCAGGCGGCGGCACAGGCTGAAGCCATCCTCGTCCGGGAGCATGACGTCGAGGATGATCAGGTCGAACGTCGTGGTCGCGAGCCGCGCGTCCATCTCGGTGCCGGACGCCGCCGTCTCCGCCCCGAATCCGTGGTTCATCAGGAACCGACGCAGGAGCGCACGGATTTCGTCGTCGTCGTCGACTATGAGGATGCGCTGCATGGTGGTGCGAACCAGAGTCCAGGGCAGCCCGTTATAGACGGTCGCGGCGGGGAAGTGTCAATTGTTTCGGGGCTGAAATGTCGTTGCCGGGCCGTTACGAAGCGGACAAACGCAGCACGCAATGATCCCGCAGCCTCTGCCGGCATCCCCACCCGGAGTCCCCGTCATGCCAGCAGTCCGCGCCGTTCCCCCGCTTCCGCCGCGCGAGTCCGTCGCGGGCACGTTGCTCGTCCAGGCCGGCCGCGCCGGCATGATCCTGGGCGCGCTGGTCGTCACGGGATGCGCTCAGCAGGCGAAGCCTTCCGGCGATGCCGGAGCGGTCGTCGCGCCCGCGAACGACGAGCCGATCAACCGCAAGGTCTTCGCCTTCAATCGCGGCGTGGACAAGGTGGTCCTGAAGCCCGTGGCGCGCGGTTACTCGCATCTGCCGTCGGGCGTGCGCCGCGGCGTGCGTCATTTCGTCTGGAACCTGCAGGAGCCGATCGTGTTCGCCAACGATCTGCTCCAGGCGAATTTCCTGCGTTCGCTCAACACCGCCGGGCGCTTCATCGTGAATTCCACCGTGGGCGTCGCCGGCATCTTCGATGTGGCAGGGAAGTGGGGCATGCCTCATCATGGCGCCGACCTCGGCCAGACGTTCGGTGTCTGGGGCATCGGCCCGGGCCACACGGTGGAGCTTCCCCTGTTCGGCTCGTCGAACGTGCGCGACACGGTGGGCCGCGTGCTGACCGCCGGGCTGTACAAGCTGGGCGACAACTCCGACACGGTGCAGACGCTGGAGACGGTGCGCACCGTGGGTGGCATCGTCGACGGTCGCGCGCAGGCGCTTCCGCTGACCGACCGCCTCGAAACCTCGCCGGACTACTACGCCGCGTTGCGCGACAACGCCGCGGCGCGGCGGGCGAAGCTGGTGGAGGAGGGGCGGCGCGGCGACGTCCATGCGGAAGAGTCACCCGCCGAAAGCCGCGCGGCGACCGGCCTGCCCATGAATCCCTGAGGAGCATCGCGATGACGCAGTCGCAGGAGAAAGCGCGTGTGCTCGCGGCGGCGAGCGACATCGAGCCCGATGCCGGCCGGCGTCTCGAATGGTACGCGCATGTGCCGATCCGATGCTTCGGCGAGCGGACCGCCGCCGAAGTAGTGGCCGCCGGCGAAACCCGCCGACTCATCGAGATGATCCGCGATATCCGCCGTGCCGAAAAAGAGTGGCGATAGTCGCCGCGTGATGGGTCGATGCGACCCATCCTTCTCAACCGGTTCACAACCGTGCACGCTTTTTCACGAGCGATCACGGGTTGACTCGCAACTTGCCTAGTTTGTGCATCGACGCCTTGAGGCGCTCGCTTAGTCTCAGGCCGCAGTTAAAACACCGTTCCCGAAACGTCGTCTGGCGAAACGCCGGACCAGCGAAGTGCGGCCCGCGTTTTTCGAACGCGATCCGCCGTGGCGGCGAAGGAACACCACCTGCGGCTTCTGGGGATGATAATGAGCAAGCGTCGTGTGGAGTCGGTTCGTCGCAACACCCTTACCCGTGGCATCTATCTCGCACTGACGTCGGTGCTTGCGACACCACTTCTTACAACGCCCGCCGAGGCCGCCTGCTCGCAAACGGGCGTGATCATCACCTGCCCGACCGGCTCTTCCACCACGAATCTCCTGGATGCCACGAACGGCGTCACCGTGAACGTGGAGAGCAACGCGCTCGTGAGCGTTCCCCTGCTCGCTGGCGGGACGGCCATGCGCCTTTCCGGCAACGGCATCACGCTGAACAACGCGGGGACCATCGATCCGTCGCTCACGGGTGGCCTCAGCGTCGCGGCCGCCGGTGCCTATCTCGGCAACGCGTCGGGTGCGGCGAACACGATCAACGTCAACAACCAGGTGGGCGGACGGATCGCCGGAGTGTTCAACCTCGCTTCGCTGCTCGGCGTGGGCGGTCAGGCGCTGCTGGTGCAGAACGGCGCGGGTGGTGTGACGAACATCCGCAACGAAGGCCAGTTCGACATGTCGATCTTCGGCACGGGGATCCTCACGGTGTCGGATACGCCGGCGATCATCAGCTACGGCGGAGCGCAGACCAACGTCGTCAACCTGCGCACGGGCGATCTCTCCAACCCTCTGAACAACACCGGCAAGATCCGCGGACGCATCGGCTTTGGCGGATCGGCCGCGGGCAATACGTTCGTGAACGCGGGCATCCTCGACGGCAGCCTGTACATGGGCAACTCGGCCGGCGCCAACGTCTACACGGCCGTCTCCGGATCGAGCGTGCTCAACACGGGTATCGGTGTCGACACGGCGCTCGTCGACATCGGCATCAGTCTCGCCGGCGCGGGTACCGTCAACGGCGGCACGGGTAGCCTGACCAACCGCCTCGTGCTGCAGAACGCCGCCACCGGTACCGGGTCGGGCGCGACCGGCACCGTCACCACGATCGATGGTGCGCGCTTCTTCAACTTCCAGAACCTGATCGTCAACAGCGGCACCTGGAACCTGGTCAACACCGTGGGCAGCGGCGCAGGCACGCTCAGCACCACGTTGAACGACGGGCAGATCAACTTCAGCAGCGCCGCCAATTTCGGCACGGGCCTGTTCACCGCGAACGGCGGCGCGCTGGCCGCATCCACGGCGGGGCTCACGCTCGCCAAGGACATCACGCTGGGCGGCAACGGCAAGCTCACGCTCGCGGGCGGCAACGCGTTCTCGATGACGGGCGTGCTCTCCGGAACGGGCGGCCTCACCGTGACGAATCCCGGCGTCACGCTCTCCGGAAACAATACCTTCGCCGGAGGCGTGAACCTCAACGCGACGAGCCTCACGTTGACCAACGCGAACGCGTTGGGCACCGGCGCCCTGACGGTGGGTGCCAACGCGACGCTCGCGACCAGCGCGCCGCTCACGCTGAACAACGCGATCAGCGTCAACGCGGGCAACACGCTGACGTTGCCCGGCGCGCAGGCGCTGACGCTCAATGGCGGCCTCTCTGGCGCGGGCAACCTGACCAAGGCCGGTGCAGCGACGCTCACCCTTGGCGGCGCGAGCACGCTCACCGGCGCGTTCTCGATCACCGGAGGATCGGTGGCGCTCGGCGCCGCGGGCAGTCTTTCGCCCACGGCGGCGATATCGCTCGCGGCCGGATCGGCGCTCGACATCTCCGGCGCCACGGCGAACCAGTCGATCGGTTCCCTCGCGGGCGCGGGAGGCACCGTGTCGCTCGGTGCCCGCACGCTCACGCTCGGAGGGCTTGGCGACACCGCGTATGCCGGGACCATCACGGGATCCGGTGCTCTGGTGAAGAACGGGACCGGTATCCAGACGCTCACGGGCACCAACACGTTCACGGGTGGCGTGACGCTCAACGCCGGCGGACTTCGTCTGGGCAGCGGCGCGGCGATCGGCGGCGGCCTGCTCAACGTGGGCGGTACCGCGTCGCTCGACGGCACGACGGCGGCGCTGTCGCTCGGCAACACGATCAACATCGGCACGGGCGCGTCACTGATCCTGCCGGGCACGCAGGACATCACGCTCGCGGGTCCGATCACCGGCGACGGCGGCATCGTCAAGAGCGGCACCACGGCGCTGACGCTCAACGGCGTGAACACGTTCACCGGCGGCGTCGCGGTCAACGGCGGAACCGTGAGCCTCGGCAACAGCAACGCGCTTGGCACGGGACTCTTCAGCGTCAATCAGAGCACGACGCTGACTGGAAGCGTCGGGCTGAACCTCGCGAACGCCATGAACATCGCCAGCGGCGCGAATCTCACGTATCTCACGGCACAGCCGTCGACGTTCAGTGGCGTGCTCGCCGGGCAGGGCGGCCTGCTCAAGTCCGGCACCGGGACGCTGACGCTGACCGGTGCGAGCACGTTCACCGGTGGCCTCAACGTAGCCGCCGGTACGCTGGCCATCGGGGCAGGCGGGAGTCTCGCGTCGACCGGTGCCGTCAACCTCTCCGGTGCCGGGGCGGTGTTCGACATCGCGGGTGCGACCGCCGCGCAGACCATCGGCTCGCTGGCCGGCGTCGGGGGAACGACGGTCTCCCTCGGTGCCAACACGCTCACCTTCGGCGACGCGACGAACCAGACCTTCGCCGGCACGATCGGCGGCACCGGCGGCCTGGTGAAGACGGGCACGGGCGTGCAGACCCTGACGGGTGCGAACACGTTCACCGGCGGCGTGAACCTCGCCGCGGGCGGCCTCGTGCTCGGCAACAGCGGTGCCATCGGATCGGGCACGCTGAGCGTGACCGGTGCCGGCACGCTGGACAGCACCGCGGCGCTCAATCTGGCGAACAACGTCGATCTCGCCGGCGGTGCCCTGAACCTCGTGGGCAGCCAGAACGTCACCCTCGGTGGCACGATCAGCGGCAGCGGCAGCCTGATCAAGAACGGCGGCACGCTGCTGACGCTCAATGGAGCGAACAGTTACAGCGGCGGCACAACGGTCAACGCGGGCGGGCTGCTGCTCGGCAACAGCGGGGCGCTCGGTACCGGCGCGCTGAACGTCGGTGGCGCCGTGACGCTCGACGGCTCGACGGCGCTCAACCTCGGCAACGCCGTGGCGCTCGGCACCGGTGCGTCGCTCAACGTGCTCGGCGGACAAAACGTGACGCTCGGCGGCATCGTGTCCGGCGCGGGCAACCTCGTGAAGAACGGCAGCGCCACGCTCACGCTCGATGGCGCGAATACGTACGCCGGCGGAACGACGGTGAACGCGGGCGGCCTCTTGCTCGGCAACAGCGGCGCACTCGGCACCGGCGCGCTCAACGTCGGCGGCGCGGTGACGCTGGATGGCTCCACCGCGCTCAATCTCGCCAATGGCATCGCGCTGGGCGCCGGCGGTTCGCTCAACCTGCTCGGCAGCCAGGACGTGACGCTCGGCGGTGTCGTCTCCGGCACCGGAAGCCTGACGAAGAACGGCGCGTCAGTGCTGACCCTCGGCAACGCGAACACCTTCAGCGGTGGCGTGAACCTCAACGCCGGCACGCTCGTGCTCGGCAACGGAAGCGCACTCGGTACCGGTGCGCTGAACGTCGGCGGCAACGCGACGCTCGATGCGAACGCGCCGGTCGCGATCACGAACACGATCGGTATCGCGGCCGGTACCAACCTCGCGCTGGGCGGCAGCAACGCGCTGACGCTCGGCGGCGCAATCGGCGGCACGGGCGGCCTGGTCAAGAACGGCGCCGCCACGGTGACGCTCGGCGCCGCGAACACCTATACCGGCGGCACGACGATCAACGCCGGAACGCTCGCAGTGGGCGCGGGCGGCAGCCTCGCCGCGACCGGTGCCGTCAATCTCGCCGGCCCCGGCATCCTCGACCTTTCCGCCGCGACGAATCAGACCGTCGGTGCGCTGTCGGGTGTCGCGGGAAGCGGTCTCGTCCTCGGCGGCAGCACCCTGACCTTCGGCGATGCGTCCAACCAGACCTTCGACGGCGTCATCAGCGGTGGCGGCGGACTGGTGAAGTTGGGCACCGGCGTCCAGACGCTGGGCGGCGCCAACACCTTCGGCGGCGGCGTGAACCTGGTCGGCGGCGGCCTCGTCGTCGGCAACGACGCGGCGCTGGGCACCGGCGGGCTGACCGTCAGCGGCGCGGCCACGCTGGACTCGACCGGCCCGGTCACCCTTGCGAACGACATCCTGCTCAACGCGGGACTCACCGTGCTGGGCAGCAACGCGCTGACGCTCAACGGCCAGTTGACGGGCGCGGGCGGGCTGACGAAGGACGGCGCCGCCACGCTCACGCTCAATGGCATCAACAGCTACACGGGCGGCACCGACGTCGTCGGCGGCACCCTCGCGCTCGGTGCCGGTGCGAGCCTTTCGGCGGCCGGCATCGTGAACCTCGGCGCGGGCACCACGCTCGACCTTTCGGCAGGCAACGGGACGCAGACCGTCGGCACGCTCACGGGATCGGGCACCGTGAACCTCGGTGCGAATTCCATCACCGTGGGCGATGCGACCGACGGTATCTTCAGCGGTTCCATCGCCGGTACCGGCGGACTCGTCAAGGTCGGTGCGGGCACGGAGACACTCACCGGCACGAACACCTATACCGGCGGTACGCTCATCAACGCCGGCACGCTCGCCATCGGGGCGGGTGGCAGCCTTTCGTCCGTGGGCGCGGTCACGCTCGCGGCACCGGGCACGGGCTTCGACATCTCGACGGGCGGCGACCAGACCATCGGCCTGCTCAACGGTGTCGCCGGGAGCACGGTGACGCTCGGCGGCAACACGCTCACGCTTTCGGGCATCGCCAACGGCGCGTACGACGGACTGATCGCCGGTACGGGCGGCCTGGTGAAGAACGGCGCGGGCATCCAGGAACTGGGCGGCGCCAACACGTTCGCCGGCGGCGTCACGCTCAACGCGGGCGGGCTGGTGCTCGGCAACGCGGGTGCGCTCGGCACCGGCGCGCTCACCGTCGGCGGCAACGCGTCGCTCGACACCACCGGCGCGTTCAACGTGACCAACGACATCGATCTCGCGGGCGGCGCGAACCTCGATATCCTCGGTTCCAACGCGCTCACGCTCGGTGGCGCGATCACCGGTGTCGGCGGTCTGATCAAGAACGGCGGCTCGGTCCTCACGCTCACCAACACCAATACGTACACGGGCGGCACGACGATCAACGCCGGCACGCTCGCCATCGGCGCGGGCGGCAGCCTCGCATCGACGGGCGCGCTAAACCTCGCCGGCCCGGGTTCGTTCGACATCTCGGCGGGCGGTGCGCAGACGATCGGTTCGCTGGCCGGCGTCGCCGGAAGCACCGTGGCGCTCGGTGCCAACACGCTCACGCTGGGCGGCACGGGCGATGCGACCTTCGCCGGAACGATCGGCGGCAGCGGCGGCATCGTGAAGGACGGCGCGGGCGTGCAGACGCTCACGGGCGCCAACACGTTCAGTGGCGGCGTCACGTTGAACGCGGGCGGCCTCGTCGTCGGCAACGACGCCTCGCTGGGTACGGGCGCGCTGACCGTCGGCGGCGCGTCCACCCTCGACGCGCTGACCGCCGTGACGCTGGCCAACGACATGACGCTGAACGCCGGGCTCACCGTGCTCGGCACGAACGACATGACGTTCAACGGCGACCTCTCGGGCACGGGCAGCCTGACCAAGGAAGGCCTCGCCACGCTGACCTTGAACGGCACAAATACCTATACCGGCGGCACCTTCATCAACGCCGGCACGCTGGCGCTCGGCGCGGGCGCGAGCCTCTATGCGCAGGGCACCGTCAACCTCGCGACGAACGCGACGTTCGACCTCTCGGCGGGCGCCGGCACGCAGGTGTTCGGCACGCTGATCGGCGACGGCACCGTGAACCTCGGCGGCAACACGCTCACCATCGGTGGGCCGACCGACGGCACGTTCGGCGGATCGATCGGCGGCACGGGCGGCCTGATCAAGGAAGGCACGGGGACCGAAACGCTCACGGGCACCAACACGTTCACGGGTGGCACGACGATCAACGCGGGCACGCTCGCGATCGGCCCGGGCGGTAGCCTGTCGCCGGTGGGCGCGGTGACGCTGGCGAACGCGGGAACGACGTTCGACATCTCCGGCGGCGGCAACCAGGCGATCGGCTCGCTCGCGGGCGTCGCGGGAAGCGACGTCACCCTGGGCGCCAACACGCTCACGCTCAACGGCATCGGCAACACCAACTACGACGGCGTCATCTCCGGCACCGGCGGCCTGATCAAGAACGGTCCGGGCACGCAGGGACTGGGTGGCGCGAACACGTTCAGCGGCGGCGTCGTTCTCAACCAGGGTGGCCTGCTCGTCGGTAACGACGCGGCGCTGGGGACGGGCACGCTCACCGTCGCCGGCAACGGCACGCTCGACGCGAGCACGCCGGTGACGCTCGCGAACGCCATCGCGCTCGACGCCGGCCTGACGATCCTCGGCAGCAACGACATGACGCTGGGCGGCGCGATCACCGGGGCGGGAAGCCTGACGAAGGACGGCGCCGCGACACTGACCCTGACGGCTGCGAACACGTACACCGGCGGCACGACGATCAACGGCGGCACGCTCGCGATCGGCGCGGGTGGAAGCCTCGCGGCCGGCGGGGCGGTGAACCTCACCGGTGCCTCGACCTTCGACATCTCCGCGGGCGGCGACCAGACGATCGGCTCGATCGGCGGCGTGGTGGGCAGCAACGTGACGCTCGGTGCTAACACGCTCACGCTCGGCGGCGATGCGGATTCCAACTTCGACGGCGTCATCGACGGTACCGGCGGACTGGTGAAGAACGGCGCGGGCACGTTGGGACTCGGCGGCGCGAACACGTTCAGCGGCGGCGTGACGCTCAACGCGGGCGGCCTGCTCCTCGGCAACGACGCCGCGCTGGGAACCGGCGACCTCACCGTCGGCGGCGCGGCATCGCTGGACACGACCGGGGCGCTGACGCTCGCGAACAACATCGTGCTCAACGCGTCGCTCGCGTTGCCCGGGGGTAACGACCTCACGCTCGATGGCGACATCTCCGGCGCGGGTGGGCTGACCAAGGGCGGCGACGCGACGCTGACCCTCAACGGCGGCAACAGCTACGCCGGTGGGACGACGGTCAACGGTGGCACGCTCGTGGTCGGCAGCGACACGGCGCTCGGCACCGGCGGCCTCGCGATCGACGACGCGGCCCTCGAAGCGGGCACCGCGGTGACGCTGGCGAACGACGTTACGGTCGGTCCCAACGGCGTCACCGTGCAGGGTGCGGAGGATCTCACGCTCAACGGCAATCTTTCCGGCACCGGCCTGCTCGACAAGAACGACACGGGCAGCCTCACCCTCGGTGGCACGCTGGCCGGGTTCACCGGTGGCATCAACGTCAACGGCGGCATCCTCAACGCGAGCAATCCGTACACCGGCGGCATCTCGGTCGGCGCGAACGCGACCGCCAACCTCGACGGCACGGGCAACATCCTGAATCTGATCGGGCCCATCGCCGGTACGCTCAACATCGGTGGCGGCAGCAACCTCGATCTGGATTACGACGAGCTGCCCGATGTGACCGGCACGGTGAACGGCACCGGGCCGGGAACGACGCTCAACATCACGGGCGACGGCGAAGGCACGCTCGCGAACGGCGTCTTCAACGGCATCGACAACCTGACGACGGCGGCGGGTACGTTGTCCGTGAACGCGGGCACGTCCGTGACGTTCGCGGGCGGCAGCACGATCGGCGGCAACCTCGTGGTCAACGGCACCTTGGGCGGTCCCGTGACGGTGGATCCAGGCGGCGGTGTCGTCGGCGGTGGCACGATCGACGGGCCGGTCACCGTCGACGGCGGCACGATCGCACCCAGCGGTATCGACGGCGCGACGGGCCCGGCGGGCGGAACCGGCACGGCCGGCACCACGCTCACGACCGGTGGCCTCACGCTGAGTGGCGACTCGGTCACGCAGATCCGGGTGAACGGCACCGGCGCCGGCGACAGCATCACGGCGAACGGTCCGGCGACGGTGGGCGGCAGCCTGGTCGTCCTGCCCACCGGCAGCACGTTCGGTCCCGTGAACCGGTACACCATCCTCAACGCCAGCGGCGGCATCACCGGCACCTACGGAAACGTCACGCAGGGCCTGTTCCCGTTCCTCGACACGGGCGTCGTTCAGTCGGGCAACCAGCTGATCCTCACGCTGTCGCAAGCCGGTAGCGGTCTGGGGACGGGCGGTATCCGCTTCGACCAGTTCCCGGGCCTCAGCGGCAATCAGGCCAACATGGCGACGGCGCTGCAGACCATCGCCACGTCGGGCGGCGACCCGCTGCCCACGCTCCTCGGCACGGTGCGCGGACTGCGTGCTGACCAGGTGGTGCGGGCGTTCGATTCGCTGACCGGCGAGACCTACGCCTCGGCGGCGACCGCGGAACTGACGGGGCAGAGCCAGTACCAGGACACGGTGTTCTACCGGCTCAAGCTGCAGCGCGATACGGGTGAGCAGGGCACGGCGGTATGGGCGGTGCCGTACACGTCGAGCAGCGACCTGGATCGCAACGCGAACGTCGCCCGCGCCGACTACCGGATCCACGGCGTCGTGGTCGGTACCGACGCCGCGCTGACGCCGGACCTGCGTGTCGGTGTCCATGCCAACTTCGCGAATTCGCGCACGGAAGTCGACCACCGTGGCGACTACACCGACGTCGACCAGTACGGCATCGGTCTGCACGCGCTCTACTTCAACCAGCAGCGGTTCTGGGTCGAGGGCTTGGCCTCGTACGGGCATCTCGACGCGGACAGCTCACGCCGCATCAGCGTGGGCGCGTTCACGCCGCAGGCGACCGGGCGCTACGACGGCAAGGCCATCAACGCGTCGATCGAGGGCGGCTACCGCTTCCAGCTGAGCGACACGATGCATCTCGAGCCGTTCATCGGCGCGTACTACACGAAGGTGAAGTACGACGGGTTCACGGAGAAGGGGGCGGGCGACGCGGATCTTCGCGTGGGCCAGGCCGAGGCGCGCAGCATGCAGTACGGGATCGGCGCGCGGCTGGTGGGTGACGTCGATCTCGGCGTGCAGGGCACCAAACTCCATCCCATCGTGATGGTTCGCTACCTGCACAACACCAAGGACGAGGATATCTCGGTGAACAACGCGTTCGCCGGTGCTCCCGCGACACCGTTCACGGTGCAGGGCTCGCGCCCGATGCGAAACCACTGGCAGGCGGGCGTCGGCGTGAGCTTCGACATCACGCCGAAGGCCAGCACGTTCGTGTACTACAACGCGGATCGTGCCGAGCACACGAAGAGCGACTCGGTGAACCTCGGCGTGCGCTGGACGTTCTGAGGTAGGAGCGCGCCCTGCGCGCGACATGTGTTGGAGCGATGAGCCACAGGGCCTGTGGCTCATCGCGAGACGCTGTCGCGCGCAGGGCGCGCTCCTACGTCGTGGGTCTTACCGCGTCTTCAGGTCGAAGCGGTCGAGGTTCATCACCTTGACCCATGCCGCGACGAAATCCTTCACGAACTTCGCTTCGGATCCGGCTTCGGCGTAGACCTCCGCCAACGCGCGCAGGATGGAGTTCGAGCCGAAGATCAGGTCGACGCGGCTCGCCGTCCATTTCAGCGCACCCGTCTTGCGGTCGCTGCCTTCGAACGATTCCCGCGCCGGCGACGCCGGCTTCCAGACCGTGCCCATGTCGAGCAGGTTCCGGAAGAAATCGTTCGTCAGCTGTCCGGGACGATCGGTGAAGACGCCTTGTCGCGTACCGTCGACGTTCGTTCCGAGGACACGCATGCCGCCGACGAGGGCCGTCATTTCCGGCGCGGTGAGCGTCAGCAGCTGGGCCCGGTCGATCAGCAGGTGCTCCGCGGGCACGCTGTAACGTGCCTTCAGGTAATTGCGGAAGCCGTCGGCCTTGGGTTCGAGCGCGTCGAACGATTCGACGTCCGTCTGTTCCTGGGTCGCATCGGTGCGGCCGGGGGCGAAGGGCACGGTGACGTCGTGTCCGGCATCACGCGCGGCCTTTTCGACGGCGGCGCTTCCCGCGAGCACGATCAGGTCGGCCAGCGAGATCTTCTTGCCGCCCGCCGCGGAGCCGTTGTACTCGTCGCGGATCGCTTCCAGCTTCGCCAACACCCGCTCTAGCTGCTCCGGCTGGTTCGACTTCCAGCCCTTCTGCGGTTCGAGACGAATGCGCGCGCCGTTCGCGCCGCCGCGCTTGTCGCCGCCGCGGAACGTCGACGCCGACGCCCATGCGGTCGAGACGAGCTCGGACACCGTGAGTCCCGACGCGAGGATCTTCGCCTTCAGCGCGCCGATGTCCGCATCGTCCACGAGCGGATGATCGGCCTTCGGCAGCGGGTCCTGCCAGAGGAGTTCCTCGGCGGGGACCTCGGGACCGAGGTAGCGCGAGCGCGGCCCCATGTCACGGTGCGTGAGCTTGTACCACGCGCGGGCGAACGCGTCGGCGAACTGATCCGGGTTCTCGAGGAATCGACGCGAGATCTTTTCATACGCCGGATCGAGCTTCAGCGAGAGGTCGGTGGTCAGCATCGTCGGCTTGCGCTTGCCGTCGCCGAACGGATCGGGAATGGTCGCCTCGGCCCCGATGGCGGTCCACTGATTCGCACCCGCCGGGCTCTTCGTGAGTTCCCACTCGTTGTCGAAGAGGATGCGGAAGAAATCGTGGCTCCACTTCGCGGGGGTCCGGGTCCACGTGACCTCGAGGCCGCTGGTGATCGTATCGGCACCGACGCCGGAACCGTGCGCGTTGCGCCAGCCCAGGCCCATCTGTTCGAGCTCCGCCGCTTCGGGTTCGAGGTCGACGTTCTTGGCGTCGGCCGCGCCGTGCGTCTTGCCGAACGTGTGGCCGCCGGCGATCAGGGCGACGGTCTCTTCGTCGTTCATCGCCATGCGCGCGAAGGTCTCGCGGATGTCGTGCGCCGCCGCGATCGGATCGGGTTTGCCTTCGGGGCCTTCGGGGTTGACGTAGATGAGGCCCATCTGCACGGCGGCCAGCGGATTTTCCAGATGGCGGCCGCCTTCGGTGCGATCCTGCTCTTCGCCGTGCAGGTGCGGATCGGCCACGAGCGTGCCGTCGCCCTTGTAGCGATGGTCGCCGCCGAGCCACTCTTTTTCGTTGCCCCAGTACACGTCGTTATCGGGTTCCCAGGTGTCCTCGCGACCGCCGGCGAAACCGAACGTCTTGAACCCCATCGACTCCAGCGCGACGTTGCCGGTGAGGATGAGCAGGTCGGCCCAGGAGATGCTCTTGCCGTACTTCTGCTTGATGGGCCAGAGGAGGCGACGCGCCTTGTCGAGGCTGACGTTGTCCGGCCAGCTGTTCAGCGGCGCGAAGCGCTGCTGGCCACGCCCGCCACCGCCGCGGCCGTCGCCGATGCGGTAGGTGCCGGCGCTGTGCCATGCCATGCGGATGAAGAGGGGACCGTAGTGGCCGAAGTCGGCGGGCCACCATTCCTGGGAGTCGGTCATCAGCGCGCGGAGGTCTTCCTTCAGCGCCTTGTAGTCGAGCTTGCCGAACGCTTCGGCATAGTCGAAGTCGGGATCGAGCGGATTGGACTTCGACGAATGCTGGCTGAGCAGATCCACCCGCAGGCGGTGGGGCCACCAGTCGCTGTTGGTCGTGCCGCCTCCCGCGGTGTGTTTGAAGGGGCACTTCGCTTCGTTCGACATGCGTGCTACTCCTCTGGCTTGCCGGGGCCCGGTGTGGGACCAGCGACTGGGACATCGACGCTTCTTCCACGGATCATAGACATCGGCGGCGGATAGCGGCAATCGATTGATCCTATGAAGTCCAGAGGCTCGATCTATCGTCCCGGTATTCGCATGCAAGCGTCGCGGCCGCTTGACCCTTCCGGCTCCGTGCCAGCTAAATAGCCGATGGCACCTCCGTCCTCCCCCACGAACGAACGCATGAGCACGACGACCGCAGACACCGATATCGCCAACCGCCGCACGCTCGGCCGGAGCGACGCGAAGACCCTGATCCTTTCCGCCCTCGGTGGTGCCCTCGAGTTCTACGATTTCGTCATCTTCGCGTACTTCGCCAAGACCCTCGGGCATCTGTTCTTCCCGCCGGGTACCTCGGACTGGGTCGCGCAGTTGCAGGCCTTCAGCATCTTCGCGGTGGGTTACCTCGCTCGCCCGCTCGGCGGGCTGGTGATGGCGCACTTCGGCGACCGCGTCGGGCGCAAGCGCATGTTCACGCTCAGCGTGTTCCTCATGGCGGTACCCACGCTGATCATCGGCGTGCTTCCGACCTACGCCACGATCGGCGTCCTCGCGCCGATCCTGCTCACGCTGATGCGCGTGGTGCAGGGCATCGCGATCGGCGGCGAAGTGCCGGGCGCGTGGGTGTTCGTCGCCGAGCACGTGCCGCCGCGCCGCGTCGGACTCGCCTGCGCGAGCCTCAGCTCGGGCCTCACCGTCGGCATCCTGATCGGCTCGCTGGTGGCCGCCGGCATGAACGCGCGCATGTCGCCCGAGGCGATGCTCGACCACGGCTGGCGCATCGCGTTCCTCCTGGGCGGCATCTTCGGGTTCCTCGCGGTGTATCTGCGCCGCTGGCTGAGCGAGACGCCGGTGTTCGCGCAGATGCGCGAACGCAAGGAACTGTCGACCGAGCTCCCGGCGTGGGTCGTCGTGCGCGATCACCTGCCCGGTGTCGCGCTGTCGATGGTCGTCACATGGGTGCTCACGGCGGCGATCGTCGTGGTCATCCTGATGACGCCGACGCTGATGCAGACGGCGTTCCGGATCGACGCGTCGCGCGCGTTCACTGCCGGCAGCCTCGCCGCGCTCACGCTCTGCATCGGTTGCGTGCTCGGCGGGCTGCTGGTGGACTGGCAGGGCAAGGCGCGCGCGATGCTCGTGGCATCCATCGGCCTGGCGCTGGCGACGTATGCCCTCTACGCCGACCTGAGCACGGGCGGCGCCCATCTCTACGTGCTGTATCCCATCGCGGGTCTGTTCGCCGGTGTCGCGGGCATCGTTCCGGCCGTGATGATCGCCGCGTTCCCGCCGGCCATCCGCTTCTCCGGCATCTCGCTGTCGTACAACGTGGCCTATGCGATCTGCGGCGCGGCCACGCCGGTCCTCGTGGGTTATCTCGCGAAGTCGGCGGGTGGACTGGGTCCCGCGCACTACGTAGGCCTGGTCGCCTTGGTCGGCGTGGGCAGCGCGTTCTACATGATGGCGAGGGCGCGCCGCGCGGGCCGATCCGCCGCGACGCGTTGACGGATATTTCATCGGCGTGACGACGCCGGGGCGGCATCGGCCGTCGCGGCAGTTGCACGCGTCCGGTACCTTCGGCATCCTTTTCCCATCGTGGCGAGCCGCCGCGAACTACGGGTCGTTCCCCGCGTCCCATCGTCGTCCCCCCACACCGTCGCTCCAGACCCATGACTGATGTCATCACCCTCGGCTGGCGCGAACGGCTCGCACTTCCGTCGCTCGGCGTCTCCGTCCTCAAGGCGAAGCTCGACACCGGCGCGCGCTCGTCGGCGCTGCATGTCGAATGGCTGGAAGTGGACGAACGCGAGTCGGGCACGTGGCTGCGTTTCCAGGTGCGCACGACCCGCCGCGGTGGCCTTTCGGCGCCTTGCGAGGCGAGGGCGACCGGCCGCAGGACGGTGACGGACTCCGGTGGGCACAAGTCGGTGCGCTGGTTCATCGAGGCCGAGGTCGAACTCGCCGGCCGCCGTTTCCTCGCGGAAGTGAACCTGACCGACCGGCGGCACATGCTGTTTCCCCTCCTGCTTGGCCGGACGGCGCTCGACGGGCGCTTCCTGGTCGACCCTTCGCTTTCCTACTCGCAGACGCCGCGCCGGGCCGTCCGGGACCCTTCATAAGATCGCCATCCTGTCGCGCAACGCGCGGCTCTATTCCACCCAGCGCCTCGTCGAGGCCGCGCGCCGGCGCAAGCACACCGTCCGGGTGATCGACCCGCTGCGTTGCTACATGAGCATCGCGCCGGCGTCGTTCGCCATCCACTTCAAGGGCAAGCCGCTGGGCCCCGTCGACTGCGTGATTCCGCGCATCGGCGCGTCGAGCACGTTCTACGGCACGGCCGTGCTGCGCCAGCTCGAACTGATGGGCGTGTTCACGCCGAATCCGTCCGACGCCGTGCTGCGCGCGCGGGACAAGCTGCGCTGCCTGCAGATCCTGGCGGTGCAGGGAATCGACATGCCCGTGACCGCGTTCGGCGACAACCCCGACGACACCTCCGACCTGCTCGCGATGCTCGGCGAGCCGCCGCACGTCATCAAGCTCAACGAGGGCACGCAGGGCACCGGCGTCGTGCTCGCCGAGAAGCGCTCGGCGTCCAAGAGCGTCATCGAAGCCTTCCGTGGCCTTTACGCGAACTTCCTCGTCCAGGAGTTCATCAAGGAAGCCAACGGCCAGGACCTGCGCTGCTTCGTCGTCGGCGACCAGGTGGTCGCGTCGATGCAGCGCTCCTCGGCCCCGGGCGAGTTTCGCGCCAACATCCATCGTGGCGGCACCGCGGCCGCGGTCGAGCTCACCGACGAGGAGCGCAGCGTCGCCATCCGGGCCGCCTCGGCGCTCGGGCTGGAGGTCGCCGGCGTGGACCTGCTCAGGTCGTCGCGTGGGCCGTTGCTCCTGGAAGTGAACGCTTCCCCGGGCCTCGAAGGCATCGAGGGCAGCACCGGCGTGGACGTGGCCGGCGCCATCGTCGCCCATTGCGAGGCGCGCCTGGCCGACCGGCCGGTCGTGCCGAAGCCCCGCCGTGCCCGGGCCGTGAAGGGGTTAACGGCGATTTAAAGGGCGGTCCCCTATAAAGGTGCCACTGTGATTCCGCGACGCGGGGTGACGGTATCGGGGCAGTAGTTCTTTCGGCCCGGGCGGGGTTCCTCGCCCGGGCCTCTCTTTTAGGCGCCGCCCCGCCCGGTGCTGTCCGCTTCACGCATTCCCCGTTAAGCTTGCAGTCGCAATACTCATAAGACTCAAAGCGACCGCACAATCGGAGTGCCCCGCATGCGCGTTCTGGTCATCGAAGACAACACCGACATCGCGACCAACATCGGGGATTACCTCGAGGATCGCGGCCACGTCGTCGATTTCGCCGGCGATGGCGTCACCGGGCTGCACCTGGCCGTCGTCCATGACTTCGACGTGATCGTCCTGGACCTCACCCTGCCGGGCATGGACGGCCTGGACGTCGCGAAGAAGCTCCGCCACGAGGCCCACAAGCAGACCCCCGTGCTGATGCTCACGGCCCGCGACTCCCTGGAGCACAAGCTCACGGGTTTCGAGTCCGGCGCCGACGACTACATGACCAAGCCGTTCGCCCTGCAGGAACTGGCCGCGCGCCTGGAAGTGCTGGCGCGTCGCGGCAAGGGCCCGCAGAGCCGTGTTCTGAAGGTCGGCGGACTCACCTATAACCTCGACACCCTCACCGTCACCCGCGAGGGCAAGTCGATCCAGCTGAACCCCATCGGCCTGAAGCTCCTGCAGGCGTTGATGGAGGCCAGCCCGTCGGTCGTCACGCGCCAGGACCTCGAGCAACGGGTCTGGGGCGAGGAGCTTCCGGATTCCGACTCGCTGCGCGTCCATATCCACGGCCTGCGCGCGGCCATCGACAAACCCTTCGAGAAACCGCTGATCCACACGCGTCACGGTATCGGATATCGCATGGTCGATCCGGATGCGGTCCAGACGTAAGCTCCGT
This sequence comes from Luteibacter sp. 3190, assembly GCF_031456385.1. Lineage (NCBI taxonomy): Bacteria > Pseudomonadati > Pseudomonadota > Gammaproteobacteria > Lysobacterales > Rhodanobacteraceae > Luteibacter > Luteibacter sp. 3190. The sequence continues at coordinate 435,629 of NZ_JAVDUO010000002.1, read as the reverse complement.
TTCCGCCTGATCGTCACGTTCACGCTGTTCGGCTTCGGGCTGAGCGCGCTCTTCGCGTACGCGGCGCTCAACATCCGCGAGCGCGTCGAGGAACAGCTGATCAATTCCGCGCTGCAGGACGAGGTCGATTCGCTCAACGCGAAGGTGCGCGCGAACCCGAACGAGCGGCCGCCGTTCGAGATCGTCAAGGGCGCGACGTTCAGCGATCGCACGATCTACAAGGCGCCGCTCAACTGGCAGTCGCTGGAGACGGGCGTGCACGACCTGCACGAGACCGGCAGCGACGGCAAGAGCCATCACTACAAGGTGGCGGTGCGGCGCGAAGGCGGCATCATCAGCTTCCTGCAGTTCGACGTGTCGCGCGACGAACTCGGCAAGCGGCAGCTGCTCACCAGCGTCATCGCGGCGGTGTTCCTCTTCGGCCTGCTCTCGCTGGTGATCGGTGTCTGGCTGTCGTCGCGCGTGCTGCGTCCCGTCACCGATCTGGCGAAGCGCCTGCGCGATTTCCGCCGCGTCGGCAAGGCCGAGGCGCTCGCGCCGCATTTCGCCGACGACGAGGTCGGCGAGCTGGCGGTGGCGCTCGACGAGTACGCGATGCGCCTGACCTCGGTCGTCGAACGCGACCGCGAGTTCAATTCCGACGTGAGCCACGAGCTGCGCACGCCGCTCGCGGTCATCGCGAGCACGACCGAGCTCCTGCAGGGGTCGCCCGACCTCACCGACAAGTTGCGCGAGCGCCTGAAGCGCATCGAGCGCGCGTCGCGGCAGGCGACCGAGCTGATCGAGGCGCTGCTGCTGCTTTCGCGCGCCGAGCGCCGCGGCCCGACGCGCGGTGAGACCACGGATGTTGCGAAGGTGGCCGCGGACGTGATCGAGAGCCAGCGGCCGCAGATGGGCGGCAAGCCGATCGAGATCGAACTCATCGCCGATGGCTCGGTCACGGTCAACGCGCCCGCGTCGGTGCTCTCCGTGGCGCTGACCAACCTGATCGGCAACGCGATCAAGTACACGATGGAAGGCATGGTGACCGTGCGCGTCATGGACGGCCGCATCGACGTCATCGACACCGGGCCGGGCATCAAGCCGGAGGACGCCGAGAAGCTGTTCCAGCGCGGCATCCGCGGCGAAAGCGCCACGGGCGGCGGTGCCGGCCTCGGCCTCGCGATCGTCCGTCGCCTGTGCGAGCTGTACGGCTGGGACGTCTCCCTGCGCCCGCGCCCCGAGATGGCCGGCGCCATCTCGACGATCGATTTCCGCTAATCTGCAATTAATTGTCTGTATTGATTGACTTTTCTTCATCGCCTGCATCCTTCCGTCGGGCGCTGGCAGTGTGTGAGGGCTTGTCCGACAGCATGGGGCTTGGGCTGGTAGTACCATTTCGCCCTGAGCGCTCTCTGCGCTCAAGTCATCTGTGTATTTGTTCCTGCATCAAGGAGTGCCGTCATGGGTGCGATCAAGAAGGACACCAAACGCAGCGGTTACTTCGCGGCCACAAAGAACTCGTATGCGAGATTCGACGGGTCTGGCATGTCCGTAGATGTGGAGAGCTTTCTGCGCACGGAAGACGGCCGACGCCGGTTCAGAGAATTAACGAAGTCGGCATTTGGCTCGAAGGCCAAGCCTCCTGTGTCTAAGGCAAAGAGGTAGTGCGGCGAGGCAAGGACGCGTGCCATTCAACCAGCTTATCCTTCCGCTCCTCGGCGGATACATATTTGTAAATCATACCTATCTGACGTGTTACTGGGCTTCGCGCCATCCGAAAGAACACATGGTGTTCTTGTCCGCTGTAGCGGGTGCGGTACTGCTTGTCATAGCAAGGACGATCGCCTTCTTGCTCGCCCTCACCGAGTTTGGCCAGGCATGCTGGGCTAAACTCCATAGCGTCGTGCCCTTTCCTGGTATCGGTACTGCGGTACTGGCGTTCATCCTTGGCTTCGTCCTTCGGCATTGGTTTAACAAGGCGTGGACGAAGTCGCGAGCACCACTCTGGCTGTACGCGGCTGGCCAATTCAACAAGCTCGAAGAGGTTCTCTTTAGGAGCGCCTATCCGGTCAAGCCGAGCCACGCGGTAAGGCGCCATCCTTGGCGACATCTCGCGCTAGGCCTTATTGGATGGCATAGAATTCAGGGGCTACTGTCACGGCTTCCGTTCGTACGAGTGCCATCTGCTTACTTGGTCGAAAGTGAGCATGTCTCGCCTCAGCCCGTGATGATCTGCATGAAGAATCGTAAGGTCTACGTGGGTTTTATCGAGTTCGCGCTTCCTATGCGCGCTGAAGTCAAGACGTTTATTACGCTGCTTCCAGCTTGGAGTGGCTATCGGGACAAGGACACTTTGGCGGTGATCCCGACTACCGACTACGAAGAAACCTATGACTACATTGTCAACGCGGCGGCGGGCGGAGACGCGCTCGATCTCGGCAAGTTCCTGAAGGCACTATGTATCGACGACGTTGAGACAGTGAATCTATACGACGATGACGCATTCGTTGCGTTCAGTCCGCCGGATGATAGCGAACCCGGTGATGCGCAGAATAATGCCCACGAGACTCCTGACTGGAGCGTCATGTAGGTCCTTGAGTGGGACGGATTAATTGATCCCTGAAGGGAGCACCGGGCGCTCGGCGTCGCCCTCCGCCCCGCCGCCCGAGGTGGTCGCGATCGATTTTGGCTAGCGACGGCGAACCGTCATACCGGCTGTCATCAGGATTTCATTTGGACGTCCGACCATGCACCGCTTCACGGCGCGTGTCGGGCAGGCTCAGGGGAGCGACGCCGCAGCGCGCCAGCGTGAGAAGGGACGTCGCTCTTGTTCAAGCCCACCATCCTGGCCGCCGCTCTCGGCATGGCCTTCGCTTCCGGCGCGTTCGCGACGGACACCGATACCACCGCCGACGCCTCGACGGCCAAGCGGGACAAGGCGCAGGAGCTCGACGCGGTCTCCGTGATCGGCACCGGCGAAACCCGCCAGGTGCAGCGCCTGCGTCCCGCGGAGCAGAAGGTGCTCCCGCCCGGCACGAGCCTGCAGAAGGTGCTCAACACGCTGCCGGGCGTGAACGCGCAGTCGGTCGACGCCCTGGGGACGAACGAGCAGTCGTTGACCCTGAGCCTGCGCGGCTTCAGCGGCACGCGTCTCGGCTACACGCTCGACGGCATGCCGCTCGGCGACAGCGCGTACAACAACTACAACGGCCTTTCGATCAGCCGCGCGCTCATCTCCGAGAATTTCGGCGGCGCGGAGCTCTCGGAAGGCATCGGCAACCTCGGCACGCCGTCCACCAGCAACCTCGGCGGCACCATCGCGTACACGTCGAACGATCCGTCGAAGACGATGGGCGGCCGTGTCGCGCAGACGTTCGGCAGCGACCATAACCGCCGTACGTACGCGCGCTTCGACACCGGCGAATACGACGGCTTCTCGCTGTACCTGTCCGGCGCGCGCACCGAGTCGGATCTGTTCAATCACCAGAGCGCTTACAACCAGTCGACCACGAAGCAGTTCAACGGCAAGGCCGTCTGGGACTTCGACTGGGCGCGCCTGACCGGCTTCGCGGACACCTCGCGCACCACGCAGGCGGACTACTTCTACCTGTCGAAGAGCGAGCTCGCGCGCGGCCTCGGCTGGGACTGGGGCGGCTACGCGCCCAACTGGCAGCGGGCGGTGGGCAAGGCGTACTGCAACAGCGGCACGTTCAATGCGCGCCTGTGCGATCGCAGCGGTCCGGACACCGACGCGGACGGCGCGTTCACCGCGGGCCAGATCCTCCGCGACGACGATCTCTACTACCTCGCCGGCGATTTCTTCCCCAGCGACGCGGTCACCATCCACGCCCAGGTCTATCATCACGAGGACGCGGGCGAAGGCCACAACTGGAACAGCGGCACGTATTCGTACCCGGGCACGGCGCGCCAGCTGCCCATCATCTTCCGCAACACGCTGTACACGATCAACCGCTCGGGTGCGATCCTGTCGGCCGCGTGGGACTTCGCCAACCAGCACATCGAGGGCGGCGTCTGGTACGAGCACAACGTCTCCAGCGCGTCGCGCTACAGCAGCTACGTGACCGGTCCGCGCGACCTCAGCGGCCGTATCGACGAGACGCCGAACATCGGCGTGTTCGACCAGCGCACCGTGTGGAACACGCGCCAGGCGTTCCTGCAGGACACGATCCGCTTCCTCGACGACGCGCTCACCGTCGACGTCGGCGTGAAGAGCCCTCACGTCACGTCGCAGGCGACGGCGCTGCCCGGCGTGGCACTGACCCCGATCAGTCCCACGTCGAACAACCAGTTCGCCAGCGGCAAGCTCAGCGCGAGCAAGGCGCTTCTCCCGCAGTTCGGCGCGCGCTACAAGCTCGCGGAGGGCCAGGAAGTCTTCGCGAGCTTCGCCAAGAACATCGCCATGTTCCAGGGTGGCTTCAAGCTCGGTCCGCAGGCCGTGAGCCAGGCGATCTGGAACGCGCAGGGCGACCTGAAGCCCGAGAAGTCGCGCAGCCTCGAAGCGGGCTATCGCCTCGAGAGCGGCCCGGTGGCGGCGTCGCTCGCGGCGTACAAGGTGCGTTTCGACAACCGCCTCCTCCAGTACAACCCGTGCGACTCCCGCCAGCCGGTCGGTCCGCGTTGCGGCAACCGCTTCTACAACGTCGGCGGCGTGGACAGCCACGGCGTGGAGCTGACGTTCGTCTGGACGCCGACGGATCACCTGCGCTGGTACAACTCCGCCTCGCTCAACCGCTCTACCTATGCGAGCGACTACACGCAGGCCGGCGTCGTCCAGCCTACGAAGGGCAAGATCCAGACGGACACGCCGAAGAAGCTCTTCGCGACCCAGATCGATTGGACCCAGGGTGCATGGTTCGCGTCGCTGCGCGGCAAGTACACCGGCGAGCGCTTCTACACTTACACCAACGACCGGGGTTTCGGTGGTTTCACCGTGTGGGATCTCTCGGGTGGCTACGACTTCGGCGCGATCTCGTTCGCGAAGAGCGTCCGCCTTTCGCTCAACGTCACCAACCTCGGCGACAAGCGCTACGCGAGCAACCTGGACTCCAGCGTGTTCGCGCCAACGGACCCGACCGGCACGATCTACGTGTTCCATGCGTCGGCACCGCGCCAGTACTTCGCCACGCTGGACGTGCGCTTCTGATGCGGCGCGTCCTCGCCGGGCTCGCCGCCATCGTCGTGATCGGCAGCGCCTCGGCGCAGGCCATCGAGGTCCGCCGGCCGGATATCGCCTCGACGCCGCTACCGCGGTCCGTCGAGGCGGGCGGCACGGTCTACGTGGATCGCGGTCTCGTCGCCTCGGGCTCGCTGCCGGCCGGCACGGTGGATTTCCTCGGCGACACGCTGGGCTCGTTCTCGTCGCTGAGCATCGAGCCGGGCACGTGGAAGCGTGAGGGCGACACCTATGCCGGCGTGCTCTGGACGCTTCCCGATCGCGGCCGCAATGATCCCGAGCACGACGTCTTCTTCGATTACCGCGGACGCATGCATCGTTTCCGCGTACGCCTGTCGCTCGCGGGCGACGGCAAGGGGCGTTTCGACCTCGTGCCGGATGGCGGCAGGGTGTTGCGCGATTTCAACGGGAATCCGTTCACCGGTGCCGAGCCGCGCGGCGGTACCCTCCGCGAACGTGGCATCGTTCTTCCCGCGCCGGCAAGCGGCATAGGCTCGGGCAACGTATCGCTCGACGCGGAATCGCTGCAGTTCACGCGCGATGGCGGCTTCTACGTCGGCGACGAGTACGCCGCCAACGTGTACCGCTTCGGTGCCGACGGACGGCTCAATGGCGTGATCGTTCCGCCGCGTGCCGTGCAACCGCTCGACGCGAACGGCAAGCCCGACTTCACGTCGCTGCGGCCGCCCGCCACGGGTCGTCGCAACAACCAGGGCGTCGAAGGCATGGCGATGTCGCCCGACGGCACGCGTCTGTTCGTCGTGCTGCAGAGCGCGCTCGTGCAGGACAGCGCTCCGGGCGATGCCTCGGGGCGCGCGCTGACTCGCGTGCTCGTCTACGACACGAGCCGGAACGCCGTGCCCTCGCGCCCGATCGCGCACTACGTCGTCCGACTCCCGGTGTACGACGACAAGGGCGCCGGCGGCACGCCGAACCGGACCGCCGCGCAGAGCGAGATCCGGGTGCTCGACGACCATCGCTTCCTGATGCTGGCTCGCGACGGGGCGGGATGGGGTGCCGAAGGCGATCGTCCGATCGTGTTCAAGAGCGTGCTGCTCGTGGATACCTCGGGCGCGACGAACCTCGCCGGCACCGCATACGAGACGGCGACCACATCGGTGCGCGTCGCCGGTGGCGACCTGCGTCCGAATATCCGTCCGGCCAGCTCCACGCCGCTGGTCGATCTGCTCGATCCCGCGGATCTGGCGCGCTTCGGCCTCGCGATCGACGCCGCGTCGCCGGGCAAGGCGCTTCTGTCCGAGAAGTGGGAAGCGATGGACCTGGTGTCCGCGCTCGATCCCGCACATCCGGACGAGTGGTTCCTCATCGTCGGCAACGACAACGATTTCGTCGCGAAGCACTGCGTCATGGATGGCCAGCGCTGCGACTCGGCCATCGACAACGACAACCGCATCCTCGTGTACCGGCTCACCTTGCCGGGCATGCGTTCCACCGCCGCCTCCCACCACCACTGAAGGGTCATGCGCATGATGAAACGTACGGTTCTCTCCCTGCTGTCCGCCACCCTGCTTCTCGGCGCGGCCACCAGCCACGCGAACACCCCGGCCTATGTCGACAGCAAGGAGTACAAGGTGCTCCTCGACGCGTCGCGTTTCGCGTCCAATCCGTCGACCGCCGCGGCGCAGCTTCTCAAGGACGTGTCGACGCGCCTGACGGCGCTGAAGTTCGACAAGACCATCTCGGGCAATTTCAGCGCGGGCGATCGCGACACGCTGGCTTACTACGACACCGCGCACAGCTGCTCGCTCTACGGCCGCGGCTACACGGTGCGCACCCGTGCGGGCGATCATTCGGACATCCAGTTCAAGTTCCGTCATCCCGACGAGGAACTCTCGTACTGGACCGACGTGTCGGGTGCCGGCAAGAACAAGTCCACCAAGCTCGAAACCGACGTGACGCCGGGCAGCCTCGTGCTCGCGCACTCGACGAAGCAGGATGCGACCACGACGCCGACGACGGTGTCGGCGCTGATCAAGCAGTTCCCCGGTGCGTCCGCCCTATCGGACATCTCGACCGCCACGCTCTCGCCGGTGGCCGGCGTGACCGTCACGCAGCAGGAGTACGACGGTCCCGAGGCGGATATCGGTCAGTCGGTCGCCGAGTTCACCCTGACGCTGTGGTACATCAACAACGCGTCGACGCCGTCGGTGGCGGAGCTGTCGTTCCGCGTCGACGCCGACGCCGACGACTACTTCACGACGCCGGTGCTCACGCGCTCGCAGACGCTGAACACCGCGATCGGCTCGATCGGCAACGGCTGGAACATCGCCAACGACGGCGGCAAGACGAGCTGGCTGTACGCCTATCGCTCGTCGTCGTACCCGAACGGGTTCTGCAACTAAGGTCGTTGGAGCGACCCTGGCCGCGACGGCTTTTCGCGAAGAGCGACAGTTCCTGCCCCTCTTTCGCCAACGGCGTCGCGGCCAGGGCCGCTCCCACATGCTGCCCGCGGCTTACAGCGGTTCGAGCCAGCCCCAGCGGTCGGCGGTCTTGCCGTTGAACAGGCCGAAGAACAGTTCCTGCAGGCGGCGGGTGATCGGACCGGCCTGGCCGCTGCCGATCTTCTTGCCGTCCACCGAACGGATCGGCGTGACCTCGGCGGCCGTGCCGCACATCAGGATCTCGTCGGCGAGGTAGAGGTACTCGCGCGGGAGGTCGCGTTCGATCACGTCGATGCCTTCCTCGCGGGCGAGCGTCATCAGCGTGTGGCGCGTGATGCCCGTGAGGATCGAGGCGCTGGCCGGCGTCGTGTGCAGCGCGCCGTCGAAGACGAGGAACAGGTTCTCGCCCGCGCCTTCGCTGAGGAGGCCCGTGTTCGCGAGCGCGATGCCTTCGCCGAAGCCGAGGCGACGCGCTTCGCGCGCGATCAGCTGGCCGGAAAGGTAATTGCCGCCGGCCTTCGCGCCCGCCGGGATCGTGTTCGGAGCGAAGCGCTGCCAGCTCGACACGCAGGCGTCGATGCCGTTCTGCAGGGCCTCGGGTCCAAGGTACGGGCCCATGGGCCAGGTGGCGACGGCGACGTCGGTGGGGCAGTCGGCCGAGAGGCCGAACCCGCCGAGACCGCGGAAGGCGACCGGGCGCAGGTAGGCGGCCTTGAGCTCGTTCCTGCGGATCACCTCGCGGCAGGCTTCCGCCAGCTCGTCCATCGAGTAGGGGATCTCGATGTCGTAGATCTTCGCGGAGAGGTACAGGCGCTTGAGGTGGTCCGTCAGGCGGAAGATGGCCGCGCCGTCGGGCGTTTCATAGCTGCGGATGCCTTCGAACACCGACGAGCCGTAATGCAGCGCGTGCGCCATCACGTGGACGGTGGCATCGCGCCAGGGCTTGATCTGCCCGTTCTGCCAGATCCATTCGGGGTAGTTCTGCGACATGGGTACGCTCCGTAGGGGACCGCCCATGATACCGGGTACGTTGGGGCGCCACATGGCGCGATGCAGTATGTGGGAAGTGTTTCCGGCAGGTAGACCTGGCTCAGCCCGGCGGGCGGAGCCAGAGGCAGCCCGCGTCCCGGACCACCGCGAAATGCGCGCGGCGGGTGGGGCCTTGGGCGCCGGGAGGGGCTGTCACGGCGTCGATGCCGGATCCCTCGCCGCCTTCCAGCGCCACGAGCGATTGCCGCACCAGGGACTCCATGGCGCGCAGGTTCTCGACGGTGCCCGCGCTCCCGTAGCCGTTCCAGAGCACGAGGCCGCCGATGCGGTTGGCGCTGCGGGCGGCGAACGCCTGGGCCATGCCCTCGCGCAGCTCGCCGATGTCCTTGGCGCAGAGAAGGCCCGCGGTCGGCACGCCCGGCGTGCTCGCGGCGGAAGACGGGGTGGGCAGGAGGGACGCCGCGCCCACCGCGCTGCACGGCTGGTCGCTGAACACCGGCCGCCCGTCCTGGCCGACGCATCGATGGATCGCCGTTTGCGCGGCGGCGGGCAGGGCGAGGCAGAGCAGGAGCAGCAGGGCGATGGCGCGGATCACGGAGGCGGCGCGGCGGCGAACGGTGCGCCATCATCCCGTTCCGCGCATGCGCGGAGGGTGACGGCGCGCACGTTCTCAACGCGCGGCGAGGCGCTCCAGGACCGACGTCGTCGCCCGCGCACGGTTGATCGTATAGAAGTGCAGGCCGGGCGCTCCGCCGTCGAGCAGCCGCTGGCAGAGTTCGGCCACGACATCGGCCCCCAGTTCGCGCACCGCGCCCGCGTCGTCGCCGTGGGCCTGCATGCGCTTGACGATCCAGCGCGGGATCTCGGCGCCGCACTGATCGGAGAAGCGGCGCAGCTGGCTGAAGTTCGCGATGGGCATGATGCCCGGCACGATGGGGATGTTCACGCCGAGCTTCGTGACGTCGTCGACGAAGCGGAAATAGGCGTCCGCGTTGAAGAAATACTGCGTGATCGCGCCATCGGCGCCGGCATCCACCTTGGCCTTGAAGTGGCGCAGGTCGGCGAGGGCGTTCTCGGCCTGCGGGTGCATTTCCGGATAGGCCGCGACCTCGATGTGGAAATGATCGCCGCTGTGCTCGCGGATGAAGGCGACGAGCTCCGCCGCGTAACGGAAGTCGCCCGGCGTGGCCATGCCGGACGGCAGATCGCCGCGCAGCGCGACGATGCGTCGGCAGCCGGATGCTTTGTACGCGTCGAGCAGGGCGCCGATCTCCGCGCGGGTGCCGCCCATGCACGAGAGATGCGGCGCGACGGAAAGCGCGTGCTCCGAGCGCAGCCGGCGCACCGTTTCGTCCGTGTAGCTGAGCGTCGAGCCACCGGCGCCGAACGTCACCGAGACATAGTCGGGAGCATGGCCCTTGAGGCGCCCCACGGCGCTATCGAGCTGCTGGCGCTGCTCGTCGGTCTTGGGCGGGAAGAACTCGAAGCTGATGGCGGGCATGGCGCGACCTCGGAGGGATGGCCGAAGTATATATCTTTCCATCCAGATGGAAAGATGGCTAGCCGTCTCCGTAGGAGCGCGCCCTGCGCGCGACAGCGTTTCGCGAAGCGCATCAGGCCGTGTGGCTCCTGGCTACAAAACATGTCGCGCGCAGGGCGCGCTCCTACGGACGGCAAAAAAAGGGCGCCCGAGGGCGCCCTTGTCGATCCGGGGAAATCCCCTCGATCAGTAGCGGTAGTGGTCGGCCTTGTACGGGCCTTCCACCGGCACGCCGATGTAGTCGGCCTGGTCCTGCGTCAGCACCGTGAGCTTCACGCCGATCTGCTCGAGGTGCAGGCGGGCGACTTCCTCGTCCAGCTTCTTCGGGAGGCGGTAGACCGTCTTCTCGTAGGCGTCCTTGTTCTTCCACAGGTCGATCTGCGCCAGCGTCTGGTTCGAGAAGCTGTTCGACATGACGAAGCTCGGGTGGCCGTGGGCGCAGCCGAGGTTCACCAGGCGGCCTTCCGCCAGCATGTAGATGCTGTTGCCCGTGGCGCCGAAGGTGTAGCGGTCGACCTGCGGCTTGATCGTCTCGCGGCTGACGTCCTTCGCGTTGTTCAGGCGGTCGATCTGGATCTCGTTGTCGAAGTGGCCGATGTTGCAGACCAGGGCGTTGTTCTTCATCTTCGCCATGTGTTCCAGCGTGATGATGTCCTTGTTGCCCGTGGTGGTGACATAGATGTCGCCGATGCCGAGGGTGTCTTCGACGGTGGTGACCTGGAAGCCTTCCATCGCGGCCTGCAGGGCGTTGATCGGATCGATCTCGGTCACGATCACGCGGGCGCCGAAGCCCTTGAGCGAATGCGCGCAGCCCTTGCCCACGTCGCCGTAGCCGCAGACGACGGCGGTCTTGCCGGCGATCATGAGATCGGTCGCGCGCTTGATGCCGTCGGCGAGCGACTCACGGCAACCGTAGAGGTTGTCGAACTTGCTCTTGGTGACCGAGTCGTTGACGTTGATCGCGGGCACGAGCAGCTTGCCGGCCTCGGCGAGCTGGTACAGGCGATGCACGCCGGTCGTGGTCTCTTCCGACACGCCCTTCCACTCGGCGGCGATCTTCTTGAACCAGCCCGGACGCGCGGCGGCGGTCTTCTTCACGAGGTCCTTGATGACCTGCTCTTCGTGATTGCCGCTCGGGGTGTTGACCCAGTCGCTGCCGTCTTCGAGTTCGACACCCTTGTGGATGAAGAGGGTGGCGTCGCCACCGTCGTCGACGATCAGCTGCGGGCCGAGCTCGCCCGGATGGGTGAGCATGTCGAGCGTGCACTCCCAGTACTCTTCGAGCGTCTCGCCCTTCCACGCGAAGACCGGCAGTTCGCCCGCGGCGAGCGCGGCGGCGACGTCGTCCTGCGTCGAGAAGATGTTGCAGGAAGCCCAGCGGACCGAGGCGCCCAGCTCGCGCAGCGTCTCGGCGAGCACGGCGGTTTCCTTGGTGACGTGCAGCGAGCCCGAGAGGCGGACGCCCTTGAGCGGCTTCTCGCCGGCGTAGCGGGCGCGGATCTGCATCAGGCCCGGCATTTCCTCTTCCGCCATGCGGATGCGGCGGCGGCCGAGGTCGGCCAGCGACATGTCGCGGACCTTGTAATCCTGGAAGGCGGTGTCTTTGGTGACGGCGTTCATCTGGCGTAGCTCCGGAGATTCACGGGGGCGCCGTTTGGTGGGACGCCGCGCCGAGCCTGGCCTATGGGTCGAACCCACGGTCGCAGCGCCCCTCGGCGGGCAAAACGGTCCGGCGATTGTATCGCGGAATCCGGATGCAGGGATGAACACATCTTTTTCGGTACTCTCGGGGTTTCGATGCCACGTGAGACACCGATGGAAGCCGCACGCGATCCCGAGTTCCTGCCCCACGACGGTCCCCTGCGCGAGGACGTACGCCGCCTCGGCGCCCTGGTCGGCCAGATGCTCGCGGAGCAGGGCGGCCAGGCGTTCTTCGAGCGGGTGGAGCACGTCCGGACCGCCGCCATCCACCGCCGGCGCAGCGGCGCCGCCGTGGATGCCCTGGCGGACTCGCTGACCGGCCTGGACGCCGCCGACGCCGAATCGCTAGCCCGCGCCTTCGCCACGTATTTCCAGGCGGTGAACACGGCCGAGCGCGTGCACCGCATCCGCCGCCGTCGCGACTACCAGCGCGAGGGCGGGGCACCCCAGCCCGAATCGCTCGCCGCCGTGCTCGCCCTGCTGAAGAAGGACGGCGTCACGAAGGAGGAGCTATCGCGCCTGCTCGACCGCCTGGACGTCGAACCCGTGTTCACCGCCCATCCGACCGAGGCGGTGCGTCGCTCGCTGTTGGAGAAGGAACAGGAGATCGTGCGCGCGCTCGTCGACGAGTTCGATCCGACGCGCACGCCGCAGGAGCTCCGCGACGACGACGCCCGCATCCTCATGGCGCTGTCCGCCGGATGGCAGACCGCCGAGGCGTCGCCGGTGCGGCCGAGCGTGCAGGACGAGTTCGACCACGTCGGTTTCTACATCTCCCGTCCGATCTACCGCGTGCTGCCCGCCCTCTACGAATCGATGCAGCAGGCCATCGCCGATACCTACGGCGAGGACGTCGTCGTTCCGCGCCTCCTTCGCTTCGCCACCTGGGTGGGCGGCGACATGGACGGCAATCCGAACGTCAACGCGGAAACGATCGCGGCCACGCTCGCCGCGCAGCGCACGTTGGTGCTGGAGCGCTATGTCGAGGACGTCGTCGCGCTCGGTCGCCTGCTCAGCCAGACGCAGGACCGCGTGACGCTCGACGACCGGCTGCAGCGCCGCATCGAGGACTACCGCGAGCGCCTCCCCGAAGCGGCCGCGCGCATCCGGCCGCGCCATGGCGACATGCCGTACCGCGCGTTCCTGACGTTCGTCGCCGCGCGCCTCGCGGCCACGCTCGACGAAGGCGAGGAGGGCTATGCCACCGCCGCCGAATTCATCGACGACATCGCGCTGATCGAGAAGAGCCTGGTCAACCACAGCGGCCGCCACGCGGGCGCGTACGCCGTCGGTCGCCTGCTCTGGCGCGCCCGCACGTTCGGCTTCCACCTCGCGCGCCTCGACGTGCGCCAGGATGCCCGTGTGCACGACGAGGCGCTCGCCGCGCTGCTCGATGACGCCGACTGGCAGAACCGCGACACGGCGGCGCGCGTGAAGACGCTGCGGCCCTTCGCGGCCGGCGAGCGCAGCTTCGTGGCGGGTGAGGGACACGAAGCGGCGGGGATGCTCCGCGACGTGTTCGCCACGCTGGCCGACTCGCGCAAGCGCTACGGGCACGAGGCGACCGGCCTCTACATCATCAGCATGGCGGAGACCGCCGCCGACGTGCTCGCGGTGCTCGCGCTCGCGCGCCGCGGCGGCCTGCTCGAAGACGGCCGCGTGCCGCTCGACGTGGCGCCGCTGTTCGAGACGATCGACGACCTCAGCGGCGGCGCGCAGACGCTGCAGGCGTTGCTCGACGATCCCGTCTACCGCGCGCACCTGAAGGCGCGTGGCGATCGCCAGTGGGTGATGCTCGGCTACTCCGACAGCGGCAAGGACGGCGGTACCGTCGCCTCGAAGTGGAGCCTGCAGCGCGCGCAGGTGGAGCTGCTCGAGGTGGCGGCGAAGGCGGGCATCCGCGTCGCGTTCTTCCACGGCCGCGGCGGCTCGGCGAGCCGCGGCGGCTCGCGCATCACGCCGGCGCTGATGGCCTCGCCGCGCGGCTCCGTCGCCGGCACGCTCCGCGTGACGGAGCAGGGAGAGGTTATCCATCGCAAATACGGCATCCGCGCGCTAGCGGTGCGCAATCTCGAGCAGACGCTCGGCGCCGTGATGCGCGCCTCGCTGCGTCCGCGCGACGCGGAAGCGCGCGAGGCGGGTTGGAAGGACACGATGGCGCGCCTGTCGGACGAGAGCCGCAAGGCCTACCGCGCCTTCGTGGACACCGAGGGTTTCGTCGACTACTTCCGCGGCGCCACGCCGATCGACGTGATCGAGCGGATGACCCTGGGCTCGCGTCCCGCCCGCCGGCGCAGCATGAAGGGCGTCGAGGACCTGCGCGCGATCCCCTGGGTGTTCTCGTGGACGCAGTGCCGCGCGGTACTCACCGGCTGGTACGGGCTGGGCTCGGCCCTGGACGCGGTCGCGAAGGACTGCGGCGAGGACACCCTGGTGAAGATGGCGCGGGACTGGCCGTTCTTCTCCACGATGCTCGACGACGTCGAGATGGTGCTGGCGAAGGCCGATATCGACATCGCCGAGGCGTTCTCGGTGCTGGCCGGGCCGCTCCACGAGCGCTTCTTCCCGATGGTCCGCGCGGAATTCGAGCGCACCGTGCGCTGGGTGCTGAAGCTGAAGGGGGCCGACGAACTGCTGGCCGGCGACCCCCGGCTGGCGACGTCCATCCGCCTGCGCAACCCGTACGTCGACCCGATGAGCCTGCTCCAGGTCGACCTGCTCCGGCGCTGGCGCGCCACGGGCGGCAAGGACGAGGCCCTGCTCAAGGCGCTGGTCGCCTGTGTGAACGGCGTCTCACAGGGGCTTCAGAATACGGGCTGAGGCCTAAAGACCGGCCCGGACCTGCCGTAACAGCCGGTTCGGGGCACCGTCGCGTGCCCATCTGGTCTGAAGGCTTTCCATGAACGAGAACGGTGATCGCGCCCCCCGGCGCGGCATGAGCGTCGGCGCGCGGCTGAACCTGCTGGTGGTGGGCATCGTCGCCGTGGGCATCGCGCTGCTGACGGTGGCGACCACGACGATGGCGTCGCGGGAACTGGAGGTGCGGGCGCGCGAAGACCTCGCGCGCGGCAACCGGGCCATCATCGCCCTGGTGAACACGTTCGGCGGCGCGCTGCTGGCCGAGTCCGACCGTTTCCTCGACGTCTACAAGAGCTACTACCCCGGCCGCTTCACGGTGGACGACACACACCGCGTGACCATGGCCGGTCATACGGTGCCGCAGCTGTTGCATGACGGGAAACCGCTGAACAACGACTTCACCCTGACGGACGAATTCTCGGCGCGTGCGCATGTGGTCGCGACGCTGTTCGTCCGCGACGGCAACGACTTCATCCGCGTGACGACGTCGCTGAAGAAGGAGGACGGCTCGCGCGCGGTCGGCACGTCGATCGACCATGCGCATCCCGCCTTCCCGCTGCTGCTCACGGGTGCCTCGTACGGCGGTCCGGCGGTGCTGTTCGATCGTCCCTTCGTCACCCGCTACGAGCCCATCAAGGACCAGGCGGGTCACGTGCTCGGCGCGTTCTTCATCGGCGTGGAGATCGGCAAGGAGATGAAGGCGCTGCAGGACGAGATCGCGGGGATCCGCATCGGCCGCAACGGTTACTACGCCGTCGTCGACGCCGCGGCGGGCAAGCGCTACGGCACGTTCGTGGTGGACCCGTCGCTCAAGGGCGCCGCCGCAGTGCCGGGCGCCGCGCTGAAGGTGCTCGATGCCGAGGGGCAGCCGGTCTTCGGCCGGATGCTGTCGGGGAGCGCCGGCGAACTGCGCTACAGCCTCGACGCGGACGGCACGCGCGTCGAGCGCCTGGCCGTCTACGCGACCGATCCGGCATGGCACTGGCTGGTGGCCGGCATCGCCGACATGGACGAGCTGTACGCGCCGGTGCGTCGCATGCGCGGTATCGCCGCCGCGACCAGCATCGCGCTCGTCGCCGTGCTGGCGGTGCTCGTCTTCGTCGCCATTCGTCGCCGGGTCACGCAGCCGCTCGCGCAGGCCGTCGAAGCGGCGCGCCGGCTCGCGGAAGGCGACCTCACGGCACGGCTCGACTCCACGCGGCGCGACGAGATCGGCCAGCTCATGCGTTCCATCGACGGCATCGGCGACGGGCTCGGCGACATCGCGCGTTCCGTGCGCAAGGCGGCGGCCAGCATGGCGGGCAGCACGTCCGAAATCGCGGCGGGCAACGCCGATCTGTCGACGCGCACCGAAGCGCAGGCCCACGAACTGCAGCTCACCGCGGCCAGCCTGGATCAGCTGACACGCACGGTGCGCGACAACGCCGGCCATTCGGCGCGAGCCAGCGCGCTGGCGACCGACGCGAGCGTGGCGGTGCAGCAGGAGGCCGGTGCCATGCAGGAGGCGGTCGACGCGATGAACGGCATCCAGGCGTCGTCGCAGCGTATCGCCGACGTCGTCGACATCATCAACGGCATCGCCTTCCAGACGAACATCCTCGCGCTGAACGCGGCCGTGGAGGCCGCGCGCGCCGGCGAGCAGGGCAAGGGCTTCGCGGTCGTCGCGGAAGAGGTGCGCAACCTCGCGCAGCGCAGTTCGTCGGCATCGAAGGAGATCGCCTCGCTGATCGGCGAATCGGTCGGCCGCGTCGACGCGGGCCACGGCCTCGTGACGGAGGCCGGACGGAACATGGCGATCGTGATCGGCCGCATCCGCGATGTCGCGGAGCTGATGGGCAACATCAGCCGCGCGTCGGGCGAGCAGTCCGAACAGATCGGCCGGATCAACCACGCGGTATCGCGCATGGACGATTCCACGCAGCAGAATTCCGCGCTCGTGGAAGAAGCGGCCGCGGCGGCGAAGAGCCTGGAAGACCAGGCGGCCGAGCTCTCGCGGGTGGTCGAGGTGTTCCGCCTTTAGCGCGAAACCCGTAGGAGCGCGCCCTGCGCGCGACAGTCTTTCGCGAAGAGCGTCAGGCCCTGCCGCTCCTGTCCTCAAAACATGTCGCGCGCAGGGCAGCGACACGGCCGGCCGTCGGAGCGCGCCCTGCGCACGACAGTTTTTCGCGAAGAGGATCAGGCCCTGTGGCTCCTGGCCTCAAAACATGTCGCGCGCAGGGCAGCGACACGGCCGGCCGTAGGAGCGCGCCCTGCGCGCGACAGTTTTTCGCGAAGAGGATCAGGCCCTGCGGCTCCTGGCCTCAAAACATGTCGCGCGCAGGGCGCGCTCCTACGAAAGCCTGCCGCCTCAGCCCTCGAGCTCTTCCCAGCGCGCGAACGCCGCGTCGAGTTCGGCCTGCAGCTTCGCCAGCTCGTCGTTGCCGCGCGTGATGGCCGCGGCGTCCTGTTGGAAGTATTTCGGATCGTTCATCGCCTCGGTGCGGCGGGCGATTTCCGATTCCAGCGCTTCGAGCTTCGCGGGCAGCAGCTCCAGCTCGCGCTGTTCCTTGAACGAAAGCTTCTTCTTCGCCGCGGCCACGGCAGGCGCGGGAGCCGGAGCGGGCGCCGGCGCGGCGGCCTTCGCCGCCTGCCGGGCCGCGGCCACCACGGGCTTCTGTCGCAGCCAGTCGCTGTAGCCGCCGATGTACTCGCCGACCTCGCCGTCGCCCTCCAGCACCAGCGTGCTCGTCACGACGTTGTCGATGAAGTCGCGGTCGTGGGAGACGAGCAGCAGCGTGCCGGTGTAATCGTTGAGCAGTTCTTCCAGCAGCTCCAGCGTCTCGACATCGAGGTCGTTGGTCGGTTCGTCCATCACCAGCAGGTTGGACGGCTGCGCGAACAGCTTCGCGAGCAGGAGACGGTTGCGCTCGCCACCGGAGAGGCGCGTGATCGGCGCGCGGGCGCGCTCGGGCGAGAACAGGAAATCCTGCAGGTAGCCGATGATGTGCTTGCGCTGTCCGTTGAGCTCGATGTATTCGCGGCCTTCGGCCACGTTGTCCAGCGCGTTCATGCGGTCGTCGAGCATGGAACGGTGCTGATCGAAATACGCGATCTGCAGGCCCGTGCCCAACGTGACCTCGCCGTCCTGCGGCACCAGCTCGCCGAGCAGGATCTTCAGCAGCGTCGACTTGCCGGCGCCGTTCGGACCCATGATGCCGACGCGGTCGCCGCGCATGATGGTGGTCGAGAAATCGCGCAGCAGCGTGCGGCCGCCATAGGCCTGGGTCACGTGCTTCGCGTCGATCACCTTGCGGCCCGACGCCTGCGCGGTGGCCAGCGTGATCTTCGCGTTGCCCGCCTGCTCGCGGCGCTCCATGCGCTCGCGACGCAGCGCCTTCAGCGCGCGGACGCGACCCTCGTTGCGGGTGCGGCGTGCCTTGATGCCCTGGCGGATCCAGACCTCTTCCTGCGCCAGCTTGCGGTCGAAGTGCGCGTTCGCCTGGGCTTCGGCGTGCAGGCGTTCCTCGCGCCGGCGCAGGTAGTTGTCGTAGTCGCCGGGCCAGCTGGTGACCTGGCCACGATCGATCTCGACGATGCGCGTCGCGAGCGAGCGCAGGAAGCTGCGGTCATGGGTGATGAAGACGATGCTGCCGTCGAAGCTCTTGAGGAAGCCCTCGAGCCAGGCGATGGCCTCGATGTCGAGGTGGTTCGTCGGCTCGTCGAGCAGGAGCAGGTTCGGATCGCGCACCAGCGCCTGGCCGAGCAGCACGCGACGCTTCATGCCGCCCGACAGCTCGGAGAAGTCGCTGTGCGCGGGCAGCTCCAGTCGCTCGATGACCTGCTCGATGCGCGAGTCCAGATCCCAGGCGTTCTGCGCCTCGATCTTCGCCTGGACATCGCCGAGGGCGTCCATGTCGCCCTGCTCGATCAGGTGGTGGTAGCGCGCGAGCAGATGGCCGAGCTCGCCGAGGCCGTCCGCCACCACGTCGAAGACGCTGCCCGTGGTGTCCTGCGGCACTTCCTGCGTGAGCCGCGCGATGCGCGTGCCGCCCTGCAGGCGGATCTCGCCGTCGTCGGGATGCAGCTCGCCCGCGATCAGCTTCAGCAGCGTGGACTTGCCGGCGCCGTTGCGGCCGACGATGCAGACGCGCTCACCGGTATCGAGGGAAAGATCGACCTGTTCGAGCAGGAGCGGGCCGCCGACGCTGAAGTCGACGTTGAGCAATTGGATTAATGACATGCGGGCATTGTAATGCCCGCCGCCGCCCGTAGGAGCGCGCCCTGCGCGCGACATGTGTTCGCGGAAGGCTGCGAGCTGGCGCGCCAGCTCGGGGTCACCGCCTCAAAGCATGTCGCGCGCAGGGCGCGCTCCTAGGAGGGGGCGATCAGGGCGTATCGACCCTGTACCGCGTGTGCTGGCGCCAGACCACGCCCGGCCGCAGGATCGCGCCGTCCGCGTCCGGCCCGTTCACCTGGTCCGGGAACGCCTGGGCTTCGAGCGCGAATCCGGCGAACGGCCCGTACGTGTCGCCATGGCGGCCCGTCTGGCCGGTCAGCTTCTGCCCGCTGTAGAACTGCAGGCCCGGGCGGTCGGTGTCGATGGTCAGGCGGCGTCCGCTGGAGGGCTCGGTGACGACCGCCACGGTGCGCAGCGTGCCCGCCGGACCGCGCGGGACGTAGCAATGGTCGAAGCCGCCCACGAGCCGCAGCTGCGGGTCGGGCCAGTGCAGCCGCGAGCCGATCGGCGCCGGCTCTCGGAAATCGAACGCCGTGCCGGCCACGTGTTGCCGGCCGACGGGGATGGCGCCGGCGTCGATCGCGAGGAACTCGTCGGCGCCGATGCGGATCACGTGATCGCGGATGTCCGGGCGCCGGTCGTTGAGGTTGAAGTACGGGTGCGCGGTGAGGCTAAGGGGCGTCGGCGCGTCGCTGGTCGCCTCGTAGCGCAGATCCAGCGTCCCGTCGTCCTCGAGCCGGACGCGCAGATCCACGCGCAACTCGCCCGGAAAACCGCCGTCGCCCTCGGGCGACACCAGCCGCAGGACCAGATCGTCGCCATCGGTATCGGCGTCCCAGCGATGGCGATGGAACCCGTCGTGGCCACCGTGCAGGTGATTGCCGCCATCGTTGCGGTCGACCTTGTAGTCGATCCCGTCCAGGCGGAACCGGCCGCCGCGGATGCGGTTGGCCCAGCGCCCGACCACGGCGCCCATGTACGCGTTGGAATCGAGGTAATGCTGCGCGGTGGGGTGCCCGAGCACCACCTCGCCCAGGCGGCCGTGGCGATCGGGCGATTGCCACGAGAGCAGCGTGGCGCCGAGGTCGCTTATCTCGACCTGGCCGCCGCGCGCGTTGCGCAGGGTCCAGCGGTGCAGGGGTGTGCCGTCGGGAAGCTGGCCCCAGGCGGTGGCGGTGGAAACGGGCATGGAACGATCCGTGGAGGCGGTCAGGTGGCCGCCGCCTTGCGATGGAGGTCGAGGTACTGGCGCGGCGTGCAATCGTACTCGCGCCGGAATACCGCATACATGTATTGCAGCGACGTGAAGCCGCAGCGCAGCGCGACGTCGGCCAACGGTGTGTCGGTGTTCGCGATGAGGTCGCAGGCGGTGTCGAGCTTGTGCTTGAGGATCACCTGGTGGACGGTCTGCTTCAGCTCCCGCTTGAAGTGCTCTTCCAGCACCGTGCGCGAGACGCCGACATAGTCCGCCACCTGCTCGGTCTTGATGCCGAGGCATCCGTACTGGCGGATGTAGTGGCTGGCGCGCATCACGTGCGGGCTGCGCATCGGCTGGTAGCGGCTCGAGACCTGCACGTTCATGCCGACGGGCGGCACGAGCACGCGCGTGGTCGAGCAGTCCACGCCACGCAGCATCTGGTGCAGGAGGTGCGCCGCGGTGCGACCCATCTCTTCCGCGCCCTGGATCACCGAGGTGAGCGGGATGCGCGTCAGCAGCTGCGCCATGGGGTCGTTGTCGATGCCCACGATCGCGATCTGTTCGGGCACGGCGAAGTCGCCGATCACGCAGGCCTGCAGCAGCTGGCGGGCGCGCGCGTCGGTGGCCGCGACGATGCCGATGGGCTTGGGCAGGGCGTCGAGCCACGCGACCAGCGCCTCGACGGCCTCGCCCCAGCCGCCGGCGCTGGTGGACGCGCCGTCGTAGACCACGGCGTCGACGGCTTCCTCCGCGACGATCGCGCGGAACGCGTGCTCGCGCTCCTGCGCCCAGCGGCTGCCGGGATGCGGGGGAATGCCATAGAACGCGAACCGGCCCAGGCCCTGCTCGATGAGGTGATCGTAGGCGAGCCGCACCAGCCGGGCATTGTCGGTGGCGATGTACGGAATGCCGACCGGGTACGCGGACGGGTCGTGGTAGGAGCCGCCGACCGCCACGACCGGGATGTGCAGGTCGCGCAGGGCTTCGGGGGCTTCCGGATCGTCGAAGTCCGCGATGATGCCGTCGCCGCGGAACTGCTGGATGTCGCGCATGCGGGTGCGGAAATCCTCTTCCATGAAGAGGTCCCATTCCACGCGCGTGCTGTTCAGGTAATGGCCGATGCCGGCGATCACCTGGCGGTCGTAGACCTTGTTGGCGTTGAACAGCAGGGCGATGCGGTGCGGTTTCATGACCGGTGAAAGTAGCAGGGATCGCCGCCGCCGACCATGACGCAGCGCGGCATTGAAAATGCTTTTCGCCCCAGCGGAAATCGCAATTGCGCGCGCAGGCCCCGGATCGTCAGGATCGTCGGGATTCGTCCCCACGTTCGTCAAGGAATTGTTATGTCGTACTTTTCCAGCATCGCCCCGATCCGTTACGAGGGCACCGGCAGCGAGAACCCGCTCGCCTTCCGCCACTACGATCCGAAGAAGGTCGTGCTCGGCAAGACCATGGCGGACCACCTGCGCCTCGCGACCTGCTACTGGCACACCTTCGTGTGGCCGGGTTCGGACGTGTTCGGCGCCGGCACCTTCGATCGCCCGTGGCAGCAGGCCGGCGAGCCGATGGCGAAGGCGCGCGAGAAGGCCGACGCCGCGTTCGATTTCTTCACCCGTCTCGGCACGCCGTTCTACACCTTCCACGACACCGACGTCGCGCCGGAAGGTAACGGCCTGGCCGAGTACCGCGAGAACTTCGCGGCGATGGTCGACGTGCTGGAGCGCAAGCAGTCCGAGACCGGTGTGAAGCTGCTCTGGGGGACCGCCAACCTGTTCAGCAATCCGCGCTACGCCGCGGGCGCCGCCACCAGCCCGCAGCCCGACGTGTTCGCTTACGCGGCCACGCAGGTGCGCCACGCCATGGAAGCGACGCATCGCCTCGGTGGTGCCAACTACGTGCTGTGGGGCGGCCGCGAGGGCTACGACACGCTGCTCAACACCGACCTGAAGCGCGAGCGCGAGCAGATGGGCCGCTTCTTCCGGATGGTGATCGAGCACAAGCACAAGATCGGCTTCAAGGGCACGATCCTCATCGAACCCAAGCCGCAGGAGCCGACCAAGCACCAGTACGACTACGACACGGCGACCGTGTACGGCTTCCTCAAGGAGTTCGGCCTCGAGAACGAGGTGAAGACGAACCTCGAGGCGAACCACGCGACGCTCGCCGGCCACTCGTTCCACCACGAGGTCGCCACGTCGATCGCGCTCGGCGTGTTCGGCTCCATCGACGCCAACCGCGGTGACCCGCAGAACGGCTGGGACACCGACCAGTTCCCGAACAGCGTCGAGGAACTCACGCTCGTCACCTACGAGATCCTGAAGGCCGGCGGCTTCACCACCGGTGGCTTCAACTTCGACACGAAGGTGCGCCGCCAGAGCCATGCGGCGGAAGACCTCTTCCACGGCCACATCGGCGCTATCGACGCGCTGGCGCTGAGCCTCGAGCGCGCGGCGAAGATGATCGAGCGCGACGCGCTGGCCGACTTCAAGGCGAAGCGTTACGCCGGATGGGACGACGCGTTCGGCAAGAAGATCCTGGATGGCGGCTTCACGCTGGCTTCGCTTTCGGACGATGCGGTAGCGCGCGACATCCACCCGAAGCATGTGTCGGGGCAGCAGGAGTTGCTCGAAAACATCGTGAACCGTTATATCTACGGTTGATATGGAACCCGACATGGAAGCGCAGGAACGCATGTACCTCGGCATCGACCTGGGCACGTCATCGGTGAAAGCCGTCCTCATGGACGAGGCGGGAGCGGTGCGCGCCACCGCTTCCAGCCCGTTGCAGGTGTCGCACCCCCATCCGCGCTGGTCCGAGCAGGATCCCGCGGCATGGTGGGCGGCCACCGAATCGGCCGTTGCGGATGTTCTCAAGGGCGTCGATGCGCGCCGCGTGGCGGCGATCGGGCTTTCCGGGCAGATGCACGGCGCGACGCTGCTCGACGCGTCCGACAACGTCCTGCGCCCGGCGATCCTCTGGAACGACGGCCGCTCGGACGTCGAGTGCGCCGAGCTCGAACGTGTGCCGGGTTTCCGCGAGATCACCGGCAACCTCGCGATGCCCGGCTTCACCGCGCCGAAGCTCGCGTGGGTCCGCCGCCACGAGCCCGACGTGTTCGCGCGCGTGGCGAAAGTGCTGCTGCCCAAGGATTACCTGCGCCTTCGCCTTACGGGCGAGTACGCGACGGACGCGTCCGACGCGGCCGGCACGTTGTGGCTCGACGTGCGGCGCCGGCAGTGGAGCGACGCGATGCTGGCGGCGACGGGCCTCGACCGTTCGCACATGCCCGAGGTGTTCGAAGGCAGCCAGCCGACCGGCCGCCTGCGTCGCGAACTGGCGGACCGCTGGGGCATGGATACCGTGCCCGTCGCCGCCGGCGGTGGCGACAACGCCGCGGGCGCGGTGGGCGTCGGTATCGTGCGCGACGGTCAGGCCATGCTCTCGCTCGGCACGTCGGGCGTGTACTTCGCGGTATCGGATGGCTTCCGGGCCAGTCCCGAACAGGCCGTCCACAGTTTCTGCCACGCGCTGCCCGATACCTGGCACCTGATGTCGGTGATGCTCAACGCCGCGAGCTGCCTCGATTTCACGGCGCGCCTCACGGGGTTGCCCGATGTCCCAGCGTTGCTCGCCGAGGCGGAAGCGCGGGGACTCGCCAAACACGGTCCGCTGTTCCTGCCCTACCTCACGGGCGAACGCACGCCGCACAACGACGCCCACGTCCGTGGCTCGTTCACGCACCTGGGGCCCGACACGGATCGCGCGGACCTCGCCAACGCCACGCTCGAAGGCGTGGGGCTGGGCCTGCTCGACGGCCTCCTGGCCGTGGAGTCGACGGGCCTCGTCGCCGACGAGATCACCGTGATCGGCGGTGGCTCGCGCAGCGCCTACTGGACGCAGATGCTGGCCGACATCCTCGGCAAGCGGCTCGTGCTGCGCAGCGGCGGAGAGGTCGGCCCGGCGCTCGGCGCCGCCCGGCTGGCGCGCCTGGCGGTCGAACCCGGCGCGTCGCTCGACGACGTGTGCCCGATGCCCGCGATCACCGCCGCGCGCGAGCCCGATGCAGCGCGTCATGCTTATTTCCTGCAAACGCGCCACCCTTTGTTCCGCCGATCCTACGAACGACTGAAGCCGCTATACGCCGACGCCATTCCCGGCGACGATTTCCGCCCGCACTGACGGGCGATTCCATAGACCCATGGAGACGAGCATGAAGCAGAAGGCCCTACACACGGTGCTTGCCGTATCGATGATCGCCGCCGGCGTATTCGCGACGCCGCAGGCGCATGCGAGCAAGGACAAGCCCGTCATCGGTTTCTCCATCGACGACCTGCGCGTCGAACGCTGGACGCGCGATCGCGACTACTTCAAGGCCGCGGCCGAAGCGAAGGGCGCGACGGTCTCGGTGCAGTCCGCCGACGCCAACGAGCAGAAGCAGATCCAGCAGATCGAGAACCTGATCTCGCGCAAGGTGGACGTCATCGTCATCGTGCCGTTCAACGCCAAGACGCTCACCACCGTGGTGGCCGAGGCGAAGAAGGCCGGCATCAAGGTGATCTCGTACGATCGCCTGATCCTCAACGCCGACGTCGACGCGTACATCTCGTTCGACAACGACAAGGTCGGCCAGATGCAGGCGCAGGGCGTCGTCAACGCGACGGGCGGCAAGGGCAACTACTTCCTGCTCGGCGGCGCGCCCACCGATAACAACGCCAAGATCCTCCGCGAGGGCCAGATGAAGGTACTCGATCCGCTGGTCAAGAGCGGCGCGGTGAAGATCGTCGGTCAGCAGTGGACGAACGAGTGGCTCGCGACGAACGCGCAGACGATCGTCGAGAACGCGCTGACCGCCAACAAGAACAACATCCAGGGCATCGTCGCCTCGAACGACGGCACCGCCGGCGGCGCGATCGCGGCGCTCAACGGCCAGAAGCTCGCCGGCAAGGTCGCCGTGTCGGGCCAGGATGCCGATCTCGCCGCGATCAAGCGCATCAAGGCCGGCACGCAGACGATGACCGTCTACAAGCCGATCAAGGCGATCGCGACGGACGCCGCGAACCTCGCGGTCGACCTGGCCAAGGGCGGCGCGCCGAAGTTCACCTCGAAGATGAACAACGGCAAGAAGGATGTCGATACCATCCTCCTGACCCCGACCGAACTGACCAAGGCGAACGTCGACCTCGTGGTGAAGGACGGCTTCTACACCCAGGCGCAGGTCGGCCCGTAAGTCAGGCGATACCGGCGGCGCCCCGCATTCCGCGGGGCGCCGCTCGTGAAAGAAGGAAGAACGCGGTGAGCGAATACCTGTTCGAGATGCGCCAGATCGTCAAGGAGTTCTCCGGCGTGCGCGCGCTCAATGGCATCGACCTGGCGGTACGGCCGGGCGAATGCGTCGGCCTGTGCGGCGAGAACGGCGCCGGCAAGTCGACCCTGATGAAAGTGCTCTCCGGCGTGTACCCGTACGGCACCTGGGAAGGCGAGATCCTGTTCGACGGCAAGCCGCTCAAGGCGTACTCCGTGCGCGACAGCGAAGAGGCCGGCATCGTCATCATCCACCAGGAACTCATGCTGGTGCCGCAGTTGTCGGTGGCGGAGAACATCTTCCTCGGCAACGAGATCCGCAAGTTCGGCGGCGTCATGGATTACGACGCCATGTACGCGCAGGCCGAGGCGCTGCTCGCGCGGCTGAAGCTGAAGGACGTCAACGTGGCCGCCCCGGTGATGAACTACGGCGGCGGCTATCAGCAGCTCTTCGAGATCGCCAAGGCGCTCGCGAAGAACGCTCGCCTCCTGATCCTGGACGAGCCCTCGTCGTCGCTGACCTCCGCCGAGACCGACACGCTGCTGTCGATCATCGAGGATCTCAAGCGCGACGGCGTCGCGTGCGTGTACATCTCGCACAAGCTCGACGAGGTCGCGCGCGTCTGCGACACGGTCACCGTCATCCGCGACGGCAAGCACATCGTGACGAAGCCGATGAGCGAGATGACCACGCACTCGATCATCACGGCGATGGTCGGTCGCGACATCGAAAACCTGTTCCCGAAGGTGGAGCACGACATCGGCGAGGTGATCTTCGAAGCCCGCCACGTCACCTGCTGGGACGTGACCAACCCGAACCGCAAGCGCGTCGACGACATCTCGTTCGAGGTGCGCCGCGGCGAGATCGTCGGCATCGCCGGGCTGGTCGGTGCCGGTCGCACGGAACTCGTTTCCGCGATCTTCGGCGCCTATCCGGGCCGCTACGAGGCCGAGGTCGTCATCGAGGGCAAGCCGGTCAAGGTGCGCAGCCCCGAACAGGCGATCAAGGCGGGCCTGTCGCTCGTTCCCGAGGACCGCAAGCGCCAGGGCATCGTCCCGCTGCTGGGGGTGGGCGACAACATCACCCTCGCCACGCTGTCGCATTTCGCCCGTGCCGGCCAGATCGACCGGCAGGCGGAGATGCAGGTGGTCGATGCCGAGATCAAACGGCTGCGCGTGAAGACGGCGAGTCCCGAACTGGCGATCGTCGGCCTGTCCGGCGGCAACCAGCAGAAAGCCGTCCTGACCAAGATGCTGCTGCCCGAGCCCAAGGTGCTGATCCTCGACGAACCCACGCGCGGCGTGGATGTCGGTTCCAAGTACGACATCTACAAGCTGATGTTCGAACTCGCCGCACGCGGCGTCGCGATCATCATGGTCTCGTCCGAGATGCCCGAGGTGCTCGGCGTGAGCGATCGCGTGCTCGTGGTGGGCGAGGGCAAGCTTCGCGGCAACTTCCCGAACGTCGGCCTGACCTCCGAGCAGGTGCTCGCCGCCGCCATCTCCCATGCCGCCGAAGGGCCGGCACACGCCGCCTGATCCCATTCGCGTTACCAGGAAGCCTTCCATGCAGGCCCAGAAAGTCCAGCAACTGTTCGTCCGCTACAAGATCCTCGCGCTGCTCATCGCGGTCGCGCTGATCTGGCTCTTCTTCCACATCAAGACCGACCAGGCCTTCGTCACGCCTGGCAACCTGTCCAACCTGTTCCGGCAGATGGCGATCACGGGCATGCTCGCCTGTGGCATGGTGTTCATCATCATCGCCGGCGAGATCGACCTGTCGATCGGCTCGCAGCTCGGGCTGCTCGGTGGCGTCGTCGCCATCCTCACCGTGAACATGGGCTGGGGCACTTGGCCGTCCATCGCCGCGGTGCTCGCGCTGGGCCTGGTCATCGGCGCGTTGAACGGCTTCGTCGTGACGAAGATGCGCGTCCCGTCGTTCATCGTCGGCCTGGGCGGCATGCTGGCGTTCCGCGGCCTCGTGCTCTATCTGACCGGAAGTTCCACGATCGCTCCCGCGCCGGACGACCTCATCGCGCTCGGCCAGGGCTTCGTTCCGCCGGTCCTGTCGGTGTGGATCGGCGCCTTCATCTTCCTCGCCATGGTCGCGCTGACGGTCCGCCGTCGCATGCGCCGTGCGTCGCTGGGATTGCAACAGGCCGCCACCTGGATCGACGTCGCGCGGCTCGTCGCGATCGGCGCCTTCATCTTCGGCTTCGTGCGCGTGCTCAACGACGCCAACGGCATCCCCATCCCGGTGATGATCCTGCTGGCGCTGCTGGCCGTGTTCACTTACGTGTCGACGCAGACCGTCTTCGGCCGCCACATCTACGCCGTGGGCGGCAACATGGAAGCCACGCGCCTGTCCGGCGTGAACGTCGCCCGCGTGAAGCTCGTGGTCTTCGCGATCATGGGCCTGATGTGCGCGTTCGCGGGCATCATCACCGTGGCCCGCACGGGTTCGGGCTCGCCGTCCGCCGGTACGGGCGCCGAGCTCGACGCGATCTCCGCCTGCTTCATCGGCGGCACGTCGATGCGCGGCGGTTCGGGTACGGTCTACGGCGCGCTCATCGGCGCGCTGGTCATGGCCAGCCTCGACAGCGGCATGCAGCTGATGGACGTCGACAATTCCTGGCAGCTGATCATCAAGGGCGTGATCCTGGTGCTGGCCGTGTGGGTCGACGTGCTCTCCGGGTCGAATCGCAACGCCTGATTCTTCCGTAAGCTCCAATCGCCGATACGATCGGCTCCCACCCTCCGGTAGCAGGCCGCCGACCGAAGGGTGGGAGCCGATCGCATCGACGATCGCAGCGCACGGTCCCCCTCATCGCCTCACTTCTGCGGCAGCGCCTTCGCTTCCTGCAGGTGGTGCTTCAGGGTCGGCAGGGTCTTCTTCGCGAAGGCCTTCAGCTCGGGGCTCGAGCCCTTCTCGATCTCGACCTCGAACATGGCCACCGCCTCCTCGTGGTCGGCGATCATCATCTTGCGGTATTCGCGGTTGAAGTCGGCGCCGTTCAGCCGCGACAGGGCGTCGATCATCTTCGAACCCTCCGGGGTCGGCTCGTGCGCGATCGAGTAGCCCTTGTCGCCGGACTTCAGTTCCTTCAGCTCGTCGTTCGCCTTCGTATGGTCCGTGACCATCTTCTGCGCGAAGCTCTTGACCGCCTTCGACGTGGACTGCTTGAGCGCGATCTCGCTCGCGGCCACCTCGGTCACGCCCGCGGCGGAGGCGTTCTTGTAGAAGCCGGCGTCGGTCGCCGTCCCGCCCTGGGAATCCTTGTCCTGGGCCTGCGCGGCGAACGACAGAGCGGTGGCGAGGAGGGCGGTGGACAGGATGCGGATCATGGGTAGGGTCTCCGGTGACGAAGGCCCTTATGTCGCACCCCGCCCATGAAACCGCCGTGAGGCCCACAGGCCAAAAAAAGGGCGCCCGGAGGCGCCCTTTCGTACGGCTTGATGCGTCGCTTACTTGCGGCGCGCGACCGTCGCGCCGAGGCCCGCGGCATCGCGCAGGATCTCGGCCTTGTCGGTCTTCTCCCAGGAGAACGCCGTGAACGTGTTGCCGTTCTTGTCGGTGATCTCGTAGGGCTTGCGGCCGAAGTGGCCGTTCGAGGCGGTCGGCTGGTACATCGGGTGCACCAGGTCGAGCATCTTGATGATGCCGTACGGGCGCAGGTCGAAGTGCTTGCGGATGAGCTTCTCGATCTTCTCGTCGGGAATCTTGCCGGTGCCGAACGTGGTCACGGAGATCGAGGTCGGCTCGGCCACGCCGATGGCGTAGCTGACCTGGATCTCGCAACGGTCGGCGAGGCCGGCCGCGACGATGTTCTTGGCGACGTAACGCGCGGCGTAGGCGGCCGAACGGTCGACCTTCGACGGATCCTTGCCCGAGAACGCGCCACCACCGTGACGGGCCCAGCCGCCGTAGGTGTCGACGATGATCTTGCGGCCGGTCAGGCCGCAGTCGCCCACCGGGCCGCCGATGACGAACTTGCCGGTCGGGTTGATGTGGAACTTCGTGCCCTTGTGCAGGAGCTTCGCCGGCAGCACGGGCTTCAGGATCAGCTCGCGCACGCCTTCGATGAGGTCCTTCTGCTTGACGTCCGGATCGTGCTGCGTGGAGAGGACGACGGCGTCGATGGCGACGGCCTCGCCGTTCTCGTAGCGCAGGGTGACCTGGCTCTTCGCGTCCGGGCGCAGCCACGGCAGCGGCGAGTTCTTCTTCTTGCGGACCTTGGTCTGCTGCTCGACGAGGCGGTGCGCGTAGTGGATCGCGGCCGGCATGTATTCGCTGGTCTCGTTCGTCGCGTAACCGAACATCAGGCCCTGGTCGCCCGCGCCCTGTTCTTCCGGCTTCTTGCGGTCGACGCCCTGGTTGATGTCCGGCGACTGCTTGCCGATGAGGTTCAGCACGCCGCAGGTCTCGCCGTCGAAGCCGACTTCCGAGCTGTCGTAGCCGATGTCGAGGATGACCTTGCGGGTGAGCGCTTCGAGGTCGATCCACGCGCTGGTGGTGATCTCGCCCGCGACGATGGCGACGCCGGTCTTCACCAGCGTCTCGCACGCCACGCGCGCGCGCGGGTCCTGGGCAAGGATCGCGTCGAGGACCGCGTCCGAGATCTGGTCGGCGATCTTGTCCGGATGGCCTTCGGAGACCGACTCGGAGGTGAAGAGGTAGTTGCTCATCGCTGGGATATATCCTTCTTTACGGATAAAGAGATAAATGGGGCGCGCCATGATACACGCCCCCGGTCCGGTTTGCAGGGGGAAGGGTACCCCCGCGGGGTGACGGTTGCATGGATGTTCAGGGCGCGCCGCCGTGGGAGCGGACCTGGCCGCGACAGCTTTTCGCAGCGGCCCTGGAGCTGGCGCGCGAGCTCCCGGACTGACGCGAACGGCTGTCGCGGCCAGGTCCGCTCCTACAAGGGGGGCGCGAGGCTAGATTGTGGCCGCCAGGCGCTCCCTTGCCGCCCGCGCCACCGTCACCATGCCTTTCAGGGCCTCGGCGACCTCCGGCCAGCCGCGGGTCTTCAGGCCGCAGTCCGGGTTGATCCAGAGCTGGTCGGGGCGCAGGACCTGGAGCGCCCTGGCCACGAGGTCGGCCATTTCGGCCTCCGCCGGGACGCGCGGGGAGTGGATATCGTAGACGCCGGGGCCGATCCCGTTCGGGTAGCGGAAGGTCGTGAAGGCCTCGAGCAGCTCCATCCGTGAGCGGCTCGTCTCGATCGAGATCACGTCCGCGTCCATCGCGGCGACCGCCTCGATGATGTCGTTGAACTCCGAGTAGCACATATGGGTGTGGACCTGCGTGCCGTCGCTGACGCCGCCCGCCGTGATGCGGAACGCGTCCACCGCCCAGGCGAGGTAGGCCGACCACGCCGCGCGTCGCAGCGGCAGGCCTTCGCGCAACGCCGGCTCGTCGATCTGCACGATGCCGATGCCCGCCTTTTCCAGGTCGTGCACCTCGTCGCGCAGCGCGAGGGCGATCTGTCGGCAGACCTCGTCGCGCGGCAGGTCGTCCCGCACGAACGACCACTGCAGCATCGTCACCGGTCCCGTGAGCATGCCCTTCATCGGCCGGTCGGTGAGCGACTGGGCGTACGCGGACCACGCCACGGTCATGGGCGCGGGACGCGCGACGTCGCCGTAGATGAGCGGTGGCTTCACGCAGCGCGAGCCGTAGCTCTGCACCCAGCCCAGCGACGTGAACGCGAAGCCCGCCAGCTGCTCGCCGAAGTATTCGACCATGTCGTTGCGCTCGGGCTCGCCATGCACGAGCACGTCGATGCCGGCCTCCTCCTGGAAGCGCACGGCGCGACGTACTTCGTCGCGCAGCACCTCGGCGTACGACGCGTCGTCGAGCCTGCCGGCGCGGTGCGCGGCGCGGGCGTTGCGCAATTCGGCGGTCTGCGGAAAGGAACCGATCGTCGTCGTCGGCAGGTCGGGCAGGGCGAACCGCTCCCGCTGGACCGCGGCGCGGAAGGCGTAGGCCGAACGTCGCTGCGCGAACTGCGGCGTGAGGCCACGGACACGCGCACGCACACCGGCGCGCACGACGTCCGGCGACGCGAGGCGCCGCGCCACGATCGCCTGCTGCCGCTGGAGCGCTTCGCGCGCGGAAGCCGAGCCAGCGACGGCGTCGGCGTAACGACGCAACTCGCCGATCTTCTGCCGCGCGAACGACAGCCACGCACCGAGGTCGCCCGGCAGCCGCTTCTCTTCCGACGCGTCGATCGGCACGTGCAACAGCGAGCACGATGTCGAGAGCCAGAGACGTTCGTCGCCGAGGCGATCGCGCAGTGCCTCGACGCGGGGCAGGACAGCCTCGGGCGCGCCGAGCCAGATGTTGCGTCCGTCGAGGATGCCGGCGGAGAGCACGGTGTCGCGAGGCAACGCGTCGATCAACGCATCGACCGACGCGCCCCCGCGGACGAGGTCGACATGGATGCCGGCGACCGGCAGCGAGGCGGCGAGGTCGACGTTGTCGCCGAGGTCGCCGAAATATGTGGCGAGGAGGATGCGTGCGCGCGAACGTTCCGCGATGCGCGCATACGCGTGGCGGTAAGCCTCGCGCGTCGGTTCGTCGAGATCGAGGACGAGCGCGGGCTCGTCGACCTGCACCCAGTCCGCGCCGGCGTCGGCCAGCGCGTGGAGCACGTCGATCCACGCGGGCAGCAGCGCCTCGAGGAGGGCGAGCGGATCGCTGCCGTCGACGGTCTTGGACAGACGAAGGAACGTGACCGGTCCCAGCAGCACCGGGCGCGCCGTGTGCCCCGCGGCCACGGCCTCGCGGAATTCGGCGACCACCTTGGCCGGCCGGGCGCGGAACGTCTGTTCCGCGGACAGCTCCGGCACGATGTAGTGGTAGTTGGTGTCGAACCACTTCGTCATCTCGAGCGCATGCAGGTCGAACGTATCGTCCTGGTGTCCGCGCGCCATGGCGAAGTAGCCCGCCAGCGGATCCTGCTCGTGCAACCGCCGGTAGCGCGGCGGAATGGCGTCGACCGTCACGGCGGCGTCGAGCACGTGGTCGTAGAGCGAGAAATCGTTCACCGGCACGCTATCGGCGCCCGCCTCGCGAGCGAGCGACCAGTGCCGCAGGCGCAGTTCGCGCGCCACGGATTGCAGTTCATCGGCGGAAATTTCGCCCTTCCAGTGGCCTTCGAGCGCGCGCTTCAATTCGCGGCGTCGGCCGATGCGGGGAAATCCGGGGTAGGTGACGTGTGGCATGCATGGATCCTCTTCGGGGAAAAGAGGAGGGAAGGGCGGCCGCCCACGCACCGCCGTCCACCCGCGCGCGATGCGTGCCGGTGGGCCGCGTCATGAGGGATGGCCGTCGACCTTCGCCCCCGCGGGCGAACCGGGCGCCCGTCTTTCGACGGCACCCAGGTCGGACGGAACGGACGCGTCCATGACGACGCATGCGCTCCGGCCGGCGGCAGGTCTTCGGGCTCGTGGATGTGACGCCGTGGGGCGTCGCCTCGCCCGTCGCTTCCCGGATCGCCATCGATCCAGTGCCTGTGACGGGTTCGTCTCCACATACCGCTGCGGGGCAGCGCCGGAATCGCACCGGCTTCCCTCTTAGCTTTATCTCTCTATTCGAATATCGAGATAAAGACCGCTGGCAGCCGGCAAGGTAGTCGTCGACGGCCGGCAAGTCAATGCGCGCGCGCCGTGCACGCGGTAGCCGCGACAATGCCCCGGTCGGCAAAGGAGCGAGGCATGGCGGGACGACACATCGTGATGGCCACGGTCGGGTCGCAGGGCGACCTGTTTCCGTTCCTGGCCGTCGGGCGCGAGCTGGTCGCGCGCGGGCACCGGGTCACGGTCGCGGCGCACGCGATCCACCGGGACGCCGTCGCGGCGGCGGGACTCGCCTTCCTGCTTGCGAGCGGGATCGCGGAACCCGAGGACAAGGCGGCCTTCGCGGCCCGCGCGTTTCATCCCCTGCGCGGACCGCGTTTCGTCGTGCGCGACCTGGCCGCGGCGGATGTCGCGGCGAGTTACGCCGCCCTCGCTCCCGTCTGCGCGGAGGCCGATGCGATCGTCACGACGACGCTGGCGTTCGCCGGGCAGATCATCGGCGAGACGGGGCGCCTCGCATGGCTCTCGGCCGTGCTGTCGCCGGCCGTCTTCCTTTCCGCATGGGACCCGCCTGCGACGGGTTACGCGTGGCTCGACACGTTCCTGCGCGGTTCGCCACGGCGCGGCGGATGGCTGGGCCGCCTCGCGCGCGCCGTCACGGCGCCATGGACGCGCCCGGTGCGCGATTTCAGGGTGTCGCTGGGACTGCCGCCGGTTTCTCCGTGGGGCGATCCGTTCCATCAGGGACAGCACGCGCGGGACGGCGTCCTCGCGATGTACTCCCCGCTGCTCGGCGAGCCCCCGCCGGATGCGCCCGCGCGAACGCGTATCACCGGGCAGTGCCGTTACGCGCCCGGCGGCGACCGGCTCGCGCCGGAACTCGCCGCGTTCCTCGACGCGGGCGACGCGCCGATCGTCTACACGCTGGGCTCGGCCGCGGTCCATGCCGGGGCATCGTTCCTGCGGGAAAGCATCGACGCGTCCGTCGCGCTGCACCGGCGCGCGGTGCTGTTGACCGGATCGCCCGAGATGCGCGCGCGTCTTCCGGCGGCGTTGCCGGAAGGTGTCCTCGTGCAGGAATACGCGCCGCATGGCGCGCTGTTCGCGCGCGCGGCGGCGGTCGTGCATCACGGTGGCGTGGGCACGACGCAGGAAGCGCTTCGCGCGGGACGCCCGCAGCTCGTCGTGCCCCACGGCTTCGACCAGCCGGACAACGCGGCGCGCGTCGAGCGGCTCGGCGTCGGACGTGTGCTGCGCGCGTCGCGCTATCGGGCGGATCGCGCGGCGGCATTGCTGCGCGAAGTGCTGGGCGACGATGCGGTGGCGCGTCGTGCCGCGGAGGCCGCGCGCGTGATCCGGCGCGAGGACGGTGCGCGCGAGGCGGCCGATGCGATCGAGGCCGCCATGCGGGAGCGCTGAGGGAGGCGTGCCCGCTGCCGCGGGATCGCCGATACGATCGGCTCCCGCACGCTGCCTGCCGAAGGGTGGGAGCCGATCGCATCGGCGACGGGTGCTGCGTGTCCTCGCAAGATCGTGCACCCGAAGATCGTCGTCCTGCGAACGCGACGCGTACACGCGGGATATACCTGCCATGCTTATCTTTGGACGTTCACCACGCGGCATCGGGCGCGACGCGTACGACCGCGTCGCGCACCGGAGATATGCCATGTCACCCATCATTCGTTCACACCGCCCGCCGCGCGTCACGGGCGCCGTGATCGCCGTCATCGGACTCGCGCTCGCGTTCGGCGGCGCGTGGCTCGTCGCACTCGGCGGCAGCTTCTACTACCTGATCGCCGGGCTCGGTGTCGCGGCGACGGGTGTGTCGCTGATACGCGGATCGTCGACGGCGCTGTGGCTCTACGCGCTGCTGCTGCTCGGCACCACCGTGTGGGCCGTCGGCGAAGTCGGTCTCGTCGGGTGGCAACTCGAGCCTCGACTCCTCGTCCCCGTGCTGCTCGGTATCTACCTCCTGATGCCGTGGGTACGACGGAAACTGGTGCCGTCGCGCGGCGCGGCTGCGGCGGTCGTCGTCGCGGTCGTGCTCGCGTTCGGCGTCGGCGTGGCGGGCTTCATGCAGCCCGTCGGCACGCGGGGCGAGGCCACCTTGCGCAACGACGCGGGTGGGCACGACGCGTCGGTCGCCGACGGCGACTGGCGGTTCTATGGCCGCACGCCGCGCGGCGACCGCTTCTCGCCGCTGGACCAGGTCGACACGAAGAACGTGAAGGACCTCAAGGTGGCGTGGACGGCGCGCACCGGCGACACGATGCGGCCGGGCGAAGACCAGGGCGGCACCGACGCGGGTCATGAATTCAACTTCGAGAACACGCCCATCAAGGTGGGCGACACGCTCTACGTGTGCACGGGTCACAGCTGGGTCGTGGCGTTCGACGCGGCTACGGGTCAGAAGAAGTGGAGCTTCGATCCAAAGGCGAATACCGACGCCGACGTCTACCTCGCGTGCCGCGGCGTCGCCTATTACGAGGCCCCGCCGGGCACGGCGACGGACTGTCCGCGCCGCATCATCGCGCCCGTGCTGGACGCGCGCGTGATGGCGCTGAACGCCGAGACCGGAAAACCCTGCGAGGACTTCGGCGAGCACGGCTTCGTGTCGCTGACCCAGTACCTCGGTCACGTGCCGGCGGGCTTCCATTTCGTCACCTCGCCGCCGCTCGTGCTGAAGGATCGCGTGATCCTGGGCGGCTGGGTTTACGACAACCAGGCGGAGGGCGAGCCGTCCGGCGCCGTGCGCGCGTTCGATCCGCTGAGCGGCAAGCTGGTCTGGGCCTGGGACGTCGGCCACGATCCGCAGAACTGGACGCCCGGCCCGAACGAGCAGCTGACCCGCGGCACGCCGAACGCATGGGGCGTCTACACCGCCGATCCCGACCTCGGGATGGTGTACCTGCCGATGGGCAACGCGACCCCGGATTACTTCGGCGGCCATCGGCGCGACTTCGACGAGAAGGTGTCGAGCTCCACGGTGGCGCTGGACATCGAAACCGGGGCGCCGAAATGGGTTTACCAGAACACGCACCACGACCTGTGGGACATGGACGTGCCGGTCGGCCCGTCGCTCGTGGATCTGCCCGATCCCAAGGGAGGCACGATCCCCGCGCTGGTGCAGACCACGAAGCGGGGCGAGTTTTTCGTGCTCGACCGTCGCACGGGTGCGCCCATCACCGAAGTCCAGGAGAAGCCGGTGCCGCAGAACGCGGTGCCGGGCGACAGGACGTCCCCGACACAGCCGTATTCGGTGGGCATGCCGTCGCTCACGCCGAAGGACCTCACGGAACAGCAGATGTGGGGCGCGACGCCCTTCGACCAGCTGATGTGCCGGATCGAGTTCCGCAAGGCGGCGTACGAGGGGCAGTTCACGCCACCGCAACTGAAGGACACGATCGTGTATCCCGCGTTCGACGGCGTGATCGACTGGCACGGCGCGTCGATCGATCCGTACAACAAGCTGCTCATCGCCAACGCCAACTACATTCCGTTCATCATCAGCCTCGCGCCGCGCGGTCCGGCCGAAGAACGCGGCCTGGTGAAGCCGTGGGACGGGTCCGGCAACGAGCCCAAGGTGGGTGGCGGCCTCGCGCCGCAATACGGGACGCCGTACGTCGGAAAGGTCCATCCGTGGCTGAATCCGCTCGGCGTTCCCTGCAATCCGCCGCCGTGGGGCACGCTCGCGGCGATCGATCTGGTCACGCACAAGCTCGTCTGGGAACATCCGCTCGGCACGACGCGCGACACGGGCCCCTTCGGCACGCACGTCAACGCGCCGCTGCCCACCGGCATCTTCAACATCGGCGGCAACATGACGACGCGCGGCGGCCTCGTATTCATCGGCGCGACCGCCGACAACTACCTCCGCGCGATCGACGAGCGCACGGGCAAGGAGCTATGGCGAGCGCGCCTTCCGGCCGGCGGCCAGGCGAACCCGATGTCCTATTCGGTCAACGGCAAGCAGTACATCGTCATCGCCGCGGGCGGCCACAGCGGGCTGGGCACGAAGTCCGGCGATTATGTCGTGGCGTACGCCCTGCCATGACCGCGACGCGTCGATCCCGGGGGCTTGAAACGGATTCGGGCCACCCCATCTTGCTGCTACCCTGGTGACACGCGTCGCCTCCCGAGCCGAAGAGACCCACCATGTTCCGCTGCAAGCACGATCTGCTGAACGTCCCACCGATCGCCCCATGGGCGCGTCGCGGGTGCGCGCGTTCCGTGCCAGGCGGGATATCGTCGTAAGACGTCTCTCGTCCTCGAAGAACACCGAAAGCACCCGCGAGGGTGCTTTTTTTTGTGCTTTTTTCCATGCAAGCCCACACCGGAGTGTCCGTGTCATGAAGAACTGCCGCGACCCCCGGACCTGATCGCCGCGCTCGAGCCAGGGGCGGCGACGGATCCGGGGAGTGCCTCGCCCGACGTCGATGCTTATCCCTGGCGAACCCCGAACAGGAATCCGTTTGTCATGAGTACCACCCGCGAAACCCGTATCCCCGTCGACCGTTGGCGCAACCTCGGCATCATCGCGCACGTCGATGCGGGCAAGACCACGCTCACCGAGCGCCTGCTCTACAAGACCGGCACGATCCATCGCACCGGCGAGGTGCACGATGGCGCGACCACCACCGACCACATGGAACTCGAGCGCGAGCGTGGCATCACGATCGGCGCCGCCGCCGTGCGCGCGAACTGGACGCCGGAAGGCGGCCTGCCGCATCGCCTCACGCTGATCGACACGCCCGGGCACATCGACTTCGCCATCGAGGTGGAGCGTTCGCTCCGCGTGCTCGACGGCGCGGTGACCGTGTTCTCCGGCGTGGCCGGCGTGCAGCCGCAATCCGAAACGGTGTGGCACCAGGCGCGCCGTCACGGCGTGCCGCTGATGGCGTTCATCAACAAGATGGATCGCCCTGGCGCGGACTTCGACGCCGTCGTCGCGCAGATGCGTGAGAAGCTCGGTGCGAATCCGTGGGTCGTCGCGCGTCCCGTGATCGAGGGCGAGCACATCGTCGGTCTCGTCGACCTCGTCGCCGAGCGTACCTGGCGTTTCGACGACGCCGGCACGCCGTCCGTGCACGCGTGGAACGCCGACGAGCGTGACGCGCACGCCGACGCGCGCGCCGAACTCGTGGCCGCGGTCGCCGATCGCGACGAAACGCTCGCCGAACTGTGGCTCGCCGAACAGCCCATCGACGCGGCGGCGCTGACCGCGGCGTTGCGCCGTGGCACGCTGGCCGGTACCGGCTCGCCGGTGCTTCCGGGTTCGGCGTTCCGCAACGTCGGCATCGAGCCGCTGCTCGACGCGCTCGTCGCGTACCTGCCGTCACCCGTCGACCGTCCCGCGGTCGTCGCGCATACGGACCACGGCGACGAGACGATCGCGCCCGACGCGGACGCGAAGCTCGCGGCGCTCGTCTTCAAGGTCGTCAACCAGGCGCACGGCCCGCTGGCGTTCATCCGTGTCTACTCGGGCCGCCTGCACGTCGGCGACGCCGTGTGGCGCAGCGGTACCGACCGCGTCCAGCGCATCGGTCGGCTGGCGGTCGTGCGCGCCGAAGACACCGAGGCCGTCGACGTCGCGGAAGCGGGCGACATCGTCGCCATCGCGGGCTGGAAGGATGTGGCCACGGGCGAGACGCTGTCGGACGCGCATCACCCCGTGCGGCTGGAGACGATCCAGGCGCAGCCGGCCGTGCTGTCCTGGCGCCTCTCGCCCGAGCGTTCGGCCGATCTGCTCAAGCTCGGCAACGGCCTGGCGCGCCTGGCGCAGGAGGATCCGTCCTTCCGCGTGGGCACCGATCCCGATACCGGCGAAACGCTGGTCTGGGGCATGGGCGAGCTGCACCTCGAGGTGATGGTCGAGCGCCTGCGTCGCGAGTGGGGCGTGCAGGTCCGCACCGGCTCGCCACGCGTGGCTTACCAGGAGACGCCGGCCCGGGCTTCCGGACCCGTCGAGGGCAAGCTGGCGAAGCAGACCGGTGGTAGCGGTCAGTTCGCGCGCGTGATGCTGTCGATCGCCCCGACGGGCGACGACGCGAACGCTTACGAGGACCGCACGACGGGCGGCGTGATCCCGAAGCAGTTCCAGGCCGCCGTGGAGAAGGGCGTGTCGTCGGCACTCGTCGAAGGTCCGCGCGGGTATCCCGTGGTGGGCGCGGCGGTGGCCGTGCTCGACGGCCAGGCGCACGCGGTGGACTCGAACGAGATGGCGTTCCATCGCGCCGCGCAGCTCGCGGTGAAAGCGGCGCTGGAGGCGACCGGCACCGTGTTGCTCGAGCCCGTGATGCGGGTGTCGGTCAGCGCGCCGGGCGCGGCGGTGGGCGACGTGCTGGGCGACCTGCAACGTCGCGGCGGCCAGATCGTCAACCTGGTCGACCGGCAGGAGCGCACAGAGATCGATGCCGACGTTCCGCTGGCGCAACTGGACGGCTACAGCACCGCGCTGCGGTCGCTCAGCCAGGGCCGCGCGTCCGCGACGGTGGCGTTCCACGCCTATCGCCCGGCCGCGACGCAGGACGCGGCGCGTCGTAGCGCGTAATGAAGGCGTGCCGGGGTGCGAGAGCACCCCGGCACGTTCTGTCTTGCGCGAGTTCACCCGCGTTTAGCGGGAAGCGCGCTCGCGGACGCGTTCTCCGCGTGCCACCCAACCCGCCCAAATCATGCGCCGGCGGGTTACGCTGCGCTCCATGATTTCCTATCCCGACGCCCTCGCGCTGCTACTGGATACCGCGGCGCCCCTCGGTCGCGAAACCGTCGCCATCGACGCGGCCGCGCGACGTTTCCTCGCAGGTGACGTGATCAGTCCCCTGGCCCTGCCGTCGTTCGACAACGCTGCGATGGACGGCTACGCGCTGCGCGCCGCGTCGGACATCGTTCCCGCGGGTTCCTCGTTCGCCGTCGCCGCCATGCAGGCGGCGGGCGACACCGCGCACGCGTTGCCGGGAGCGGAGGCCTGCGAAATCGCCACGGGCGCGCGGATGCCGGAGGGCTTCGACACCGTGGTTCCGGTCGAGCGTAGCGAGCGTCAGGGCGAGCGTGTACGTTTCCTCGCCGACGAACGTCGCGGCCAGAACGTGCGTCACGCGGGCGCCGACATCGCGGTAGGTGCGCGCGCTTTCGCGGCGGGACGCCGGATCGATGCCGCGGCGATCATGCTGCTGGCGGCGCTCGGTATCGAAGAGGTCGACGTCATGCGGCGGCCGCGCGTGGCGGTGATCACGACGGGCAGCGAGCTCAACGCGCCCGGACCGCTGCCGCCCGCGGGCATTCACGACTCCAATGGACCCTTCCTCGCCGCGAGCCTCGCGCACTGGGGCGTCGAGTGGCTGGGTCGTACCCGTGTGCCCGACACCGGCGACGCGTTCGTCCTCGCGATGCGGCGTGCGCTGGACGAGGGCGCCGACCTCGTCGTGACCACGGGCGCGGTGTCCGCCGGACGTTTCGACTTCGTCCCCGCGGCGCTGGCCTCCCTCGGCGCGCGCGAACTCTTCCACAAGGTGGCCATCCGACCGGGCAAGCCGCTGCTCGCCGCGCGCTTCGCCGATGGCCCGCTCGTCCTCGCGCTGCCGGGCAATCCCATCGCCGTGGCGGTCGGGTATCGCTTCTTCGTCGGCCCCGTGCTGCGCGCGATGGCCGGGCTCCCGCCCGAGTCGCCCACGCGCGTGCGCCTCGCGGCGTCGATGCCGGCGAAGGAAGGCACGCGCCATTTCGGGCTCGGCACGCTCGCCTGCGATGGCGACGGGCAGCAGGTCGCGCACCTGGCGGAAGGGCAGGCGGCCTACCGCATCCTTCCCTACACGCAGGCCACGACGTGGTTGTCGAACGTCGCCGCGTCCGGCGACACGGCCGACGCGTGGCCGCTCGATCCGGCGGACGCCGCATGATCCTCGGGCTCGTGCTCGCCGGCGGCCGATCCTCGCGCATGGGCGAGGACAAGGCGCTGCTGCGGATCGACGGCGTGACGCTGCTCGAGCGGACGTCGCATGCGCTGCTGGCCGCCGGCGCCGATCGCGTCGCGATCAGCGGCGCTCGCGAGGGCGGCATCGCCGATCGCTGGCCGGCCGCGGGCCCCGTCGGCGGCATCGCCAGCGCGGCGCTCGCGCTGCCGGACGGCGAATGGCTCGTCGTGCCCGTCGACATGCCGCGTCTGGACGACGCGGTTCTGGCCCCGCTCCTCGCCGAGCGCACGCGAGCGACGACATCCTGGCAAGGCCATCCATTGCCGATGCGGATCACGATGGACGCGGCCGCCCGCGCGGCGCTCGACGATCTGATGCGTCGTCCCGGAAGGGAATGCTCGATCGCCGCGTTGCAGGCGCGCCTCGGTGCGACCACACTGCCGCTGGATCGTCTGGATCCGCGGCGACTCATGAACTGCAACACCCCCGACGACTGGCGCGAGGCGAACGCATGAGGGTACAGCTCGAAGAAGACACGGTCCGCGTCCGCATCGACGAGGACGAACTGGCCGAACTGCTCGACGACATCGCGTTGCTCGGATCGACGGCCTTCGGCACCGCGTTCACGATGCGCTACGCCATCGATGCCACCGACGGGCCGGCCTGCACGCTCTCGGGGAACGCGCACGAGTGGCGGATGGGCGTGCCGCGCGGCGCGTTGCGCGACCTGCAGTCGCGCCTGCCCAGCAAGGACGGCCTCGTCTTCGACATTCCCGGTTACGACACCGTGGCGACCACCGTGCGCTTCGACGTCGACGTGAAGGACAGCCTGCGCCGGCGCCGGGGCTGACGTCAGTCCATCACGCGCTCGGCTCGCGTGTAGATGTTGAACCGCCCCGGTCGCGCGAACCCCAGCAACGTCACGCCGCAGTCGGCGGCGAGGTGGACGGCCAGCGCGGTCGGCGCGGAGATCGCGACGACCATCGTGATGCCCGCGACCGCGGCCTTCGTCACCATCTCGTAGCTCGCGCGGCTCGTGATCACGAGGAAGCCGTCGCGTGGATCGGTACCGTCGACGAGCATCGCGCCGATGAGCTTGTCGAGCGCGTTGTGCCGGCCGACGTCCTCGCGCACCTTCACGATGCTGCCGTCGGGCAGCGACCAGGCGGCGGCGTGCACCGAGCCGGTGAACGCGTTGATCGGCTGCCGGGCGCGCAACGCCTCCAGCGCGCGTTCGATCGCGTCGACCGGGACGGTCGGCCCCGCGGCGACCGGCGCCGGATGGCGCACGACGTCTTCCAGTTCGCGGCTACCGCAGATGCCGCAGCCGCTGCGGCCCGGCAGCTCGCGCGCGGCCGGTTCGTGCATGACGGCGGGTGCGTCCTGTCGCGCGGCGAGCGCGGTCGACGTGCGGATGTCGACGACGATGCCCTCGAGCACCTCGCGTACCTCGATGTCGACGATGTCGAGGACCG
This sequence comes from Luteibacter sp. 3190, assembly GCF_031456385.1. Taxonomy (NCBI): domain Bacteria; kingdom Pseudomonadati; phylum Pseudomonadota; class Gammaproteobacteria; order Lysobacterales; family Rhodanobacteraceae; genus Luteibacter; species Luteibacter sp. 3190. The sequence continues at coordinate 393,277 of NZ_JAVDUO010000002.1, read as the reverse complement.
ATCCGACCTTGCCCTCGGTGAAGGCGAAGCCCCGCGCGAAGTCGTCGAGGTCGGTGGGCGTCGTCATCATGACGGCGAACGGCTGGCCGTCGAAATGCATGGCGACCGGGACTTCTTCCGCGAGGCGGTCGTCGTCCTCGACACGCTTGCCGCGCTCGAAGCGGATGACCGGCCGCGTCGCGCAGCCGACGGGCGGCGTCCGGTGCGGCGCCGGCGCACCGGCGACCGCACGCTGGATATCGATCCCGGAGACCTGCTTCTCGCTCATGAATGCTTCCGCTCTGGTGCCGGAAGCGATTCTACGGCCAACGGCGGGCCGCTGCCTTGTCAGTTCAGCGGGTCGAAGAAAACGATGTTGATGGCGATGTCCTCGGTCGGGTAACCCTTGGTCTGGTAACAGACTTTCCTGCCGAGTGAGTACGCGGTGTAGAGCAACGGTTGCATGCCGGAGTGCGGGACGCGATACCAGTTCCTGTCATCGGAGAAGGCCGCGTAGGCATCGTCGGCACCGCTGGTCCAGATGGAATCGACGGTGACGCCACAGCGGAATCCGGGCGATCGGGCCGATCGCTCGATGGGCGTGTTGTACGGGTTGTCCTCCGCGGGAGTCGCGTTGTGCTGCTGTGCGATGGCTCCTGTCGGAAGCCGGGCGATGGCGCATGCGATGGGGATCGTCAGTGGTCGCGACTTGTTCTCAGGATTCACGGGTCTTCCCTCCATTCATCATCGACGGGTTTTTTGTCGAACAGTCGGATCAGCACGGCAAGGCGATCGGCCATTCTTCTTCGGCATGCGAGTACGTTCCCGATGACGTCGCGGGACGCCTGGCGTCTGCCGCGGTCGGGGGACAGCAGGAAACTGAAGCAGGAGCTGCTGCAGGCGTCCGGTGAATCGGGTGTGGCCGGCTGGTCTTCGCGGTACCGCCAGATGAAAGGTTCGGTCGCGACAATGGATGGTCCGGCGACGTAGTGCAGGTTCACATGGCTCGTCACCCGGTCGGGTGCCGCTCCACGTCCCTGACTGATGTACTCGACGGCGTCGACGATCGTGTCGCGGGGAATGGCGCCTCGGGCAGCCCATTCCGCCTGGTCGACGAACGTGCGTGCCGCCTGGTGATATGGCGAGTTTCCCGTCGACGCGAACGCGTGCATGAGGCTCGTCGTGGTGCTGTGGAACTGATCCGTCTGCCTGATCCGGTACACGAAGAACCGGTGGCCGCGTCGCGCGAATTCACTTCCCCAGTCCAGGGCGAACTGCAGACTGGATGTGGTCGCCACGAAGCCAGACGTGCGCTCGCCCCGATAGCAGGTCTCTCCCGTGACATGACGGAACAGGTTCGCGTTGTCGCCCGCAGGGACGAACCCCGTTGAAAAGATCACGTCGGGCGCGCGATGGTCCATGCGGTAGAGGAAGTTCTCCGCATGGCCCGCGATCGGCAACGCGAACAGAGCAAGGAGGACCAGCCAGGCTTTCATGTGGCGTCCGGAAACTGTGGGAAGCGCGGTATTCTGGGTATCCGCCCTCACGCCCGCAGGCGGTGCGAGCCTCATCGTGCCGCCCGTAAGATCCCGGTGCGCTGTACGTGCGGGCTCGCCCCGCGTCAGGGGCGTGCCGTGCTCCCGCTAGTTGAGGGGATCGAGAAAGACGACGTTGATGCCGATGTCGGCATGCGGGTAACCCTTGGTCTGGTAACAGACCTTCCGGCCCAGCGAATAGGCGGTGTAGAGGAGCGGCTGCATGCCCGCGCGGGGAACGCGGTACCAGATCCTGTCGTCGGAGAAGGCGGCGTAGATGTCGTCGGACGCGGTGCTCCAGACCGACTCCACCGTGACGCCGCAGCGGAAGCCGCTCGACCGGGCGCTGCGGTCGATCGGCGTGTTGTAGGGATTGTCGGCGGCCGGCACGGCGTTGTGCTGTTGTGCACCGGCCGTCAGAGGCGACAGCGCGAGAACGCAGGCGAGCCAGGCCGAGCGCGCGGCGGAGTGGGTCTTCGTCGGAATCACATTTCGTCCTTTATCTTCTCTTCGATGATGGGTGTCTCGTCGAACAGGTTCACGAGCGCGGATGTCCGGTTCGCCACCTTCTTCCTGCAGGCGAGCACGTTGTGGATGATTTCGACCGGGGCGTGCCGCTTCGTGCGGCCGCTGAAAAGCGAAAAGCTGAAGCACGAGCTGCCGCACATCGCGCCTGGCGAGTCGGGCGCCGCCGGCGCGTCTTCGCGGTAGTCCCAGCGGTATGGCGTGTTGACGACCGTGGCCGGCGCGGCGACGTAGCGAAGATTCGACGTCGTGCCGATACGTTCGGGCGCCTCCATCGACCCGCGGGCTATGTAGTGCGTCGCATCGATGATTGTGCTCGGCGGAATGGTTCCACGTGAGGCCCACTCGCTCTGCTCGACGAATGTGGCGGCCGTGCTTCGGTAGGCCTCTGTGCCCGTGACCGCATACGCATGCATCAGGCTGGTCGTCGTGTTGTAGAAGTGCGCGGTCTGGCGGATCCGGTAGATGTAGAAACTGCGTCCGCTACGGACGAGTTCGCTACCCCAGTCGAGCGCGAACTGCGGATCGGACGTGGTGGCGACGAACGCGCCGCTGTGCTCGCTGAAGTAGCAGGTCTGGCCGGTGACGTGCCGGTACAGGTTGGTGTTCGCGCCGGGTGGCACGAAGCCGGTGGCGAAGATCACGTCGGGTGGCCGCATGTCCATGCGGTAGAGGAAACGTTCGGCGTGGCACGCGAACGACACCGCGACGAGGCCAAGGAGAACGATGAAGCGAAGCATGCGGGCATCCGTGCGCCTGGAAAGCGCTCATTTTGCGGGCGAGCCCACGGCGACGCAGGCGGTGTAGCCCTCGCCACGACGCACGAAAGTTCCCTAAGCGCTGTAGGCCGCTAGATGACCCGTTGTGGGACTGCCCCTGGCCACATCATCGCCGCTTGTTGGAGCGGACCTGGCCGCGACAGCTTTTCGCGAACACCTGGGAGCTGGCGCGTGAGATCCATATCTATGGCGAAAAGCTGTCGCGGCCAGGTCCGCTCCCACAGAGCCGTCGCGGCCAGGTCCGCTCCCACAGAGCCGTCGCGGCCAGGTCCGCTCCCACAGAGCTATCGCGGCCAGGTCCGCTCCCACAGAGCCGTCGCGGCCAGGTCCGCTCCCAGAGAGCTGTCGCGACCAGGTCGGCTCCCACGGAGCTATCGCGGCCAGGTCCGCTCCAACTGCCGTACCGGTGAGCGGCTCACGCCGCCAGCGACACCCCGGCGGCGAGCGCGTCGAAATACTCGCGCGTCAGCCGCAGCTGCGTGGCGGCATCCTCGGCCTGGTTGACCACGTGGCGGAACGCGGCGTTTTCCGGACGATCCTTCGCGTACCAGCCGAGATGCTTGCGCGCGATGCGCACGCCCATCCGCTCGCCGTAAAACGCGTAGAGGTGCTCCAGGTGCCCGGCGAGGATGTCGCGCACCTCGGCGGGCGAGGGCTCCGGCAGGAAGCCGCCGGTCTCGAGGTGGTGCGCGATCTCGCGGAAGATCCACGGACGACCCTGCGCACCCCGTCCGATCATCACGGCGTCCGCGCCGGTCTGGCGCAGCACCTCGCGCGCCTTCACCGGATCGACGATGTCGCCGTTGGCGAGCACCGGGATGGAAATGCTGGCCTTCACTGCTGCGATCGTCGCGTATTCGGCCTCGCCCTCATACTTGTCCGCGCGCGTGCGGCCATGCATGGCGAGCGCGGCGATGCCGGCGTCTTCCGCGATGCGCGCGATGGTCAGCGCGTTGCGGTGCTCGCGATCCCAGCCGGTGCGGATTTTCAGCGTCACCGGGACGTCGACGGCCTTGACCACCGCCTGCAGGATGCGCGCGACGAGCGGTTCGTCCTGGAGCAGGGCGGAGCCCGACCAGACGTTGCAGACCTTCTTCGCCGGACACCCCATGTTGATGTCGACAATCTGCGCGCCGTTGTCGGCGTTGTACTTCGCCGCTTCCGCGAGCATGCCCGGGTCGTAACCCGCGATCTGCACGCTGACCGGCTCCGGCTCGCCATCGTGATCCATGCGGCGCAGCGACTTGGTGGTGTTCCACAGTCGCGGATCGGCCGTCGTCATTTCGGACACCGCCAGGCCGGCCCCCATGCGCTTGCACAGGAGCCGGAACGGCTTGTCGGTGACGCCGGCCATGGGCGCGAGCACCACGGCGGGCGAAATGGAGTAGGGGCCGATACGCATGCCGTTGATTTTACGACATTCGCCGCAGGCGTGCGTCGGCGACGGACCGATGGACTCTCCCAAACGCCAACCCGCCATTCGGTCTATTGTCCCTTCACATGCCACGCCCTAACGTCGGAAGCGACGAAAGGGGAGGTGGAACCATGCGCAGCACGATCCGGAGTGTCGCGATCCTTGCGGGTATCGCGCTGTCGCTGGCCTGCGGCGTGGCCGGCGGGGCGGGGCGGCCGTCGTTCGACGAGGTGGCCGCGACCCGGCCGCACAACGATATCTGGAGCACCGACCCCTGCGGGTCGCACCGGCACATGGTCGGGGTCTGCCGGTTGCTGCGCCCTGTTCGCGGTTGAGCGTCGATCTGGGCTAGGCTTGCCTCATTCCCGGGGGAAGTCCATGCCACGTCTGCTGATCGCCACGGCGACCCTGTTTTCGCTCGCCATGGGGCCGGCCCACGCCGGTCGTGTCGCCGTCGAGGTGGTCGATGTCGAGGGCAGGCCGGTGCGCGACGCCGTGGTCAGCCTCGAGCCCCTGGCGGGCACCGCGGCGAAGCCCATCGTCCCGGCCACGCGTTACGTGGACCAGAAGAACGAAACCTTCCTCCCGTACGTGACCGCGCTCCACGCGGGCGACAGCATCGTCTTCCGCAACAGCGACGGCACGCGGCACCAGGTCTACTCCTTCTCCGACCTGGCGAAGTTCGAATTCGTGCTCAAGCCGGGCGAGAGCTCGCCGCCGCTGGTCCTGCCGCGCCCCGGCAACATCGCGGTGGGCTGCAACATCCACGACATGATGATCGCCTACCTCTACGTGACGAAGGACGCCGACATGGCGACCACGGACGCCAAGGGGCAGGCCGTGCTCGACGGCGTCGGCGCGGGTCGCTATCGCGCCCACGCATGGCACCCCCAGATGCGCCCCGGCATCGCGCTGCCGGTGCAGGGCCTGCAGGTCGACGACTCCACGCCAGGGAAGGTGACGTTCACGCTGGCCCTCCTGCCCGATCCACGGGGCATGTCGGACCGCGAACACATCGGTTACTGACCCGACGCATGCGCGCTCCCGGGTTCCGCTCGCGGCTTGCCCTGTTCTTCGTCGCCTCGCTGGTCCTCGTCCAGGGGCTGACCGCGCTTCTGACGTACGGCATCGCCCATCGCCAGCTCGTGGCGGAAGGTGGCCGGCAGCTCAGCGTCAACGCGGGCGCCTTCGTGGCGCAGATGAACGATCTCTCCATTCGGGTCGCGAACGGCGTGCAGATCCTCTCGCTCGATTACGGGCTTCGTTCCGCGATCGGCGCGCGCGACAAGGAGACGGTGCTCTCGGTGCTGCGCAACCACGGCCGCCGCGTCGGTGCCGCGCGCATGCAGCTGCTCGGCCTCGACGGACGCGTGCAGGCCGACACACTGGCGCCGGCCAGCGACGGCGAACCGTTCGCGTTCCCGGACCTGCTCGCCAGCGCCTACGACAGGCGCAGCGCGGCCGTGATCGTGTCAGAAGGCAAGGCGTACTGGCTGGTCGTCGTGCCGATCTACGCGCCACAGCCCGTCGGGCTCGTCGTCGCGAGCATCCCGGTGGACGACGCGCTCCTTGCGCACATGCAGGAACTCTCCGCGCTGCCGCGCGACGTGGAACTGGCGACACCCGTCGGCGAAGGGCGCTACGCGGTGATCGCGCGGGGCAGCCATGATTCCGGACTGACCGAGAGCCTTTCCGCGCGGGGCGAGCCATTGCCGTCGACACCGACGCTCGCCGCCATCGGCGGTCGGGAGTACCTCGTGCTCGCCCAACTGCTGCGCCAGCCGAAGGGCGGCGGCGCGGTCTACGCCGTGCTCGGCTATTCGCTCGACGACGCGTTGCGTCCTTACCTTCCCGTCTGGAATGCCTGGCTGGCCGTGCTGCTGGTCGGACTCGCCGGCGGCTTCCTCGTCGCGTGGCTCGTGGCGCGCGGTGTCGCGCGTCCCGTCGAAGCGCTGGCCGGATCGGCGCGGCGCATCGCGGCGGGCGATTACGACGACGTGCCCGACGTGCGCCGTGGCGACGAGGTGGGCGACCTGGCCATCGCGTTCCACACGATGACCGACGCGATCCGCGAGCGCGAGCGGCGCATCCTCCACCAGGCGTCGCACGACGGCGTGACGGGCCTGCCGAACCGGGCGGCCGCCGAGTCGGCCGTCGACGACGATCTGGCCACGACGCCCGGCATGCAGGGCGCCCTGCTGATCGTGGGCGTCAATCGGCTTCCGGAGATCGTGAAGACGGTCGGCCACGCGCTGGCCGATCGCCTGATGCGCGAAGCCGCGGTGCGTCTCGGACAGGTCGCCGGCACGCACTTCGTGGCTCGCGCGACGGACACGCAGTTCGCCGTCTGGCTGCGGGACACCGGCAGGATGGAGGCCATCGACACCGCGTTCCGGATCATGGACGCGTTGGGCCTCCCGTACCTGGAAGCCGACATCCGCATGGACCTGGGGCCCGCCGTGGGCATCGCGCTGACGCCGGGACATGGCGAGCGCGCCGCGATCCTGCTCAGGCGCGCGGAGGTCGCCGAGTTCGCGGCGGTGGGATCGACGCGCGGTGTCGACGTCTACGATCCCGAAGCCGATCCGCACCGGCCGGAACGTCTCTCGCTGATGGGCGAGTTGCGCGCGGCGATCGAGGCCGATGCGCTGGAGCTCTGGTACCAGCCGAAACGCCGCATGGCCGACGGCGTCATCGACAGCGCCGAAGCGCTCGTGCGCTGGCATCGTCCGGGCCGGGGCGCCGTATCGCCCGAGCTCTTCGTCGCCGTCGCGGAAGAAACCGGCACCATCGGCCGGCTCACGCGCTGGGTGCTGGCGCGCGCGATCCGGGAGATGACGGCCCTGGCGGCGGCGGGTATCGACGTCACCGTCGCCGTGAACCTTTCCGCCCGTGACGTCGGCGACCCCGAACTCGCCGGCCGGGTGGAAGCCTTGCTTCGCGCCAACGGCCTGCCTGCGCAGGCGCTGAGCCTCGAGGTGACCGAGAGCGCGGTGATCCACGAGCCCGCCGCGGCGCTTCAGGTCCTCGGCCAGCTGGCCGATATGGGCATCGACGTCGCCATCGACGACTTCGGCAGCGGCCAGGCGTCGTTCGCCTACCTCCGCCGCCTCCCCGTCACCGAGCTGAAGATCGACCGGATGTTCGTGCAGCACCTCGCCACCGATGAAACCGACCGCGTCATCGTCCAGTCGCTGGTCGAACTGGGCCACCGCCTCGGCTACCGCGTGACGGCCGAGGGCGTGGAGGACGAGGGTAGCCTGGCGTTCCTCGCCGAAGTCGGTTGCGATCACGCGCAGGGTTACCTCGTCGGCCGGCCGATGCCGTTCGCGGACCTCGTGGCGCGATGCATGGCACCGGCCACCGGCGACTCGTGATGCCCCGTCACCTCGCACTCGTCCTTCTGGCGGCATGCGCGTCCGTCGCCTCCGCGCAGGACGTGAAACTGCACGCCTTCGCCGACGCGAGACTCGTTGATGCGCCGTCACCGACATCGTTCATCGACGGCGGTAGCGGCCACACGCGTTACGGCGACGGCGAGCGCGGTGTCCGCTTCGGCGCGGCGGGTGTCGTCGTCACGGCGCAGCTGACGCCGGCCCTGTTCGCGCTGGTCGACGTGCAGGCGCAGCGGACCGACCGCACCGACCTGCAGGTTCCCGAGGCGTTCCTGCGCTACCGGCCGGTGTCGACGAGCGCGTGGCGCGGCTCCGTGAAGGCGGGACTCTACTTTCTGCCGATATCGCTGGAAAACGACGGTATCGGCTGGACCAGCCCGTGGACGGTCACGCCATCGGCGATCAACAGCTGGGTAGGCGAGGAGATCCGTGGTTTCGGCGCGGAAGCGCGCGAGGAGTGGCGCGGCGTCGCCGGCACGTTCACGGCGGGGGGCGGGTTGTTCCGCCACAACGACGTGGCCGGGAACATCCTCGCGCTGCGTGGCTGGTCGCTCAGCGACGTGACGTATGGGCTGGGCGGCCGGCTGCGCGAACCCGCCGAGGCCGGCGAGCGCGAGGTCTACGATCCCTTCCACGCGATAGGCGGCCGTACCGGCTGGTACGCCGATGCGGCGTGGAAGGCGCCGGCGGGGTGGGAGCTGCGCCTCCTGCGTTACGACAACCGCGCGGATCCCTCGGCCTACAGGCTCTACGCCGGCGGCGAGAAGCTGTTCGCCTGGCGAACGCGTTTCTGGTCGGCGGGCGCGGTGTGGACACGCGGCCCGGTCACCCTCATCGCGCAGGCGATGGACGGCGATACGGACGTGCGGCCCGACGACGTGAGCTACCGGACGCCGTTCCGTTCGGCCTTCCTGCTGGCCGGCTGGAACCGTGGCGCCTGGCGGCCGGCGCTCCGTGTCGAGCGTTTCGGCACCGACAACCCTCGCGAGCGCGGCCACGCCGTCACCGCCGCGCTCAACTGGCGACCGCGCGACTGGCTGCGCCTGACGGCGGAATGGCTGCGCGTGCACGTCGATCGCGACGCGTCCGCCGTGATCGGCGATCCGTCGCGACAGGGCGGCGAGCAGTGGCAGCTGATGGCGCGCGTCTACTACTGACGCCTCGGAACCATGTGGGAGCGGACCTGGCCGCGACGGCTCTTCGCGAAGAGTCGCAGGGCCTGTGGCGAACGGCCCCGGAATATGTCGCCGCCAGGTCCGCTCCCACGGCGCGCTCGCACGGCGTACGATCCGCCCAGGGCAACGAGCGACGGCGGGACGACTTGGACGAGGGGATCTGGGAGCGCAAGTACCATCTTGCGCTGGAGCGGATGGAGCGCGACGAAGAGGCGTCGCGAGCCGTCGGCGACGTGCTGCGCCGGCTTTCGCTGCGGCTGGCCGTGCTGGTCCGGGGTGATGGCGGCGAGCTCGACGAGCTCCTCGACCGGTTGACGACGGAACTGCGCGGTTCGCCGTCGCCGGCGACCGTCGAACCGCTCCTGGAAAGACTCGCCGAGGCCGTGACCCGCCTGGACGCCGCGCCGCCGGGCGCCGCCCGTGCATCCGACACCACGGAGGATGCGGTCGTCGACGCCTTGCGCGCCGACGTGGCGCGTTTGCAGGAACTGCTCGGAACGGTCAGCGCGCGGCTGGGCGACATGACCCGTTACCTCGCCGGCGAGCGTGACGAAGCGGACGCCAGCGCGACGGAAGGTCACCGGCTCGACGCCCAGGTGCGCGAGGAAATGCGCCTGCTCGGCGAGAAAACGCAGGCGGCCACGGATCTGGCGAGCCTGCAGGCCGAGGTCGACGAACGGCTTTCGGTCATCGACCGCCACTTCCGCGACTTTCGCGAGCGTGAAGACGCGAGGCTCTCGGCATACCGCGAGCGCGCCGAGCGCATGCACGATCGTGTCGAGCAGCTCGAGTCGCAGGCATCCAGCCTGCAGGATTCGCTTCGCCGCGAGCACGAGCTCGCGCTGACCGACGGCCTCACCGGACTGCCGAACCGCCTCGCCTACGACCGTCGCGTCGCCGAGGTGGAGCGCCAAGTGCGCGAGGAAGGGGGCGTGGCCTGCGTGGGTGCGTTCGACATCGATCATTTCAAGGCGATCAACGACACGTACGGCCACGCGGCGGGCGACGCCGTGCTGCGCATCGTGGGGCAGACGCTCGCGCGTGAACTCGACGGCCGGGCCTTCGTCGCACGCTACGGTGGCGAGGAATTCGTGGTCCTCTTCTCCGACATGGGGCCCGACGACGCCGAGGACCTGGCGCGGCGCCTCTGCGCCACGGTGGAGAAGCTCGCGTTCCACGCGAGCTCGAAACCCGTCACCGTGACCATGTCGGGTGGGCTGACGCGCTTCACCGCGGCGGAGCGTGCCGCGGCCGTCTTCGACCGCGCCGATCGCGCGCTCTACGCCGCGAAACGTGCCGGGCGCAATTGCTGCGTGGTGCTCTGAGACGCCGATCGTCGAACGTTCCACCATCGATTCCTTCAGGAATGCGAGCCCGTTCACCGGTTCGATGCGGCAACGCGTCATAATGGTCCGCCTCCGGTCCGACAAGGGGTGACGCAAGCCCATGGAAGCCACGACTCAGAGCCGTCCCGTCACGGGAGCGGCAGCCCGGCCCGAGGCCATCGTCGAGCGCGGCGAGGTCCGGTTCACCGTCCTCACGCCGCGCCTCATCCGCCTGGAATGGAGTGCCGCCCGTGTCTTCCGCGACGACCGGACGCAGGTCGTCGTCCATCGCGCGGTGGACGTACCGCCGTTCACGCTCACCGAAGACGCCGACGGGCTCGCCATCGACACGGGGCGGCTCCGGCTCCGCTGGACGAAAGGCGGCGGCCGCTTCGACGCCGCGAACCTGTCGATCGTCGTGCGCACCGCCGACGGCGAGATCACCTGGCACCCGGGCGACACGCAGCAGGCCAACCTCGGCGGCACCTACCGCACGCTCGACCGCTACGACGGCGACACGTGGCAGGACGGCAGCAAACTCCCCCTGGAGGAAGGCCTCATCGCGCGCGATGGCTGGCACGTCGTCGACGACACGCACGCCTTCGGCCTGGACGACGACGGCTGGGTGCTCGAGCGGCCGGAGGGCGAACGGCAGGATCTGTATTTCTTCGGATATGGCCGCGACTTCATGGCGGCGCTCTCGGACTTCGCGTCGATCGCAGGGCCGCAGCCGATTCCGCCACGCTTCGTCTTCGGCTACTGGTGGTCGCGTTACTGGAACTACTCCGATGCCGAACTGCGCACGCTCGGCGCGCGTTTCGAGAAGGAGCGCATTCCGCTGGACGTGCTCGTGCTCGACATGGACTGGCATACCACGCCGGGTCTTTCGTTGCGCCCCGGCCACGAACACAAGGACGTCTTCGGCGAAGCGTCGGGCTGGACGGGTTACACGTTCAATCGCAGCCTGTTTCCGCATCCGAAGGCCTTCATGCGCTGGGCGCGCGGCCAGAACCTGCGCATCACGCTCAACCTTCATCCCGCCTCGGGCGTCATGCCGCACGAGGAACGTTACGAAGCGATGGCCGCGGCGCTGTCATGGGACACGAGCACGCAGGCGCCGATTCCGTTCGAAGGCACGTCGCCCGCGTACATGCGCGCGCTGTTCGACACCATCCTGCACCCGCTGGAAGAGGATGGCGTCGACTTCTGGTGGCTCGACTGGCAGCAGTGGCCGGAATCGAAGGCGCATCCCGGCCTCTCGAACACGTGGTGGCTCAACCATGCGTTCTTCACCGAGATGCAGCGCGATGGCGAGAAACGCGGCCTGATCTATCACCGCTGGGGCGGCCTCGGTAACCATCGCTATCCGATCGGTTTCTCCGGCGACAGCGTGATCTCGTGGACGTCGCTCGCGTACCAGCCGCACTTCACGGCGATGGCCTCCAACGTGCTGTACGGCTACTGGAGCCACGACATCGGCGGCCATACGTTCCACAAGCACATCCCGCGTCCCGAGCGCCATCTCGAGCCCGAGCTCTACGCGCGCTGGATGCAGCTGGGCGTGTTCAGTCCGGTGCTGCGCACGCACTCCGCGAAGGAAGCGAGCCTGCACAAGGAACCGTGGCACTTCGGGCCACCCTGCGGCGACGCGATCTTCGCCGCGATCCGTCTTCGCTATCAGCTGGCCCCGTACATCTACGCGGCCGCACGCCATGCGTACGACACCGGCGTGTCGCTCGTGCGTCCCATGTACTACCACTGGCCGGAGCACGAGGAAGCGTACGCGCACCCCGCGCAATACATGTTCGGCAACGACATCCTGGTCGCGCCGGTCACCACGCCGGTCGGTGCCGACGGCACCGCGCCGTTCCCCGTCTGGCTGCCACCGGGCCTGTGGTACACCCGCGACGGCGCGGAATCGTTCGAAGGGGGTGCGATCCTGGAACGCTCCTACACGCTGGAGGAGATCCCGATCTTCGTCCGCCCGGGCAGTGTCGTCCCGCTCTACCCGGAAGGCATGCGCGACCTCGCGACGGTGCCGGACTCGATCATCCTGCAGGTCTTCCCCGGCGACGAGGGCAGCACCGTGCTCTATGACGACGACGGAACGACCCAGGGTTACCAGCGCGGCGAGTTCGCGCGCACGCCGGTGCGCAGCCGCCGCGGCGATCGCGCGCATCGCGTGCACATCGACGGCATGGAAGGGCGGTATCGCGGGCGGCCGGAGACACGCGCCTATGTCGTGCAGTTCCTGGACGCGGGCATCCCCGAGACCGTCGAGGTCAACGGCGAAGCGCTGCCGTACAGCCCGACGCCGAAGCCGGGAACCTGGTTGTTCGACGCCGCGTGGCTCTGCATCCGCGTCGACCTCGGCCATGTGCCGGTCGGCGAGGCGCAGGACGTCGTCGCCCGCTTCGCCCCCGAGCACGCGCCGCCCAAGGCGCTGCTGCATCGCATGCGGCGCGCGTCCGACGCGGTGAAGTACCTCAAGCAGGTATGGGGCGACATCTCGGCGCTGCCGGACGACGTCGACCTCGCCGGGCAGGCGGCGCGCGTGATCGAGTACGCGGTGGAGGAGGGCGACGACGAGGGCCGCGCGGAGCGTTTCACCCAGGCGGTGCAGGCGTTCGAGGCACGTTTCGCGGCCCTGCCCGATAGCGTCTCGGCGACGCCGATCGACGACGCGTTCAAGCGCGGGTTCATCGACCTGTTGGGGCGCTGACCGTTGCGTCGCCTGCTGGGCTTCGCGCTCGCCCTGGCCGCCTTGGCCGCGCAGGCGCAGGGTGCCGTGCGGGTCGGCTCCAAGGCGGACAACGAGGGCGCGCTCCTCGGCCAGATCGTGCTCCAGGTGCTGAAACACGAAGGCATTCCGGTGGTGGACCGGACGCAACTCGGCCCGACGTCGATCGTGCGCCGAGCGCTGCTCAACGGCGATCTCGACGTGTATCCCGAATACACCGGCAACGCGGCGTACTTCTTCCATCGCGAAACCGATCCGGCATTCCGCGACGCCGCGAAAGCCCATGCGCTCGCGTCGTCGCTCGATCTCGCCGCCAACCGCCTCGTGTGGCTCGCGCCGGCGCCGGCCGACAACCACTGGGCGATCGGCGTCCGCGGCGACGTCGCGACACGTCGCGGTCTGCGCAGCCTCGCGGACTTCGCGCGCTGGGTGACGGGCGGGGGCGATGTCCTCCTCGCCGGTTCCGCCGAGTTCGTGGAGAGCGACGCGGCGCTGCCCGCGTTCCAGTCCGCCTACGGGTTCGCGCTGCGCGGCGACCAGCTGCTCGTGCTGGCGGGCGGCGATACGTCCGCGACCATCAAGGCGGCCGCCGAGGGTACGTCGGGTGTGAACGCGAGCATGGTCTATTCGACGGACGGCGCGATCGCGGTCACCGGACTGGTCGTGCTCGACGATCCGAAACACGTGGAGATGGTGTACCAGCCCGCGCCGGTCGTTCGCGAGGCGGTGTTGCAGGCTCACCCGGCGATGCGCGCGGCGCTGGACGCGGCGTTCCGTCCGCTGACGGTGGACGTGCTTCGGCGGCTGAACGCGCGGACGCAGATCGGTGGCGAGGACGCGGGAGCGGTCGCGGCGGATTACCTGCGGTCGGAGGGGCTGCTGAAATGATGTCGCGGGCGCTGCCGGTGTTCGTGCTGTCCGCGATGGCGCTCGTCGCGGCGGCGTGCCTGCCTTTCCTGCACGTCGCCCCGAACCGTCTGCTCTCGGGCCATGCCGTGAGCCCGCTCGCAGGGCCGCTCGCCGCGGCCTGGCTTGCCGTCATCGCCGTCACCGCGTTCCGCATTCCCATGCAGCGCGTCGCCGTCACGGCCATGGCCTGGCTCGCGATCGCGGGGCTGCCGTGGCTCGCCGGCGCGGAAGCCCAGCGTATCCTTTCGGACGCGTCGGCGACGACGCGCGTGCAGCCCGGTGCGGGGTTCTGGATGATGTGGCTCGCCGCCGCGCTGCTCCTGCTCGACGGCCTGCGCAGCCGGCGTCCGGCGGTGCAGGTCGCCGCGTGGATCGCGGCCGGTGTCACCATCGCCATGCTCGCCGCGGCCGGCGTGTTCGACGGACTCTCGCTCGTCCGCGAATGGCGGGCGCAGCGCGCACCGTTCGCGGCCGCCGTCGCGGAACATCTGCGACTGGCAGGGACCACGCTCGTGCTGGCGTTGCTGACGGGGGCGCCGTTGGGCTGGCGGGTCTGGCGAGGGCGCCGCGCCGACGGTGTCGTCGTCGGCATCCTCGCGTTCCTGCAGACCGTTCCGTCGCTCGCCCTGTTCGCGTTGCTGATCGGACCCTTCGCGTGGCTCGCGCGCACATGGCCCGCGCTCGGCACCCTGGGTTTCGGCGGCACCGGCGCCGCGCCCGCGGTCTTCGCGCTGTGGCTTTATGCCCTGCTTCCCGTCGTGCGCTACACCGCCGCCGGCCTCGATGCCGTGCCGGTCGATACGCGCGACGCCGCGCGCGGCCTCGGCATGAGTCGCACGCAGCTGCTCATGCGCGTGCAGCTTCCGCTGGGATGGCCGGTGCTGCTGGCCGGCCTGCGCATCGTCGCGGTGCAGACGATCGGTCTCGCCGCCGTCGCCGCGCTGATCGGCGCGGGCGGGCTCGGGCGTTTCGTCTTCCTCGGGATCGGACAGGGAGCCACCGACATGGTGCTGCTGGGCACGCTCGCCATCATCGTGCTGGCGCTGCTGGTGGATTTCGTCTTTCAGGGTGTCCTCGCATGGACGGAGCGTCGCGCATGATCGAGTTCGACCACGTAACCAAGCGCTTCGGCGGGCACCTCGTGATCGACGACCTGTCGCTGCGCATCGACGACGGCGAGTTCTTCGTCCTCGTCGGTCCGTCCGGCTCGGGCAAGTCCACCTTGCTGCGCACGGTGAACCGGCTCGTGCCGGTCGACGCGGGCGCGGTGCGCATCGACGGCGAGGACGTGCTTTCGCGCGATGTCGAGACGCTGCGCCGTGGTATCGGTTACGCCATCCAGTCGGTGGGGCTGTTCCCGCATCGCACCGTTGGCGAGAACATCGCGACGGTCCCTCGCCTCCTCGGCTGGTCGGAGGGCGACATCCGCGCGCGCGTGGCGGAACTCGTCGAACTCCTCCGGCTCGACGAGCCCGGCATCGCGGATCGCTATCCCGCCACGTTGTCGGGCGGGCAGCAGCAACGCGTGGGCGTGGCGAGGGCGCTGGCGGCGCGGCCGCGCATCGTGTTGATGGACGAACCGTTCGGCGCGCTCGATCCGATCACCCGCGACTCGCTGCAGGGCAGTCTGAAGGCGATCCAGCGCGATACGGGAACGACCATCCTGTTCGTCACGCACGACATGGACGAAGCGTTCCGGCTCGGCGATCGCGTGGCGTTGATGCTGGACGGAAGGATCGCGCAGGTGGGGGCGCCGCTCGATCTCCTGCATCGCCCCGCCAACGACCGCGTCCGCGACTTCGTCGGCGGCACGCGGGCCCGGCTGCGCGAACTCGCGGTGCGCACCGTGCGCGACAGCATGCGCGTCGGCGAGCCCGCGGAAGGCGAGGCGGTGGACGTGGCCGATTCGTTGCAGGACGCGCTCGCGGCCATGCTGGCGCAGCGGCGCGATCGGCTGCCGGTGAACGAGCGGGGCGAGCGTGTCGGCGCGATCGTCCTCGCCGACCTCGTGGCGAACGGACCGTGACGAAAGCCCGGCATACGCAGGGCGTGATACGCGTCGCCGCACCGCTGGCGGTGCTCGCATCGCTGTTGTTCGTGCTGCCGCGATCCGGTCCGTGGTTCCACGCCTGGCTGCCGGAGCTCTCGCATCCGCTGTACACGCGCACGTCGTTCGGTGCGCTGACGCTGGCTCATCTGGCGCTGGTGACGATCGCCACGCTGCTCGCCGTGGCGATCGGTCTGGGGCTCGGTATCCTCGCCACGCGCCCGTCCGGGCGCTCGCTCCTGCCGACCGTGCGCGCCGTCGCCGTGATCGGCCAGACGTTCCCGCCCGTCGCCGTCCTCGCGATCGCGGTGCCGCTGTTGGGCTTCGGCGCGGCGCCCACGCTGCTCGCGCTCGTGCTCTATGGCGTGCTGCCCGTCCTCGGTCAGACGATCGCCGGGCTCGAACACGTGCCGGCCGCGACGCTGCACGCCGCCGACGGCATGGGTTACGGGCGCTGGCGCCGCCTGCGCGAGGTGGAACTGCCGCTGGCGGCGGGGCCCATCATGGCCGGCGTGCGACTGTCCGCCATCGTGAGCGTGGGGACGGCGACGATCGGTTCCGCGGTGGGCGCGACCACGCTGGGCTCGCCCATCGTCGAAGGACTGGTCGGCAACAATACCGCCTACGTGGTGCAGGGCGCGCTGCTGGTCGGCGCGCTCGCACTGAGCGTGGATGCGGTGCTCGGCGCGATCGAGCGCCGCATCCGCCGGGGGTGACGCTACCAGATCCGCACGCGCTGCTTCGGATCGAGGTACAGCTTCTCGCCCGGCGTCGGTTTGAACGCGTCGTACCAGGGATCGAGGTTGCGCACGGTCTGCGCGCGGTAGGGACCGGGCGAGTGACCGTCGCCGATCACCTGCTGGCGCAGGGCCGCGTCGCGCGTCTTGCTGCGCCACGACTGCGCGAACGCGAGGAAGAAGCGCTGGTCGCCGGTCAGGCCGTCGATCACTGGCGCGGGCTTGCCGCCCAGGCTTTCCTTGTAGGCTGCGTGCGCGATCGCGAGGCCCGACACGTCGGCGATGTTCTCGCCCAGGGTCTGCTGTCCGTTGATGTGCAGGCCCGGCAGCGGCTCGTACTGGTTGTACTGCGCGACGAGCTTCTGGCCGGCTTCCTTGAAGTGCTTCTCGTCTTCCGGCGTCCACCAGTTCGCGAGGCGCCCCTGGGCGTCGAACTCGGCGCCCGTGTTGTCGAAGCTGTGGCTGATCTCGTGGCCGATGACGGCACCGATCGAACCGTAGTTCGCGGCCGGGTCGGCCTTCGGATCGAAGAACGGCGCTTCGAGGATCGCCGCCGGGAAGTTGAGGGCGTTCTGCAACGGCAGGTTCACGGCGTTGACGGTTTGCGGCGTCATCCACCATTCGTTGCGATCGACGGGCTTGCCCAGCTTCGCGACCTGGTGGCGGTATTCGGCGAGCTCGGCGCGCTGGTGGTTGCCGAGCGCGTCGTCCGGCTTGATGACGACCTTCGAATAGTCGCGCCAGGTGTCCGGGTAGCCGACGCCGACCTTGATGGTCGCGATCTTCGCCTTCGCCTTCTGCTTGGTGGCGGCCGACATCCATTCGATCGTGTCGACGCGCTGGTCGAAGGCCTTCAGGATGTTGGCGACCATGTCCTGCACTTCCTTGCGCGACGACGCCGGGAAGTACTGCTTCACGTAGATCTGCCCGACGGCGTCGCCGAGGTCGACGTTCGTGCGGCTCACGCCGCGCTTCCAGCGGTCGCGCTGCTTCGGCGTGCCCGTGAGGGTCTTGCCGTAGAACCCGAACGAGAGCTCGTCGTACGCCTTCGGCAGCAGTCCGGATGCGTTCTCGTTGATCGCATGGAAGCGCAGCCACGCCTTCCAGGTGTCGAGGGGTTCGCTGGCGACGAGCGCGGCGAACTTCGTCACGGTGGCCGGCTGCCAGACGATGAAGGTCGGCTGGTCGTCGAGCCCCGCGGCTTTGAAATAGGCGTTCCAGTCGAGACCGGGCGCCCTGGTCGCGAAGCTGGTGCGCGGCCACGGATTGTTCGCCTTGTGGATGTCCTCGCTCTCGACGATCGACAGCTGGGCCTGCGCGATCTTCGTCTCCAGCGCGAGGACGGCCTTCGCCTTGCCCGCGGCGTCGGGCGTGCCGGCCTGGGTCAGGATCGCCTGGACGTAGGCGGCGTATTTCTCGCGTGTCTCGACCATGTCCTTGTCGGTCTTCAGGTAGTAATCGCGGTTCGGCATGCCGAGGCCGCCCTGCAGCAGGTAGGGCACGTTCTTCGACGGGTCTTCGAGGCCCTGCGCCACGAACAGCCCCAGCAGGTGTTCGGTATCGAGGTTGGTCGCGTTGATCGGATCGACGTCGGCGCGCAGCTGCGCGCCCAGCGCCGTGGCCAGGCCCGTCTTGTCCTTGATGCCGTCGATGGCGGCCAGCGCCGGTTCCAACGGCTTCAGTCCGGCTTTCTCGATGCCCGCCTCGTCCATGTACGCCTTGTAGTAGTCCGCGATCAGGCGCTGCTCGCTTCCCGCCGCCGGGTTGCCCTCGCCGGCGGCCTTGATCAGTTCGGCGTTGCGCTTCTCGGCCTTCTGGAACACCTCGAGGAACACGCCCGTGCTGGCGCGGTCGGCGGGAATCTGCGCCGTCTTCTCCCAGGCCCCGTTGGCGTAACCGTTGAAGTCGTCGCCCGGCTTCACCGCCCGGTCGATGCCCTTCAGGTCGATGCCGGAGGGCGCGTCGGCCGCGAGGGCGGCCGTGGAGGCGAGGCCGCAGGCGATCGAGGCGGCGAGGAGCCGGTGGATGGTGGCCATGGACGAATCCCTAGGTGGTTGGGGAGCCCACGATAGACCTCCCCTCCGCACTTTTGTCCATGACCGATGGACTAGGCCCGGTTCCGTCCGTTCCACGAAAGCGGTCGGGGGGATGTGCCCTAATGGTCTTCCGGTGCCGCAACGGCGCCGGGAGGGCGGGCCGCGGGTCGCCCGGGTCCGCCTATCCATCATTGGCAGAAGATCTTTAGGGAGATCTATATGAACGCACGTTTCGAACTGACCGGCTCGCAGACCGACATCGCCAGCTATCCGATCTGGGCACAGGACATGGTGTCTTCCTGTGCGGATGCGCGGCGGGGTATCGTGGAGCATGAGATGTGGGACGCCATGCGCGCCGCCACGCTCGACCCGCAGACCACCCGTAACTTCATGGTCGGCGTCTGGCCCGTCATCGAGCGCTTTCCCGGGTACATGTCGCACAGCCTCCTGAAGACCCGCTACGGCCGCAGTGCCGGCGACGACCTCGCCCGGCGCTGGCTCGTCCGCAACATCCGGGTGGAGCAGAACCATGCGGAGTACTGGCTGAACTGGGCGGAGAGCGCGGGGGTGTCCCGCGAGGAGGTGCTGTCGGCCGAGCCGCCGAAGGGCACCCAGGCCCTGGCCGACTGGTGCGAGGAGGTGAGCCGCAACGATTCGCTGGCCGCGGGCATCGCCGCGACGAACTACGCGGTGGAGGGGGCGACCGGCGATTGGTCCCAGTTGATCTATGAAAGCAAGACGTACGCGGAAAGTTTGCCGATTTCCGGCCGCAAAGCCGGCCTTCGCTGGCTTCAGCTTCACGCCGCGTATGACGATACCCATCCGTGGGAAGCACTGGAGATCGTCTGCACGCTGATGGGGACCAACCCCCCGGCCGACCAGATCGAGCACATCAAGGAATGCGTCCGGCGCAGCTACGTCAGCATGAGCATCACGCTGGATCGCTGCATGGACGGGGCCGGGACGGTCCGCAAGTGGAACGAGGCGGCCGCGTAACTCGCAAGTTGGACGCCTTCTGGCGCACTATCACGTCCGTTTGATCGATCAATGAGGGTTCGATGCGGTTCGAAGCCAGTCATCATCAACTCCTGACCAGGCGCCTCCGGCCCCTGGCATGGGCGTTGGTGGCTGTCGTCGGGCTCGTGCTGGCCCTGACGTGGGTGGCGGTCCAGACCCAGGTGACTCTCGCCGGTTTCCTCAACGGCGAGAGTCTCTGGTCGAAAGCGCAGAAACAGGCGGTCATCGACCTGGACGAATATGCCGGTCATGGCCGCCCCTCCGACCTGGCGGGGTTCCGCCGGAACTACGCGGTTCTCGTGGCCGATCGCTGGGCCCGCGACGCGATCGCCAGCGGCGACTTCTCGCATGCCGAGGTCGAGGAGGCCTTCGCCAGGGGTGGGGTGATCCGCGAGGCCATTCCGGGCATGGTCTTCATCTTCCAGTATTTCTCCGGGTTGCCGTACGTCCGCGAGGCCGTCACCGAGTGGCGCTCCGTCGACGGCAGCCTCGTGGCGCTCGACGCCACCGCGAACCGCCTCGAGCGCGCCTGGGGTTCGGGCACGCCCTCCCCGGAGGCGATCGTGGCCGAGCGCGCGCGCATCGCGGCGCTGAACAACACGATCGAACCACGGGCGAAGGCGTTCTCGCTCTACATCGCCAACGGTGCCTCCTGGCTCGGGCGAGTCCTCTTCTTCACGGTGCTCGGGGTGGCGGCCCTCGCCTCGCTGCTCTGGCTGCGCCTCGCGCAGCGCATCCTGGCCGGCATCCGCGGCACGGAGGAGCGCTACAGCCTGCTGTTCGACAGCGCCGCCGACGCCATCTTCATGGTGGACCAGGAAAGCGGCCGGATCCTCGACGCCAACGATCGCGCCGCGACGTGGCTCGGATGCAACCGCGCCGACCTCATCGGCATCGAACTGTCTAGCCTGTTCGTGGAAGGATCGGCGCTGGCGGGAGAAGGGCACCTGCGGACCGCCGACGGCGGCCTGCGGCCGGTGGAAACGCACAGCAGCCTCGTCTCGTGGGGTTCGCGCGAGGTGTCGCAGGCGATCGTGCGCGACATCTCCGACCGCGTCGCCATGGAGCAGGAGCGCAAGATCGCCGCGGAAGCGCTGGCGAGCATCGCCGAGGGCGTGATCATCGCCGACGCCGATCGTCGCGTGACCACGGTCAACATGGCCCATACCAAGCTCACCGGATTCCCACCGCACGCGCTTCGGCGCACGCGTTTCGACGCGACGCGCACGCTGCCCGACGGCCGGCCGCTGCCGCAGACGCTGTGGGAGGACATCGCTCGCGGGGAGAACTGGCTGGGCGAGGTGGAGAGCCGCCGCGCCGACGGCAGCACCTATCCCGAACTGATGAGCATCAGCACCATCCGCGACCGCGAAGGGCGTCCGCAGCACTACGTCGCGGTGGTCTCGGACATCACGGCGCGCAAGGCCGATCGCCAGCGCCTGCAGCACCTCGCCACGCACGATCCGCTCACCGGCCTGGTCACGCGCTCCGAGTTCGAGCGCCGCTGCGCGGAGGCGATCACGCGCGCCGCGCACGAGCGCGGCGCGGTGGCCGTGCTGTTCGTCGACCTGGACGCCTTCAAGGTCGTCAACGACAGTTACAGCCACGCGATCGGCGACGCCCTGCTGATGCGCGTCGCGGAACGCATCCGCGCGCAACTCGCGCCGCACGACGTCGCGGGCCGCATCGGTGGCGACGAATTCACGGTGCTGCTCGCCGACCTGCGCTCGCGCGAGGAAGCGCTGCTCGTGGCCGAGGCCATGCTCGCCGCGCTCTCGCGTCCGTTCGATCTGGGCGATTACGAGCTCTTCGTCAGCGCGAGCATCGGCATCGCCGGCTACCCGCTCGACGGCAACGACGCCGTCACGCTCATCGCCAACGCCGATGCCGCGATGTACGTGGCCAAGACCGAAGAGCGCAACGCGCTGCGCTTCTACACGCCGAAGATGCACGCGGACGCGCGCCGCCGCCTCAAGCTCGCCTCCGAATTGCGCCAGGCGCTCGTTCGCAACGAGTTCCACCTCGTGTACCAGCCCAGCATCGAGATGAAGACGGGCCGCATCGTGGCGGTCGAGGCGCTGATCCGCTGGCGCCATCCGGATCGCGGCAACGTCGGCCCGGACGAGTTCATCCCCATCGCCGAGAGCCTCGGACTGATCCGCCAGATCGACCAGTGGGTGCTCGAACACGCCTGTCGCCAGCTCGTCCGCTGGGACGAGGCGCGACTCCCGCCGTTGCGCATGGCGGTCAACGTGTCCGCGGGATCGTTCGGTCACCCGGACTTCCTGCAGGGCATCAGCCAGGCGCTGCGTGCGACGGGCGTGCCGCCGAGCCGTCTTCTCGTCGAACTGACCGAAAGCGCGATCCTGCGCCTTGGCGAAGATACCGAGCGCGCGATGCAGGCCCTGCACAATCTCGGCGTCGCCGTCGCCATCGACGATTTCGGTACCGGGTATTCGTCGCTGGCTTACCTGAAGCTGCCGGCCGTGGCGTACCTGAAGATCGACCGCTCGTTCGTCACCGGCCTGCCCACGAACGGCAACGACGTCGCGATCACCGAGGCGATGGTGGCCATCGCCCGCAGCCTCGACCTGCACACCATCGCCGAAGGCATCGAGACGGAAGGCCAGCACGAGTTCCTCGTGCGCGCCGGCTGCCAGGAAGGGCAGGGGTTCCTGTATTCCCGGCCGCTGCCGCCGGACGAGATCGAGCGCCTGCTGGCGCCGAAGGCCACGGGCGGCAAGCGCCTTTCACTGGTGCCGCCCCGCCGGGCGTGAGGCCTGTTGGAGCGCACCTGGGCGCGATGGGTGCTTGCCGCGAGCACCCCATCGCGCCCAGGCGCGCTCCTACAATACGCAAGCGGCATCTTCCGTCGACACTTGCCGTCCCCATATAGCGGTGATCGTTCCCGTGCAAGGATTTCCCGTGTCCACCCACGATGCCATCGTCTTCCTGTTCGATGTCGACAACACGCTGATCGACAACGACCGTTTCAGCGCCGACCTGGCGGCGCGCCTCGAGAGCGAGCTCGGCGAGGATGGGCGCGCACGCTACGCGGCCATCGACAAGTCGATCCGCGCCGAGGTGGGTTACGCCGATTACCTCGGCGCCCTGCAGCGGCTACGTGGCAAGGAAAGCAGTCCGGCGTACATGGCGCTGTCGTTCTTCCTGCTCGACTACCCGTTCGACGAGCGCCGCTTTCCTGGCGTGCCGGAGGCGATCGCGCACCTGCGCACCCTCGGTCGGCCGGTGATCATGTCCGACGGCGACACCGTCTTCCAGCCGCGCAAGATCCGCCGCGCGGGGTTGTGGGACCTTTTCCGCGAGGACGTGCTGATCTACGTGCACAAGGAAGAGATGCTCGACGATATGCGGCGCCGCTATCCCGCGGACCACTACGTGATGGTCGACGACAAGCCGCGCATCCTGGTGGCGCTGAAGAAGCTGCTCGGCGACAAGGTGACCACGGTGTTCGTGAAGCAGGGTCACTACGCGGCGGCCGCCGGCAAGGAACTCGAAGAGACGCCGCCGGACATCGTCGTCGACACCGTGGCGGAACTGGCGACCCTGACCCGCGAGGATTTCCTGGCGTCCGCCTGAGCGGCCCCATCGCCCATGCTCGTGGCGTAGGAGCGCGCCCTGCGCGCGACATGTTTTAAGGCTGTGAGCTCAGGCCCCGCGGCCCTCGCGAAAAGATGTCGCGCGCAGGGCGCGCTCCTACGGAGCAGGATCGAGCCGAGCGATGCGCATTCACGCCTCGAACGCGTTCGGAATCCATTCCACCCGGTCGCCCTCGAACGCCAGGACGTCGAACCGACAGGGGCGGCGCGCATCGTAGGGTCGTCCCGCCATCCACACGTGCGCCGCGCTGATCACGCGGCGTCGCTTGGCCGCCGTGACCGACGCCGCGGCGCCGCCGAAGGCCTGGCCGCGGCGATAGCGCACCTCGACGAACACCACCGTGTCGCCGTCCCGCATGACGAGGTCGATCTCGCCGTGACGGCAGTTGAAGTTGGCCTGCACGACGCGCAGGCCGCGGGCTTCGAGAAATCGCCGCGCCGCCGCTTCGAAACGGTCGCCGGTGGCGCGGCGGGGTGGGATCTTCGTTGTCACGCGAACCTCGTTGCAGGCCCGCGCCGGCGAGGGATCAGCCGCCGCCGCTTTCCACGGTCGGGGCTGCGGCCGGCGCTTCGAGCTCGAGGCTACCCGCGACCGGACGTGCGACGCCGTCGGCGAAGCGCGCCCAGATGAGTACGCGACGCACGCGTCCGAACTCGTCGGCGACCAGCTGGCCCGTGGCGCCCGGCAGGTAGCTCCCGGGATGGCCGCGCATCCAGTCGATGTACGGCACCAGCCCCCACGCATCCATGCCGAACGCGAACAGGCGCGCGGTGACGCCCTTGGTCGCCGGAATGGCGTTGCCGAGTTCCGCGCGGCGGGGCAGGCCCGGCTGCGCGTCGAACAGCCACGGCGCGTCGCAGAATTCCACGCCGTCGAGGTCGCGGTCGGCGGAGGGATCGTCGCCGCCGCCGTACACGTGCGACGTGGCGAACACCGGCAGCGTGTTCTTCGCCAAGCGCAGCTGAGGCAGGAGCAGGCGCGCCTGCTGGGGCTTCATGCTGATGAACACGCCGCTCGTCGCCGGATCCTCGCCGACCGGCTCCGAAAGCTGCGAAGCGAAATCGATGCTCGCCGAATCGAGCGTCACCTGACCTGCGAGCGTGCCGCCGCGCGCCTGCCACTCGGCCTTGAAGGCGTTGCCGGCGCGGCGCGCGAAATCGTCGGTGGAGACGATGACCGTCGCCGTGCGGATGCCGCGGTCGGCCATGTGATCGGCCACCTGGGCGCCCTCGGTCTCCGGCAGCATGCCGAACTCGTTCGCACCCGCCGGGGGCAGGTTACGGTTGTCGTTCGGGTAATTGAGCGTGAGCATCGGCGCGGGCAGGGCGCCCTTGGCGAAGATGGCGGAGACGCCGTCGCGGTTGAGCGGGCCGACGACGAAGCGCGCGCCTTCCGCGACGGCCTTGTCGTACGCGGCGACCGCGTGAGCCGCGTCGTTGCCGGAGTCGTACACCACCACCTCGGGGCGCGGCGCGTCGGTATGCGCCGCCTCGATGTAATTGGTGAAGAAGCCATCACGGATCGCGGCGCCCGCGCCGGCGAGCGGACCCGACAGCGGCAGCAGCAGCGCGACCTTGGTCGGCACCTTGTAGCCTTCGCGGACGCCCTTGTCGCCGCTGACGGTGCCGACCGCCTGGTCGAGCACGGCCGGCGCCCGGTTGACGCTGCCCAGCTGGGACTGCGCCTCGACCACCCACGGCTTCAGCGGATCGTTCGCCGCGAGAGCGGCGCCGCGGTCGGCGAGCGGCTGCGCGCCCAGGCCGGTGAGCAACGCGAGGATCTGCTTGCGGTTTTCCTCCCGGTCGATGCCGCGGAGCTGGCCGTCGAGCTCGACCCGGGTCTGCGCGGCGCTCCAGGAATCGCCGGCGGCCGCCTGCGATCGTGCGCGCAGTTCAGCGAGGCGCTGGTCGATCTGCGGCGACACGCGCGTCGCCGGCTTGCCGGTGAGCGAGAGCGCCGTCTTCGCGTCGTTGTTCTTCAGGGCGATCTCGGCGCGCAGGGCGTCGAGGCGCAGGGCATCCTCGCCTTCGAGGCGGGAGCGGCGCACGTCGGCGACGACCGGCGCGGCGCGGTCGAGCGCGCCTTCCTGCCGGTAGGACTCCGCGGCGAGCAGCTTGTAGTAGTCGCGATGCGTGGCGTCCTGCGCGGCGAGCGCGAGGTACGCCTGCGCCGCCTGGTCGAACTGACCCTTGATGTAGAGCGTCTGCGCCGCTTGCGTCGCTTCGCCCGACGGCGCCGTGCCATGCTGGACGCCGCCCTGCGTCACGCAGCCGGCGAGGCCGGCGGAAAGCAGGATGCCGAGGGTGGTGGCACGGATCGATCGCATCGAAAGGATTCCTTGGCTGCGCGGTGACGCCCCTGGCGGCGCCGAAACGACAGGATCATAGCCCATCGGTTTGCGAGGCCGGCGTGGAGGCGGGAGTGGGCGCCCGGGGGCTCCTCGCGAAAAGATGTCGCGCGCAGGGCGCGCTCCTACGGTCCGTAGAGCGCCTTCCGCGGCGCGCCGGTGATCGCCGCGGCGAGCTTGGCGGCCTTGGCGGGTGGCAGTTCCTCCTTGAGGATGCCGAACACCCGCAGGCCCTCGGCGAGGCGCTCGTCCTCGCCGGCGTCGCGGCCGGCCACCATCACCACGAACTCGCCCTTCTGCTGGTTCGGATCGGCCGCCACCGCCGCCACCAGCGCCTCCAGCGTGCCGTCGAGCACGGTTTCGAACATCTTGGTCAGCTCACGCGCCACGACCGCTTCGCGCGAGGCGCCGAAGACGTCGCGCATGTCCTGCAGCGATTCGAGGATGCGATGCGAGGACTCGTAGACGATCAGCGTGCGCGATTCGCCGGCCAGCTCGGTCAGGCGCGAACGCCGCGCACCGCTTTTCGCGGGCAGGAAGCCCTCGAACACGAACCGGTCGCTCGGCAGGCCCGCCACCGACAGGGCGGCGATCACCGCGCTGGGTCCCGGCACGGGACTCACCCGAAGGCCGGCCGCCCGCGCGGCGCGCACCAGCCGGAAACCCGGATCGCTGATCAGGGGGGTACCCGCGTCCGAGACCAGCGCGACGTCGTCGCCGCCACGCAGGCGCTCGACCAGGCCGTCGACGGCGGTGCGCTCGTTGTGGTCGTGCAGCGCGACCAGCGGCGTGTCGATGTTCAGGTGCTGGAGCAGAGGACGCGTATGTCGCGTGTCCTCCGCCGCGATCACCGCCACGCGCCGCAGCGTCTCGATCGCGCGCGCGCCGATGTCGTCGCGGTGACCGATCGGCGTGGCGACGACGTGCAGGGTGCCGGGGCGGGAGGGCATGGAGAGGTCCGTTGCGTGAGGCTGGGCAGGGGATTGTAGGGGCGGAAGGTGTGGTGGGTGCGGCACGGGTGGGGGTTGGGGGATGGGAATGGGGGCGACGGAGCCGGCGGGCGCATGAGGGTGCTGGACATTCCGCGCCGGCCACGACGCCGACGGGCGGCTTCCGGTCCCCTCGGGCGTTCGCCGGGATCACGCCCCCATTCCCATCCCCCATCTCCCACCCGTGCCGTGCCGCGCCAGTTCCCTTGCGCCCGCGTCACCGCGATGGTCCTCCCCCCGCTATACTCCCCAATGGAGTCGGCCAGACAGTCGCGAAACGCCGTGTGCGTTTCGAGGAAAGTCCGGGCTCCACAGGGCAGGGTGCCAGGTAACGCCTGGGCAGCGTGAGCTGACGGCCAGTGCAACAGAGAGCAGACCGCCGATGGCCCCGCGAGGGGATCAGGTAAGGGTGAAAGGGTGCGGTAAGAGCGCACCGCGTGCGGGGCTAACGTCGCACGGCACGGTAAACCCCACCCGGAGCAAGACCAAATAAGGGAACCATGACGCGGCCCGCGTCGTTCCCGGGTAGGTTGCTAGAGCCTGGCGGCGACGCCAGGCCGAGAAGAATGACTGTCACGTCGCAAGACGCACAGAACCCGGCTTATCGGCCGACTCCAACTTCTTCGCGGTATGTGGGAAGCGCGCTGGCGCGCGAATGGGTGCTTGCCTCGAGCGCCCATTCGCGCGCCAGCGCGCTTCCCACATTTCTATAGTTGAGTCCGTCATCTTCCATGAACGTGAGTTCATCGGCCTGCGTGAATTGCCCTTCACCTGCCTCCCGAAAGCGCGAAGTCCATCGCAAAAAACCCCAACGATTCAATCACCTTGCGCCCGTTCCTCAGAAACGGCTGGAAATGGTGATGAACGTGAGCTTTCTCCTTGATTCACAAGAAAAAATTCCTTGACAGTCTCAGGGGGCGAGACTATCGTGGGCCCCAGTGTGAAATCGTGGGATTTGGTGGGGCAACCAACGAATATGTTCCAGGGCGAGACAGCCATCACGGTCGACGACAAGGGTCGTCTGACGATTCCGACTTCGTATCGGGATCAGGTGGCCGTCGCCTGCGCGAATCGTCTGGTCGTCACCTACAACCCCTTCGAGACCGGTTGCCTCTGGATCTTCCCGTACGCGGAGTGGGAGCAGGTGCGCGATCAGGTCAACGCGCTGCCCAGCGTGAAGGCCGTCCATCGCGCGTTGCAGATGAAGCTGGTGGGTGCCGCGGCGATCGTCGAACCCGACGGAGCGGCCCGCATCCTCCTTCCATCGAGTCAGCGCGCGGCGGCGGGCATAGAAAAAAAAGCGGTGCTGCTGGGCATGGGCAACAAGTTCGAGCTGTGGAGCGAACAGGCTCACCTCGCGAAGATCCGCCAGACGATCGGCGAGGACGAGATCAGCGACGACATGGCGGAACTACGGTTGTGACGAACTAATTCGAGGTTTTCGGTGGAACGGGAGTGGGATGTGGCGACGGCGGGGCGCGATGTGCACATCCCTGTGATGCTCGACGAAGTGGTGGAGGGCCTCGCCTTGCGCGAGAACGGGCGTTATCTGGACGGGACATTCGGCCGGGGCGGGCACGCCCGGGCGATCCTTGCCCGTCTCTCCGACGCCGGCCGTCTCTACCTGATGGACCGCGACCCGACCGCGATCGCGGTCGCCGAAACCGGCCTCGCCACCGATCCCCGCGTGGCGCTGCGCCACGACAACTTCGCCACCATGGGCGATTGGTCCGCGCTCGAAGGCGGCCTCGACGGCATCCTGCTCGACCTGGGCGTGTCGTCGCCGCAGCTCGACGACGCCAGCCGCGGCTTCAGCTTCATGGCCGACGCGCCGCTGGACATGCGCATGGACACGACGCGCGGCATCAGCGCCGCCGACTTCCTGCGTGACGCCGACGAGACCGAGATCGCCGACGTGCTGTGGACCTTCGGCGAAGAGCGCTTCAGCCGACGCATCGCGAAGGCCATCGTCGAGCGTCGCGCGACGGCGCCCATCCTGCGCACCGGCGAACTCGCCGAGCTGGTGGCGCGCTGCGTGGGCCGCCGCGAGCCGGGCAAGAACCCCGCGACGCGCACCTTCCAGGCGTTGCGCATCCGCGTCAACGCCGAACTGGAATCCGTCGAGCGTGGCCTCGACGCCGCCCTCGAGCTTCTCAAGGTCGGCGGCCGGCTCGCCGTGATCAGCTTTCATTCGCTGGAAGACCGCACGGTCAAGCAGTTCATCCGTTCGCACGAAGGTCGCGTGCAGGGCAGCCGCCGCGCGCCGCCGACGGAAGCGAAACTTGCGCGCCTCAAGCCCGTGGGCAAGGCCATCTTCCCCTCCGACGCCGAAGTCGCCGCGAACCCGCGTTCGCGCTCCGCCGTGCTGCGCATCGCGGAGAAACTCGCATGAAGATCTTCGGCGCGATCTGCCTCTCGATCCTGCTGCTGGCGGTCATCGCCAGCGCGATCGGCGTGGTGTGGACGCGCCACGAGAGCCGCCAGCTGTTCATCGAGCTCTCGAAGCTGCAGGCGCAGAAAGACGACCTGGGCGTGGAATACGGTCGCCTCGAACTGGAGCAGGCCACCTACGCCGAACCCAGCCGCATCGACGCCGACGCCCGCGGCAAGCTCGGCATGTTCACGCCGAAGCCGCAGGACATCCAGCTGGTGCGCCGATGAGGGCCCGTCACGGCAAGCCGGTCGTGCCCACCCGCCGTCGCGGCCAGGGCCCGAGCCCGCGCAAGCGCATGACGGTGATCGTCGCCGTGCTCTGCGTGGCCGCCTCGGGCCTCGTCGTGCGCGCGTTCGACCTGCAGGTGGTCCGCAAGCAGTTCTATCAGGACCAGGGCGACGCGCGCTTCCTGCGCGAGATGCCCATCGCCGTGTCGCGCGGCACGATCTTCGACCGCAACGGCGAACCGCTGGCCGTCTCGACGCCGGTGGCGTCCATCTGGGCCAATCCGCCGGAAGTGCTCGAGAACGAGGACCGCATTCCGGAGCTCGCGAAGGCGCTGCACGTCGACGCCGACGACCTCAAGCAGAAGATCGCGCAGCGCGCCGACAAGGAGTTCATGTACATCGCGCGCCAGCTGCGCCCCGAGGACGCGCAGGCGATCGTCGACCTGAAGATTCCGGGCATCGCCGCGCAGCGCGAGTACCGCCGTTACTACCCGTCGGGCGCGGTGAACAGCCACATCCTCGGCTTCACCAACATCGACGACCACGGCCAGGAAGGCCTGGAACTCGCGTTCGACGAATGGCTGGCCGGCAAGCCGGGCGCGAAGCGCGTGATCCGCGACCGCATGGGGCACGTGGTGCAGGACGTCGAGCTGCTGCGCGAACCGCAGCCGGGCCGCGACCTCACGCTGTCGATCGACCGCCGCATCCAGTACCTCGCGTACAGCGCGCTCAAGGACGCCCTGGAAAAGAACAAGGCCGATTCCGGGTCGATCGTCGTGATGGACGTCCACACCGGCGAAGTGCTCGGCATGGCGAACCTGCCGTCGTTCAACCCGAACGCCGTGCGCGGCAGCACGCCGTCCGAGCGCCGCAACCGCGCGGTGACCGACGTCGTGGAGCCGGGCTCGACGATGAAGGCCTTCACCATGGCCGCGGCGCTGACGAGCGGCAAATACACGCCGACCTCGCCGCTGATCGAAACGTCGCCGGGCACGTGGATGATGGGCGGCCATCCGGTGCGCGACACGCATAACTGGGGCACGCTGACGCCCACCGGCGTGATCACGAAGTCGTCGAACGTCGGCGCCGCGAAGATCGCGATGACGCTCGACACCGATTTCCTCTACGGCATCTACAAGGCGTTCGGGCTCGGCAACAGCACCGGCAGCGGCTTCCCCGGCGAAGCGGCGGGTTACCTGCCCGTCGGTCGCACCTGGAAGCCGATCGAGAAGTCGCGCCTCGCGTACGGCTACAACCTCAACGTCACGCCGCTGCAGCTGGCCACCGGCTACGCCGCGCTCGCCAACGGCGGCGGCCTGCGCTCCCCGACCTTCATCAAGGGCGCGGACAACGATCCGGTGCAGGTCGTCACGCCGGCCGTCGCGCACGAGATCGTGCGCATGCTCGAGACCGTCGTGTCGCCGGGCGGCACGGGCTACGGCTTCGCTTCCGTCGCCAACTACAGCGTCGCGGGCAAGACCGGTACGTCGCACAAGAACTCGGTCGGCGGCTATTACTCGAACAACTACATCTCGCTGTTCGTCGGCATGATTCCGGCCAGCGCGCCGCGCCTCGTCACCGTCGTGGTGATCAACGATCCGAAGGGCGGCCGCTACTACGGCGGCTCGGTCGCCGGCCCGGCGTTCGCGCAGGTGATGGAAGGCGCGGTGCGCCTGCTCGACATCGCGCCGGACAACGTCGGCCGCTGGTACGCGGGCGGTCCCAGCCAGGGCGGACTCATCGGCACGACGAACGCGCCGCCTCCGGCCGCCGACGACAGCGCCGCCGAAGAGGTGGTGCCATGACGATGCGTCTGGCCGACCTGCTCGACGGATTCGCCGACGCCGCGGGCGCCGGCGATCTCGCTGTTTCGGGCCTCGCGATCGATTCGCGGGAGATCCAGCCGGGTAACGCGTTCGTCGCGTTGCGCGGCACGAAGGACCACGGCATCGCCTTCGCCGCGAAGGCCGTGGCGAACGGTGCGACGGCGATCCTCGCCGAGCCGCCGTTCGACGCCGTCGACGCGGGCATCCCGGTCTTCGCGGTGGACGGTCTGCGCGAGAAGACCGGCGCCATCGCGGCACGTTTCTTCGACGATCCCTCGGCCGCGCTCGAGGTGATCGGCGTCACCGGCACGAACGGCAAGACATCCACGGTGCAGCTCGTCGCGCAGGCGCTCGCGTTCCTGGGGCGCAAGCCGGCGACGGTCGGTACGCTCGGTGCGGGCCTGCATGGCGCGATCGCCGAAGGCGAGCGCACGACGCCCGATGCCATCCGCATGCAGGCGCTGCTCCGCGAATTCCGCGATGCGGGTGCCACGCACGTGGCGATGGAAGTCTCGTCGCATGCGCTCGAGCAGGGCCGCGTCAACGCCATCGTCTTCGATGTCGCCGTGTTCACCAACCTCACGCGCGACCACCTCGACTACCACGGCACGATGGAAGCCTACGGCGCCGCGAAGGCGAAGCTGTTCGCTTTCGAAGGCCTGCGTGCCGCCGTCGTCAACGTCGACGATCCGTTCGGCGCCAAGCTGGCGAAAGGCCTGCCCGAGGGCGTGGCGAAGCTGCGCACGTCGATGGCGACGGACGCCACCGAGAAGGACGCCGAGGTTCGCGCCGACATCGTCGTGACGTCGGCGAAGGGTCTGTCGTTCAACCTCACGACACCGTGGGGCATGCGCACCGTGCGCAGCGCGCTCCTCGGCCGTTTCAACGTGGCCAACCTGCTCGCCGTCGCCGCCGTGCTCGGCGCGCTGGGCGAGCCGTTCGATCGCATCCACGCGGCGCTGGAATCGCTCCAGCCGGTGAACGGCCGCATGAGCCGCCTCGGCGGCGACGGCCGCAAGCCGCTGGTCGTGGTCGATTACTCGCACACGCCCGACGCGCTGAAGCAGGCGCTGCTGGCGCTGCGTTCGCATACGAAGGGCCGGCTGATCTGCGTGTTCGGCGCGGGCGGCGATCGCGATCAGGGCAAGCGTCCGCTCATGGCGGCGATCGCGGAACGTCTCGCGGATGTCGTCATCGTCACCGACGACAACCCGCGCACCGAGGATGGCGATGCCATCGTCGCGCAGATCGTGGCCGGCTTCGTCCATCCCGAAACCGTCATGGTGATGCGCGACCGCGCGCAGGCCATCGCCCTGGCGCTCGCCGACGCGAAGGCCGACGACGTCGTTCTGATCGCCGGCAAGGGCCACGAAACCTATCAGGAAGGTCCGGAGGGCAAGCGTCCCTTCGACGACCTCGCCGTCGCCAGCGAGGCGATGGCATCCGGCAAGAAAGGAGTCCGCGCATGATGCGCCTGTCCGCCGTCGCCCTCTGGACCCGTGGCCGCCTGCAGGGCGCCGACGTGGACGTGGGCGGCTTTTCCATCGACACCCGCACGCTCAGGGCCGGCGACCTCTTCGTGGCGCTGCCCGGCGAGCGCGTCGACGCCCATGATTTCGTCGCCGCCGCCGCCGAACGCGGCGCGGTCGCGGCGCTCGTCACGCGCCCCGTGGACGCGCCGATCCCGCAGGTGATCGTCAACGACACGCAGGCGGCGCTCGGCGATCTCGCCAGCGCGGTGCGCGCGCAGCGCGACGTCCGCGTCGTCGGCATCACGGGATCGAACGGCAAGACGACCGTGAAGACCCTGACCGCGTCGATCCTGTCCCGTCACGGCCGCACGCACGTGAACGCCGGCAACTTCAACAACGAGATCGGCATGCCGCTCACGCTGCTGGCGATGCCGGAGGACACGCAGTACGCCGTCCTCGAGATGGGCGCCGGCAAGCCGGGCGACATCGACTACCTCGCCGCCATCGCACGGCCCGATATCGGCCTCGTCAATTCCATCGCGCCCGCCCACCTTGAGCGGATGGGCACGATCGAAGGCGTCGCCGAAACCAAGGGCGCGCTCTATCAGTCGCTGCCTCCCGATGGCATCGCGATCGTCAATGCCGACGACGAGCGCTTCGCCGGCTTCTTCGCGAACCTCGCCGGGTCGCGCACGATCCTGCGCTACGCGCTCGATCATCGCGCGGACATCGGCGCCGACATCGTCGAAGAGCGCATCGACGGCACGCACTTCGTGCTGTCGACGCCGCATGGCGATGGCGACGTGCACCTGCCGATGCCGGGCCGCCACAACGTGGCGAACGCGCTGGCGGCCGCCGCCATCGCGACGGCGCTGGGCGTGCCCGTCGAGACCATCGTCGAGGGCCTGGAGCACGTTCCCGCCGTGGCGGGCCGGCTGAACCTCGAGCCGATGCCCGGCAACTGGACGCTGATCGACGACAGCTACAACGCGAATCCCGGCTCCGCCGCGGCGGCCATCGACACGCTCGCGCTCGCGCGCGGCGAGCGCTGGCTCATCCTCGGCGACATGGCCGAGCTCGGCCCCGACGCCGTCAGGCTGCACGCCGGCATCGGTCGCCTCGCCCGCGAACGTGGCATCGAGCGGCTGCTCGCCACGGGTGCGAAGAGCGCGGCGGCGGTCGAGGCCTTCGGCGCGGGTGCGCAACATTTCGCGACGCAGGAAGAGCTCATCGAAGCCGCCTGCGCGCAGATCCACGAGGGCGTGACGTGCCTCGTGAAGGGGTCGCGTTCCTCCGGCATGGACCGGGTCGCGGCTGCGATGAAGAAGTACGCTGAAGGAGCATCCCATGCTGCTTGAACTGGCGGAATGGATGGCTCGGCACTTCACGTCGCTGCATCTGTTCCAGTACATCACCTTCCGCGCGATCATGGCCGCGCTGACCGCGCTCGCCGTGTCGTTGCTGCTGGGTCCCGCGCTGATCCGCAAGCTCGCCGCGCTCAAGGCCGGGCAGGTCGTGCGCAGCGACGGTCCGCAGACGCACCTGTCGAAGGCGGGCACGCCGACGATGGGCGGCCTGCTGATCATCTTCGCCGTGGCGATCGCCACGCTGCTCTGGGCCGACCTCGGCAATCGCTATGTGTGGGTGGTGCTCGCGGTGACGCTCGCGTTCGGCGCCATCGGTTTCTACGACGATTACCGCAAGCTCGTGCTGAAGGACAGCCGCGGCCTCGCCAGCCGCTGGAAGTATTTCTGGCAGTCGGTGTTCGGCCTCGGCGCCGCGGTGTTCCTCTACCACACGCACCAGCTGCCGGCCGAGACGGCGCTCTATGTGCCGCTGTTCAAGCAGGTCGCGATCCCGCTCGGCATCCTGTTCGTGGTGATCGGCTACTTCATCATCGTCGGGTTCTCGAACGCCGTGAACCTCACCGACGGCCTGGACGGCCTGGCGATCATGCCGAGCGTGCTGGTCTCCGGCGCGCTGGGCATCTTCGCCTACCTCGC
Source organism: Luteibacter sp. 3190 (assembly GCF_031456385.1). NCBI lineage: Bacteria > Pseudomonadati > Pseudomonadota > Gammaproteobacteria > Lysobacterales > Rhodanobacteraceae > Luteibacter > Luteibacter sp. 3190. The sequence goes on along the minus strand of NZ_JAVDUO010000002.1, from coordinate 358,745 downwards.
CGGCAACAAGCTGTTCTCCGAATACCTCGGCATCCCGGCGATCCCGGGCGCGGGTGAGCTGGCGATCTTCTGCAGCGCGCTGGCCGGCGCGGGCCTCGGCTTCCTCTGGTTCAACACCTATCCGGCGCAGGTCTTCATGGGCGACGTCGGCGCGCTCGCGATCGGCGCCGCGCTCGGCACCGTCGCGCTCGTGGTGCGCCAGGAAATCGTGCTGCTGGTGATGGGCGGCGTGTTCGTGATGGAGACCGCGTCGGTGATGCTGCAGGTCGGCAGCTTCAAGCTGCGCGGCAAGCGCATCTTCCGCATGGCGCCGATCCACCATCACTTCGAACTGAAGGGCTGGCCCGAACCGCGGGTCATCGTCCGTTTCTGGATCATCAGCGTCGTGCTGGTGCTCATTGGCCTCGCAACCCTGAAGGTGCGCTGAGAACGATGTTCGGCTTCGGCAACAAGCAGGCGAAACGCCGCCAGGGCCCGCGGGGAAGCTTCGATCTCCCGCTGCTCGTGGCCGCGCTGTCGCTGGCCGCCCTGGGCGTCGTGATGGTCACGTCGAGCTCGATCGCCGTGGCCGACGGCTCGCACCAGGGCGCGTTCTACTACCTCAAGCGTCACCTCGTCTTCCTCGTGCTCGGCGCGTGCCTCGCGGGCGCCGCGATGCGCACGGAGCTGAAGACGCTCGAGAAGCACAGCTTCCTGCTCCTGCTGATCGGCATCATCATGCTGCTGATGGTGTTTCTGCCGGTCTTCGGCATGCGCATCAACGGCGCGCGTCGCTGGGTCAACCTGCTGGTGACGAGCTTCCAGCCCGTCGAGGCGGTGAAGCTGATCCTCGTGGCGTACCTGGCGAGCTATCTCGTGCGTCATCGCGAGGGCGTCGAGTACGAACTGTTCGGCGTGGTGAAGCCCGTGGGCGTCGCCGGCTTCATCGTGCTGCTGCTTCTCGCGCAGCCCGACTTCGGCTCGGCCGCGCTGGTGGTCGCCACCACGGTCGGCATGGTCTGGCTGGCCGGCGCGCGCATGCGCAACCTGCTGCTGCTCGGCACGCCGCTCGTTCCCGCGCTCATCTACGCGGCGACCGCCGAGGACTACCGCATCAAGCGACTGACGTCGTTCCTCGATCCGTGGAAGGATCCGTTCAACGACGGCTTCCAGCTCACGCAGGCGCTGATCGCGGTGGGCCGCGGCGAGTGGACGGGCGTGGGCCTGGGTTCCAGCGTGCAAAAGCTGTTCTATCTCCCGGAAGCGCACACCGACTTCATCCTCGCCGTGCTCGCCGAGGAACTCGGCCTGGCGGGGATCATGCTGGTGATCTTCCTCTACGTGGTGCTGGTCGGCCGCGGCCTCTACATGGGCCTCAAGGGCGTCGAACTCGGACACCGCTTCTCCGGTTACGTCGCCTACGGCATCTCGCTGATGATGGGTTTCCAGGCGATGGTCTCCATCGGCGTGAACCTGGGCGTGCTGCCGACGAAGGGCCTCACGCTGCCACTGATCAGCTCGGGCGGTTCGTCCGTGCTGATGACCTGCGCGATGGTCGGCGTGCTCCTGCGCGCGACGTTCGAGATCAACCGCGCCGAGGACGCGCGCCAGACCGCCGTGCGCATGCCGGCGAGCGCGGTACCCGATTCGGCGGCCCCCGCGGGCGGTGTCGCATGAGCGGCCCCGTGCTGATCATGGCCGGCGGTACGGGCGGCCACATCTTCCCGGGTCTCGCCGTCGCCGACGAGCTGCGCTCGCGCGGCGTGCCCGTCGCCTGGCTGGGTGCCGAGGGCGGCATGGAGACCCGCGTCGTGTCGGCGCATGGTCTCGACCTGCACACGGTGTCCGTCGGCGGCCTGCGCGGCAAGGGCATGAAGACCCGCGTGCAGGCCCCCTTCATGCTCGCCCGCGCGCTGCTCGACTCGCTCAGACTGCTGCGCAAGCTCCGTCCGCGCTGCGTGATCTCGATGGGTGGCTATGTCGCCGGCCCCGCCGGTGTCGCCGCGCGACTGGCCGGTATCCCGCTCGTCGTGCACGAGCAGAACGCCGTCGCCGGTTTCACCAATCGCAAGCTGGCGGGGTTCGCGAAGAAGGTGCTGACGGGCTTTCCGAACGTCCTGCCGAACGGCGAATGGGTCGGCAACCCGGTGCGCGCCCGCATCGCCGCGCTGCCGCCTCCGGCGGAGCGCTTCGCGGGGCGCGACGGCCGCGCGCGCATCCTCGTGCTGGGCGGCAGCCTCGGCGCGCGCACGCTGAACCTGATCGTGCCCAAGGCCCTCGCTCACCTGCGCGCCAATCCCGACCTCGACACCCTCGATCCGGAAGTGGTGCACCAGACGGGCGAGCGTGGGCTCGAGGAAGCCAACGCCGCGTACACCGAGGCGGGCGTGGCGGCGACCATCGTGCCCTTCATCGAGGACATGGCCGGTGCGTACGCGTGGGCGGACATCGTCGTGTGCCGGGCCGGTGCGCTGACGGTCGCCGAACTCTGCGCGGCGGGTCTCGAAGCGCTGCTGGTGCCGTTCCCGCACGCGGTCGACGATCACCAGACGGTGAACGCGCGCGCCATGGTCAACGCCGGCGGCGCGCGTATCGCGACCGACGCCATGCTCAACGCACCCGGGGCGCACGAAGCGCTCGCGCTCGTCCTGTTCGACATGCTGCTGGATCGCCAGCGCATCCTTTCCGCGGCCAATGCGTCCCGCACGCTGGCCAAGCCCGACGCAGCAGCAACGATTGCCCGTCACTGCATGGAGGTTTCCGCATGACGCCCGGTCGTTTGCGCGCCCACGAAGATTTCATGACCTCGTTCCGCCGTGTCCACTTCATCGGCGTCGGCGGCGTCGGCATGAGCGGTATCGCCGAGGTGCTGTGCAACCTCGGTTACAGCGTGTCCGGCTCCGACCGGGCGCCATCGCCGACCACCGACCGCCTCGCCAGCCTCGGTGTCGAGGTGCACATCGGTCACGAAGCCTCGAACGTCGACGGCGCGGACGTGATCGTCACGTCGAGCGCGATCCGCCAGGACAATCCGGAACTCGTCGCCGCGCGCGCCGCGCGCATTCCCGTGGTGCCGCGTGCCGAAATGCTCGGCGAGCTGATGCGCTTCCGCCGCGGCATCGCGATCGCAGGCACGCACGGCAAGACCACCACCACCAGCCTCGTCGCCAGCGTGCTGGCCGAGGCGGACTACGATCCGACGTTCGTGATCGGCGGTCAGCTCAACGCGGCCGGCGCGAACGCGCGACTCGGCACCGGTCAGTACCTCGTGGCGGAAGCGGACGAATCGGACGGATCGTTCCTGATGCTGTCGCCGGTGATCGCGGTGGTGACCAACATCGACGCGGACCACCTCGAGAACTACAACAACGACTTCGCGCAGGTGAAGAAGGCGTTCGGCGATTTCCTGCATCGCCTGCCGTTCTACGGCATGGCCGTGCTCTGCATCGACGACGAGGAAACCGCGAAGCTGGCGCAGGACACTTCGCGCCGCATGCTGACCTACGGCATCGACAAGCCGGGCGCCGACGTCTCGGCGTCGAACGTCCGCCAGGTCGGTTTCGAGATGCATTTCGACTTGCACCTGCCGGGCATGGCGGGCACGCTGCCCGTGACGCTCAACCTGCCGGGCCGGCACAACGTGCAGAACGCGCTGGCCGCGGCCGCCGTGGGCTGGCAGCTCGGCGTCGACGCGGAATCCATCGCCCGCGCGCTCGCGCGCTTCGAAGGCGTGGGCCGCCGCTTCCATCGTCGCGGCGAAATCGCGCTCGACCAGGGCCATGCGCTGCTCGTCGACGATTACGGTCATCACCCGCGCGAGCTGGCCGCCGTGTTCGCCGCCGCTCGCGGCGGCTGGCCGGATCGCCGCCTCGTCGTCGCGTTCCAGCCGCACCGCTACAGCCGCACGCGCGACCTGCTCGACGATTTCGCGAACGTGCTGGCCGAGGTCGACGTGCTGGTGCTGACCGAGGTGTATCCCGCCGGCGAAGCGCCGATCGCGGGCGCGGACGGCCGCTCGCTCGCGCGCGCCATCCGCGCGCGCGGCAAGACCGACCCGGTGCTGGTCGACCACCCGCGCGACCTGCGCGCCACGCTGCCCGCGCTCGCGCGCGACGGCGACCTGATCCTGCTGCTCGGCGCCGGCGACATCGGCGCGGCGGCCATCGAGCTGGCGAACGCCGGCAACCTGAGGACCCCGAACCGATGAGCACCACCCGTTTCCCGCGCCTGGTCACCGACGCCGCCGATTTCGGCCGCGTGGCCGTGGTCATGGGCGGAAACTCGGCCGAGCGCGAGGTTTCGCTCAATTCCGGCCAGGGCGTGCTGGACGCGCTGCGCGCCAGCGGCGTCGACGCCCATGCGATCGACGGCATTCCCGCCCTGCTCGACGCGGTGCGCGCCGGCCACTTCGCGCGCGTGTTCAACATCCTGCACGGCGCGGGCGGCGAGAACGGCGAGCTCCAGGGCGCGCTGCAGTCGCTCGGCGTTCCGTACACGGGGTCGGGCGTGCTCGGCTCGGCGCTGTCGCTGGACAAGGTGCGCGCGAAGCAGGTGTGGATCGCGCTCGGCCTGCCCACGCCGAAGTTCAAAGCGCTGCCGCGCGGTGCCGACGTGCATGCCGCGGCGCGCGAGATCGGCTTCCCGCTGATCGTGAAGCCGGCCTGGGAAGGTTCGAGCGTGGGCATCACGCGCGTGTTCGACGAAGCGGGCCTCGACGCCGCCGTGGAACTCGCGCGCCGGTATCCGGGCGACCTGCTGATGGAAACGCTGATCGAAGGCGACGCGAACGAGGGCGGCGAATTCACCGTCGGCGTGCTCGGTCGCGAAGTGCTGCCGACCATCCGCATCGTGCCGAACAGCGCCTATTACGACTACAACGCCAAGTACATCGCCGACGACACGCGCTACATCGTGCCCGGCCTGGACGGTGCCGCCGAGGACGAGATGCGGGCGCTCGCGCTGCGCGCGTTCGACGCGCTGGACTGCTTCGGCTGGGGCCGTGTCGACATCATGCGCGACCGCCACGGCAGGAACTGGCTGCTCGAGGTCAACACGGCGCCGGGCATGACGTCGCACTCGCTCGTCCCGAAAGCCGCGGCCGTCGCGGGCCTCGATTACCAGGCGCTGTGCTGGCGCGTCCTCGAAACCTCCATGCAGCGGGAGGGTGCGAAGGCATGAAGGGAGCCGCCGCCACGCGAATCGTCGCCTGGGGTATCGCCATCACGCTGGTGGCGCTGCCCGTGGTCGGCGTGATGCAGGGCTGGTTCGCCGCCGGCCGCTGGCCGGTGACGCAGCTGAAGGTCGAGGCGGAGTTCGCGCACGTCAGTGCCGAGCAGATCCGCAGCGCCGTGCTGCCGCGTCTGGGCAAGGGCTTCTTCGCCACGGATCTGGAAGACGTGCGCAAGGCGATCGGTTCGCTTCCGTGGGTGGAGTCGGTGGAAGTGCGCAAGCGCTGGCCCGACACGCTGCTGGTGCGGATCTACGAACGGCAGCCGTTCGCGCGCTGGAACGAGGATCGCCTGATCAGCCGCCAGGGCCTCGTGTTCGAGGCGCCGGGTGCCGACCAGATGGGCGATCTGCCGCGCCTGCGCGGTCCAGACTCGCGCCTGGCCGAAGTGGTCAGCTTCTACGCGCAGGCGCGCAAGGCGTTCGAAGGGCGCACCGGCCTGTCGATCGTCGGCGTCAGCCTGAGCGATCGCGGCAGCTGGAGCGCCACGACGGACAGCGGCGCGGAGATCGTGATCGGCGACCGCGACCAGGCCGATCGCCGCCTCGCGCGCTTCCTCGACGTCTACCCCCAACTCGTCGCGGGCCGGCACGGCGGTTTCGCCTATGCCGACCTGCGTTACACCAACGGATTCGCCATCCGGTGGCCGGAACCGGAAACCACGGCCACACCCAAGGTCGGAACCTGAGCTAAACCATGAGAAACAAGAACGACAAACAGCTCGTCGTCGGCCTCGACATCGGAACGTCGAAGGTCGTCGCCATCGTCGGCGAGTACGAGCCGGGCGAACCGATCGAGGTGATCGGCATCGGCACGCACGTATCCCGTGGCATGAAGCGCGGCTCGGTGGTGGACATCGAATCGACCGTGCATTCCATCCAGCGCGCGGTGGAGGAAGCCGAGCTGATGGCGGGCTGCGACATCCGCTCGGTGTACGCCTCGATCTCGGGCAGCCACCTCGAGACACGCAACTCGCACGGCACCGCGGCGATCCGCGACCGCGAGGTGATGTCGGCCGACCTGGAGCAGGTGCTCGAAGCCGCCAGCGCCGTCGCGATCCCGGCCGACCGCAAGGTGCTCTACAAGGAATCGCAGGAATACCGCATCGACGGACAGGACGGCATCCGCCATCCGGTCGGCATGAGCGGCGTGCGCCTCGAGGCCAGCGTGCACCTGGTCACCGGCGCCGCCAGCGCGGTGCAGAACATCTCCAAGTGCATCCAGCGTTGCGGCCTCTCGGTCGACGAGCTGGTGCCCGCCGCCGTCGCCAGCGCGAAGGCCGTGCTGACGGAGGACGAACTCGAGCTCGGCGTGTGCCTCGTCGACATCGGTGCCGGCACGACGGACATCGCCATCTACACGCAGGGTGCGATCCGCTACACGAAGTCGCTGCCGGTCGGCGGCGACCAGGTGACGAACGACATCGCGTACGGCGTGCACACACCGACCGCTCACGCGGAAGAGATCAAAATCAAATACGCGTGTGCGCTCGCCCAGCTCGCGCACGCGGAAGAAACCATCCAGGTGCCGAGCGTCGGCGACCGTCCGCCGCGCCGTCTCGCGCGACAGGCGCTCGCGCAGTCGGTGCAGGCGCGCTACGAGGAAATCTTCGAGATGGTGCAGGACGAACTGCGCCGTTCGGGATACGAGAGCCTCGTCGCCGCGGGCATCGTGCTGACGGGTGGCGCCTCGCGCATGGAAGGCGCGCTCGAGCTCGCGGAGGAGATCTTCCACAAGATGGTCCGCATCGGCGTGCCCCAGCACGTCTCGGGCCTGGGCGACGTCGTGTCCAGCGAGCTGCATTCGACGGGCGTGGGCCTGCTGCTGCACGGCTCGCGTTCGAGCGGCGGCGCGCGGCACACGGGTTCCGCGGTCGGCAACGTGGGCAGCGTGGTGGAGAAGTTCCGTAGCTGGTTCACCAAGAATTTCTGAGTTTCGCTTCACCGGATAGTCGGTGCCCGACGGAAGGGGGGCGCCGGGGCAAGAGGAAGGCCCGCAACCCGCGGCCGACAGGAGTCGGACTCGGGACATAAACCAAAAAAAAACCAAAGTTCTGCGGAGGACGGGAAATGTTCGAACTGATCGAAAAACTGGCACCGAATGCGGTCATCAAGGTCATCGGCGTGGGCGGTGGCGGCGGTAACGCCGTGGCCCACATGGTCAACTCCAACATCGAGGGCGTCGAATTCGTCGTCGCCAACACCGATGCGCAGGCCATGAAGAGCTGCGGCTCGCGCACGCACCTGCAGCTCGGCGGCAACGTCACCAAGGGCCTCGGCGCCGGCGCGAATCCGGAAGTCGGCCGCCAGGCCGCGCTGGAAGACCGCGAGCGCATCGAGGAAATGCTCGAAGGCGCCGACATGGTGTTCATCACCGCCGGCATGGGCGGTGGCACCGGTACCGGCGCCGCGCCGGTCGTCGCGCAGCTGGCGAAGGAGAAGGGCATCCTGACGGTCGCCGTCGTGACCAAGCCGTTCCCGTTCGAAGGCCGCCGTCGCATGCAGGTCGCCCTCAAGGGTATCGAGGACCTCTCGCAGCACGTCGATTCGCTGATCACCGTGCCGAACGAGAAGCTGCTCTCGGTGCTGGGTCGCGAAGTGACGCTGCTGAACGCCTTCAAGGCGGCCAACGACGTCCTGCAGGGCGCGGTCCAGGGCATCGCCGACCTGATCACGGCCCCGGGCCTGATCAACGTCGACTTCGCCGACGTCCGCACCGTCATGAGCGAGATGGGCATGGCGATGATGGGCTCGGGCACCGCCCGTGGCGACGATCGCGCCCAGGCCGCCGCCGAGTCGGCGATCAACAACCCGCTGCTCGAGGACGTCAACCTGGCCGGCGCCTGCGGCATTCTGGTCAACGTCACCGCCGGTCCGAACCTGACCATGCGCGAGTTCGACGAGATCGGCCGCGTGATCCACGACTTCGCCTCGGAAGACGCGACCGTCGTGATCGGCACCTCGCTCGATCCGGAAATGCAGGACGACGTCCGCGTCACCGTGGTGGCCACGGGCCTGAACCGCGGTGTCGCGGCGAAGCAGCCGATCCGCCCGCCGGTCCAGCAGCAGGTCGAGATGCGTCAGCGTCCGCGCCCGGTCGTGCTGCGCACGGGCACCGGCAACGAGGTCGTCGACTACGCGCAGGCCGATGCCGTGCCGTCGGTCCGTACCGAGCAGGCGGCCCCGCAGAAGAACGCGGAGCCGGCGATCGACTACCTCGACATCCCGGCCTTCCTGCGTCGCCAGGCCGACTGATCCAAAGACACGCCAGGGCACGTTAAGGAAAACGTGCGGACGATCCTGCAGGACGCGAGGATCGACAGGCGTTCCGCCGCCGCTCCCGTCCGGGCGGCGGAACGCCTCCGTGTCCCCTCAGGAAAAGCTGCAAGTGATATCAATTACTTGCAAGTGCTTGACTCGCCCCGCATTTCAGTCGCAAGCGAAATGAGAACGGGTCGCGGCCGATGCTGAAGGGATAGTGAAAGGAATCATGAACTGTACTGTCTGGTTTGTTTATTCCGAGGTTAAGACTGTGTTAGCATGTCGGTTACTTTAGGCTGCTGCCAACAAGGTTTGACCCAACATGATCAAGCAGCGCACGCTCAAGAACATCATTCGCGCCACGGGCGTCGGTCTCCACACCGGCGACAAGGTGTACATGACGCTTCGTCCGGCGGCGCCGAACACGGGCATCGTGTTCCGCCGTACCGACCTCAATCCGCCGGTCGAGCTCAAGTCTCGTCCGGAAAACGTGGGCGACACGCGACTGTCGACCACGCTGATCCATGGCGACGTCCGCGTCTCGACGGTTGAGCATCTGCTCTCGGCGATGGCCGGTCTCGGCATCGACAACGCGTACGTCGACCTTTCCGCGCCGGAAGTGCCCATCATGGATGGCAGCGCGGGTCCGTTCGTGTTCCTGATCCAGTCCGCCGGCATCGAGGAACAGGATGCCGCCAAGCGTTTCATCCGCATCAAGAAGCCGGTGATCGTGCAGGACGGCGACAAGTGGGCCAAGCTCGAGCCGTTCGACGGCTTCAAGGTCGGCTTCTCCGTCGAGTTCGATCATCCGCTGTTCAACAAGCGCAATTCGCAGGCCGAGATGGATTTCTCGACGACATCGTTCGTCAAGGAAGTCAGCCGCGCCCGCACGTTCGGTTTCATGCGCGACATCGAGATGCTCCGCGAGCGGAACCTCACGCTCGGCGGTTCGATGGACAACGCCGTGGTGCTCGACGACTACCGCGTGCTCAACGAAGACGGCCTCCGTTACGACAACGAGTTCGTCAAGCACAAGATCCTGGACGCCATCGGCGACATCTACATGCTGGGCCACAGCCTGATCGGCGCGTACTCCGCGCACAAGTCGGGCCACGAGCTCAACAACAAGCTGCTCCGCAGCCTGATGGCCGACGTGACGGCATGGGAAGAAGTCAGCTTCAAGGATCCGGCCAAGGCGCCGATCTCCTACGCCCATCCCGCCCAGGCGGTGTAAGGCGAGACCCGCCACGGCGGGTCGACGCGATACGAAAAAGGCCGCGAGCGATCGCGGCCTTTTTCGTTGTGGCGGGCTCGGCTGCGCCACCGCGTTGAGGCCCGGGCGCGTCCGGTGTTGCCGCGACGTGGAGCAGCGTCGTCGCAACGGCGCACACCGGTGCCCACCGCCTCGATCTTGGGCCCAAGCGACGGCGTCGCACCGACGTGCGTTTGGGCGTCCGGTAGAAACCCGATGCGGCCGTGTGGCGAAAACCGAACGCACCGCGGTGGATCCCGGTTTTCACCGGGATGACGGTGAGGGGGCAGGCAAGCTCGTCGCACCGGCGCACGCCGGTGCCCACCGCCTCCGTTTTGGCTCAGGCGACGGCGTCGCATCGATGTGCGTCTCCGCGTGCCGCCAGAAGCCGATGTGGCCGCGGCGCGGATCCCGGTTTTCACCGGGATGACGGTGAGGAACGGCCCGAAACCAGGATGAAATTTACGTGCATTTTCGGTGCTCGCGCGGTCGACGCGTGCTATAAAGTTCGCCGGTCTCGTGATCCGTGGGTACTGACGGATCGTGAAGAGCCTTTGCAACTATAGGATTAATCTGAATTTTCGGCCTGGGAGGCCAGTTTGAGGAACAGATCCCGCAACGTGGGGTCGGAGAGTGACGCCGCGGCGGCTCGCAGATGGCGAGCGGCCGAGGTGGAAAGCGGCTTGTGCCAGTCGGGGACGACTTCCTCGGGTGGCAGGGGGGCCACTTTCACGGCAACCGAGTGGGCCTGAGCGCCGATGGCGCGGGCGGCTTCGAGGATCTGCGCCTGATAGAGGCGCACCCGGGAAGCCCAGGCCGACGAGGGCGCAAGGAAGACCAGCCTGCCGTCGCGCAGGTCCGCGAAACGGACCTGGTCGCGTAACGGGACGGGCAAGGTCGCGCGCAGCTGACGATCAAGCCGGTCGAGTTCGCGGGCCCGTTGGGCCAGCGAGGCGACGGGCCCGAAGTCGGCGATGGACTTCAGTCCATTCGTCGAGCGGCGGGTGGGCTTGGGCGGCGGTGGCATGGACCGGCTGATGACTTATTCGATGTGGAACGTATGCAGATCATACTTGTATCGCGCGGCCTGAAAGGGCCCAAAACGCTCGACCTGACCTGCCGGCGCCTGCGCTGCAAGGCGGCCGCGTTCGCCCTTGCGGGCGTCGTCGGCATCGCGGGGCTCGGTGCCGTGGTCGCGATGGCCGTGGCCAGCCCGAACCATCGCGCCCTGGGCACGATCGGCAATCTTGAGCGCCAGGTGGGCGACCAGGACGCCCGCGTCGCCGAGGTGAAGCGGCAGGCGCAGCGCGACCTGGACGCGCTGGCGGTGAAACTCGGCCAGCTGCAGGCGCAGTCGACGCGGCTGAATGCCCTTGGCGAGCGCCTGACGCAGGTCGGCAAGCTCGACGACGGCGAATTCGACTTCGACGAGGAGCCCGGGCAGGGCGGCCCCGAGCTCACCAGCGGCACCGAGGCGCCGGCGTTCGCGCTGCCGGCGGCGCTCGACAAGAGCATCGACCAGCTCTCGACCCGTTTCGACACCCAGCAGGCGCAGCTCGAAGCGCTGCGCGACATGCTCATGGACCGCAACATCGAGTCCAGCCTGCGCCCGACCGGCATGCCGGTGAACGGGTACATCTCCTCCTACTTCGGCGGGCGCCCCGACCCGTTCAGCGGTCATGCCGCCCGGCACACGGGGATCGACATCGCCGCGCCGAAGGGTACGCCGGTGACCGCGGTCGCTGAAGGGATGGTCACCTTCGCGGGTCAGCGCAGCGGCTATGGCGACGTCGTCGAAATCGACCACGGCAACGGCTACATGACACGCTACGCCCACAACAGCGCCCTCGTCGCCACGCCCGGGCAGCGCGTGCGGGTGGGCGACGTGATCGCGAAGGCCGGCTCCACGGGCCGCTCGACCGGTTCGCACGTGCATTTCGAGGTCTGGTACCGCGACCGCGTGGTCAATCCGCTGGCGTACGTGAAGAGCCACCGCTAGCGCGGGCTTGAATACCCGCCGGGCCGCCGCCACCCCGAGGAAAGCCGGGGGCGCCCGTAGTATGATCGTCCCTTCGTGCCGGCCGGCCATGGCCGCCCGGCAACCCTTTCGTACCAGATCCGGATGATCGATGTTCAATCGTGCCCTGACGAGTATTTTCGGCAGCCGTAACGAGCGTGTGCTGCGCGACCTCTCCAAGACGGTCAAGCGCATCAATGCCCTCGAGCCGGAATTCGAGAAGCTTTCCGACGACGCCCTGCGCGGGAAGACCGAGGAATTCCGCCAGCGCCTCGCGGCCGGTGAGACCCTCGACAAACTGCTGCCCGAAGCTTTCGCGGTCACCCGCGAGGGCGCGAAGCGCGTGCTCGGCATGCGCCACTACGACGTCCAGATGATCGGCGGCATGGTGCTGCACTCCGGCCGCATCGCCGAGATGCGCACGGGTGAGGGCAAGACCCTCGTCGGCACGCTGCCGGTGTACCTGAACGCGCTGGAGGGCAAGGGCGTCCATGTCGTCACGGTCAACGACTACCTGGCGCGCCGCGACTCGGCCCAGATGGGCAAGCTCTACAACTTCCTCGGCCTCACGGTCGGCGTCGTTTACCCGGGCATGGACCACGCCGACAAGCACAGCGCCTACCGCGCCGACATCACGTACGGCACGAACAACGAGTTCGGATTCGACTACCTGCGCGACAACATGGCGCTCAGCAAGGACCAGCGCAATCAGCGCGGCCTGCACTACGCCATCGTCGACGAAGTCGACTCGATCCTGATCGACGAGGCGCGCACGCCGCTGATCATCTCCGGTCCGGCCGAGGATTCCCCGCAGCTGTACATCGCGGTGAACAAGGTCGTGCCGCGCCTCACGCGGCAGGAGAAGGAAGACGCGCCGGGCGATTACCTGGTCGACGAGAAGCAGAAGCAGGTCCACATGTCCGAAGAGGGCATGGAGCACGCCGAGCAGCTGCTTCGCGAGGCCGGCGTCATCGATCCCGACAGCGGCCTGTACGACTCGAAGAACCTCGCCGTCGTCCACCACATGAACGCGGCGCTGCGCGCGAACGCGATCTACCAGCGCGACGTCGATTACATCGTGCGCGACGGCGAAGTGATCATCGTCGACGAGTTCACCGGCCGCACGCTGGCCGGCCGTCGCTGGTCCGACGGCCTGCACCAGGCGGTCGAGGCGAAGGAAGGCGTGCCCATCCAGCGCGAGAACCAGACGCTGGCGACGGTCACGTTCCAGAACCTGTTCCGCATGTACAAGAAGCTGGCCGGCATGACCGGTACGGCCGACACGGAAGCCTACGAGTTCCAGTCGGTGTACGGCCTGGAAGTGGTGGTGATCCCGACGCACAAGCCGATGGTCCGCGTCGACAACCCCGATTCCGTGTTCCTCGGGCCCGAGGCGAAATACAAGGCCGTCATCGCCGACATCAAGGCGTGCCACGAGCGCGGCCAGCCCGTGCTGGTCGGTACCGCGTCGATCGACGTGTCCGAGCTCGTGTCCAACCTGCTCCGCCAGGAGCGCATCCCGCACGAAGTGCTCAACGCGAAGCAGCACGAGCGCGAGGCGCACATCGTGGCGCAGGCCGGTGCACCCGGCGCCGTCACGATCGCGACCAACATGGCGGGCCGCGGCACGGACATCGTGCTGGGCGGCAGCCTCGAGGCCGCGCTCGCCGCGTTGCCCGAGGGCGCTTCCGACGCCGATCGCCAGAAGGTGCGCGACGACTGGAAGCAGCGTCACGAGCAGGTGCTCGCCGCGGGTGGCCTGCACATCATCGGCACCGAGCGTCACGAGTCCCGCCGTATCGACAACCAGCTGCGCGGCCGCTCGGGTCGCCAGGGCGATCCGGGTTCCTCGCGCTTCTATCTTTCGCTTCAGGACAACCTGATGCGCATCTTCGGCGGCGAGCGCATCGGCCGCTGGATGCAGATGTTCGGCATGAAGGAAGACGAGGCGCTCGAAGACCGCCTCATCACGCGCCAGATCGAGAAGGTCCAGCGCAAGGTCGAGCAGCACAACTTCGACATCCGCAAGAACCTCCTCGATTTCGACGACGTCGCGAACGACCAGCGCAAGGTCATCTACGCGCAGCGCGACGAGCTGCTGGAAGCCGAGGACATCTCCGACATGGTCCGCGACATCCGCCAGGACGTCGTGGAGGCGCTCGTGCGCAAATACGTGCCGGCGGAAAGCATCGACGACCAGTGGGATATCCCCGCGCTCGATCGTGAGCTCGCGAGCGAGCTCAACCTTCGCCTCGACCTCCCGCACTGGGTGGAAGGCCAGAAGGAAGTGGACGCCGAAGGCATCCTCGACCACGTGCGCGAGTCGGTGGACGCGATGTTCGCGGACAAGGAAGCCCAGGTTGGTGCCGAGACCATGCGTTCGCTCGAGAAGCACGTGATGCTCTCGGTGGTGGACAACGCGTGGAAGGAGCACCTCGCCAGCATGGATTACCTGCGCCAGGGCATCTATCTGCGCGGTTACGCGCAGAAGCAGCCGAAGCAGGAGTTCAAGCGCGAGTCTTTCGAGCTGTTCTCCGAGATGCTCGACCGCATCAAGGCCGAGGTCGTGCAGATGCTTGCGCGCATCCGTATCCGCAGCGAGGAAGAAGTCGCGGCGATGGAAGCCGAGCAGCAGCGCGCTGCCGAAGCCCAGCGCCTGCAGTTCCAGCACGCGGATGCGCAGGCGCTCGGCCAGGGCGGTGAAGAGGTCGCGGCGGATCGCGTGGCGGCACCGGTGCTGAGCGATGGGCCGAAGGTCGGTCGGAACGACCCTTGCCCCTGCGGTTCGGGCAAGAAGTTCAAGCACTGCCACGGTCAGCTGACCTGATATGAAAAACCCGCCGAAAGGCGGGTTTTTTTTGGCTCAATCGCCGCCGCCCTTGGGCTTCTGGCGGAACGACTCCGCCTGCACAGTGATGTATTGCGGCTCCTCGGCATCGAGGCGCATGGCCGTGAGTTGGCCGCCCCAGACGCAGCCGGTGTCGATGGCGTGCACCCCGAGGCCCGCGAAGCGGCCGAGTGCCGACCAGTGGCCGCAGACGATCTTCGTTTCGCGCCGACGCATGCCGGGGACTTCGAACCACGGATACATGCCGGGCTTCTGCGTGCCCGGCACGCCCTTGCCCTCGAAATCGATACGGCCGTTGACGTCGCAGTAGCGCATGCGCGTCAGCGTGTTGATGGTGGCGCGATGGCGCTCGACGCCTTGAAGGCGGTTGTTCCAGCCCGGCGGCCGGTTGCCGAAGAGATTCTTCAGCAGGCGCTGGTGACGCGGGCCGCCGAGCTCGCGTTCGACCTCGAGCGCGGCGCGCTGCGCCTGGCGGAGCGTCCACATCGGTGCGAGACCGGCGTGGACCATCGTCCAGCCCAGTTCCTCGTCATGGTGCAGCAGCTTCTGCATGCGCAGCCATTCGAGCAGGACCGGCGCGTCGTCGGCGAAGAGCACCTCGCGCAGCTCGGGGTTGACGCGAGCCTGCGCATCCTCGCGGCGCTGGCCGATCGCGAGCAGCGAGAGATCGTGGTTGCCGAGCGTGATGACGACCTGCTCGCGCAACGAGTGGATCAGTCGCAGCGTGGCGAGCGACTCGCCGCCACGGTTGACCAGGTCTCCACAGAACCACAGCCGGTCGCTCGCCGGGTCGAAGCGAATCTTCTCCAGCAGGCGCTGAAGTTCCGGGTAGCAACCCTGGACGTCGCCGATCGCGTAGACGGCCATCAGTCGAGTTGCTCCGTGATGCCGTTCCCGGCGTGCGCGCTATCCATGGCTTCGATCCTAGTGGAGCGTGCGCGGGATCGAAAGCACGAACGCGGGAATCGGCGCGTCGAAGGGCGTGCCATCGTCGGCGATCATGCTGTAGGTGCCTTCCATGGTGCCGACCGCGGTCTCGAGGACGGCCCCCGAGGTGTATTCGAAGGTGTCGCCGGGTCGCATCCACGGCTGTTCGCCGACGACGCCATCGCCGCGCACTTCCTCGACCTTGCCGTTGGCGTCGGTGATCACCCAGTGCCGCGTGAGCAGCTGGGCGCCGGTCTCACCGGCATTGCGCAGCGTGATCGTATAGGCGAACACGTAGCGGTTGTCGGTCGGCTGCGATTGGTCGGGAACGAATCGGGTTTCGACCTCCACGTCGATCGTGTAGGGATGTTTGGAGTTCATGCGCCGATTGTCGGGGACGGGGAGGGGGTGGGCAAGTATGCCCTGAACGGCGTCACATCGCGTTCGCGAGTTTCACGAAGTCCGCGGGGGCGAGGGTCTCGGCACGGGCGCGAGGATCAATGCCCAGGCCACGGATCGTGGCCTCGTCGACCAGACCCTTGAGCGTGTTCGACAGCGTCTTGCGGCGCATGGCGAAGGCGGCCTTGACGACACGGTGGATCTTTTCGGGATCGCCCACGGGCAGCTGCTCGGGCGGCAGGGGCACGAGACGGACGACGGCCGAGTCCACCTTCGGCGGCGGACGGAACGCGCCCGGCGGCACCGTGAACAGGGGCGTGACCTTGCAGGCGAGCTGGAGCATCACGCTCAGCCGACCGTAGACCTTGCTGCCGGGCTCGGCGGCCATGCGGTCGACGACCTCTTTCTGCAGCATGAAGTGCATGTCCTGGATGGCGGACGCGTGCTCCACGCAGTGGAAGAGGATGGGGCTCGAAATGTAATAGGGCAGGTTGCCGGCGATCCGCAGCTTTTCCGCGCCGAGCTCGCGCGCCAGGGCGCTGAAATCGACCTTGAGGACGTCCGAGTGCACGATGCGCAGGTCGCCGATCGCGGCGGCGCGTTCCTGCAGCCCGGGGATGAGGTCGGTGTCGAGTTCGATCGCCGTCATGGTCTTCGCGACGGCGAGCAGCGGCATCGTCATCGCGCCTTCGCCCGGGCCGATCTCGACGACCGTGTCGCCGTCCTTCGGTGCGATCGACGAGACGATGCGCTCGATGTAGCGCTTCTCGTGCAGGAAGTGCTGGCCGAAACTTTTTTTGGGGCGTGCGTTCATGACGATGTGCGGTGCCGTGCGAGATCGATGGCGAGGCGCGTGGCCGCGAACAGGCTGGCGGGATCCGCCTTGCCGGTGCCCGCGAGATCCAGTGCCGTACCGTGGTCGACCGAGGTGCGGATGAAGGGCAGGCCCAGCGTCACGTTAACGGTGCGGTCGAACGCCTCGCTCTTGAGCACGGGCAGGGCCTGGTCGTGGTACATCGCGAGCACGGCATCGTAACGATCGCGCATCGCCGGAACGAACGCGGTGTCGGCGGGCAGGGGTCCGAGCAGGTCCATGCCTTCGGCGCGCAGGTGTTCCATGAGCGGAATGATGGTGTCGAGTTCCTCGCGGCCCATGTGTCCGCCCTCGCCCGCATGCGGGTTCAGGCCGAGCACCGCGATGCGCGGGTGCGGGATGCCGAACAACGACATCAGCGACCCGGCGACGATCCGCAGCGTGCGTTCGAGCAGATCGGACGTCACGGCGGACGGCACGGCCGACAAGGGCAGATGGGTCGTGGCGAGCGTCACCCGGAGTTCCGGGCTCGCGAGCATCATCACGACATCCGCACCTGCGCGCTCCGCGAAGAATTCCGTGTGGCCGCTGAAGGCGACGCCGCCTTCGTTGATGCTGGACTTCTGCACGGGCCCGGTGACCACCGCGTCGAAATCGCCCGCGAGGCAACCGTCCGCGGCCAGCGCGAGCATGTCGAGCACGTGTCGCGCGTTGCGCGGGTCGGGAAGGCCCGGGCGCTCGACGGCGCCCAATGGAACATGACGCACGCAAATACGACCGGCAGGACGGCGCGGGATGCGCGTGCCGTCGTCGTCGACTATCTCGATGTGGACACCACACGAGACTGCCGCGCGCCGGAGGAGGTCGCGGTCGGTGATCGCGACGAGGTCGGCCGCGATGTCGCTGGCGGCCAGGCGGACGAGCAGCTCGGGACCCACCCCGGCAGGCTCACCGGCGGTGACGGCGAGCCTTGGCGGGGTGGTCGCGTTCATCGGGGCGGTTACGGCGTGGCCGACGCCTGCTTGTCGTCCGGATCCTTCAGCTCGGGAACGCGGATGTCCACGAACGAGCTGGAGCGCAGTTCACGCAGGTAGTTCTCGTAGGCTTCGTCGGCCTTGCGGTTGCCGATGGCCTGGCGGGCCTGATTGCGCTGCGATTCTTCCGTGACGTCGCTCTGGCGGGTGCCGAGGAGCTGCAGCACGATCCAGCCGGCGTCCGTCTGGAACGGCTTCGAGACTTCGTTTTCCTTCAGCCCCGCGACCTGGGTGGCGATGGCCTGGCCCCAGGCGTCCTTCTGGAACCAGCCCATGTCGCCGCCGGCGTTCGCCGTGGTGTTGTCCTTGGAGTCGTCCTTCGCGAGCTTGGCGAAGTCTTCCTTCTTGTCGACGATGCGGGTGTAGAGGTCCTGCGCCTTTTTCTCGGCCTGTTCCGGGGTGACGACTTCGGACGGCTTGATGAGGATCTGACGGGCGTGGTACTCGGTGACGACCTGGCGACCCGGCTCGCGGGTCTCCACGAGCTTCAGGATCTGGAAGCCCGTGGGGCCGCGGAGGATCGAGGTGGTCTCGCCGGCCTTCAGCGACGCGACCGCGTCGGCGAACGCCGGCGGCACTTCGTCGAGGCGGCGCCAGCCCAGATCGCCGCCGTCCAGCGCGTCGGGCGCGTCGGAATAACGGATGGCCGCGGCGTTGAAATCCATGCCGCCCTTGACCGCCTTGAGGGCCTCCTCGGCCTTGGCCTGCGCCTGCGCGATGTCCTGCGCGCTGGCGCCGTCCGGCGTGCCGACCTGGATGTGGGCGAGGTGCGCTTCGCCGGCCTTGTACGTCGGGCTGGCGAGCAGGTTGTTCACTTCGGCGTCGGTCACCGTGACCTGGTCGCGGACCACGCTTTCATGCAGGCGCTGGGCGATGATCTGATCGGACAGCTGCTGGCGGAAGGCCGCGTAGCTGTAGCCGTCCTGCTCGACCGCCGCGCGCAGCTGATCGAGGCTCATCTTGTTCTGCTGGGCCACGTTGCCCGCCGCCTGGTCGATTTCCTGGTCGGAGACGTGGATGTTCTGGTCGTTGGCGCGCTGCACCTGGAGCTTCATGAGGATCAGGCGGTCGAGCACCTGACGGTCCAGCACGTTCTCAGGCGGAAGCTGGCCCTTGTTCGATGCGTACTGACGCTTGATGGCGTTGACGGCTTCGTCGAGCTCGCTCTGCAGGATGACGTCCTCTTCCACGACCGCGACGATGCGGTCGATCGAGCCGTTGCCCGAGCCCGTCCCGCCGCCCGACGGCTGGGCCGACGGCATCAGCTGGGCGTGGGCGGAAGGCACGGCCACCAGGATGGAGGCGGCGAGCAGGGAGTACGCGAGGATCTGCTTCATCGAATAGGGAGCCCGGGGCGCCTGCCCCACTTATTGATAGCCAAGGATAGCACGCCGCAGGTACTGGCCCGACTGGGGGTTGAGCGAGCCGACACCCTTGAATTCGACCTCGAACATGATGGCGTTGTCCGTGGCGCGGAGGTAATCGTGCACGTAATGCCGCCCCAGGACGCGGATGGCCACGCAGCAGCTGTTGTACTCGATGCCGGCGGCGGCCTCCAGCGTGCGGTGGGAGTACGTGAAGGTGCCATTGCCGAACTGGTTGGGCAGGACGTCGCGACGGGCGAAGACCCAGCGCGCGAGTGCCCTCCAGCGTTCCGAGACGGGATAGACCACCGACGTGTCGAATTGTTCCATCACGTTCCGGCGGTACCGGTACGAGAAGTTGAGGATGCCGTCGCCCTTGATCCGGCGCTGGACCTGGACGGTGGCCAGGTCGGTGTCGCGGCCCTGGTAGAACACCTGGTTGCGCGAGTTCAGCAGCGGACTCTGCACCTTGTTCGGGTTCCACTGGTAGGAGCTGTTCAGGCGCCACTTGTCGTTGAACTGGACGCCCAGCTGGGCCACGTAGTCGGAGCGCTCGAAATCGGTCTGCGGCGTGCCGAACATCTGGACGCGCTGGTCGCTGAAGTACTTGATCTGGCCGATGCTGGCCGACAGCCGCTCCACGCCGTTGTCGTCGAGCAGGCGCGTCGTCAGCGCCGCCGTCAGGTTGTTCGCGTCCTGCTGGCGGTCGGCGCCCGAGAAGCGGTTCGTCGAGAACAGCTGCCAGAAGTCGAACGACATGACGTTGGTGTCGAACGCCGGCAGGTCGTCCTGGTTCCGGTACGGCACGTACAGGTAGTACAGGCGCGGCTCGAGGGTCTGGGTGTAGCTGTTGCCGAACAGGCTGGTCTGGCGGTCGAAGATCAGCCCGGCGTCGACGCTGGTGATCGGCACGGAGCGCGAGGGGCTCTGCTTCGTGTAATTGAACGTCCGGTAGTCCGAGTCGAGGCGGTAACCCGTATAGCGGTATTCCACGCGCGGCCGGACAAACCACGAGGCGCCCGAGAAGTCGGCGGCGAGGTAGGGGGCGAGGTCGATGCGGTTACCGTCGACCTGGCCGCGTCCGTTGACGCGGTCGAACGGCGCGCGGTCGGTCTTGCGGAACGCCACGGCTTCGGAATCGATGCCCGCGTCGAGCCAGCTGTTGACCGGCGCCTCGAGGTTGAATGTGGCGCGCGGCCAGCGACGGTAGGGTTCCACGTAGTTGTTCAGGCCGGCGTCGACGTTCTGGTAGTCGTCGGCACCGATGGCGGCGCTCCAGTACTTGCCGCCCGTGCTCACGTACGCGCTCGACGAGAGCAGGCCGATCGCGGAGCTGTAGAGGTCGTTGCTGAAGTCGCGGAAATACTGGTTGTCGGACACCCGGTTGATGTTCGCCGAGAAGTTCCAGCCCTTCGCGATCGTGGTCGAGTTGGTCAGCTGCAGCAGCCAGCGCCTGGTCGAACCGTCGCGGTCGCTCGTGCCGCTCTCGTCGTCGTCCGGACCCTTGTCGTGCGCCATGTACTGGAAGTCGACCGTGCCGTTCGAGCGCGGCAGCAGGTAGCGGAACTCACCGCCGAGCATGGGACCCCGGTCGGAGTAGTAACCCGGGGTGATCGTCGCGTCGTAGTTCGGCGCGAGGTTCAGGTAATAGGGCAGGTTGAGGAACGTGCCGGAGCGGGTCGACGAGCCGAACGTGGGGTACAGGAAGCCGCTCTTGCGGCGATCGTCCAGCGGGAAAGTGAAGTACGGCAGGTACATGAACGGCACGCCGCGGTAGCGCATGGTCGCGCTGCGCGCTTCGCCGACGCCCGTTTCCTTGTTCAGGTTCATCTTCTTCGCGCGGAATTCCCACTGCCGGCTGCCGACGTCGCACGTGGAGTACGTCGCGTCCGTGAAGCGGCCGTGCTGCGGATCGAGCACCTTGGCATGGTCGGCCACGCCGTTGCCGCGCGACTGCAGCAGCTGGTACTGGACGTTATAGGCGTCGCCCTGGTTCGGGGTGGTCGTACCCGTGATCCGGTCGGCACGCAGCAGCATGCCGGCCTCCTGGTAGCGCACGTTGCCCTTGGCGTCGTACGCCGTGGAATCGGCGTTGTACGTGGCGTCCTCGGCCTGCATCACCTGGTCGGCGCGCACGAGGCGCACGCCGCTGGTCAGGTGATAGAGGTTCGGTTCCGGCGTTTCCACCTTCACGCCGGTGGTGGCGTTGATGTTGGACGTGATGTCGGTGATGGACGTCTCGCGCAGCGAGGTGTCCTTCGTGATCGACGGATCGTAGAAGTCGAGCATCGCGTTCGGGCGGCAGAGCGCGTAGCTCACCGGTCGCGGTGGGCAGACGAACGAGCCCAGGGGGCAGGTTTCGGCGGCCACGGGGGCGTTGGCGCGGGATTCCCCCTGCGTCGGCGCGGCCTGCGCGGAGACCTCGCAGGCGCCTCCCGTGACGATGAGGGCGACGGCGGTCGCCAGCAGGCGGCGTTTAGGCAGGATGCTGATGCGTGACGTCACAGGCTCGGTCTTGTCCGTTCGAAAGGCCGCCAACTTAGCAGAATCGCCAACCCCACCGCACGATGGCACGTCGCCCATGAGCATCTTCCCCAGGAGGGCGCGACGTCGATCGCCGCACCGGCACGGGGAGCTTACACCGGCCGGGGCGGGGCCAGGCTTGGCGTTATCCGCGCGGACGCCGCTCGTGCTGCCAGAGGACCTCGCCGTGCCCGCTGCGGCGCGCGAGCACGCGTGCCATAACGAACAAAAGGTCCGAGAGGCGGTTGAGGTAGCGCTGCGCCTCCGGGCGGACCGTTTCGACCCGCGCGAGCGCGACCACCTCGCGCTCGGCGCGGCGGCAGATCGTCCGCGCCAGGTGGCAGGTGGCGGCCGCTATGCCGCCGCCCGGGAGGATGAAGTCCTTCAGGGCCGGAAGATCGGCGTTGAAGCCATCGAGCACGGCCTCCAGGCGATCGATGTCCCGGGCCTCGACCATCGCCATCCCCGGAATGCACAGCTCGCCGCCCAGGTCGAACAGCTCGTGCTGGATCTGCGCCAGCGCTTCGCGGATGTCCTCGTCGACGCCATCGGCGGCCATGACCATGCCGATGCAGCTGTTCAGTTCGTCGACGGTGCCGTAGGCGCCGACCCGCAGGGAGTCCTTGCCGGTGCGGGAGCCGTCGCCGAGGCCGGTGCTGCCGTCGTCGCCCGTACGCGTGTAGATCTTCGAAAGTCGGTTACCCATCGCGCCATTCTAGGGCCTGCACCCCCACTGCGGCAGGGGACCGCAGCCGGCGCCTTCACCCGCTGCGGGTATCATCGGCGCATGACCCAGACCCACCCGATCCTGATCGTTGGCGGCGGCCTCGTCGGTGCCAGCCTCGCCATCGCGCTCGACGCCGCCGGCGTGCCCGCCATCCTCGTCGAGGCCGCGGCCCCACGCGTCGACGACCAGCCCAGTTACGACGAGCGCAACCTCGCCCTCGCCCGGGCGACGGTCAACGGGCTGGACGCCATCGGCGTGTGGGATCACGCGAAGGACAGGGCCACGCCGATCGTGCACATCCATACGAGCCGCGCCGGCGACTTCGGCAGCGTGCGGATGGACGCCACGACGGAACAGGTGGATGCCCTCGGATGGACCTTGGCCGCCCGGGAGCTCGGGGCGGCGCTGCTCCGGCGGCTCGACCGCTGCCGGCACCTCACGCGCCTGGCCCCCGCGCGCGTCGAAGCCATCGAACGCGGCGAGGGCGGCTGGCACGTGGACATCCTCGTCGAGGGCGAGCGGCGGCGGGTGACCACGCCGTTGCTCGTCGGCGCGGACGGGACGTCGTCGGGCATCCGGGCGCAGCTCGGCATCGGCACGCGCGAGCACGATTACGAACAGGCGCTGTTCGTCAGCACCATGGTTCCCGAGCGCGACCCGCGTGGCCGGGCGTTCGAGCGGTTTACGGACGACGGACCGGTCGCGGTCCTCCCGCTCGCGGAGCGTCGCGTCGGCGTCGTGTTGACGGTGGCCGCGGACCGTGTCGACGAGGTCGCGGCGATGGACGACGAAGCCTTCCTCGCGTTCGCGCAGGCGCGTTTCGGCTGGCGCCTCGGCCGCCTGACCCGGCCGGGCAAGCGGGTGCCTTATCCGATCCGCCGTGTCGCCGCCGAGTCGCTGGTGGCGACGCGGGCCGTGCTGGTCGGCAACGCGGCGCAGACCGTCCATCCGATCGGCGCGCAGGGCTTCAACCTCGGGCTGCGCGACGCCCTGACGCTCGCGGAGCTCGTGGCGGAAACCGCGGATCCGGGCTCCGCGGCCATGCTCGCGGAATATGCCCGCCGGCGCGCCCCGGATCGCGACGGCACGATGGCGATGAGCCACGGCCTGATCCGCCTCGCTTGCCTCGAGCAGCCGTTCCTCGGACCGCTGCGCTCGCTGGCCATGCTGGCGCTCGACCGCGTGCCGCCGTTGCGCCACGCCCTGAGCCGGCGCGGCATGGGTTTCCGCGAGAACGCGCCCCTTGCCGTGCGTGAGAAAACGCCATGACCGACGGTTTCGGCGGTACGACGTCGCGTCGCCGCGGCAGCGGTGTCCTCGACGTGGCGGTGGTCGGTGGCGGCATGGTGGGCGCGGCGGCCGCGCTCGCGCTCGCCCGCGCGGGATTCTCCGTCGCGCTCGTCGACGCCCGCGAGCCGGCGTCCTGGGCGGCGGCCGACGAGGTCGACCTGCGCGTCGTCGGCCTCGCGCCGTCGTCGATCGTCCTGCTCGACGAACTTGGTGTCTGGAACGCCATTCGTACCGCACGTGCGTCGGCCTACGACCGGATGGTGGTGTGGGACGCCGAAAACGGCGCGACGATCCGCTTCGACGCCGCGGACGAAGGCCGCGACGTGCTCGGCTACATCGTCGAGAACGGCCTCGTGCAGGCGACGCTCTGGCATGCCCTCGACGACGCTGGGGTACGCCGCATCGTGCCGGGCGAAGTCGTCGCCTATGCGATGCGCGAGGACCGCGCGCAGCTCGATCTCGCCGACGGCCAGGTCGTCTCGGCGCGGCTCGTCGTCGCGGCCGATGGCGCGGCGTCGCCGCTGCGCGAGATGGTCGGCATCGGCACGCACGGTCGGGACTACGCGCAGCGGGCGGTCGTGGCCCATGTTTCGACGGGGCGTCCGCACGAGCGCACCGCGTGGCAGCGCTTCCTTCCCTCGGGGCCGCTCGCGTTCCTGCCACTGGACGACGGTCGCAGCTCGATCGTCTGGTCCCTGCCGGACGCGGAGGCGAAGCGCATGCTCGCGCTCGACGACGACGCGTTCCGCGACGCGCTCGGCGTGGCCTCCGATTTTCGGCTCGGCCCGATCCTTTCGGTCAGCCGGCGCGCGGCGTTCCCGCTTCGCCTGAAGCTCGCCGACCGCTACGAAGTGGGGCGCCTGGTGCTGCTGGGCGACGCCGCGCACGCCGTGCATCCGCTGGCGGGGCAGGGCGTCAACCTGGGCCTGCGCGACGTCGCCGAACTGCGGGCCACGCTGGTCGACGCGCGCGCGTCGGGGCGGGACTTCGCGGCCACCCACGTGCTGCGTCGTTACGCGCGTCGCCGGCGCAGCGCCGACGGTCTCGACGCCTGGTCGTTCGATGCACTGGCGAGGGTGTACGGATGGCGCGCGGCGCCGCTCGTCGCCGCGCGCGGCGCCGGCGTGCGCCTGCTCGACGCCCTCGGTCCGCTCAAGCGCCGGCTCGCGCGCCACGCGGCGGGTCTCTAGCGCCGGCCATTCCGCCGGCGCGCCCGGTCGCCTATGCTCTTCCCACCTTCCTGGGGAGTCACGCCGATGCGCCGTTCGTTGCTTGTCTTGTCCTTCCTCGTGTCCGCGTATGCGGGTACCGCCTCGGCGGCGATGGTCGCTAAGCCGGTCCAGTGGACCGACCAGGGCGTGACGTACAAGAGCTTTCTCGTGTACGACGACGCGGTCACCGCGAAGCGTCCCGGCCTGCTGATGGTGCCCAACTGGTTCGGCGTGAACGACATGGCCGTGGCGAAGGCCAAGGAGATCGCGGGCAAGGAATACGTGATCCTCCTGACCGACATGTACGGCGGCGACGTTCGTCCTGCGAACACCGATGCGGCAGGCGCGGCGGTGAAACCGTTGTACGCCGATCGAAAGATCATGCGGCAGCGCGTGTCGCGCGCGTTCGCCGAATTGCAGTCGCAGGCGAAGGGCGCGCCGATCGACACCGCGAAGCTCGGCGCGATCGGCTTCTGCTTTGGCGGCTCGGCGGTGCTCGACCTGGCGCGCGCCGGCGCGAAGCTGGCCGCGGTGGTCAGCTTCCACGGCCTGCTCTCCACCGACGATCCGAAGCTCGCGTCGAACATCCACGCCAGCGTGCTGGCACTCAACGGCGCGGACGACGAAAACGTGCCGCCGGAGCAGCGCGCCGCGTTCGAGGCGGAGATGCGCGGTGGCAAGGTGGACTGGGCGTCGGAAGATTTCGGCGGCGCGGTGCACTGCTTCACCGAGAAGGAAGCGACCGCGGCGCAGGGCAACTGCCGCTACGACGCCAGGGTGGCGAAGCGTGCCTACGCGGCCATGCACGCATGGCTCGCCGAGGCGTTCGCGGCGAAGAAGTAATCGCCGCCGAGCGCCTCAGAACCGCCGTTCGACGGAATAATCGGCCAGGGCGGCGAGCGCGTCGCGGTGCGGCGAGGGCGGCAATGCGGTCAGCGCTTCCCGGGCGGCCGCCGCGTGCGCGACCGCCTTCGCGTGCGTGCGATCGAGCGCGCCCGAATCGCGGATGGCGGCGACGATGCGGTCGAGTGAATCGAGGCCACCGTGCTCGATCGCGTGGCGCAGCGACTTCAGCTGTTCGTCGTCGGCCGACTGCATCGCGTAGATGAGGGGCAGCGTGGGCTTGCCCTCGGCGAGGTCGTCGCCGATGTTCTTGCCGAGCGTCTCGGCGTCCGAGACGTAATCGAGCAGGTCGTCGGCGATCTGGAACGCGTAGCCGAGTTCCATGCCATAGCGGCGCAACGCGGCGACCTGTTCGACGGGAAGCCCGCCGAGCACGCCGCCCAGTTCCGTCGCCGCGGCGAACAGCACGGCCGTCTTGCGTTCGATGACGGCGAGGTAGGCGGATTCGTCGACATCGGCGTTACCGATGTTGAGCAGCTGCAGCACCTCGCCCTCGGCGATCGTGTTCGTCGTATCGGCGAGGATCCGCATGATGCGCATGTCGTCCAGCTCGACCATCAGCTGGAAGGAGCGCGAGTAGAGGAAGTCGCCCACGAGCACGCTGGCGGCGTTGCCCCAGAGCGCATTGGCGGTCTTGCGGCCGCGCCGCATGTCCGATTCGTCCACCACGTCGTCGTGCAGCAGCGTGGACGTGTGGATGAACTCCACGATCGCGGCGAGCTTCGCGTGCTCGGCGCCCTCGTACCCGGCCGCGCGGGCCGCGAGCACGTGCAGCATCGGCCGCAGGCGCTTTCCGCCGCCGGCGATGATGTGGTCGGCGATACGGTTGATCAGCACCACATCCGACGACAGCCGATGCCGGATGAGGGCGTCGACGTCTTTCATGTCATCCGCCGCCAGGGCGCGGACGCCGGCGAAATCGAGGGAGGTGGAACGATCGGCGATGGAGGACATGGACTCGGGTTCGTGTGCGGCAAATCAGCCCGCATTATAGGGTGAGCCCCGGTGGTTTCGGCGTGGACGTCCTTGCCGTCCGTATAATCCCCCGCGATGTCCACCTCCCGCGTCGTGCCCGGAACCTGCCGGTGAGCAAACTCAGTCCCCTCGAGCGGCGCGCCGCCCTGACGCTGGCCGGAGTCATCAGCCTGCGCCTTTTCGGTCTTTTCCTGGTGCTTCCGGTGTTTTCGGTGTACGCCCGGGCGATGCCGGACGCCACGCCCTTCCTCATCGGCCTGGCTCTGGGCGTCTACGGCATCGGCCAGATGTGCCTGCAGATCCCCCTCGGCATGCTGTCCGATCGCATCGGCCGGAAGCCTGCCATCACGCTCGGACTGGTGGTGTTCGCCGCGGGCGGACTGGTCGCGGCGCTCTCGCACACGTTGAGCGGTATCGTCCTCGGCCGCGCCCTGCAGGGCATGGGGGCCGTCGCGGGTGCCGGGACCGCCCTGGCCGCGGACCTGACCGCGGACGAGAACCGCGGGAAGGTCATGGGCATCGTGGGCGTATCCATCGGCATGTCGTTCCTGCTCGCGCTGATCCTCGGCCCGCCGCTCGAAGCGGTGGCCGGCCTGCCGGGGCTGTTCGGCCTGACCTCGCTGCTCTCGCTCGTCGCCATCGCGATGCTGTGGCTGCTCGTGCCCACGCCGCCCAGCCTCGGAGCGAGCCATGGCGCGCGGTTCGGCAAGGTGCTCCGCATGCTGGCCGATAGCCGCCTCGCGGTGCTCAACGGCTCGGTGTTCTTCCTGCACGCACTGCTGACGGCGAGTTTCGTCGGCCTGCCGATCCTGCTCGTGGACGCGTTGCACCTGCCCGTCGCACGCCACTGGCTGCTTTACCTGCCGGTGATGACGATCGCCGCGCTGGCGATGGGCGCGCTGTTGCCCAGGATGCGCGACGAGACGCGCGCCGCGAGGATGGTGGTCGCGTGCGTCGCCGTCATCGGCACGGCACTCGCGGGCATGGCCGTCGCAGGCGCGAGCGCGCTCGTTCTCGGCGTCGCGGCGACCGCGTTTTTCGCCGCGTTCAATCTGCTCGAGGCCGCGCTGCCGACGCTGGTGTCGCGGCTGGCGCCTCCGGCGCTGCGCGGCGCCGCCATGGGCGCGTACTCGACGAGCCAGTTCTTCGGCGCGTTCGTCGGCGGCGCCATCGGCGGGATCGCGCTCGGCCGTTATGGGCCTCACGGGGTATTCGCCATGGCCGCGATGCTGAGCCTCGCCTGGCTTCCGCTCGCCGCCTGGGGTGCGCGACGCGTCGTCGCGGTCGACGGGGTGGCTCCGGCCGCCTGAGCGGATCGCAGAGGGCACTTCACCCACAGGCCCTATCGGTGCGTTCCGGTCGTCTCCTGGGAGGTCGCCCGCGCCTCGCGTCAAGGCATCGCTTTTTTTCAGAATTTACGTATCGAAGTGCGGTGTCCGCGTGCGCAGACTGCGTCGTGCCCACCGTCGCCTCGTCGCCGCGGCTGGGTATCCCTTTCCCCAACGACAAGGACATCCCGCATGCGCAAGACACTCGCCTCCGCGAGCCTGCTCGCACTGACGATCGGTGCCGCATTCACGCCGTCGATCGCCGCCGCGGCGAACGACGGCACCATCGAAATCACGGGCAACATCGTCGCCACCACCTGCACGGTCGAAGGCAAGCCGCCTGGCGGCGGTGCCGTCACCAAGGACGTGCGGCTCGCCGGCATCAGCGTCGGCTCGCTCACGAAGCCGGGCGCCACCGCCGGCGACCGCGGCTTCCAGATCCAGATCGGCGGCAACGACGACTGCACCGACGGCGCCGTCGCCAAGGTTCGTTTCGACCCGTCGAGCCCGTTGCTCGACCGCACCACGGGGCGTCTGAACGTCGACGCCGGAACGGACACGGCGAGCAACGTGCAGATCGAGATCGCCAACGCCGACGGCACGCCGATCAACATGTATACCGAGGACTCCCAGGGCGTGAAGATCTCCGGGCATGTCGCGTCCATCCCGCTGATCGCCCGCTACTACAGCCTGGGCGACGCGAAGGAAGGCAAGGCCGCCTCGCGGGTCGGCTTCCAGGTGGTTTACGAGTAACGGCACGTAACGGACCGGCCGACACGTTCGGCCGGTCCCCGGAATGCGTCACGACAAGGAATCCGTCATGTTTCGAACACTGGCGCTCGCCGCCCTCGCCATCCTCATGGCAACCCCTTCCCGCGCCGCCATCGTTATCGGCGGCACACGGGTCGTCTTTCCCGCCGCGTCGCGGGATGTCTCGCTGAAGATCCAGAACAAGGGCAACGATCCTGCCCTCGTGCAGGTCTGGATCGACGACGGCGATGAAGCCTCCACGCCAGCGACCGCGAAAGCACCGTTCGCGATCACGCCGCCGGTGTTCCGAATCGATCCCGGCCAGGGACATACGTTGCGCATCGTGCACGTGGGTGACACGTTGCCGCGCGAGCGGGAATCCCTCTACTGGCTCAATGTCCTCGAAATCCCGCCCAAGGCCGAGGAGTCCGCTGGCAAGAACGTGCTCCAGCTGGCCTTCCGTCACCGCATCAAGCTCTTTCACCGACCCGTCGATCTGCCGACGCCACCCGAAAAGGCCGTGTCGATGTTGCGCTGGACCGTCGAGCGCGACGCTGGCGGCACGCATGTCCGCGTGGACAACCCGTCCCCCTACCATGTCTCGTTCAATTCGGTGAGCCTTCCCGGCACGGGTCCGGGATCCGCTGAGATATCCCTTGGTGGTGGCATGGTCGCCCCGGGAGGCCAGACGCGTTTCGCGGTGCCTGCGGCTCATCGCGGCGTGCCATCGGGCGACGTGAGGTTCGTGACGATCAGCGACTTCGGTGGCACCGTCGCCGGGTCGGCGACGATATCGCCATGACGCGCGGAACGCAGTCATGGCTGTCCTTCGCTTCGCAGGCGACCGCGTCGCCTCGCTTCGTTACGCCGCTCGGCCACTCCTGTTCGCCGTGGCGTGGGTCGTGACGAACATGCGGCCCGTGCACGCGCAGGATGCGCGCTTCGTGGAATTCGACCCCGCCTTCCTGCCAGCCGGCGCGGCGACCGTCGACCTTGCGCGCTTCGCGCGCGGGAACCCCGTGCTTCCGGGCGATTACGACGTCGATGTCTGGCTGAACGACGAATGGCAGTCGCACGGAACCGTCCGTTTCGCCGCTCCGTCGGCGGGTGCCGAGGCCGCGCCCTGCATCGCCGATGCCCAGCTCACGGATTACGGCGTCGATCCCTCCGCGCTCCAGGTCGCGGCGGCCGATCCCTGCGTCGCGCTCGGTACCCGCATACCCTCGGCTTCCGTCCGTTTCGACATCGGCCAGCAGCGTCTCGACATCGAAGTGCCCCAGGCGGCACTGGCGCGAAGGCAGCGAGGCGCCGCGCCAGTCGCGCAATGGGACCCAGGTATCACCGCGGGTCTGCTTGCATGGCGCGCCGGCGCGCGCCGTACGGCGACGCCGTGGCGCAGCACCTCGTCGTCGTTTCTCGCCATCGACGCGGGCTTCAACCATGGCTCCTGGCGGCTGCGTCAGGCCGGGTCCTGGGCGGCGGGCCGCTACAGCCGCGGCCAGGCGTACGCGGAGCGGCAGCTGTCGTCGATGGCGTCACAGATGCGGGTCGGCGACATCGCGCCGGCGGACGACCTGTTCCCTCCGGTGGCGGTCCGTGGCGCGTCGCTGTCGAGCGATCCCCGCATGTCGAACGACGGCGCGGGCTGGCACGCCCCGCGTGTGAGTGGCGTGGCGGCGACGCACGCGACCGTCCGGGTGACGCAGAACGGCGTTCTCCTGCACGAGATGGCCGTCCCGCCGGGGCCCTTCCTCATCGACGAGCTGCACGCCGCGGCGCGCGCGGGTGATCTCGACGTCGACATCGAAGAACGCGACGGTCACCACCGGCGGTTCCGTATTCCTTACTTTCCCGTGCCCGAACTCGTGAGCGAAGGCCGAAACCTGTTCAGTGTCGTCGCGGGACGGCCGGTGGCGACACGCGGGCGGGTATCCCGGCTGGCGCAGGCGACGTGGCGTCACGGACTGCCCCACGGTGTCACCTCGTCGCTGGGATGGCGTCAGGCCGGCGCGCGGGCATCGCTGCTGGCCGGTGCGGCCGTCGACACGCTGGCGGGAGCCTTCGCCACGGAGGCGATACGGTCGGCGGGTGACGGGTCGCGCGGCGCGAGCTGGCGACTGCGTCATGGGCGGCGCTGGAGCGAACGCAGCGTGGCGTCGCTGTCGCTCAGTTGGGAACGCGGCATGGGAACGACGGACCGAGGCGCCGTGGGTCGGGGCATCGCGCGTCGCTACGATGCGCTCCTGCAGCATGAGCTGGGTAACGGCGGTGGCTCGCTGAGCATCGCCCTTGGCCGTCGCGTATACGGTCACGTCGAGTCCGCCGTCGAGCAGAACGTCGCCTGGATGCGCAGCTGGGGGCGGGCGGCGATCGACGTTTCCTTCAGGCGTTCGCGCGTACGCGACACGCTCGGTGTCCATCGCGATGTTTCCGGCCAGATCGGCTTCTCCATGCCCCTGGGTGTCGCGTCGGCGCCACTGGTGCATGTCGCGGCGCAAGCGGCGCGCCAGGGCGGTGCCCTGCGCGTCGGGCTCCACGGCAGTTCAGGCCGGGACGACGCGACGCTGTATTCGCTCGCCGCGACGACGCGGCGCGATAGCGGGGCGACGCTCGACGCCTCCGTCTCCCGTCGCCTCGGTGGCGGCGAGGTATCCGTGTCGGTCGAGCGGTCCCGGCTGGCGAATTCGACGGCTCTCGCGGCATCGGGCGGAATGATCCTGCATGCCGGTGGCGCGACGTTCGCCCAGCGCCTCGGCGACTCGATCGGACTGGTCCATGCCGCTGGCGCCCGCGGGGCCCGGCTGGGCGGATACAGCGATGTCACCGTGGACCGGCGCGGGTATGCGGTCGTCCCCTACCTGACTCCCTTCCGCTGGAACGCGGTGGATCTCGATCCGACGGGCACGTCGCTCGACCTCGGCATCGAAGCCACCCACCGGCGCGTGGCGCCCACCGCCGGCGCGGTCGTCTCGCTGCCATTCGCGACGCAGGTCGCGAGGACGCGTCTCATCGTCATCCGCCGTCCGGACGGCAGCCCGTTGCCTTTCGGCGCCGAGATCGTCGACCAGGCCGGCCGCTCGGTCGGTGTCGCCGGGCAGGGCGGTCAGGTGTTTCTTCGCTCGAACGACCCCGACGACCGCTGGACCGCGCGGTGGCCGGGTGACCCGGACGGCCGCTGCGATGTCCGCATCGTCGGCTCCCATCCCATCGCCTCCGGCGACACTCAACACACAGGAGTATGTGAATGATCCGCAGCATGCGTTCCCGAATCACCGGCCGTCGCGCCGTGGCCACCCTTTGCCTCATGGCTGCCACTAGCGCGGCATGCGCCGACGACACGGTCGATTTTCTCGTGAGGGGTGCGATCGTGCCCGCCTGCGGGCTCTCCGCCAGCCGCGCGAAGATCGATCTCGGCACGGTGACGGCGGCCGAACTGACGGCCGGCCATTCCGCCTGGCGTGGCGCGTCCTTCTCCGGCACCGATTGCGTCGGCGTGACCCGGGCGTCCGTGACCGTGGTCGCCCCGCCGTACGGGCCGGACGGACGCTATATCGCCACCACCGGCGGCGCCGGAGGGGTGGCCATCGAGCTGCAGACGGCGAGTGGCCAGCCGTTGCCGCCGGACGGCGTCACCGAAGCCCGTTTCCACTGGCCCTCGGGTCAGCCGATCCTGGCGTTCCAGGCCCGATACGTCCGCGTCGCCACCGTGAAGCCGGGTCCGGCGGGGGCGATGGCGCAGGTTCACATCCGCTGGGAATGACGCGCCCGCGAGGGCGCGGCGCGTTTGATTAGCGGCCGACGTTCGACCAAACTACCGGGTCAGGTCTGGCCTGCGCCAGACGACACGTACACGAGGGCAATCCATGGCACGCGGCATCAACAAGGTCATCATCGTCGGCAATCTCGGCGCGGATCCCGAAACCCGTTACACCGGGAGCGGTACGGCGATCACGTCCTTGCGCATCGCCACGTCCGAAGCCTGGACCGACAAACAGAGCGGCGAGAAGCAGGAGCGCACGGAATGGCACCGCGTGAAGCTGTTCGGCAAGCTCGCCGAGATCGCCGGTGAGTACCTGAAGAAGGGCCGCCAGGTCTACATCGAAGGCTCGCTGCGCACCGACAAGTACACCGACAAGGACGGCGTCGAGCGCTATTCCACCGACATCATCGCCAACGAGATGCAGATGCTCGGCGGCCAGGCCGGTGGCGGCGAAGGCGGCGGCTTCGGCGGCGGTCAGGGTGGCCAGCGTTCCCAGCAGGCGCGCGGCGGCCAGGGTGGCGGCGGCTACGGCGGTGGTGGCGGCCAGGGCGGTGGCAACTGGGGCGGCGGCGGTGGCGGTCAGCGCGGCGGCAACTTCGGTGGCGGCCAGCAGCGCGGCGGCGACGACTACGGCCAGCCGCGCGGCGGCAGCGCGCCGCAGCGCTCGGCACCGCCGGCCAACGAAGGCTTCGACGACGACGATATTCCGTTCTGAGCAGCCAGAAACCTCGCAGAATCGAAAGCCCGCGCCGGTCGCGGGCTTTTTCGTTCCCGCAAACCCGCCTGTTGGAGCGGACCCGGCCGCGACGGCTCTTCGCGACAAGGCCACAGGACCTGTCCCGCCCGGCCCCAAAGGCGTCGCGGCCAGGTCCGCTCCCACAACAGCACGACAGCCGGCTGTGGGAGCGGACCCGGCCGCGACGCTCTTCGCGACAAGGCCACAGGACCTGTTCCGCCCGGCTCCAAAGGCATCGCGGCCAGGTCCGCTCCCACAACAGCACGACAGCCGCCTGTCGGAGCGGACCCGGCCGCGACGCTCTTCGCGACAAGGCCACAGGTCCTGTCCCGCCCGGCCCCAAAGGCGTCGCGGCCAGGTCCGCTCCCACAACAGCAGGACAGCCGCCTGTGGGAGCGAACCCGGCCGCGACGGCTCTTCGCGACAAAGCCACAGGACCTGTCCCGCCCGGCTCCAAAGGCGTCGCGGCCAGGTCCGCTCCCACGACAGCACGACAGCCGCCTGTGGGAGCGGACCCGGCCGCGACGGCTCTTCGCGACAAGGCCACAGGACCTGTTCCGCCCGGCTCCAAAGGCATCGCGGCCAGGTCCGCTCCCACAACAGCAGGACAGCCGCCTGTGGCAGCGAACCCGGCCGCGACGGCTCTTCGCGACAAGGCCACAGGACCTGTTCCGCCCGGCTCCAAAGGCATCGCGGCCAGGTCCGCTCCCACGACAGCAGGACAGCCGCCTGTGGGAGCGGACCCGGCCGCGACGCTCTTCGCGACAAGGCCACAGGACCTGTTCCGCCCGGCCCCAAAGGCGTCGCGGCCAGGTCCGCTCCCACAACAGCACGACAGCCGCCTGTGGGAGCGGACCCGGCCGCGACGGCTCTTCGCGACAAGGCCACAGGACCTGTTCCGCCCGGCCCCAAAGGCGTCGCGGCCAGGTCCGCTCCAACCATCGCGTTCTAGAATCCCCGGGCCGCATCCACCAGCACGCGCTCGAGAGCCTCGGCGGCATCGGACAGCGACGCCTGCCGGTCGATGACGTATTCCATGACGCCGAGGTCTGGAAGGTCTTCTTCGACGCGCGCGAGACCTTCGGGCATCGCGTAGCCGGTGAAGGCGCTGATGCCGAGGCCTGCCATGACCGCGGCATGGACCACCAGCACGCTGCTGCTCACGACGGCGATGCGGTAGGGGCGCCCGGCGGCGTTCAGCGCGTCGAAGATGCGCTCGCGCGAGATGCTTGGCTGGGGATGCACGGCCAGCGGAATCACCGCTTCGCCGACGGGGCGCGGCGCCGTCGCGCTGCCGCACCAGTAAAGCGGCTCGGTGCGGACGACGTAGCCGCGGCGGCTTCCGCTCAGGCGCTTGGCGAACACGAGGTCGTGGCGGCCTTCGCTCAGTCCGCGGAACAGCTCGCCGCTGAGCCCCGTGGTGATGACGAGCTCGACCTCCGGATTGCGCTGCACGAAGCTGGCAAGCGCGGCGGCCAGTCGCGACGACGCGAAATCTTCGGGCAACCCGACGCGGACGGTTCCGCTGAGCGGTGGCCCACAGACGCTCGTCATGGCCTCGTCCATGAGGTCGAGGATGCGCAGGGCATAACGGTGCAAGGTGTCGCCCTGCGGTGAAAGCCGCACGTTCCGCGTGTCGCGGTCGAAGAGGGGCAGGCCGACGAGGTCTTCGAGCCTGCGCACGTGCTGGCTCACCGTGGACTGGGACAGGCAAAGATGCTCGGACGCCACGGTGAAGCTGCCCGTGCGGGCCACCACGACGAAACTGCGAAGCAAGTCGGTCGGTAACGGCCTCATCGCGATCCCCGATAAATGCGCGCTGATAACTTCATAAATCGGGCCACCACGCGGGCGTAGGCTGTTCCTACCTCATCCCCACCCAGCGGAACGCTCCGATGAAAAGCAAATCCCTGATCGCTTCCATGGCCCTGGCCCTCGCCACCGCCGCCTTCGTCGCCCCCGCCATGGCCGCGACGCCCGTGAAGGACATCGTGCTGGTGCACGGCGCCTGGGTCAACGGCAGCGGGTGGAAGCCGGTTTACGACATCCTGGTGAAAGATGGCTACCACGTCTCCGTGGCGGAACACCCGCTCACCTCCTTCGCGGACGACGTGACCGCGGTGAAGCGCATCGTGGACATGCAGGAGGGACCCGTGATCCTCGTCGGCCATAGCTACGGCGGCGCCATCATCACCGACGTCGGCAACGACCCGAAAGTGGTCGGCCTCGTCTACATCGCGGCGCACGCGCTGGACCAGGGCGAAACCGAAGTGTCGAACGGCAAGCGCTACCCCAGCGAAACCAGCAAGACGCCGGACATCCGGAAGACGGCGGACGGATTCCTGTACCTCGACCCGGCGAAGTACCCGGCGGACTTCGCCGCCGATCTCTCGCCGCAACAGGCACGGTTCGAGGCGAACGCGCAGGCCCTCACCGCGGCTTCGGTATTCGCGGCGCCGGCCGGACAGCCCGCCTGGAAGACCAAGCCGAGCTGGTACGCGGTGGCCACGGCCGATCGCATCATCAATCCCGATCTCGAGCGGATGTACGCGAAGCGCGCGAACAGCCACACGATCGAGGTGCAGGGGGCGAGCCACTCCGTTTACCAGTCGCACCCTAAGGAAGTCGCCGCGCTGATCGAACAGGCGGCGAACCAGTCGGTGAAATGACCACGCTCGGGCCCTGCCATCGGGCCCATGCGTCACGCAAAAAAAACGGGGCCATGTGGCCCCGTTTTCGTTCCGCTGGATCAACCGCGATCAGTTCGTGCCATGCAGCGCGTGCTTGAGATCGCGCATCTGATCGTGGCCCGACTTCACCGAGACATAGGCCTCGTTGATCAGCGAACGCGTGCCGGCGGTCACGTCGGTGTCCTTCAGCGCGTCTTCGTACTTCGCCTTGATGTGGTCCTCGCCACGCTCGACTTCGTCGACGATCGCGGTGTCGTCCTTCGAGCTCATCTTCGCGCGGAGCTCGACGAACATGCGGTGCGCCTTGGCGAGCACGGTGCCGTCGTCTTCCGGGTTGCCGCCCAGCGCGCGAACCTGCTGCTGCAGCTTCTGCGTCACCTGACGACGCTCCGCGGCGCGCGACTGGAACGTGGCGGCGTAGCGGGTGTTCTCGGCGTCCTTCGCCGCCTCGCCGTAGCCCTCGGCGCTGTCGATCGTGGTCTCGATAAGGTTGTTCAAGACCTTGATGTCGTGTTCGGTGCTGCTGCTCATCGTCTTGGGCTCCTTGGTGACTTCGATGAAGTCGTTCGTAGGACCTCCAGCTTCGCCGTTGCGGGGTGCAGCGATCCGTGAAAGACGCGTGGCAGCGTTGCACACACGCGGCAACCGTTCATTCAGGACGATGCGGCGCATACTTGTCGCTCACGCTTCCACCACGGGGATGTCCATGACAGCTCATCGTCGCGCGCTGATCACCGGCGCATCGGCCGGCATCGGCGAAGCCTTCGCGCGCGAACTCGCGCGTCGCGGTCACGATCTCGTCCTCACCGCGCGCCGCGCGGACCGGCTCGAGGCGCTGGCGCGCGAATTGCGCGACCGTCACCAGATCGACGTGATCGTCGCACCGCTCGACCTCGCCCGTCCCGACGGCCCCGAGGCGCTGGTCGCCGCGCTCGACGCGCAGGGCCTCTCGATCGACGTCCTCGTGAACAACGCGGGCTATGGTGTGCCGGGTTATTTCGAGGAGCAGCCGTGGGCCACGCATGCGGCGTTCATCCAGGTGCTCATGACCGCGCCGACCGAGCTCGCCTGGCGGCT
Organism: Luteibacter sp. 3190; assembly: GCF_031456385.1. Lineage (NCBI taxonomy): Bacteria > Pseudomonadati > Pseudomonadota > Gammaproteobacteria > Lysobacterales > Rhodanobacteraceae > Luteibacter > Luteibacter sp. 3190. The sequence continues at coordinate 321,654 of NZ_JAVDUO010000002.1, read as the reverse complement.
GCTTCCCGGCATGAAGGCGCGCGGATATGGGCGCATCGTCAACGTGGCCTCGCTGGCCGGCCACGTTCCCGGCTCCGCCGGGCACACCCTGTACGCCGCGTCGAAGGCTTATCTGATCCGTTTCTCACAGTCGCTGGCGCTGGAAGGCAAGGCCGCCGGCGTCCACACGACCGCGGTCTGCCCCGGATTCACGTATTCCGAGTTCCACGACGTCACCGGATCGCGCGAGCTGGTCTCGAAGATGCCGAAGTTCATGTGGATGGATGCCGCTACCGTGGCGCGCCAGGGCATGGACGCCGTGGAGGCGGGAAAGGCGGTGCTCGTGAACGGCCGGGTCAACCGGTTCATCAAGGCCCTCTTCAAGGTGGTCCCCGATGCCCTGGCCCTGAAAATGGTCGAGCGGCAGGGCCGGCGGTTCCGTACCGGACCCCAGCGGGGGTGATCGGCGGGCAACCGTGACCTCTGGCATAGGCCCCGTCGTCCGGTGGGGGCTAGCCTCGTCCGGTTTGCGGCGCCTTCCGCGCCGCCCTGCCGTCACCGGGGACTCTAGATGTCGACCAAACGCAACACGGCGCTGACCGGCGCCGTCCTTCTCGCCCTGATCGGGGCAGGCGCCTCGGCGCAGACCGTCACCACCGACGACTACCGCCGGGCGGACTCGTTCCTTTCCAACAACACGGCGCCCCTCGTGGACCACTCGGTCCAGCGCGTGACCTGGATCGACGACGGCCACTTCTGGTATCGCGACCACGACAAGGACGGCGACCAGTTCCTCACCGTCGACGCGGCGACGGGCCAGGCGACGCGCGCGTTCGATCGCGACAAGGTCGCGGCCGCGCTGTCCGCCGCGACCGGCAAGAAGGTCGACGCGGCGAAGCTGCCGGTGACCTCGTTCGTGGTGCGCCCGGACGACGGCATCGACATCACCTCGCGCGGCAAGCAGTACGTCTGCGACAAGGCGATCGGCAAGTGCGAGCTCGCCGCGGTGAAGAAGGACGCGAACGGCAAGCCGTACGGCGACGAGCCGGGCCTGAAGTCGCCCGACGGCAAGTCCGAGGCGTTCATCCGCGACTGGAACCTCTGGGTGCGCGATGTGGCGTCGGGCGCCGAAACGCAGCTCACCACGGACGGCGTCAAGGATTACGGTTACGCCACCGACAACGCCGGCTGGAAGCACACCGACGAGGCGATCCTCGTCTGGTCGCCGGATTCGAAGAAGATCGCCACGTTCCAGCAGGATCAGCGCAAGACGGGCGAGATGACCCTCGTCAGCGTCAACGTCGGCCATCCCAAGGTCGACACGTGGAAGTACCCGCTGCCGGGCGACAAGGACGTGACCATGATCGAGCGCGTCGTGATCGACGTGCCGACGAAGAAGCTCGTCCGCTTCAAGATGCCCGCCGACCAGCACCGCTCGACGATCTGCGACGACATCTCGTGCAGCCCGGGCGTGTGGGACGACGTGCGCTGGTCCGCCGATGGCAAGAGCATCGCCTTCGTCTCCACCGCGCGAGACCATACGCACGAGTGGTTCCGCGTGGCGAATCCCGAAACCGGCGACGTGCGCACCGTGTTCGAAGAAAAGGCCAGGACCTACTTCGAAGGCGGCAACGACATGGCCAACTGGCAGTACGTGCCCGAGACCGACCAGGTGATCTGGTTCTCCGAACGGAGCAACTGGGGCCACCTGTACATGTACAGCCTGAAGACGGGCAAGCTCGAGCACGCCATCACGCAGGGCGACTGGAACGTCACCCAGGTGCTGCGCATCGATCCGAAGACGAAGACGATCTGGTTCCGCGGCGTCGGTCGCGAGAAGGGCGTCGATCCGTATTACCAGCAGTTCTACAAGGTCGGTTTCGACGGCAAGGGCCTCACGCTGCTGACGCCGGAGAACGCCGATCACACCGTGTCCATGTCGAAGGACGGCACGTACTTCTTCGATTCGTACTCCACCATCGATACGCCGCCGGTCGCCGTCGTGCGTCGCGCGAACGACGGCACGACGGTCAGGGAGATCGCGCGTGCCGACATCTCGCGCCTGAAGGCGAAGGGCTGGGTGCCGCCGACCGCGTTCACCGTGAAGGCGCGCGACGGCAAGACCGATCTCTACGGCCAGATGTTCAAGCCGACGAACTTCGACGCGTCGAAGAAGTACCCGCTCGTCGTCTACATCTACCCCGGCCCGCAGGTCGGCTCCGTGCGCACGCGCAGCTTCATCCCGTCGCACGGCGACAACCAGGCGCTGGCCGAGCTCGGCTTCGTCGTGGTCGCGGTCGATGGCATGGGCACGCCGCTGCGTTCGAAGGCGTTTCACGACGCGTACTTCCAGAACATCGGCGACAACACGCTGCCCGACCAGGTCGCGGCCGTGAAGCAGCTGGTGAAGAAGTACTCGTGGCTCGACGGTAACCGCGTCGGCATCTGGGGTCATTCCGGTGGCGGCAACGCCACGGCCACCGCGATGTTCCGTTACGCCGATACGTTCAAGGTCGGCATCTCGGAGTCGGGCAACCACGACAACCGCAACTACGAGGACGACTGGGCCGAGAAGTGGCAGGGCCTGCTCGTGATGGACAAGGACGGCAAGTCCAACTACGACGATCAGGCGAACCAGAAATGGGCGTCGGGCCTGAAGGGGCACCTGATGCTGGCGCACGGCACCTCGGACGACAACGTCCCGCCGTACGAAACCCTGCTCGTGGTCGACGCGCTGATCAAGGCGAACAAGGACTTCGACCTCGTGATGATCCCGAACGCCCGCCACGGCTACGCCGCCGCGACGCAGTACATGACGCGCCGTCGCTGGGACTACTTCGTGCGCTACCTCGCCGGCGGCACGCCGCCGAAGGAATTCGAGCTCACGCCGATGACGCCTCCGGGCGGTTGAGGAAAGAAAACCCCGCTCATGGCGGGGTTTTCTTTTTACGCCGGGCCCTTCCGCTTCGTAGGAGCGCGCCCTGCGCGCGACAGTCTTTCGCGACGAGCGTCAGGGCCTGCCGCGCTTGGCAAGAAGCTGTTGCGCGCAGGGCGCGCTCCTACGTGGGCATGGTCAGGCGACAGCCACGAATCGCATCGCCACCGCGTTCATGCAGTAGCGCAGGCCCGTCGGATCAGGGCCGTCGTCGAAGACGTGTCCCAGATGCGCGTCGCAGCGCGCGCAGCTGACCGCGATGCGTTCCTCGCTGAGGCTGCGGTCGGTCGTCTGCACGATGTTCTTCTTCGAGATCGGCTGCCAGAAACTCGGCCAGCCGGTGCCGGAGTCGAACTTGGTCGCGGAATCGAACAGCGCCGTGTCGCAACCGATGCAGCGGTAGATGCCGTTATCGTGGCGGTCCCAGCCTTCCCCGGAATAGGGCGGCTCGGTGCCTTCGTGGCGCGTGACGTAATAAGCGCGGGTCGACAGCTTCTCCTTCCACTGCTCGTCGGTCATGACGACTCGCGCTTCGACGCACGTACCCAGCGGCTTCTTGTCCCGGGCGAAGCATTCGAGGGTCACGTTTCCGCCCCGGGGAGCCGGGGCATCGGCGGCGATGGCCGGCCGGCCGGCACGCAGGAAAAAGGGTAGCGAAACGGACGCCGCGGCCGTCACGGCCAGGACGCCCAGAAAACGACGGCGATCGGGATCGTTGCGCATGGTGCCTCCGGACAGGGAGGGAGCCGCGAGGGCTCCGTCCCCAACCAGACCGGCGGGGGCCCGCGGAAATTACAAACTCAGTCGTTTACCCAGTGGCACTCGCGGTGGGTCTCGTACCGTGCGTTCTTGTCCTGGTGGTTCTTCTGGATCTGGTTGCCGGCGTAGCCACCACCGACGGCACCGGCCACGGTGGCCAGCGTCTTGCCCTTGCCGCCACCCACCTGGTTGCCCAGCAGGCCGCCGGCGACAGCGCCCACGCCGGTGCCGATCAGGCGGTTGTTGTCTTTCGACTGGATTTCCTTGGTCTGCACGTCGCGGCACACCTGGTGCTGGCTACGGCGGGCCTGGGCCTCGACGGGCGAGGTGGCGATGGCGGCGGTGCCCGCAAGGGCGATCGCGGCGGCGGCGATAAGCGTGGTCTTCATGTCGGATCCTCCTTCTCGGTGGCCTTCAGCGATACCTTCGGGCTCGTGATGGAGGGGTCAATCCGCGCCTCCGGAACGGGCCGGGTCGACATCGCGTATGGCCGCGGTTTAATCGGCGTGCCACGAGCCTCCGCGACGGCCTCGGTCAACTCGGCGCCCAGCAACAGGATCAACGCGGAGTAGTAGACCCATACCAGCAGCACCACGACGCCGCCGGCCGGTCCGTACGGACCGCCCACGTTGCTCCGGTCGAGGTAGACGGCAATGGCGAACTTGCCGACCGCGAACAGGAGGGCGGTGAGCGTCGCGCCGATCATGGCGTCGCGCCATTCGATGATCGCGTCGGGCAGCACCTTGTAGATCGCGCCGAAGATCAGGACGAAGACGGCGAGGGAAATCAGGATCTCGAGGACCTGCCATCCCGTGGTGCCGCCCCGGACGAAGACGGCGATGAGCGCGCTGGCCGAGAACGAGATGACGAGCAGGAACGCCAGGGAGAGGAGCAGCCCGAGCGCGTGCATGCGCGCCCTCAGCCAGCCGAGGATGGCCCCCTTCGTCGAGCCGGGACGCGGCTGCAGGCTCCACACCCGGTTCAGCGCGCCCTGGAGCTGGGCGAACACCGCCGAGGCGCCGACGAGCGTCACGCCGAGACCGATGACACCGGCCATGCTGCCCACGCTCGGCCGCTGCTTGGCGTTCTCGATGACCAGCCGCACCGCGTCCGACGCCCGTGGGCCGACCAGCCCGTTCAGGCTGTCGATGAGCTGGGTCTGCCATTCGGGCCGCAGCGACGCCACGATCCAGAGCAGCAGCACGAGGAGCGGCGCGAACGACAGCGCGGAATAGAAGGCGAGCGCGGCCGCTCGTGTCATCAGTTCGTCGTCGCTGAACCCCTTCGCGGTGGTCCGGATGACGCGCCAGGTGAGTTTCAGCCTCGAGTCCACGGCGGGAACCTCCGTTTTTTTGCCGCCCAGCTTCGGGGTTGGCGCGCGAAGGCGGCGTGGAGCGCCGCTATCCCCCGGCGGAATGCATGCGCGCGATGGCATCGGGAATGCCCTCGGCGCCGGCTACCTCGATGACACGATCCCCGAGGGTGAAATCCGCGACCAGCTCGTGCGCCCACGTGCTGTGGTACGGCATGTAGACGCCGAAGCCGCCCAGCTCGACGACGGGCGCGATGTCCGATTTCAGCGAGTTGCCGACCATCGCGAACCGTTGGGGCGCCACGCCGAACTCGGCGAAGAGCCGCGCATAGGCCGCCGGGTCCTTCTCGGAGACGATCTCGATGCGATGGAAGATGTCGGCCAGGCCGCTGCGCGCCACCTTGTACTCCTGGTGGAACAGGTCGCCTTTCGTGATGAGCACCACCCGGTGGTTGGCCGCCACGGCGGACACCGCCTCGCGGATCCCCGGCAGCAGCTCGACGGGATGGGCGAGCACTTCCTTGCCCAGCCGCACGATGCGGTGGATGTCCCGGGCCTCGATCCGGCCGTCGGTGAGCTCGATGGCCGACTCGATCATCGACAGCGTCATGCCCTTGGCCCCGTAGCCGAAGAGGGCGATGTTGCCGCGCTCGGTGGCGAGGAGGGCGTCGCGAAGGCCGCGACTGGCGAGGTCGACGTAACGACCCAGGATGGCCTCGAACGCCTCCTGCGCCCGGTCGTAGAACTCCTGGCTTCGCCAGAGGGTGTCGTCGCCGTCGAAGCCGACAAGGTCGATCATGGGATGCGCTTCCCGGTCATGCGAAGCGGGCTAGGATAACGCGTCACCCGCCGCCATATCCTCTCGCGACCTGGATCGGGAGCTTCCCATGTACGAATTCACCGATATCGACTGCCCCTACTGCGGCGAGACCATCGAGGTCGCGGTCGACACCTCGGCGGGCAGCCAGACGTATATCGAAGACTGCCAGGTGTGCTGCCGCCCCATCGTCATGCGCCTCGTGGTCGATGCGTCCGACGAATCGTTCGAGCTCTCCGCGTCGGCGGAGAACGAGGGCTAGAAAACGAAAGGCCCGGGAAGCCCGGGCCTTTCTCGGTGCATCGACGGGGCGTTCGATCAGAACGCCACGCTGGTCTTCAGGCCAAGCACGAACGCGTCGTCGTTCTGCTTGCTGCCGCCCGGATCCTTGATGTACTGAAGGTTCGGGCGGATCGCGATCGAGGGGATCGGCGACCAGCTGTAGAACACTTCCGCCACGCGCTCGTAGCCGTCCTTGATCACGCCTTCGTTGCCCGGATTCAGCGCGTTGAACAGACGCTGGTTCTTCGCGGCGTAGCCGTTCGCGTGCGAACCGCCGAACGCGGCGCCGATGAAGTCGTTCGGGCGATCGAAGATGCCCTTGTACTCCATGCCGACGGCGAACTGGTTGTTCGTGGCGGACGTCGCGTGGTCGGCGGCCGTGTAGTTGAGGAACACGCTCGCACCCTTGCCACCGGCCACACCCGTGATCTGCTGCTGGAACGTGATCCAGGCGCCGCGACGCGAATCGTGCTGCAGCGGCGTGCCGCCGTTGGAGGCGAGCGGCAGGTGATCCTCGTTGAGGTAGAGGTCGTCGCCGTCCGACGTGTTGTACCAGACGCCTGCGCGATAGGAGCCGGGCAGGCCGTTGACCGACGGCTTCCAGCCGAATTCCAGCGGAATCAGCGCGCCGGTGGTGCCGCTCGGGAAGTTCGGCTTCCAGCCGTTGCGACGCGCGTAACGGTCGTCGACGTACTTCGGATTCATCTGGTACGCGGCGATCTGCACGAAGGTGTCCTTCGTGGTGTCGAGCTTGAGCACCGTGGCCCACTGGCTGGTCGGCCAGTTCACCCAGTAGTCGCCCACGATGTTGCCGGGCTGGGCGCCGCAGAAGTTGAGGTTCTGGAAGTCGCACGAGAACTGGTTGATGTCCTCGCCGACCGGCAGGCGGCCGACCTTCCAGGTGAGGCGGTCGTCGAAGAACTTCTGTTCCAGCGAGAAGATCGTCAGGTGCCAGGTCTGGCCGCGACCGTAGACTTCCTGGATCAGCTGGTTGGTGCCGATGTTGGCGTCGGCGCCGATGTTCCGGCCGTTACGATCGGTAATGACGATCTTGAAGGTGGCGCCGCTCCATCCCCAGAGCTTCTCGAGATCGAACGCGCTGCCGAACTTCCACTGGTCGGTGTAGCGGGTGATGCGGCGGTCGCCGCCGGAATAGTTGTGCGCGGCTTCGAAGCCGTAGCCGAAGTCGAACGTGATGCCCTTGTCCGCGAGGCGCGTACGCTCACCGCCCCAGTCGCCGAACAGATACTTGCTGCTCGCCATCTCGCTGGTGTCCGACTTCATGGAGTCGTCCTGCGCGTGGGCGGCGGTGGCGCCGAGCGCAAGGCAGGCCAGGACCGTCTTCGCAAGGGGATGCCTGATGAATGAATGGCGCATGTACCCTTCTCCCTGAAAGAAAAATTATGCTTTTTCGTACGTCGATTTTGTTTATATCAGTTGCGACGCAGCATCTTTTCACTACGCACAACCGAGCAATCATAGAGCTTTTGTCATATCAAAGCGTAGGCATCGCGAACTCGGCGCCAGTGCTTTCACTGTGGTTCAGCCAACGCTGTGTAATGGCCTTCTGCCTTGTGTAAAACCTTACGGATTCCGGTCCGTGGGCATGGTGATCGCCCATCAGGCTCTTCTTCCAGCCGCCGAAACTGTGGAACGCCATCGGCACGGGGATCGGCACGTTGATGCCGATCATGCCCACCTGAACGCGATGCGCGAATTCCCGCGCCACCTGTCCGTCACGCGTGAAGATCGCCGTGCCGTTGCCGAACTCGTGGTCGTCGACCAGTTTGAGGGCGCTCGCGAAATCGGGGACGCGGACGACGCACAATACCGGGCCGAATATCTCTTCCTTATAAATCCGCATCGATGGCGTCACGCGGTCGAACAGCGTGCCGCCGAGGAAAAAGCCCTGCTCGCAACCCGCGACGCGATGCCCGCGACCGTCGACCACGAGCTCCGCGCCGGCCGCGACGCCGTCGTCGATGTAGCCGGTGATGCGATCGCGATGGACACCCGTCACCACCGGTCCCATGTCGACCGACTCGTCCAGGCCGTGCCCGATGCGCAGCGCTTCCACGCGAGGTGCGAGTTTCGCGACGAGGTCGTCCGCCGTGGCTTCGCCGACGGCGACGGCGACGGAGATGGCCATGCAACGTTCTCCCGCCGCACCGTACCCGGCGCCCAACAGGGCATCCGCGGTCTTGTCGAGGTCCGCGTCGGGCATGACGATCATATGATTCTTGGCCCCACCCAAGGCTTGGACGCGCTTGCCCTGCGCGCATCCGCGCGCATAGATGTATTCGGCGATCGGCGTCGAACCGACGAAACTGACGGCACGGACCAGATCGTGATCGAGGAGCGCATCCACCGCGGTCTTGTCACCATGGACGACGTTGAACACGCCATCGGGAAGACCGGCTTCCTTGAGCAGCTTCGCCAGCTCGACGGCCAGCGTCGGATCGCGCTCGGAGGGTTTCAGCACGAACGTGTTGCCGCAGGCCACGGCCATCGGGAACATCCACATCGGCACCATGGCGGGGAAATTGAACGGCGTGATGCCCACGCACACGCCGAGCGCCTGGCGCATCGTCCACGCGTCGATGCCGTTGGCGATCTGCTCGGTGTATTCACCCTTGAGCAGCTCGGGAATGCCGCACGCGTACTCGACCACTTCGAGGCCGCGCACGAGTTCGCCCTTCGCGTCCGAAAGCACCTTGCCGTGTTCGGAGACGATGATGCGCGCGAGGCGATCCATGTCGCGTTCGATGAGCTCCTTCAGGCGGAACATCACGCGCGCGCGCTTCAGCGGCGGTGTCTGCGACCACGCGGGAAACGCGGCGTGCGCCGCGCGCACGGCGGCATCGACATCGGCGACCGAGGCGAGATCCACCTCGGCGGCGGGCACGCCGCGCGCGGGATCGTAGACGGGCGCGCTACCGGAGGGCGAGCCGGCGTAAGGCTTGCCGGCGATGAAGTGGCCGATGCGGGGAAGGGTTTGGCTCGACGGCTGGGCTGACATGATCGTGTGTACTCCGACCGCGCGCGTCAGCGCGCGATCATCCATTCGTGGGCGGGGTCGTTGCGGAAGTGCCATTCGCGGCGCGGGCCGGCCATGACGTTGAGGTAGTAGCCTCGATAACCGTGCGGCATCACAACGGGGTGGTAACCACGCGGGACCATCACGACGTCGTGATCCCCCACGGCCATCGACTCGTCGATGTCGCGCGTGTCGGTGTAGACGCGCTGGAAGGCGAAGCCTTGCGGCGGGTCGACGCGGTGGTAGTAGGTCTCCTCCAGCACGCTCTCCTCGGGCAGCGCGTCCGTATCGTGCTTGTGCGGCGGATAGCTGGAGGAATGGCCGGCGGGCGTGAGCACCTCGACGACGAGCAGCGATTCGGCGGGCTCGGTCTCGGGCAGGATGTCGCAGACGTAACGCGTGTTCGCGCCGGTGCCGCGCACCGAACGCTTCATCGTCGACGGTTCGATGTGGCGCACGCCGTGCTTGCCGCTGGCGGGTGCCGAGGCGACGGCGATCTCGGCGTCCGTCGACGCGACGATCTCGTAGACGGACGACGGTGGCGCGTAGATCGCGTGCGGCGAGGTGTCGTCGAAGACGCTGGTGCGACCGCCGAGTCCCTGCCACGACGCCTCGCCGACGCGGACGTCGACCGTGCCGGTGAGGATCACCAGGCAACCTTCGCGATCGGCGGGAAGTTCGATGCGCGTCGTCGCGCCGGCGGCGAGCCGGCGCGCCTCGAAGCCGACGTGCTTCCAGTGCGCGGTCTGCGGCGTCACCTTGACGATGGCTTCGCCGGTGGGCATGGCCTTGACCAGGAGCGTCATGCGACCTCCCTGACCGTCTCGCGGTCGAGCAGGGTACGCAGCGTGTCGTAGCCCTTCTTCGCGTACGCGTAGCTCGGTGCCACGGCCGGATCCTGCTCGGCTTCGACGACGAGCCATCCGCGATAGCCGTGCGACTGCAGGCGCGCGACGATCGACGCGAAATCGATGACGCCGTCGCCGGGCACGGTGAACGCGCCATTGAGCACGGATTGCAGGAACGTCCACTGGCGGTTGCGGGCGAGGCGCACGATGCCGGGGCGCACGTCCTTGCAATGCACGTGACAGATCCTGGCGATGTGGCGGTCGAGCACGGTGAGCGGATCGCCCCCACCGAAATAGGTGTGACCGCTGTCGAAGAGCAGGCCGACCTCGTCGCCGGTGTTGGCCATCAGCTGGTCGATGTCCTCGGGCGACTCGACATAGGCGCCCATGTGATGGTGATACGCGAGGCGCACGCCGTGGGATAGCGTGAAGCGCGCGAACTCGGTGACCCGCTCGCCATAGCGTTTCCATTCGTCCGCGCCGCGAAAGCGTGGGCGCTTGTACAGTGGCACCGGCTCACCCTGGATGGCATGGGCGACCTCGCCGTAGACCATCACCTTGCAACCGTTCTCCGCGAGCAGGCGCAGGTGCTTCGCGACGGCCTCCGTCTCTTCCTTCGCGTCGCGCTCCCCGAGGCGACCCGAGTACCAGCCGGAAACGACGGCGAGGTCGTACCCCGCCATCAGGTCGCGCAGGGCCGCCGGTTCCTTCGGAAACTTGTTGCCGAGCTCGAAGCCCTCGTAGCCGATGGCCTTGCCTTCTTCGAGCGCGGTCGAGAGCGGAATCTCGCCGCCGAGCGACGGCAGGTCGTCGTTGCTCCAGGAGATCGGGTTGATGCCGATGCGGATCGAATCGTTCTTCATGCTGGCGTAATCCTGGCCTTGCGGCCGGCGAGGGCGGTCTCGTAGTCCGTGCGCGCGTCGCGCACGCCCTGCCGCGTGGAGACTTCCGGCACCGCCACGTCCCACCATACGCCGCCTTCGGCGGTGGTGCGCGTGTGGTCGGTATCGATGCTGATGAGATAGGTGCGGTCGGCCGCGCGTGCCCGTTCGAGGGCATGTTCGAGCCCGGCGATGTCGGCGACGTGTTCGGCGATGGCGCCGAGGCTGCGCGCGTGGGCCGCGAAGTCGATCATGGGGGCGCCGTGCCGGCCCTGCACGCAGTCGTCGAACATGTTGTTGAACGGCGCGCCGCCGGTCGCCTGCTGCAGGCGGTTGATGCAGCCATAGCCGCGATTGTCGAGGAGCACGATGATCAGCTTCGCGTCGAGCATCACCGACGTCGCGATCTCCGAGTTCATCATCAGGTAGCTGCCGTCGCCGACCATGACGATCACCTCGCGGTCGGGCGCGGCCATCTTCACGCCGAGCCCGCCCGCGATCTCGTAGCCCATGCAGGAGTAGCCGTACTCCATGTGATAGCCGCCGGGCGTTTCGGTGCGCCAGAGCTTCTCCAGTTCGGCGGGTAGCGTGCCCGCGGCGCAGACGACGATGTCGCTCATCGCCGACCGCGGCGACGAACGCTGCACCGCGCCGATCACCTCGCCGTCATACGGCAGGCGTCCTGGCGGCGCGTCCCGCTGTCCGGTGATGCGCGAGACGATGTCCACCCATTCGCTCGCCGCCTGCCGTGCGCGTGTCGTCCATGCCTCGGGTGCGGCCCAGTCCTCGAGACTGAAGCTCAGGTCGTCGAGTACCTGTGCCGCGTCGCCGACGCACTCGATGCCCTCGCCCTTCAGCGTGTCGAACGCGTTCACGTTGACCGACAGGATCGGCACGTGCCGGAACAGGGCGTTCGAGCCGGTCGTGAAGTCCTGCAGACGCGTGCCGACCGCGATGACGAGGTCGGCCTCCGGCAGTAGCGCGTTGGCCGCGGTGGAGCCGCTGACGCCCGCGGGACCGAGGTGCAGCGGATGGTTCCATGGCAGCGCGCCCTTGCCGGCCTGCGTCTCGCAGACCGGCACGCCGTGCTTCTCGGCGAACGCCATCAGCTCGGGCGTGGCCTTCGCATACAGCGCGCCGCCGCCCGCCACGATCACCGGCCGTTCCGACGCCTCGATGGCGTCGAGGGCCGCCATCAGTTCGTCGTCGGTGGGCTGCGGCGCACGGAACACGATCTCGCGCGGCTCGAAGAACGAGACGGGAAAATCATAGGCCTCGGCCTGCACGTCCTGCGGAAGCGCGAGCGTCACCGGGCCGCAAAGGGCAGGATCGGTCAGCGTGCGGATCGCCCGGGGCAGGGCGGTCAGCAGTTGTTCCGGCCGCACGATGCGGTCGAAGTAGCGCGACACCGGCCGGAAGCAATCGTTGACCGAGACGGTGCCGTCGCTGAAATCCTCCAGCTGCTGGAGGACGGGGTCGGGCGCGCGCGAGACGAAGATGTCGCCGGGAAGCAGCAGCACGGGAAGGCGGTTCACGTGCGCGAGCGCCGCGGCGGTCACGAGATTCGTGGCGCCCGGGCCGATGGACGTCGTGACCGCCATCATGCGCCGGCGCATGTTCGTCTTCGCGTAGGCGATCGCGGCATGGGCCATGGCCTGCTCGTTGTGCGCGCGGTAGGTCGGCAATTCGTCGCGGATGCCGTGCAGCGCCTCGCCCAGCCCCGCGACGTTGCCGTGCCCGAAGATGGCGAACACGCCACCGAACAACGGCGTCGCTTCTTCCTGGTCGGCGTCGCGGCCGCGCAACGCGGCGAGGTAGCGGACCAGCGCCTGCGCGCAGGTCAGTCGGATCGTCTCGCTCATGCGGCGGCACCTTCTTCGATCCGGCGGCCGGTGTTCCGGCCATCGCGCCACAGCGCGATCATGCGCTCGAAGGATGCCTGCGCCTGCGCCACCAGCGCGTCGTCGTCGATGTCTCCGGCGAGCCACGCGCGGGCGCAGTCGGCGAAGATGGTGCGGCCGACCGCGAAACCGCGGCACGTCTCGCTCGCCGACGCGTCGGCGAAGCCGGCGGCCAGCGTCTCGGCCGGCGCGTTCAGGCCGAGCAGGAGCACGCCACGGCAATGCGGGTCGCGTTCGTGGATCAGGGCGTCGATCGCCGCCCAGGCGTCGCGGCGGGGCGGGCACAGTTTCCACCAGTCCGGACGGATGCCGAGGTTGTAGATACGCTTCAAGGAGCGCAGCACCTTCTCGTCGCGCACGACAGGATCCGGGCAGCCGGGCGGAATGACTTCGAGCAGCAGCTCGTGACCGCTGAGCGTCGCCGCGTCGTACAGGCTGCGGAGCTGCGTTTCCTGCTCCACGCGCAGCAGGGGATCGGCGTCGGGATCGAAGGCTACGAGGCATTTGATGACGTGCTCGCGCGGCCAGGCGACGAGCTGGCTGCCGATGGACCGTCCGCGTTCCAGTTCGAGCGGATTCGATCCGGAGACCTCGACGGGACGGCCGATCCACCAGCCGCGGCCGGTGGCGGCGTTCAGGGCGTCCTGGCCGTATCGGTCGTCGGCCAGGAGACCGACGTGGCCCTGCAGCCTGCCGGCGCGCTCGGTGGCGGCCACCGCCTCGACGAGGAGTTCCTTCAGGCGAGGAATCCGCGCCTCGTCCGCGCCGGCCTGACGCGCGATCTCGAAGAACGGCACGCGGTGGTCGAAAGCGAACACGTAGAGCTCGTCCCACGCCTTGCGCGGCACGGCGGTGCGGTGCAGGTGCGACAGGTCGGCGTCCAGATCGGGGCGGCGGATCGTGCCTTCCCTTGCGAGGAACGCGTCGAGCTCCGCGCGACCTGGCATCGCCGGCGCGCAGCCGTGGCGCGACACGACGATGGCGCCGCACGCGTTCGCGAAGGCGCACGCGCGTTCCACCGTCTCGCCGCGCAGCCAGCCGGCGAGGAAGCCCGACAGGAACGCGTCGCCGGCGCCGAGGACGTTGAGCACGTCCACGCGGCTGCCGCGGAAGGTGGGTGCTTCGTCGATGTCGGCCGGCACGGCGCCGTCGACGATGCTGCAACCGAGGGGCCCGCGCTTGACGACGAGCGTGGCGTTGCTGATCCCGCGCACCGCGCGCAACGCGGCGAGGAGATCCTCGCTGCCGCCCGCGATGTGGAATTCCTCCTCGGTGCCGACGATGACGTCGAACCCGCCGAGGATGCCCTGCAGGTGCGCGGTGACGTGATCGGCGGCGACGAACCGTCGCTCGCCCTCGCCCCGGCCCGTCAGGCCCCAGAGCACGGGGCGATAGTCGATGTCGAGCACCGTGCGCACGTCGTGCTTGCGGGCGAGTTCGAGCGCCCGCGTGCTGGCGGCGAGCACCCCGGGCGTGGACAGGTGCGTGCCGGTGATCGCGAGCGCGCGGCAGGAGGCGATGAACGACTCGTCGATGTCGCCGGCGTCGATCGCCATGTCCGCGCAGTTCTCGCGATAGAACAGCAGCGGGAAGGTGTCGCGATCCTTGATGCCGAGGATGGCCAGCGCCGTGAGCCGCTCGGCGTCGACCTTCACCTGACTGGTGTCGCAGCCTTCGGCGTCGAGTGTTTCGGTCAGGAAACGGCCCATGTGATCGTCGCCGACGCGAGAGAGCATCGCCGAGCGCAGGCCGAGCCGCGCGGTGCCGAAGGCGACGTTCGCCGACGAGCCGCCGAGGTACTTCGCGAAGCTGGTGACGTCCTCGAGGCGGGCGCCGATCTGCTGGCCGTAGAGATCCACCGCGAGCCGGCCGAGGCAGGCGACGTCGATGGGGCGGGAGGCGGAGCGGGGCAGGGGACTACGCATAGGGGTTCCGTGTTCAGGCCGCGCGGCCTTCCAGTTCGTCGACGAGGCTCTGGATCTCGGTGCCGCCGGCCATCATGTCCAGCACCGCTTCCTTCGTGATGTCGCTCTTGGCGAACGTGCCCATCGACTGGCCGCGATTGAGCAGCGTGAAGCTGTCCGCGATCGGGTAGGCGTGGTGCACGTTATGGGTGATGAAGATCACCGAGATGCCGCGCTCGCGCGCGCTGTGGATGAGCTTGAGCACGTTGCACGATTGCTTCACGCCGAGCGCCGCCGTCGGCTCGTCGAGGATCAGCACCTTCGCGCCGAAGTGGATCGCGCGCGCGATGGCGAGGCACTGCCGTTCGCCGCCCGACATCGTGCCGACCGGCTGGCTCGCGTCGCGCACGCGGATGCCCATCTCGGCCAGCTTGTCGCGGGCGGTCTCGTTCGCGTAGTTCATGTCGATGACGGGGATGCAGCCGAACAGCTTCTTGCGCGGCTCCCGGCCGGCGAAGAAGTTGCGGGCCACGCTCATCAGCGGCACCAGCGCGAGATCCTGGTAGACCGTGGCGATGCCGCGATCGAGCGCCTCGCGCGGCGAGTTGAAGCGGACGTCCTCGCCCTCGACGCGGTAGGTGCCGGTGCTCGGCTGGTGCACGCCCGCGAGCGTCTTGATGAGCGTGGACTTGCCGGCGCCGTTGTCGCCGAGCAGGCAGTGCACCTCGCCGCGCTTCAGTCGCAGCGTCACGCCCTGGAGCGCGATAACGGTGCCGAAGTACTTGCTGACGTTGTCGAGTTCGAGGATGTAATCGTCGGCCATGGTGGCGCTCCTCATTTCGTGGCCGCGGCGCGGCTGCGGATGTAGTGGTTGAACAGCACCGCCAGCAGCAACATGCCGCCGAGGAAGACGCGGTACCAGTCGGAATCGATGTTGGTGTAAGAAATGCCGATCTGCACGACGCCGAAGATCAGCGCGCCGAAGCAGGCGCCGATGACGGAGCCGAAACCGCCGGTCAGCAGCGTGCCGCCGATGACCACGGCGATGATCGCCTCGAACTCCTTCTGCAGGCCGCGGTCCGCGGCCGCCGAGCCGACGTCGGCCACCTGCAGTACGCCGAACAGGCAGGCGCAGAAGGCGGTCAGCACGAACAGCGAGATCTTCACGCGGCGCACGGGAACGCCGACGTTCTTGGCTGCGTTGGCATCGCCGCCGACCGTGTAGATCCAGTTGCCGAAACGGGTGCGCGCCAGGACGAAGCCCGCGGCGAGCGCCATCACGATCCACCACACCAGCACCTTGGGCAGGCCGCCAACGACCGGCTCGCCGCTGGGCAGCTTCTCGATGAGGTTCATCGAGGCCAGTCCGCTGAAGAGCCAGTGGAGCGTCGTGCCCTGGAACAGCGCGGAGACGACCGGGTCGTTCGTGAACTTGTCGCCGACACCGCTGACGATCGTGCTGTTGGCGAAGCTGGTGGAGAGCACCAGCGTCAGGCCGCGGAGGATGAACATGAAGGCGAGCGTGACGATGAACGACGGCAGCTTCGTGCGGACCACGAGGTAGCCGTTGAGCGCGCCCAGCGCCATCGAGCCGGCGAAGGCGAAGATCACCGACGCCCACAGCGGCCAGCCGAGGTACATCGGAGGAATGGCCACCATGACGCCGGCGAAGCCGATCATCGAACCCATCGACAGATCGAATTCGCCGGCGATCATGAGCAGGCAGGCGCCCACGGCGATGATGCCGAGGTACGCCGCGACCTGCGCCCAGTTGATGACGCCATCGAGCGCGAACATGCCCGATCCGCCGGCGGTGATGCCGAAGAAGACGAAGACGAGCACGGTGCCCGCGATGGAGCCCAGTTCGGGCCTGTCGAGCAGGACGCGCCACGGGGATATCTTCCGTACGCGCTCGTCCGTGGGTTTCGTCGCTTCCGGCGTCGTGGCGCGGGTGTTCTGGATCATGTGGGTGACGCTCTCGTTGATGGCGCTCATGGACGGTACTCCTGCCGGTCAGCGGTACTGGCCGGCGTACTTCTCGACGGTGGCGACGTTGTCCTTCGTGACGAACGCGGGGCCGGAGCTGACGCCGGTGGCGGTGTAGATCGGCTTGAGGTCGTACTGCTTCAGGCGCGCCTGGAACTTCGGGTTGGCCTTCAGCGCAGCGATGATCGCCGCCGGATCCTTCGTCTTCTGGTCGTTGGCGATGATCAGCGCCGCGATGCCCATGTAACCCTGCAGGTACGGCTGCTGATCGATCGCGTACTGGATCACGCCGGACTTGATGCCGCCGATGATGGCGGGGGAGAGATCGAAGGTGCCGAAGTCGATCTTGCCGGTCAGGCGCATGTCCTGGACCACCTTGATCGTCGGCTCGGCGGCGTTGGGGCCGAGCGCGAGGATCGCCTGGGTCTTGGGATTGCTGCGCAGGTAGGCGCTGACCTTGCTGGCGACCACGGTCGGGTCCATGCCCGTGTCGATCATCGAGGTCTTGCGCCAGTCCTTCACGCCGATGGCTTCGGCGAAGCCCTGGCAGCGCTCGAACGAGGCGTTGTTGGTCGCGTAGTGGTTCACGCAGACGAAGCTCGTGATGCCCTTGGCCTTGGCGCGTTCGCCCGCCGCCTTGCCGGCTTCGTATTCGCCCTGGCCGATGTGCATGATCGCGCCGATCTTCTTGCTCTCCGCCGGCGTGCCGGAGTTGATCGTGACGATGGGAATGCCCTTGGCCGAGACCTTCTTCGCCGGCCCTTCGAGCACGGAGTAGTTCGCGATGTCGAACGCGACGCCCTTGTAGTTGCGCGCGGCGGCGGACTCGAGCTGGCGGGCCATCTCGCTCAGGTCGCCGTTGCCCGAGCCGCGGTAGTCCACGGAAACGCCGAAGTCTTCGCCGGCCTGCTTGATCGCGTTCTTGATGGTGTTCCACCACGAATCGGAATCCGCGGCGTGGGTAACGAGAACGTAACGGTCGCCCGGCGCGGCGCGGGAGGCGGGGGCGGCGGCGCCCAGACCGAGGGCGAGAGCGGCTGCCAGCGTGGCGTGGAACAGTTTGGATCGCATATTTCCTCCCCGAGTGACCGCATCGCGGTCGGATGGATGGATTGACGTGACTGCGATGCGGCCTGGCGGCCGCTGTTTGTGCCGAAAGCGGACCGAGCATGGACCGCCTGTTCCAGCGTTGCAATTTGCATTGCAGCAAAAAAATAAATGGAAAAAACGTTCCATCCCGTGCTTGAATGCGCCGGTCACCGCAGGAGACGCCGATGGCCAAACGCAGCGAAGCCGATGCCCTCATGCAGCGCATCGCGGAGGAGTACGAGGCGCTGCCGCGCCAGCTGCAATGCGTCGCCCGTTACCTTGAGGAACATCGCAGTTCGATCATGGTCCAGCGCGTCGGCGAGATCGCCGAGGGCTGCGGCGTGCATGCGTCGGCGGTGGTCCGCTTCGCCCAGCGCTTCGGTTACTCCGGCTTCTCCGAGATGCAGGCCGTGTTTCGCGACGCGTGGGCCGCGCAGGCGTCGCCATCGCGCAGCTACCAGCAGCGCATCCGCAGCGTCATCAAGGGTCGTACCGACGGCGTGTCCGCGGTGGAGATCGCCTCGCGCTTCATCGATGCCAGCCGCGCCGGCCTCGACGAACTCGCGGCGGAGATCGACGAGACGCGCTTCCAGAAGGCGGTCGACATGCTGGCCGGCGCCGAGAACATCTACGTGATGGGCGTGCGCCGCTCGTTCGCGATCGCGACGTACATCGCCTACGCGTTGCAGCACACGCAGAAGCGGGTCCACCTGGTGAACGGCCTGGGCGGCATGTTCCGCGAGCAGCTGCGCAGCATCGGCAAGGGCGATGCGCTGATCGCGATCAGCTTCCCGCCGTTCGGCAAGGAAACCCTTTACGCCATGCGCGTCGCGCAGCAGCACAAGGCGGGCGTGCTCGCCATCACCGAGAGCGATCTCGGCCCGCTGGCGCGGCATTCCGATGTCCTGCTCAAGGTGAAGGAGGGCAGCGCGTTCGCCTTCCGTGGTCTCACCAGCACGATGTGTCTATGCCAGGCGCTGTTCGTCGCGCTGGCCTACAAGCTTGAACTGACCGTTGAAGAAACGATTCCCCGAGGAGAATACGATGATTGAAGTAGCCGTTTTCGGTGCCGGTCGCATCGGCAAGATCCATGCGGGCAACGTCGCCCGGCATCCGGAGGCGCGCCTGCGCTACGTGGTCGACGTGCACGAGCCCTCGGCGCGGGAACTGGCCGGGAAACACGGCGCGAAGGTCGCATCCGTCGACGAGGCGCTGAACGATCCGGCGGTGGGCGCCGTCGTGATCGGTTCGAGCACGGATACGCATGCCGACCTCATCCATCGCGCCGCCGCCGCGGGCAAGGCCATCTTCTGCGAGAAGCCCGTCGACCTCGACGTGGAACGCGCGCGCTCCTGCCAGGCGGCGGTCGAGAAAGCCGGCGTGGTCTGCATGATCGCCTTCCAGCGACGTTTCGATCCCACGTTCTCCTCGCTCAAGAAACGGCTCGACGAGGGCGAGGTCGGTACGCCCGAGCTGCTGATCGTCACGAGCCGCGATCCCGGCGCGCCGCCGGTGAGCTACATCAAGAGCTCGGGCGGCATCTTCAAGGACATGCTCATCCACGACTTCGACATCTTCCGCTGGATCCTCGACGACGAGGCGGTCAGCGTGCATGCGACGGGGAGCTGCCTGACCGATCCCGCAATCGAGGCGGCCGGCGACATCGATACGACGGCGGTCACGATCCGCACGAAGAGCGGGAAGCTCTGCCAGATCAACACCTCCCGCCGCGCGGCTTATGGATACGATCAGCGGTTCGAGGTGCTGGGCAGCAAGGGCATGCTGCAGGCGGGCAACGTCGCTCCGACGCAGGTCGTCTCGCACGGCGCGGCGGGCATCGTTCACGACCTGCCCGAGCACTTCTTCCTGGAGCGCTACCGCGAGGCCTATGCCGCCGAGATCGCGCACTTCTTCGATGCGCTGGCGGCGGGAACGCCGGTGCGTACGACGATCGCCGACGGCATCAAGGCGCTGGAACTCGCGGAGGCCGCGGCGCGGTCGTGGCGCGAAGGCCAGGCCGTGGCCGTCGGCATCTGAGGGGCGGCATCATGACGTCCCTTCGTATCGGCCTGGCCGGCCTCGGCCGGCTGGGCCAGCGTTACGCCGAGAACCTCGCGCGGGCGGTGCCGCGCGCCGAGCTCGTCGCGGTGTGCAGCCCCGTGGACGCGGAGCGCGCCTGGGCGCGCGAGGCGCTCGCGGTGCCGGCGATCCACGAAACCTACGAGCAACTGCTCGCCGATCCGTCGGTGGACGCCGTGTTCCTGGTGACGCCGACGTCGTTGCACGCGAGCCAGATCGAGCAGGCGCTCGACGCGGGCAAGCACGTCTTCTGCGAAAAGCCGTTGTCGCTGGACACGGAGGACTGCCGTCGCGCCGCGGCGCACGCCGCCGCGTCGGACAAGCGGGCGATGGTGGGATTCGTGCGCCGCTTCGACGAAAGCTATCGCCATGCCTTCCAGCACATCGAGGCGGGCGGCATCGGGCGACCGTTTCTCGTCTACTCGCAGACGACCGATCTGGCCGATCCGAGCGGCGCGTTCCTGAAGTTCGCGCCGACCAGCGGCGGCATCTTCCTCGATTGCAGCGTGCACGACATCGACCTCGCGCGCTGGCTGCTTGGTCGGCCGAAGGCGGTGAAGGTGTATGCGACCGGGACGGTCGCGATGTATCCGCCGCTGGAAGCCATGGGCGACGTCGACAACGGCATCGCGACCGTCGAGTTCGAAGGCGGCCGCATGGCGATGTTCTACGCCTCGCGCACGCAGGCGCACGGACACGACACGCATACCGACATCACGGGCACCGCGGGCCGGCTGAGCGTGGGGCGCAACCCGCGGGCGGACCGCGTCGAGATCGCCGACGCGAGCGGCATCCGCAATACGGTGCTGCCATCGTTCTACGAACGCTTCGCGCCGGCGTTCGTGACGCAGGCGCGGCATTTCGTCGATGCGATCCTCGACGGCACGCCGTTCGACCTGACGATGGACGACGCGGTCGAGGCGACGCGCATCGCCGTGGCGTTGCGCGAGTCGCTCCACCGGGGGCAACCCGTGACGCTGTGACGCGCCATGGCGCGGATCGCCGATGCGATCGGCTCCCACGCTCCGGTAGTTGCGAAAGGTGCTACCGAAGAGGTGGGAGCCGATCGTATCGGCGATTTCCTTCAATGACGCACCGCAGCATCGGGCGGTATAATGGCACCCATGTCGCTCCCACCCCTCGTCCCCCAGCGTGGCCGGCGTTTCGCCGTCACCGCGCGGATCCTGTCCGCGGTCGTCTTCTCGTTCGTCTGTTACCTCTGCATCGGCGTTCCGCTCGCGGTGCTCCCGGGCTTCGCGCACCACGACCTCGGTTACTCGACGATCGTGGCGGGGCTCGCGGTCAGCGCGCAGTATCTTGCGACGCTGCTCAGCCGGCCGCACGCGGGACGCATGGCGGACGCGATGGGGCCGAAGCGCACCGTCGTCGCCGGACTCGTCGTGCTGGCGCTCTCCGGCCTGTTCCTCGCGCTCGCCGCGCTCGTGCCCGGCACGCCCGCGCTCTCGCTGGCGCTCATCCTGATCAGCCGCCTCGGGCTTGGCTTCGCGGAGAGCTGGGTCAGCACCGGATCGATCACGTGGGGCATCGGTGGCATCGGCGGCGAACACACGGCGCGCGTCATCTCGTGGAACGGCATCGCGACGTACGGTGGCATCGCCGTGGGCGCGCCGCTCGGCGTCACGCTCGCGCGCGACCACGGTTTCATCGCGTTGGGCGTCCTCACGTTCCTGCTGGGGCTTGTCGCGCTTCCGTTCGCCCTGTGGAAAGCGCGCGTCGCCCCGTCGCACGGCGAGCGGCTGCCGTTCCGCAGCGTGTTCGTGCGCGTCATGCCCTATGGCGCAGGCCTCGCGCTCGGTTCCATCGGCTTCGGCACCCTGTCCACGTTCGTCGCGTTGTACTACGCGAGTCGCGGCTGGTCGGACGCGGCGCTGTCGCTCTCGGTGTTCGGCGCGTGCTTCATCGGCATCCGCCTGGTCTTCGGCAACGCCATCGACCGCTTCGGCGGCTACCGCGTGGCGATCGTCTCGCTCTTCGTCGAATGCCTCGGGCTGCTGTTGCTCTGGCTGGGTCACACGCCGTCCCTGGCGCTGGCGGGCGCGGCGCTCACCGGCGCCGGCTTCGCGTTGGTGTTCCCCGCGCTGGGCGTCGAGGCCGTCGGCCGCGTCAGCACCCACAACCGCGGCGCCGCGCTGGGTGCGTACTCCGTGTTCCTCGATGTCGCGCTCGGCCTCACCGGTCCGATCGGCGGCTGGGTCGCCGGCGCGTGGGACTACCCGGCGATCTTCCTGCTGGCCGGGTTCGCGGCCCTGGCGGCGGTGCTGCTCTCCGTCTCGCTCTACCTGCGCTACGGCCGCGACGGCAACGCTACGCCGGCCCGCGCACGGGCATAATGCAGCCTGATCCCGGACGAGTCCTCACATGCCATACGATCGCAGCTGGATGGGCTACGGCATCGTCGGTGCCCTGCAGGCGGGCGCGATCGCGCTCGCGGTCGGCATCGTCGTCTACGGCCTGCTGCACCGGCTCAATCGCGGCAACGGCTGGAGCCACGGCAAGGAACTGGCGGTGGCGTTCGCCCTCTCGGTCGTCCTCGCGGCCGGGCAGGACATGTGGAACCTCTTCTACTTCAACATGGCGCCGCTGCAGTCGCTCACGCTGCTGAAGCTGAAGCTCGCCGCCGTGCACGACCCCGATGCCATCGGCCTCCGCGTGTTCTTCGAGTGGCTCGGGGCGCTCGTCGGCGTCGGCCTCGGCTGGGTGATGTTCTCGGGTGACCTCAAGAAACTGATCGCGGGTATCCGGCACTCCTGATCGGGACGGGCGTCGCCTCGTCACCGCGTGTGCGCGAACATCCACTCCCAGAGATCCGGCGTCGCATACGCCTTCTCCCACGAGCCGTGATTGACGCCCGGGAATTCCGTGTACTTCACCTGTGCACCGCGCTTCACCAGCGCCGCGTTCATCCGGCGCGACTGCTCCGTCGGCACGACGTCGTCGTCGCCGCCGTGGAAGATCCAGACCGGCAGGTCGCCGACCTTCTTCGCGACCCACGCGAAGGGATCCTGGCCTTTCGGTACGCCGTGCACGAACAGGTCGCGCCCGTCGCGCAGCGGTTGCACGCCGCCGCAGATGATCGCCGCGGCGGCGAAGGTGCCGGGGTGGTCGACGGCGAGCTGCCACGAGCCGTAGCCACCCATCGAGAGGCCGGTGAGGTAGAGGCGCTTCGGATCGCCATGGAATTCCGCGACGCTCTTCCGGAGGGCGGCCATCGCCATGTCGGCATCGGCCTTGTCCGTCCACTCCGTGTCGTCGGGTGCCTGCGGGATCACGACCACGGCCGGGAAATCCATGTGCTTTTCCAGCCACGGCGGAAGGCCTTGCGAGAGCTGCTTGCGGTTGTCGCCGCCGCGCTCGCCGCTTCCATGCAGGAACAGTACGACCGCCGGTGGCCCCTTGGCGTCGGCGGGCACGAAGACCTGGTAGCGGTAGGTCTTGCCATGGACGTCCACGCTGCGCTCGACGAATCGGGCGGGGTCGGCCGCGGCGGCCGTGGCGACCATGGCGGTGAGGGCGGCAAGGATACGGAGCATGGCGGGATATCCAGGAGGCGGAAGGCCCAGTCAAGCCGAGTAACGGCCGTATCGCAAGCCGGTCGTCAGAGGATCGGGTCGAACAGCCGCGCCACGTGCAGCGCCACGCGGTGGAAATACGACAGGCGGCGGTAGTCGTTGGGATTCACCTCGTCCGCGTTCGCGAAGTCGCGTTCGAGCATGGCTTCGACCTGGGTCGCGAACGGCACGTCGACGTTCAGCGCGGCGATCTCGAAGTTGAGGCGGAAACTGCGGTTGTCGAGGTTCATGCTGCCGACGACCGCGGTGTCGTCGTCGATCAGCATCACTTTCTGGTGCACGAAGCCGGGCTGGTAGCGGAACATGCGGATGCCCGCCAGCGTGGCCTCGTGCGCGTAGAGCGACGACGCCATGAACACCGTCCGGTGATCCGGCCGGCAGGGAATGAGGATGCGCACGTCGACGCCGCGGTGGACGGCCAGGCGCAGCGCGCTGAACACCGCCTGGTCGGGAACGAAGTAGGGCGTCGTGATCCACACGCGGCGCGTGGCCGATCCGATGGCCTGGGTGAAGAACAGCGAGCAGCTTTCCTGGCGGTCGGCGGGTCCGGTCGCGACGATCATCGTCTCCGCGCGGCCGCAGCGCTCGGGTGGCGGCGACGACGGCGGTCGCTCGCCGGTCACCCAGTACCAGTCCTCGGCGAACACGCGCTGCAGGTCGGCGACGGCGGGCCCTTCGATCTCCATGTGGGTGTCGCGCCAGGGCGACAGGGGCGGCTTCGCGCCGAGGTATTCGTCGCCCGCGTTGAGTCCGCCGACGAAGCCCCGCTCGCCGTCGACGACGAGCACCTTGCGGTGGTTGCGGAAGTTGAGCTGGAAGCGATTGCGCCAGCGCCGCGTGGCGAAGCGATGGACGTGCACGCCGCCCGTCCGCAGGCTCTCGACGTAGCTGTCCGGCAACGCGTGGCTGCCGATGCTGTCGTAGAGGAGGCAGACGTCGACGCCGGCTGCGGCGCGCTCCAGCAGCGCGTCGCGCAGGCGGCGGCCGAGCACGTCGTCGTGGATGATGAAGAACTGCACCAGCACGTAGCGATCGGCGCGCGCGATCGCGGCGAACATCGCCTCGAAGGCGGCCTCGCCGTCGATGTGCAGCGCGAGCGCGTTGCCGCCGTGCATCGCGGTCTTGAGCATGCGCCCGATCGCGTCGTAACGGATGTCGCCGGCCTGCGTGGGCGCGGCGAGCATGCCGGGCCGGCCCGGATGCCCGGCCTCCTCGTGCAGCAGGAAGAACCGGGCTTGCCGTTGCCGGTGCAGGTCGACGTAACCGCTGAAGTGGCTGGATCCGAGGAAGAGGTAGGGGACGAGCGTCACGTACGGGAGCAGCACGAGGCCCAGCACCCAGGCGAACGCGCCCTGCGCGGTCCTCGTGTGCATCACGGCGTGCATGGCGGCGAACACGCCCGCGACATGAAGCGAAAGGGCGGCGACGGCAATCAGGCTCGCGAACATGCGGGCACGGCCTCCACTTTCGAATCCACGGCAACAGTCTTTGGCGCTGGCAGGTGTTTCTGCATGGGGGCCCGGGCAGGAGAATGCACGTTATCGCTTTCCATCGAGCCTAACCTATGAACGTTTCCTCGTCCCGTCTGCCCCTGCTTGCCCTGGCGGTGGCGGCCTTCGCGATCGGCACCACCGAATTCGTGATCATGGGCCTCCTGCCCGAAGTGGCCGCCGACCTTCGGGTGACCATCCCGGCCGCCGGCATGCTCGTCTCCGGCTACGCGCTCGGCGTCGCGGTGGGCGCGCCGCTGCTCGCCGCCCTCACCGCGAAGCTCGAGCGCAAGCGCGCCCTGTTGTTGCTCATGGGCCTGTTCATCGTGGGCAACCTGCTCTGCGCCATCGCGCCGAGCTACGACGTGCTGATGGTCGCCCGCGTGGTCGCGGCGTTCTGCCATGGCTCGTTCTTCGGCATCGGTGCGGTCGTGGCCGCCCACCTCGTTCCCGTGAACCAGCGCGCGCGTGCGATCGCCCTCATGTTCGCCGGGCTGACGCTGGCCAACGTGCTCGGCGTCCCCTTCGGCACGTTCCTCGGCCAATACGCCGGCTGGCGCGCGACCTTCTGGGCCGTGACGGTGCTGGGCATCGTCGCCGCGTTCGCGGTCGCGCGCTTCGTGCCGGCCCTGCCGAACCTCAAGGCCCCGCACATGGGGCGCGAACTGCGCGTGCTGCGCGAGCCGCAAGTGCTGATCGCGCTGGGCATGACGGTGCTCGGCTTCGGCGGCGTCTTCACCGTGTTCACCTACATCGCGCCGATCCTGCAGGAACAGTCGCACATCAGCCCGCACTGGACGGGCGCCGTGCTCGTGCTGTTCGGCCTCGGCACGACGATCGGCAACATCCTCGGCGGCCGCCTGGCCGACTGGAAGCTGATGCCGTCGCTGGCCGGCATCCTCGTCGCGCTGACGCTGCTGCTGGTGCTGTTCGCGTGGACGATGCATTCGACGGTGGCGTCGATCGTGACGGTCTTCGTCTGGGGCATCGCCGCCTTCGCCACGGTGGCGCCGTTGCAGTCGCGCGTGGTCCATGTCGCCGGGGACGCGCCGAACCTCGCCTCCACGCTCAACATCGCCGCGTTCAACCTCGGTAACGCCGGCGGCGCATGGCTGGGCGGCGCGGTGTTGGCCGCCGGCTACGCGATGCCCGTCGTGAGCCTGGCCGGCGCGGCGGTCACGGTCGCCGGGCTGCTTGCTACGATGGCAAGCGTCGCGCTCGAGCGTCGGGCCACGCCCGCCGTCGCCGGTTGCGCCTGATCCCCTCGGAGACCGATCGAACATGAAAGCCGTCATCTATCGCCAGCCGCTGCCCGCGGACGATCCGCGCAGCCTCGTCGACGCCGAACTGCCCGAGCCGCTGCCGGGCCCGCGCGACCTGCTCGTCAAGGTCGACGCGGTGTCCGTGAATCCGATCGACACGAAGCGGCGTCGCAACGCCGACCCGAAAGGCGTCGACACCGTATTGGGCTGGGACGTGGCCGGTACCGTGGTGGCCGTCGGCGCGGAGGTGACGCGGTTCAAGGCCAGCGACGCGGTCTGGTATGCCGGGGAACTCGAGCGGCCGGGGGGCGACAGTGAGCGGCATGCCGTCGACGAGCGCCTCGTCGGCCGCAAGCCGTCGACGTTGACGATGGCGGAGGCGGCGGCGCTTCCGCTCACCGCGATCACGGCCTGGGAACTGATGTTCGAGCGCATGGGCATCCCGCACGGTACGCAGGGCAGGCCGGCGACGCTGCTGGTCGTCGGGGCGGCCGGTGGCGTCGGTTCCATCGCCGTCCAGCTCGCGCGGCGGCTCACGGGCCTCACCGTCATCGGCACCGCGTCGCGCCCGGAGACTCGCGCATGGGTGGAAGCGATGGGGGCGCACCACGTCGTGGACCACGCGAAGCCGCTGGTGGAACAGGTGAAGGCGGTCGCGCCGGCCGGCGTCGACTACGTGCTGTCGCTCACGCACACGACCGAGCACTTCGCCGCGCTCGTCGAGCTGCTCAAGCCCTTCGGGAAGATCGGCCTGATCGACGATCCGGCCGAGGCGCCGGACATCCGCCTGCTCAAGCGCAAGAGTCTCTCGCTGCACTGGGAGCTGATGTACACGCGGTCGCTCTTCCACACCGACGACATGGGCGAGCAGGGCCGCATCCTCGACGAGGTGGCGAACCTGGTCGACGCCGGCGCCATCCGCACGACGATGCGCGAGAACCTCGGAATCATCGACGCCGCCAACCTGCGTCGCGCGCACCAGCTGCTCGAAAGCGGCCGGACGATCGGCAAGGTGGTGCTGGAAGGCTTCGCCTGACGACGGGAAGCGGCGCTGGAATCAGCGCCGCTTGTCGGTTGAGAGCAGCAGGTTGGCGAGCGCCTGCGCCTGCTTGCGGATTTCCGGAATCGCGGTGGATTCCCACAACGTGCCGCGAAGCAGGCTGCCGATCGCGAACACGTTGGCGCGCGGCTTGCCGGACGCGTCGTGCAGCCGCCCGTCCGTCTCGGCCATGAGGCCCAGGCCTTCGGCCTCCGGCGCCACGTGCCCGCCGAGAACGAGCTGCCGGATCAACGGATGTTCCGTGCGCTGCGTGTCCGTGTTCAGTCCCACGGTCTGGATGACCACATCGTAGGACTGCACGACGTCGCCACCACCGGGCACGCCGCGCGTGACGTCGAGGACGCCGTCCGGCGTGAGATGCACCGAGCGCATGCGGCCACGGTCGCGCGTGAGGCGGCCTGCCTTTTCCAGCGACGCGATCTTCGCCGCGACCTGCGGCGGCATCCGGTGGCGCGCGCGCTCCCACGCCCAGCGCGCATGGCGCAGGAAGCGGGCGCGCTCGCCGCGCGGAAGGTCGCGCCACAGCGCCTGCGTGTGCGGTCGCAGGCCGTCGATCACGGTGCGCCAGTCGTCGGCGTGTGCCGTGGCATCGCGCAGGCGGCGCAACCAGGCGCGCACGTTCGGATCGTCGCGCATCGCATCGACGAGTTCGCCGCCGTCGTCGGCCGGCGCGGAGGCGGCGGCGAGATGCGGCTCGGGAAGTTTGCCGTGGCGCGAAAGCGCGTCGAAACGCGCGTTCGGCCAGCGCCTGGAGAGTTCGAGCAGCACGTCGACGGCGGTGAGGCCGAGGCCGATCACCAACACGCGCAACGGACGGTCGTCGTCGACGGCGCCGGCGAGGAACGGCCACGGATCCACCACGTAGCGGCCACTCGCGATCGCGGCGTCCTCCACGCCCGGCAGCGGGCGCGGCGGCAGCGAGCCGATCGCGAGCACGGCCGCGTCGGCGCGCGCTTCGTTGTCGCCGTAGCCGATCGTCACGCCGTCGGAGGAGGGCACGAGCGACTCCGCGGACAACGGGAGGATGTTGATGTCGTGGCCGAGCGCGGGCGCGTTGCGGATCGCCTGCGCCACGCGGGACTGCAGGAAATCGCCGTACAGGCGACGCGGCAGGAAGTCGGATCCTTTGACCGACGGGTCGCGTTCCTGCGCGTATTCGAGGAATCCACCGGGCTTGCTCACGAACATGCCCATCGACGCCGCGCGGACGTTGAGCAGGTGCTCGCCCGAGGGCGTGCCGTAGGCGATGCCGCGCCCCGGCTCCGGGGCGCCCGCATACCAGTCGAGATGGAGCGGGGGCTTCGTGCCTCGCTCGAGGAGTTCGCTCACCAGCGTCGCCGCTGCCGCGCCACCGCCGATGATGGCGACCTTATGAAACATGCGTTGGTCCTTCGCCCTGGGCGTGGGGTGGAGGGCCGTGAGACCGTCAGGCCGTCAGGCGTCCCGCGATGATCGATTGCCGCGGTCGTGCGATCCAGTGTTCCGACGGACCGGGCTGCTCATACGCGAGGTACTGTGCCAGATCGCCACCGTACACGTGAAGCGTGAGCGCGGTCTCGTGCCGCGACAAATTGCGGCAGCGATGGGTATGCGATTCCGACGCGTCGAACCACGTGGCATCGCCCGGGCCCAGCCACGTGCGACCGGTGCTGCGCAGGCTGTGGTCGATATCGTCCTTTTCGAACGACTCGACTTCCAGCGCGCCCGCGATGGTGGCCTCGAGGCCCCAGAGTCCGCCGTGATCGTGCACCGGCGTCGAATAGCCCGGCGGCCACGCCATGACCAGCACGCTCACGGGCGGCCGCGAGCGTTCCGCGAGCATCCAGCGCTCGAATCCGCGGCGGCGTTCGCGCAGCGGCCCGAGCATCTCGGCCAATTCGGCCGTTCGCCCGTGCAGCACGCGACCTACCTCGCGCCCCATGGAGGCGAGGTCCGGGTGCGGGGCGTCCGATAGATCGAACGCGATGTCCCGCAAGGTCCTGATGATGGAAGTACGCTTACCCATGGAAGGGCGGCCCTGCTAATGACTCTACTGGCCGCGAGTGGACCATGGGGACCGTTAAGGCGCCGTAACCCCGGCCTCTTAAACCGTTTCGCGCGGAGCCGCATCCAAGCTGGCGACCGTCCCGGAGACGGTCACACCGGACCGGAGTACCTGACCATGATCGTCCTCACCTCGCTCGTCGTCCTCGCCATCGGCTTCTGGGTCGCGTTCGCGCTGCTCGGCGCGGTCCTGAAGCTGGCCTTCGGCATCATCGGTGGCATCTTCAGCATCGTTGGCGCCGTCCTCGGTGCCGTCATCGGCGGCGTGGCCATGCTCGCCATCGCACCCGTGGTGGTGCTGGCGCTCCTTCCCGTGTTGCTGCCTGTCGCCCTGCTCGCGATCGTCGTCTGGGCCATCGCCCGGGCCACGCGCAAACCCGACGTGGTGGTCGTGCCGCGCTGAGCCGCGGCACGACCGTTCCGGCGACCCGCGTTCAGATATCCCGCAAGTCGAAACTCACCGGGATCCGGGCCCACGCCTTGACCGCCTGGCCGTTCGCGGTCGCCGGCCGGAACCGCCATGCCGCGAGCACCTGGTCGCGGGCCGCCTTGTCGAGCACCGCGTGTCCGCTGCTCGTTTCGATCAGCACGTCCAGGGGCTTGCCCGTCTCGTCCACCAGCACGCGTAGCGTGACCGTGCCCTGCATGCGCGAGGCCTTCGCGATGCGCGGATACGCGGGTGCGGGCGCGGCGACGTAAGCCAGCGTCGCCTCGACCGGCGCGGTGGGCTGGCTGGCCGGGGCGATCGTCACGGGCGTGACCGGCGGCGCGGGCGTCGTGCCTTCATCGGTCGTCGCGGCCGGTGACACCGGTGGCGGTGCGTCGACGGCCCTGGGCTGTGCCCGGGCGGGCGCCCGTTTCACCGGCAGCGGCTTCAGGTCGATGGGAGGCGGCGGCACGACGACGGGCTCGACCGGATGATCGATGAGGCGGATGGTCGGCGCCGGCGGTGGATCGAGCGACAGCGTGGCCACCATCGGGCGCATGACGGCGATGAGGGCGGCGGCGTTGAGGGCGATCGCCGCGCTCATCGCGACGATGCGGACGGTATCCGGATGGACTCCGGCGGGGGACTGCGGACGAGCGAACGACATGGGCCACCTCCTGCAACGTGGGGGAAGGTGATGCGCGGTCGGGAACACGGCCGGTGGGGCCGGCGGGGATCGTGTTCGGGTCCGGTTGCAGATTAGGCGGCGGTCGCGGGAACTTGCAATAGGGCCGTATGGACGGCCAGACGGTCAGTGCGCGACGAGCATCGGCACGTCGGACTGCATGAAGAGGAATCGCGTGGTCCCGCCCAGCACCATTTCGGAGAGCCGCGACCGGCCCCAGGCGCCCATGACGATGAGGTCCGCGTTTTCGGCATGCGCGATGTCGAGCAGCGCCGGCCCCGGGGAGGCGCGCGACGCCTCGTCGAGACGTCGCACCTCGGCCTTCACGCCGTGGGTATCGAGCCAGCCGCAGATGTTGGTATCGGGCAGCGCGCAGGTACCGATGTCCTCGTCGACGCTGCCGTCGATCACGGTGACCCGCGAGGCCTTGCGCAGCATCGGCAGCGACGAGCGAACGGCGAGCGCCGACTCGCGGCTTCCGCTCCAGGCCACGAGGACGTGCTCGCCCAGCGTGTCGACCGTCGCCGCCTCCGGCACCACCAGCACGCCGCGGCTCGACGCGAAGACCGTGCGGGACACCACGCCGAAACCCACGGGTGCGTCGCCGCGCATGGTCGACGAGCGCTCCATCACCACGAGATCGTAGCCCGCCGATGCGTGCGCGAGCAGCGTCACGGTGTCGCCGTTGCCGACGCGCCAGTTGCCGCGAAGGCCGCGCGAGGCGAGCAGTTCCGCCCAGTCGCCGGCGACGGCTCTGGCATCCGTCGATCGCTGGCGCACCGCATCGAGCTGCATCGGCACCGCCTCGGGAACGGTGAAGGCCGCGGCCGGCAGGTCGACGACATGCATCGCGTCGAGGCGTGCGCCGAGGCGCGACGCCATGGCGAGCGCGGCGCGAAGGCCCGCGCCCTGGGGCGGCAGACGGCCGATGTGCACGAGCAGTTCGAGTGTCATGGGTCCATGGAACAACGTCGGCGTGCCGCGGTCAATGTGTCGCCGCACCGGTTCGGTTACCCTCGACCGGTCCCCGTACCCGAATTCCGGAGCAGTCATGGTCATCGACAGCACGCAGCCGCGTTATCCCCTGGGCGAAGAAGTCGCCAGCAGCGTCATCCACGGGATCGGCCTCGTGCTCAGCATCGCGGGCCTGGCGGTACTCGTCGCGTTTTCGGCGATGTACGGCGGCGCGCGCGCGGTGGTGGCGAGCTCCGTCTTCGGCACCACGCTCATCCTGCTGTACACGGCGTCGACGCTGTACCACTCGATTCCCGGCGTCATGGCGAAACGCGTCCTCCGGACGCTCGATCACATCGCCATCTTCCTGCTCATCGCCGGCACGTATACGCCGTTCACGTTGCTCGCGCTGCCGGGCGCGTGGGGCTGGGGCCTGTTCGCGACGATCTGGACGCTCGCGATCGTCGGCAGCGCGGCCGAGCTCGGCCTGCTCAAGCGCTATCGCAAGGCGGCCGTGGCGATGTACGTGGCGATGGGCTGGGTGGCCGTGGTGGCCATCGAGCCGTTGCGCGACAACGTGCCCACGGGCGGCCTGCTCCTGCTGTTCGGCGGCGGCGTGGCGTACACCGCGGGCGTGCCGTTCTACATGGCGCGACGCCTGCCGTACCACCACGCGATCTGGCACTTCTTCGTGCTCGCGGGCAGCGTGCTGCATTACCTCGCGGTGTTGCTCTACGTGATTCCCGGCGCGCAGGGCGCCTGACATCGCCGATACGATCGGCTCCCACCTTCGCCAGGGTGGGAGCCGGCCGCATCCGTGACCCGCGCCTGATCAGCGCGCCGAGATCTTCTTCTCCTGCTCCGGCACGAACCGCGTACGCACCGCTTCCGCCAGCAGGTCGGGCGGCAGCAGGCCCTGGCTGATCAGGAAATCGTTGAACGCCTTGCGGTCGAACTTCGGACCGAGCTTCGTCTGCGTCTCGGCGCGCAGCTGCAGGATGCGCAGGTAGCCGTAGAAATACGCGGTGGCCTGGCCCGGCGAGTTCAGGGTGTAACGGTCGAGCTCCTGGCGCGCCATCGGCTCGGACAGCCCGACGTCGTGCACGAGGATGTCGTGCGCGCGATCGCGGGTGATCATGCCGAGATTGAGCATGGGATCGAGGAACGCGCGGGCCGCGCGCAGCAGGCGGAACTGCAGCGCGATGAACTGGCCCGCGGGCGGCTCGTACGGAACCATTTCGGCCTCCGCGTAGAGTGCCCACCCTTCGACGTTCACGCTGTTGAAGGCGAACAGGCTGCGCGTGAGCGAGACGCCTTGCTCCACCATCGCGGCGAACTGTAGCTCATGGCCCGGTCGGCCTTCGTGCGCGGTGAGCGTCCATGCGGCGGCCTCGAAGGTGAAGTCGTCGTACGTCTGCGTCTTGTCGCCATCCGCGGGCGGGTTGCCCGTGGTCAGCACGAAGGTGCCGCGCTGGCCCGTGTTGCCGATGAACGGCGGCGGGTCCATGTGCGGGGCCGGCGTGCGCGCGTTCTCCGCTTCCGAGGCCAGGCGCATCGCCATCTTGCGCTTCGGCAGTTCCACGACACGCTGCTTGCGGATGATGTCCTCGATCCTGACGATCACCTCGTGGTACGTCGGTTCGACCTTGTCCTTCGCCAGCTGCTTCTTCTTCAGCGCCTTCAGGACGTCGCGGTAGTCGCCGTCCGGGAGGCCTTCGGCCTTCGCGACCACCGGGGCGAGCATCTGCAGCGCGTAGGTCGTCTCCATGAACTCGAGTTCGGCGCGATCGATCAGGTCGCGCGGCGCGATGTCGAGGCCGACCTGTTCGAGGTTGTACGCGTACATCGGTTCCGGGAGGCGGAAGTCGGTGCGCGCGCGCGGCAGCACGGTCTTCTTCACCCAGGCGTTGTAATCCTTCAGTTGCTGGTCGAGCTTCGCCATCGCCTCGTCGGCGCCGGCGATCTTGTGCTCGGCGAACAGCTTGCGAATGCCGTCGACGTAGCGCTGCGTGTTGCCGAGCTTCTGCTCGACGTCCGCCTTGACCGGGCCGAGGAGGCTCTTGTCGTCGAGCTTTTCCGTCGTGCGCGCACGTGCCTGATCGACCAGGGGCGTGCAGCCCGCGGTCATGCCCACGTAGCACTTGAGGCGCCCGAGGGCCGCTTTGTTCTGTTCCGGCGTGCTTTCGGCGTTGAGCAGCGAGAACTCGCCGCCGAAGACGATCTCGCCGGCGTCGTACCAGGGCAGCAGGTACTTCGCGTTGAGATCGATGCCCTTGATGCTGCCGTCGATCTGCTTGAGCAGGATCTGAAGATCCTGCTTCACGTTCGGATCCTTTTCTTCGGCGAGACGCTTGTTCACCGTCTCGCGCACCTGCACGAGCGCGGCGCGCTGGCGCTTGTCGGTGTCGGGGCCGAGGTCGGCCGTCTTCTCGTCGTACCCCTTCACGCCGATCTCGGTGGCGGATTCCGGGCTGAACTTCGCGGTCATGTCGAGCAGCGGCTGCGCGTCGGCATTGCTGCGTGCGATCCAGGCGGGCTGCGCGGCGGTCTGCGCGTGGAGGCTGCCCACCGCGAGCGTCACGGCGGCGGCGAGGGCGATTCGTCGGAACATGCGTGTCTCCCCATATGGTCAGGCGAGACTAGCGGGTGAGGGCGCTCCCGCCAATGTGACCAATGGTCGGGTCAGGCGAACAGCAGCGCGAGCCCCGCCATGCCGATCATCAGGAACGAGATCACGACCTTGGCGAGGATGCCCACGAGCATGCCGATCCACGTGCTGACGCCGACGTGCGCCGATCGCAGCACGCTCTCGCCCGACCACAACTCGCCCGCCACGGCGCCGGCGAAAGGCCCGATGACGAGGCCCGGGATGCCGAAGAACATGCCGATCACGGTGCCGACGCCCGCGCCCCAAAGTGCGCGCGGACTCGCGCCGATCTTCTTGGCGCCGATGGAGGCCGAAACGAAATCGAGCGCGATGCCGGCCGCGGCGACGATGCCGATCGCGACGAGCCAGGCCCAGCCGAGGTGGCGGTATTCGTCGACGGCGGCGGCGAGCCAGATGCCGCCGAAGATCATGGGGATGCCCGGCAGCACCGGCAGGATCGCGCCCGCCAAGCCGCCGACGATCAGCGCGGCCGAGAGCAGGTAGAGGAAGAACTCCATCAGTGGAACGCCTCGCGGTATTCCGGCTTCAGGAACGACGCGAAGGCCTCGCTCGGTACGTCGATCGCCTGGGGACCCGCGGCATACGACGCCACCTGGTACGGCGGAAAGATGAAGGTGAGGCCGTGCACCTTGTTGTCCGGGCCCGTGAGCAGGCTGAACACCCGGTAGTGGCCCTTGCCGGGTTCGGTACCCAGGTCGATCTGCTCGCTGTCGGAAGCCAGCGGCGTGTCCTGGTCGTCGAGCGCGGTGAAGAGCTGGCGCCGCGCCTCGGCCGCGAAGGCGCTTTCGGCGGCATGCGGATCGGCGAACAGCTCGCCGATGCCGACCACGCGCCCTTGTTCCATGTCGTAGGTGAAGCTGTCGACGATGGGCGCGGGATGGGCACCGCCCGTGAAGGCCGACCCGTCGACCTGCACGTTGATGAAGCGGTCCGTGCGCGAGGCCACCGCGATGTCCAGGTTGAGGTCCCAGGGCAGTTCGCGCGCCCTCGCGCGGGCGGCGGGCGTGCCGAGACTGGCCAGGAAGTCGCGCTTCTGCCGTTCCACGTAGCGGTCGATCAGGTCGCGCAACGGCGCCGCGCGCGGCGGGAGTTCGGGCAGCGACAGTTCCATCGTGTAGAGGCCATCGTCGCCGGATTCGGTATCCTTGGCGGCGCTCGCCCGTGCCGGCGGCGGCTTGTCCCCGTCGTTCGCGCGGTCGGCGCCATCGCGGCAGGCGACGAGCCCGGCCGTGGCGAAGACCAGCGACAGGATGTGTCGCACCAGCATCTTGCGTTATCTCCCTGCGAGAACGGGCATCTTAGCCTTTCCCGTCGCGGAGGGCGCGTCAACGAACCGAAGGAAAGGCGTGCATAACGCGATGACGGAATCCGTCACCCTGCTCAAGGCCGACGAACTCGGGCGCATCGAACGCGTCGAGCGCGACGGCGTGCTGCTGATCCGCCGCGACATCGCCGCCGCCCGCTGGTGGGCGCGCTGGTTCGCGCGCCGTGCCGCCGCGCGCGAGGCGCGGGCGCTGTCCCGGCTCGACGGTCTCGACGGCGTGCCTCGCCTGCTCGCCTGGGACGGTCGCGTGCTCGAGCGCAGCTACATGGCCGGTCAGCCGATGCAGGTCGGCAAACCGCTCGACGAGGCCTATTACAGGGATGCCCTGCGGCTGCTCGCACGGCTCCATCGGCGCGGCATCGTGCACAACGATCTCGCCAAGGAACCCAACTGGCTGGTGCGCGAGGACGGCTCGCCGGGCCTCGTCGATTTCCAGATCGCCTGGACGCGCGGACGGCGCGGCACGCTGTTCCGCCTGCTGGCGCGCGAGGACCTCCGCCATCTGCTCAAGCACAAGCGGACGTACGCGCCGGAGGCCCTGTCGTCGCGGCAGCGCGCGATCCTCGCCCGTCCGGCGCCGCATTCGCGGCTGTGGCGGGCGACGGGAAAGCGCCTGTACAAGCTGATCGCGCGACGGATCTTCGGCTACTGGGACAACGAAGGGCAGGGCCGCGTCCGCAAGGAGTGAGGCGGTTACTTCTCGACGAACGCCCGCTCGATCACGTAATCGCCCGGCTCGCGCGTGCGCGGCGACGCTTCGAAGCCCTCGCCGTCCAGCAGGACGCAGATGTCTTCCAGCATCGACGGGCTGCCGCAGAGCATCACGCGGTCCTCGGCCGGATTCAGCTGCGGCAGGCCCGTCGCCCGTGCCAGTTCGCCGTCGGCGATGGCGTCGGTGATGCGGCCGCGGTTGCGGAACGGCTCGCGCGTCACCGTGGGGTAGTAGATGAGCTTCTCGCGCACCAGGTCGCCCAGGTATTCGTGCTTCGGCAGCTCGTTCTCGATGTAGTCGGAATACGCGAGGTCGTCCACGTGGCGGACGCCGTGCGCGAGGACGATCCGGTCGAAGCGCTCGTAGGTGTCCGGGTCGCGGATGATCGACAGGAAAGGCGCGAGTCCCGTGCCGGTACCGAACAGGTACAGGCGCTTGCCCGGCTTCAGGTCGTTGAGCACCAGCGTGCCGGTCGGCTTGCGGCTGACGATGACGGGATCGCCCGGCTTCAGGTGCTGCAGGCGCGAGGTGAGCGGGCCGTCCTGCACCTTGATGCTGAAGAATTCCAGGTGCTCTTCGTAATGGGCGCTCGCGATCGAGTACGCGCGCATCAGCGGGCGCCCGTCGACTTCGAGGCCGATCATCACGAAATGCCCGCTCTCGAAGCGGAAACCCGGGTCGCGCGTGGTGCGGAAGCTGAAAAGGCTGTCGTTCCAGTGGTGCACGTCGATGACGTGCTCGGTCGCCAATGCCACCATGGTCTTATCTAACCTCGAAACAATAAGGGACGTGCCGCGAGCGCCGTGCGCGGGCGGATGCCATGGCTGGGGAAGCGGCCGCCGGCCGCGCTGCCTCGCGCAAGCGCCGGACCCCGGAGGGCGCGCTCATGGGCGCAAGTTTAAGCCATATCGTCCCGGGACGTCCGGCAGGCGCCCGCCGGCCCCGGCTGCACTAAGATGCGGGGCCTTGTGAAGCGGGAGGAAGCACCGGTGAAACCCGATTATGCCGTGGGACAGTCCTGG
The DNA here is from genome assembly GCF_031456385.1 of Luteibacter sp. 3190. NCBI lineage: Bacteria > Pseudomonadati > Pseudomonadota > Gammaproteobacteria > Lysobacterales > Rhodanobacteraceae > Luteibacter > Luteibacter sp. 3190. The sequence goes on along the minus strand of NZ_JAVDUO010000002.1, from coordinate 284,608 downwards.
ACCTATCGCACCCGCCCGGGCGAGGAGGCGTCGCGCGTCGCCATTCGCCGGATCGAGCGCGAACCCGAGGACGGCGAGGTTTTCCATGTCTCGATCCTCGGCGTGAAGCTGCGCAACCACCGCGTGCCGGGCGGCCTGCAGCCGGCGATGAATCACGCCGCCGTCTCGCGCGGCACCCTGGACGCGAGCCTGCTGGCCCACGACGGCGATGCCGACGGCGACGAAAGCTGGAAGGACGGCTACGCCGTCTGGCGCCAGGCGTACGACAACGGCGATGCCGGCATCTTCGAGATCCCGATCCAGGAGATCCTGGGCTACATCGAGATGGTCGTCGCCGCCTCGGGCGAGGTTCGCTAGGACACCGGGCAAAAAAAAGAGCGCCCGGTCCCCGTAAACCGGCTGGGGAGGAGCCGGCTTACGGAGAGGGGCGCAAGTGTCACACAGGGATCTTCAGATCAGCGTCGGTTCTCAGAAGTCGTAGCTGACGGCCAGGCGCGCGTAACGCGGGTCCTGGGTGATGAGCGGTACGCGATAGATCGGGTGCGGCGTGCCGCGCGACTCGTACTGGGTCGGGTAGCGGAACGTCGCGCGCTGCTGGTTGAGCACGTTGAACACGTTCGCGGAGAACGCGAGCTTCGAGCCCGCCCATTCCGGACGGTACGTCACGCCGAGATCCAGCTGGAACGTCCACGGCAGGCGACCCTTGTCGCCCGGCGGCGAACGCTTGCCGTCGCACCAGTGGTAGGAGCTGTTGTAGTGCGCGGGATCCTGCTGGTCGGGGCCGAAGTATCCGAGGCACACTTCCGGGGCGCCAGAGATGGCCTGGAGGTTGCCGGATACCTGCCACTCGGGCGCGAACTGCCAATAGCCGTATGCCTTGAACACATGCGTGTGGTCGTTGCCCAGCGGACCATTGGCGCCGTCCATCACGTAACGGTTGTCCCAATCCACGCTGCCTGCGGCGCCCGACTGGCGGGTATCGGTACGCGCCTGGCCTTCGGTGTTGCCGTACGAACGCGAGAACACGTAGTCGAACTTGCCGTACCAGGTGCCGTCGAACTGGTGCTCGGCGTAGAACTCGGCGCTGTAGTACTTGCGCTTCGTCCGGGGCATGCCCATTTCTTCGCGGCTCAGCGGCACGACGAACGGGTTGCCCGCCTGGTCGATCAGCGTGAACTTGTTCGAATGGCCGCCGTTGACGAGGTAGCAGCTGTTCGTGGAACCGACCGTATAGCCCAGCGCCGTGGCCTTGTTCGTCACGACGTCGAGGTCGCAGAAGTCGTCGATGACCGCATTGAGCTTGCGCTGGGTCAGCTTGACGCCGTAGGTCCAGTTCTCGTTCCACGACTTGTCGAAACCGACGATGTACTCGTCCTGGTTCTCCGACTTCAGGTCCTTCGCGGCGACCGTGCGCGGGTCGGGCGGGATGCCGTAGGAGTTGTTGCCCGATACCACGTTGCTGAACTGCGTGAGGCCCGTCGGCGTGCCGTCCACCGGGTTGATGCCGGAGTACGTGAAGTACTGCTGCGTCGCGGTGTAACCCGCGGCGGCGCCCGTGGCCGGGTTCAGCGGCAGGCCGAGGTAGTAACGGCCCGCGTTGGCGTAGACCTTGAAGCTGCCGTCGCCATTCACGTCCCACGAGGCGCCGAGGCGTGGTGCCCACTGCGGACGCGTCTGCTTGATGAACGGCTGGCTGAACTGGTTGTAGTCGGTGAACTGGTCGTTACGCAGACCCACGGAGAGCAGCACGCGATCGTTGATCTGCCACTTGTCCTCGATGTACTGCGCCTTCTGGTCGGCGCGCACGTTGACGAGGTTGCTCACGACGCTGCGCTGTACCCAGTAGCCCTGCTGGCCGTTGGGGAAGGCGCCCGGCGCCGGGACGAAGTTGCGTCCCGGGGTATCGTCGATCGGCTCGTTCGGATCCGCCGACAGACCGTAGCTCCAGGTATAGCCCGGACCCGGGCTGGCGTCGCCGAAGTCGAGGACGCGCGAGCGCACGTTGTCGATACCGGCGGACAGCGTGTGGTCTCCGGCGACGTACTGCACGTCGAAGCGCAGGTTGGTCGACTTGTTGCCACGGCCCGGCGAGCTGATGTTGCCGACCTGGCTGTTCTGGATCGGGGTGCCGCCGTTGAGCGCCGGGTTCTGGCGAACCGGGTTGTCGACGCGGACGAGATCCGGATCGTAGTTGGTTGGCTGCTCGTAGTTCTTGGTCGACATCTTGCCGTAGGTGGCGCTCACGGTCAGGTCGTCGGTGATGTAGCTGGTGTACTTGCCGATCCACAGATCGCCGCCGGTCTTGGTGTCGTTCACGTCACCGAGGCGGACCGTGCGGGAGAGGTCGCGGTAGTTGTAGCCGTAGCGCGTCCCCGAACCCTCGCGCTTGTCGCCGACGCTGGTCACCTCGAGGATGTTGCTGTCGTTGATGTTCCAGTCGAGCTTGGCGTACCAGCGCGGATTCTCGTACGTGTTCGTCGAGGCGGGCGTGCTGCTGCCGACGGAGTTGACGTTACGCGCGCCCGATTTTTCGAACTCGCCCGCCAGGAAGAAGAACAGCTTGTCTTTGATCAGCGGGCCGCCCGCGTAGGCGCTGACCGTGGTCGTCCATTTGTCGTTCTGGCTCTTCGGCTGGTACAGGTCGCCGGCCGGGGCGGACGCGGGAGTGTTCGCGTAATGTAGGTTCGGACCGGAGGCGCGGGCCCAGTTCGGCTCCCAGATGATCTGGGCGCCGTAATGCCACTGGTTGGTGCCGCGCTTGCCGACCTGGCTGATCACGCCGCCGTCGGAACGCCCGTACTGGGCGCTGTAACCGCCCGTATAGACTTCCTGCTGGTCGATCGCGCCATACGGCAGCTGCAGGCCGCCGAGCGCATTGAGCGGGTCGGTGGTGTTGAAGCCGTTGATGTAATACGCGTTTTCGTTCGCCGCGGCGCCGCCGAAGCTGACGACCGACTTGCCGGTGTCGCTGGTGAAGCCGCCGCCGTTGTTGACCACGCCCGGCGCGAGGCGCGCGATGGCTTCGGCGGAACGGCCCAGCGGCATGCGTGCGAGCTGCTCGGAGGTGATGACGGTACGGGAGTCGACCGCGGTGACGTCGATGCTGGGAAGCGCGGTGCCGGTGACCGTCACGCCTTCAAGGCTTTCCGCGTTGCCGGCTGCGGCCGGTGCGGCGAACGACACGTCGGTGCTCGCGCCGACGCGCAGGGTGACGTTCTTGCGCGAATCGACGGGTGCGCCGTCGCGCATCAGGGTGACGCTGTACGTGCCCAGCGGCAGCTGCGTCGCGCTGTAACGCCCGTTCGCGTCGACCCCGACCTCACGACGGAAACCCGTGCCGCTTTCGAGGACGATCGTCTGGTTGCCGCCGGCCGGCACGGTACCGTTGAGGCCGCCGGTAGTGGACTGCGCATACGCGCCTGAAACGCCGCCCAGGCAGGTACAGACCGCCAGTGCGAGTGCGCTCCTGCGAAGAAAATACTTGTTCATGCCTTCCCCGAAATGTAATGCCCCGAAATAACGACGAAGGTACGGGGCCGCGGCGCCGGACCCCCGTCCGGTAGCACACGATGGAGCCTCGATGCCCCCGCCCGCGCTCCATCGCCACACCATCCATTTATCACGATCCAAATGGATAAGACGAACGGTTTACAGCACGGGATCGCGGATGTCCAGCAGGACATTGCGTGTCGCGAACGGCCGTCCAGCCGTCCAAATGGCATGGCGCGTCGCAGCAGAAAACGATGTAACTATGGGTTTTTGTGGACTTTCGTGCATGGGCATGCGGCTGCCGAAAACGTGCATATCGTTGGCCACTCCGGTCGCAAAAATTTATGCCCCGCCGGGTTCGTGCGGACGCGATCTCAGGTCGGTTTAGATCGAGGCAAATGTCATGCCAACGGCCACCGCTACGTTTTCACGCCATCACCGGGCGTCGACCGCCGCTCCCGGAAAGTCGCCGCATGAAGATCGCGACGTACAACGTCAACGGCATCCGCTCGCGCCTGCCCCACCTGCTCGAATGGCTGGAACGCGAGGCGCCGGACATCGCCTGCCTCCAGGAACTGAAGGCGACCGACGCCGGCTTCCCCATCGACGCCATCCACGACGCGGGTTACGGCGCCCTGTGGGCCGGACAGTCGTCGTGGAACGGCGTGGCGATCCTGGCGAAGGGCGTCGATCCGGTGGAGAGCCGCCGCGGCCTGCCCGGCGATCCGAAAGACTCGCAGAGCCGATATCTCGAAGCCGCGGCCCATGGGGTGCTGGTAGGGTGCCTCTACCTGCCCAACGGCAATCCCTGGCCGGGACCGAAGTTCGACTACAAGCTCGCCTGGTTCGAGCGGCTGATCAAGCACGCGAAGGGTCTCATCGCGTCCGGCCACCCCGTGGTGCTCGCGGGTGACTACAACGTCGTGCCCACGGACGAGGACATCTACGATCCGAAGCACTGGCGTCGTGACGCGCTCCTGCAACCCGAAAGCCGCGACGCGTACGCGCGCCTGCTGGCGCAGGGCTGGACCGACGCCCTGCGCGCGAGGCATCCGGACGAGCGCATCTACACGTTCTGGGATTACTTCCGCCAGCACTGGCCGCGCAACCGCGGCCTGCGGATCGATCACCTGCTGCTCTCGCCCGACCTCGCCGCGCGCCTCGAGGACGCCGATGTGGATCGCTGGGTCCGCGACCAGCCCAAGGCCAGCGACCACGCCCCGACCTGGGTGCGCCTTGGCAAGGCGGCGGGTCGCCGGAAGGCCACGAAGAAAGCGGCGGTGGCGAAATCGCCGACCGCGGCGAAGAAATCCACCCGTGCCAGGAAGGCGTCCGGTTGATCCGCAGGGCAGGTGTCCCAACGGAGTAAACGTTTTCGGCACGAGTTCTTACTGCGACCGCACTTGCCAGCACGGGCAGAGTTCATAGACTAGGCGGGTATCGGGGGAGTCGGACCAGGCACGCATGAAGATCGATGGCGGTAGCGGCAAGCGCGCCGGGCCAGTGATGCTCAGCGACGTCGCCGAGCGTCTGCGCAACCCGCGCATCGACCGCATCGTGGCGAGCTTCCGCGAATACCACGTCTCGCTGATGCGCACCGTCATCCTCGGCTTCATCGTCGTGTGGAGCGCCGCGTGGCTGCATGGCCCCGTGAAGATGGCCGTCGAAGCGAACCGCGTCGTCCCGGTGGCCGTGTCGCTCTTCGTCCTCAGCACGTTCTGGATGCTCGGCGTCCGTGCGGGCTCGCTGAGGCAGAGCAGCGCGATCGACGCCGTCGGCAGCATCGCGAACTTCGCGATGGTCGCGGTGCTGCTCAAGGTCGGCTTCATGCTGGTCATCACGCTGACCGCCGTGCTGCCCTTCCTTTCGGTCGCGCTCGGCGTGCGCTACAGCCGCCGCGTGTTCATCGCGGGCGTGGTGGCGTCCGTGGGCGTGCTGCTCGTGGTCGCACCCGATGGCTACTGGATCGCGCGCCCGGCCTATGCGCTGTATGCGCTGGCGCTCGTGATCGTGCTGCCGATGACGCTCTACCGCGTGATGGACGCGCTGCGCGAAGTGTCGGCGGAAGCGATCGCCTCGCGCGAAGCGCAGCACCGCTTCATCTCGATGATGAGCCACGAGATGCGCACGCCGCTCAGCACGGTGATCCACTCGGCCTCGCTGATCGACACCTCGGCGATGTCCGACGACCAGCGGCGTCTGGTCGCGTTGCTCTCGACGAATGCGAACGCGCTGCTGCACCGGGTGAACGCCGTCCTCGACGTGGCATCGTTCGCGGGAGGAAGCTTCACGCTGCGCCACCAGCCTTTCGCGTTCGACGAAGTACTCGCCACCGTCGGCGCCGTGTGCCGCTCGTTCGCGGCGGAGAAGCGCGTCGCTTTCAGCCTGGCGCGCGACGCGACCGTCGATGGCATCTTCGCCGGCGATCCGGGACGCATCGAGCAGGTGCTGTCGAACCTCGCCTCGAACGCGGTGAAGTTCACGCCGCCCGGCGGCGCGGTCGACGTGCGCATCGAACTGCTCGCGGGCATCGGTGGCCGGGATCCGACGATCGTCTGCACGGTCACCGACACCGGCATCGGCATCCCCGACGACGACAAGCAGCGCATCTTCGATCCGTTCCACCAGCTCAGCGCCGGCGAGGGACGGCGCCAGGAAGGCGTGGGGCTGGGCCTCTACATCGTGCGCAACGTGTCCGAGCAGATGGGCGGCACGCTGGAGGTCACGGACAACCCGATGGGCGGCTCCGTGTTCACCTGGCGCTTCTCGCTTCCCCACGCAGCGCCCGGTGCGCGCAGCGTCGCGGATACGCCGCTCGTGGAACTGCTGGACGATCATCGCGGGCGCGTCGCGTCGCAGCGTTGCCTCGTCGTCGACGACAACGCGGCCAATCGCGAGATCGTCGGACGCATCCTCGAACGCGCCGGCCACGTCGCGGTGTTCAGCGCGAGCGGCGACGAAGCCCTCGCCCGTCTGGCCGACGAACGTTTCGACATCATCTTCATGGACCTGCACATGCCCGGCAGCTCGGGCTGGGACGTGCTGGGCCGCATCGAGGGCGCGCGGCGCATCGGGGCCGTGCCGCCGATCGTGATGCTGAGCGCGGATTCGAGCCACGATGCGGTGCGCATCGCCTTCCGCGCCGGTGCGCGTGCCTACCTGACCAAGCCCATCGCCGCGCAGCGGCTGCTCGACGTCATCGAGTCGGTCGCCGACGAGCGCCGCCTCGACCATGCCGCGCGACGCTGGCAGGGGAATGCCGAGGCGGGCGACGAGCGGGACGCGAAGACGCCGCTGGACGACATGCGCGCCCTGACGAGCCCCGCGGAATTCGTCGGCTTCGTCGACTTGTGCGCGCGTACGGCCGACGACTACCTCGCCAGCCTGCGCGCCTCGGCCCTGGCGCACGACGTGGCGGTCGCGTCGGAATCGCTGCATTCGCTGCGCAACGTGCTCGGCAACCTCGGCGTTCCCGGCGCAGCGCACGTCTGCGACGACATCGGCGTGCTCATCGAGGCTGGCGGCGACATGCGCGCCGCGGTGCCTGAAGTGGACGCGCTCACGCGTTCCGTGCGCCGGTTCGTCGAAAGCCAGCGCGAAGTCACCCGGTCCGCCGTCGACGCATGACGGCACGCACGGAACTCGACGGTCTCGCCACGCGCATCGCCACCGGCGAGCTCGCCGTTCCGGGTCTGAAGCCCGACAACGAGGCGAGGATCGTTTTCCGGGGCGCGGCGCCGCACGAACGCCGCCCCTTGTCGGTGGTGTACCTGCACGGGTTCACGGCGAGCCAGGCGGAAGGCGCGCCGGCGCATCGCGCCATCGCGGACGCCTGCGACGCGCATCTCTTCCTCAACCGGCTGACGGGACACGGCAGCGCCCTTCCGGACGCGATGGCGGGCATCACGCCCGAGCGCTGGCGTGCCGATGCCGACGCGGCGCTCGACATCGGACTCGCGCTGGGCGAGCGCGTCGTGCTGGTCGCGACGTCCATGGGTGCGTCGCTGGCGCTCGACGTCGCCGCGCGGCGGCCGGAGGCGGTCGCCGCCGTCGTGGCGTGGTCGCCCGGCATCCGCGTGCACGACGCGGCGCAGCTGCGCGCGGCCGTGCTCCTCGAAGGTCCCGTCGAACCACCGGGCGAGCGCTCGCCGTTCCAGCGCCGCTACTGGTCCAGCATCGTCCATTCCGACGCCTATCGGGCGATCGCACGGCTGTTCCTCGAATGGATGCGGCCCGAGCACCTCGCGGCCGTGACGTGTCCCGTGTTCTTCGGCGTCTGGGACGGCGGTGAAGGCGACCGCGACACGCTGACTTCCGTGGCCGCCATGCGCGACGCGTTCGGCTGGCTCGGCACGGCGGCGGATCGCCGTCGGCTGGTGGCCTACGACCACGCCGCCCACGTACTCGCCTCGCCCGAGCGCTCGCCGGCCGCCGGTCGTGTCCTCGCCGATTCGCTGGCGTTCCTCCGCGACATGGGCATCGCCGCGCGCGAAGCGCCCTGAGGCGGCGACGGACGACCCTTGCGCGCGCTATCTTTGCGCTTCGCAACGATCGACGGGGTAGGGGCCATGCGGCGGCCAGTCGCGACATCGCCGTGGAGATGGCTCTGGACGCTGTGCGGCTGGATCGTGTTCGCCGCCGGCGCGTGGGCGATGGACAACCGCGACCGCGACATCGGCCAGTACTACCACACCGCATGGACGGTGCGCGAAGGCGCGCCCGGTCAGGTGACCGCGCTCGCGCAGACGGCGGACGGCTATCTCTGGCTGGGCACGCAGACGGGCCTTTACCGCTTCGACGGCGTCCACTTCGAGCGTTACCGGCCGCGTGAAGGCGGCGACTTCCTCGCGTCGAGCGTCGCCGCGCTCTACGCGCCGCCCTCGGGCGGGCTGTGGATCGGTTTCCGTTATGGCGTGGCGAGCTTCGTGAAAGGCGACCGGGCGACGCACTTCACGGCGGGGTCCGGCCTTCCATCGGGCACGGTGTATGCGATAGCCGGGACACCCGACGGCACGATCTGGGCGGCGACGTTCAACGGCCTGGCGCGTTTCGATCATGGGCGATGGACGGCGGTTGGGACGGCGCTCGGCCTTCCCGGTACGCGGGCGCGCAACCTCGCCGTCGACCGTCAGGGCCGGCTGTGGGTCGCCACGGAGGACGTCCTCGCGTGGCTGCCCCGCGGCGGGACGCGTTTCCAGATCGCGTCACGCGACGTGGGACGCATCAACCGGATCGCCGAAGCGCCCGACGGGGCCATCTGGGTCGCCGAAGCGGACGGCGGCGTGCGCCCCGTCTGGACAGCGACGGGCGATCCCGCCACGGCGGGGCCCGTGCTGCGGATCGCGTCGGCAGGCCTGCTCTTCGATCGCGAAGGGGCCCTGTGGATGCCGACGCTCGGCAACGGGATCCGCCGCGTTCCACGGGTGCACGAACTGGCCGCGAAGATCCTCGGGCCCGACGACACCGATGCCCAGCGTTTCGTGGAGCGCGACGGCATGAGCTCCGACTACACGAGCGCGGTGCTGCAGGATCGCGAGGGCAACCTCTGGTTCGGCGGTAGCCGCGGCCTCGACCGCTTCCGCGTCAGCCGCCTGCTGCCCGCCGCGCAACTGCCCGGTGCGACCGACTTCGCCATGGTCGCGGCAGCGTCGAAGGGCGTCTGGGTCGGCACGAAGAACCACCCCTTGAGCTATCTCGGGCTCGAGGGCATCACCCCGTCGAGGCTGACCCAGGCGATCACCGCGGCGAGCCGCGACGCCGACGGCACATGGCTCGGCGGACCCAACGGGCTATGGAAGCTTCGCGACGGCGTGCCCGAGCCGGTCGCCGCGCTGCCGTACCCCGACTATTCGGGCGTGCAGGCGGTGGTCGGCGACGGTCACGGCGGCGCCTTCGTCTCGTTGAACCGGCCGGGCATCTATCACTTCAGTGACGGCCGCTGGACTCACGATCCCCTCGCGACGTTCGCCAACGATCCGGCGCCGCTCGTCCTCGCCCGCGACCGTCGCGAGCGATTGTGGATGGGGTTCGCCCGGAACACGGTGCTGATCCGCGACGGCGCGAAGGACACGGTCGTCGGACTTCGCGAGGGCCTGTCCGTCGGTAACGTCACCGCCCTCCTGGAGGATGGCGAAGCCATGTGGGTAGGCGGCGAACTGGGCGTCGGCGCGATCATCGGCGACCGCGCCCACATGATCGTGACGCGCGGCGAACCGTTGCGCGGGGTCTCCGGCCTGGTGCGCGACCGCCGCGGCGATTTCTGGGCGAGCGCCGCGCAGGGCGTCGTCCGCATCGCCGGAGCGGACATGGCACGCGCCCTCGCGGATGCCGAGTATCGGCCGCCGGTGCGGGTGTTCGATTCCCTCGACGGCCTTCCCGGCACGCCCGCGCAGTTCCGCCCGCTGCCGACGGCGGTCGTCGCCGACGACGGCCGCCTGTGGTTCGCGACCACCAGCGGTATCGTGTCGATCGATCCGGCGGACGTCCCGCGCAACGCGCTCGCACCCTCGGTCTTCGTGCGCACCGTCGGCACGGACATGGGCACCTGGCCGGCGGACGCGGAGACACGGCTACCCCCACGAACGGAGCGGCTGCGCATCGCGTTCACGGCCACCAGCCTGACGATGCCGGAGCGTGTGCGCTTCCGCTATCGCATGGAAGGGCTCGACACGCGCTGGCGCGACGCGGGAGACGAACGCGAGGCGGTCTATACCGATCCGCCGCCGGGTCGTTACGTGTTCCGTGTGATCGCGTCGAACGAGGATGGCGTGACGAACGAGGCGGGAGCGTCCGTCGGCATCACCGTGGCGCGCGCGTTCTACCAGATGCCCTGGTTCTATCTGTTCTGCGCCGCGGTGACGGCGCTGCTGATCTGGGCCGCGTTCTTCGTCCGTCTCCGGCGGATCTCCGCCCAGCTGCGCGAACGCCTGCACGAACGGCACGCGGAGCGCGAGCGCATCGCGCGCGACCTGCACGACACCCTGCTGCAAAGCGTCCAGGGGCTCGCCATGCGCTTCCAGGCGATCGCCAACCGCGTCCCACCCGGCGATCCGCTGCGCGTGGCGATGGAGCGGGCGCTGGACCGTGCGGACGAGGCGATGGTCGAGGCGCGCGACCGCGTGCGCGACCTGCGCGCCCACGGGAGCTATTCGGGCCGTCTCGATGTGGCGTTACGCGACATGGCGGCCGCTTTCGCGACCGAGCACACCGTGCCCGTCGTGGTCGACGTGACCGCCGACCTGCGTCACCTCGACGGGTTGGTGCGCGACGAGCTTTACGGCATCGCGAGGGAAGCCGTGCACAACGCGATCACCCACGCGAACGCCTCCCGCATCGAGGTCGCGTTGCGCGTCGAGGGCAACGACCTGCTGCTCAGCGTCCGCGACGATGGTCGCGGTATCGACGAGATCGTGCTGCGTGACGGACGCTCGGGGCACTGGGGACTACGCGGCATCCGCGAGCGTGCCCTCGCTGCGGGCGGCGTCCCGTCGATCGCTTCGCGGATCGACGGCGGCACGGAGATCGCGGTGCGCATCCCTCTCGCCCGCGCGTTCCCGGGCCACCACACGCCGCTCCGGCGGTGGTGGCGGAGCGTGCGTCAGCGATAGCACCCGTTCTCGAACTGTCCCTTCGCCATGGGGCACAGGATCGCCGCGAAGCCTCCGTTGACCGGCACGTCGAACGACAGCGAACCGTCGGCCGTGACGTTCTGCCGCGTGTGCACGACATCGCCGCGACCGGCGCCGTCACGCACGATGTCGACGTGCCAGGGACCGACGCCCAGCGACGCGAGCGGCACGGTGAGCCGGCGGGGCGCGCCGGCCGCGATCGCGCCGATGTACCAGCGGTCGCCGCTGCGGCGGGCGAAGATCGCATCCTGCCCCGGCGTCCCGCCGAGCAGCTTCGTCTCGTCCCAGACGGTGGGAATCTGGTCGAGGAAAGCGAGCGCCTGTGGCCGGGCCTCGTAGGCTTCCGGACGGTCCGCGAAGTGCGTCCACCCGGACTCGAACACGATGGGCAGCGCCACTTCGTGGGCGATCGAGGCTTCCTTGCGTCCCGCGTCGAACGCGACCGGCGTGTAATCCATCGAACCCACGACATTGCGCGTGAACGGCTGGATGGTGTTACCCACGACCGGCGGATCGTTCTCCGCGCCGCGTACGCCCTCCATCGTCATCAGGTGCGGCCAGGTGCGCTGAAGACCGTGCGGGATGGTGGCGCCGTGGAAGTTCAGCATCAGCTGAAGTTTCGCGGTGTCGGCGAGCGTTTCGTCGTACCAGCGGTAACGCGCCTGCGAATCCGACTCCATGAAGTCGACCTTCACGCCCTTCACGCCCCAGCCCTTCACCTTCGTCAGTTCGGCCATGCGCTTGGCGGGCGTGTCGAGCTTCGACCAGTGGTACCAGAGGAGGATGTCGACGTGCTTCGCGTTCGCGTAGCGCACGAGGTCCGGTACCCATGCGTCCTTCCAGCCCTCGTCCACCAGCACGTAGGGAATGCGGTTCTTCGCCGCGAAGTCGACATAGGCCCGCTGGCGCGTCGCATCCGACGGGCTCGCGTGTTCGCTCAGCCACGACCAGGCCACCTTGCCCGGCCGGATCCACGACGTGTCGGAAAACTTCGCGGGATCGGCCAGGTCGTCGACGAGGGTCGATTCCGTCACGGTCGCGAGGTCGCCGATGATCGCCGTGCGCCATGGCGTGACGCCGGTGCTCTCCACGCGCGTGTCGGCGAGCGTCAGCGCGTAGTCTCCGGTGTTCGCCGCGTGCGTGAGGCGGCTGCCGTCGTAGCGGCCGTCCGCATTGGCTTCGGTGAGCAACACGTAGCTGTCGCCGATGCGGAACAGCGAGGGATAGCCGTACTGCCCGGGCGCCGCGCCACCGGCCGTCGTCTGGAAGCGTTCCTTCTCGTACTCGGGGCTGTAGGGCAGCAGCCAGGCCGGCGCGCTCGCGGGCACGGCGAACGACGTCGCCTCGCCCGTCACCGCCGCGCGTGTCGCGCCCGGCAGTTCGTAACGGAACGCGACGCCGTCGTTGCCGATACGCACGACCACGTCGAGCTTCTGGCCCTTCGCGTTCTGCAGGGCATAGCGCGTCTCGGAGAGGTTGGCGGTGCGGTCGAGCTTCTTGCCGACCGTCATCCGGTAATGCTCGGTGAGCTGGCGCTGCGTCGTGCCGATGAGGCGAAGATCGTGCGTCAGGTCGGCGTCGGTGGTGCGCAGGCCGAGGGTCTCATCCACCAGCGCCGCGCCGTGCGGATCGGTGATGCTCAGCACTGGCCGACCGCCGTCCCGGAACACGAGCGTGGCCAGCGGCGGCGCGGCGAGGGCGGGAAGGCTGACGAGGGTCGCGATGGCGGCGGCGAGACGGCGGGAGGCGTGCTTCATCCGGTGGTTCCTGTCGGCGGCGATGCCCGAGCATTCCACACGGTCCTTGCGTACTCAAGGACGCAGGGCACGTTTCGTCCCGCCTGCTGGGCCCTGTCGGCGATAATGCCCCATGGACTCCCTCGCCTCGGCCATCGCACTCCTCGAACACGAAGTCGCCTGGCGCGAACCCTCGTCGTTTCGCTTCCGCGCGGACGCGGCGGATCGTCTCGAGCTGCTCCTGATCGGCGCGCACGATCCGGCGCTCGTGTCGCGCGCCGTGGCGCTGATCGATGCGATGGCGTCCGTCGACGCGATCGGCTTCGACACGATGCGCGACGCCGTCCGCCGCGGCGAAGGCCGCATGGCCTTCGCGCCGTGGCTCGACGTGGGGGTGCCGACCGGACAGCATTACGACGTGCTCGACCACGTGCTCGCCGGCGTCCTCGCGCTCGAGGAGCCGGACGTCGCCCATCCGTCGCCGCCGCGCGAGATGGTCTTCTACCAGCCGAGTCCGGCGCGCCACATCGTCGATGGCATCGCGCGTGCGCGCATCGCGCGCGACGACGTCGTCATGGACCTCGGCGCCGGGCTGGGCCACGTGCCGATCCTCGTCAACGTGCTCACCGGCGCGCGCACGCTGGGCGTCGAACGGGAGCCGGCGTACGTCGAGCGCGCGATGGACGCCGCGCGGTCGCTGGGACTGGCCGACGTGCATCTCGCCACGGGCGACGCACGCGAGGCCGATCTTTCGGCGGCGACCGTGTTCTATCTGTTCACGCCCTTCATCGGCACCGTGTTGCGAGACGTGATCGCCGGCATCGAACGGCAGGCGCGCGAGCGTCCTTTGCGCGTCGTCACGCTGGGGCCCTGCACGCGCACGTTCGCGCGCATGCCGTGGCTGCGCAGCGACGATGCCGATCCGTCAGCCGACGACCGGATCGTCGTGTTCCACGCCGGATTTCGTGGCGGGTAGCTTCTGGATCAGGCGGCCGCGGAACACGCCCGCCAGTCGGTGAAAGCCCGCCTCGGTCGGATGCATCTCGTCGTTCCAGTCGGCATCGTCGGGCAACAGCCCGCGCAGATCGACGTAGTCGAACCGGCCGTGCAAGCGCGGATCGTTCTTCAGCGGCTCCAGCACCTGGTCGACGAAGCCGTCGATCAGCAGCCGCGCGAACGCGCGTCCCTTGACGATGTCGTCGCCGAGCGCCTGACGGATGTTCGGCCCGATCCACGGACCGATCGACTTCTTCAGCAGCGCGGCGACGCCGAGATTGCGCAGCCCGAACTCCGCCCGGCTGCCGATGAGGCGGGGATAGTCGTACGTGTGGGCGAGGAAGGGCACGTCGGGCCGCGCGCGATGGAACGCGCCGACGAAGAACGCGTACGCGTCGCGTACCTGGTCGAAGCGGCCGGTGGCCTCGATCGCCTCGAAGGCTTCCTGCGGCGTCAGGCCGCTGCGGCCCTTGAGCGCGTTCCCCAGCCATGTGTCGACGAAGTCGTTGCCGCCGGCGCTGAGCAGCACCGCGTCGAAGTCGAACTTCGTGAACCACCCGAGCAGGTCGTCGAGGTTCTCCTGCGTGAACATCGAGCGATCCGGGTGCTCGCGCTGCGGCGTGGCCTGGTCGCCACTGCGCTCGACGCGAAAGAACAATCCGCCCTGTCCGAACTGCGGCACGCCGCGTTCTTCGTCCTCCGGTGCGGGGGACACGATCCAGTCGAGCAGGTTCATCGCCAGCGGCGTGGAAAACCAGGAATCGCCTTCGCAGAAGATGACCGGCGTGCGATCGAGGCGTCGTTCGTCCTTCAGTCCCTTGTACATCGCGCGGAACTGGCCGCGCTGGGAAAGTGCGCTGGATTGGGGCATGGCGGGTGCTCGTCCGGGCGACCCGCCGATCCTACACCCGGTGCGTTACCAGCGGCCGCGCCCGCGGCCGAAGTTGTCCTGCCCGCCACCGATCGAGATGCTCACGCCGCCCTTCGGATGGTCGCAGCTGCCGAACGCCTGGCTCAGGTTCACGGTGCCGGCCTGGTAGCTGCCACCGTAACCGTGGCTGGCACTGACCACGCCGGTGCTCACGCTGCCGTGCACCTGCGGCTTGTTGTACGTGGCGTCGTCGCAGTCCGGGGTGTCGTCCGCGACATCGGCGCCCGCCATCCGGCCGCTGGTGTCGCCGTAGTACGTGCCCGGCGGGTCGAGAGGCCGCGACCGGGTGACCGCTACGCTCTCCTTACCGGATGCGCCGGGGGCCGCGCTGGTCGACGCCGGTGCCGGCGCGCTGCTGGCGGCGACCGGCGTCGGCGTGAAGTCCGGCGGCAGGTTGAGGTTGAGCGGCTTCTGCTGTTGGGCCACCGCGGCCGTGGCGAGCAGGGACGTGGCGGCGAGGGCGAGGATGGCTTTCATGGGAAACGCTCCGGTTCAGGCCTACGAACGCTCGAGGCCGCGTCCGGTGTACCGGGGCTTGGAACGCTGGCAGGCCGCCGGAGTTCCCGCCCCACCGACACCTTACTCCGCCAGCGCCTCGTCCGCGTCCTCGGTCACCGGTTCGCCCAGGCGCGAACGCAGGGCGTCGATCTCGCGGCGCAGGTTGCGGTTCTCCGCCTCGAGGTCGGCGATCTGCTCGCGCAAGGCCTTCACCTCGTCGGTCGGCTTCTCGCGCGGCTTGCGCTTCGACTCCCGGACCCGCTTGGCCGCTTCCTTCAGCTCGGCGTCCCCGGCGGTGGCGGCGGCGCGTTGCTCCTCCTCGGGCAGGCTGGCGACGGCGGCGGCCGCGCTGATCGAGAGGGTGCCGGACTTCACGGCGGCGACCACCTCGGGAGCGGCTTCCTTGCGGATCTTCTCGATCATGCCGACCTGGTTGCTGCTGATCCGGGCCTCGCGCGCGATGTCCTTGCGGCTCTCGGCCGGGTTCGGGCGGGCCTTGCCGGAGGCGGGCTGGGCACCCGTGGTGTCGAACGGTACGTCCGGGGCGACCTCGCGTCCCTCGGCCTCCGCTTCGGCGAGCTTCGCACGGCGTTCCGCGAGGATCTCGCGCTTGCGCAGGGCGAGCACGCCGCGCTGGAAGTCCGAGACGCTGCGTCGGCCCAGGTGCTGCTCGATCATCCACAGATGCACGTCTTCGATCGACTGGAACCGCTCGTTCTGCACCGTGCGGAAGGGGATGTCGTGCTTGCGGCAGATGCCGTAACGGTTGTGGCCGTCGACGAGCGTGTCGCCCCAGAGCACGAGCGCGTCGCGGCAGCCCTCGGTGAGCAGGCTGCGCTCCAGCGACTCGTACTCGTCCGGCGTGAGCGGGTCGATGTAGGCCTTGAGATCTTCGTTGACGACGATGTGCATGAGCGGCGGGAGTCGGACGGCGGCGGGGGCGGCATTCTAGTGCCTGCGGGGCGGGCGTGCAGGGACGGCACGTTGGCGCGGTCGCGCCGGGGCGTGCGACCCTTGGGGCAGCAGGCCTTCATGCCGCGAACGGGGAGAAACGGATGGTCAGTCGTCGACAGTTCATGCAGGCCGCGCCGCTGGGCGCCCTTTCCCTTGCCGGCCTCGGGTTGCCGATGGCGGCGCTCGCCGCGGCGCGCACCATCGAGGACATACCGCCCGACCGTATCGTCTCCTTCCTCGGCGACAACGTGCCCTCCCGGCCGGCGCAGCTTCCCGCCCGGCTTCTGGCCGCGATGAAGGGCAGGGAGGACATCGGCGACGTCTACCTCGCCGAGGGCGCCACCGGCGCGCTGGAGCGGCAGTTCGCGCGGATGCTCGGCAAGGAGGACGCCGCGTTCATGCCGAGCGGCACGATGGCGAACCAAATCGCGATCCGGCTGCATTGCGCCGGGCGCTCGCGCGTGTTGCTGCAGGAAGAGAGCCACGTCTACCGTGACGAATCCGATGCCGTCGCCGTCATGAGCTCGATCAATCCCGTGCCCGTCGCCGGCGGCGCCTCGGAAGGTTTGTACGACGGGATGCTGGCGGCCTTCGCACGCAGCGGCGAGGATCCCTTTCCGGTGGACGTCGGCGCGGTGTCCATCGAAAGTCCGGTACGGCGCCTCGATGGCGCCACCGTGAAGCAGGAGACGATCGCCAGGATCGCGGCGTTGGCGCACGGAAAAGGCGCGCGCATGCATCTGGACGGAGCGCGGCTGCTGCTCATGTGCGGCCTGCCGGGATTCGACCTGCGCAGCTATTGCGGTCCGTTCGACTCGGTGTACGTGTCGCTCTACAAATATCTCGGCGCGCCGTTCGGCGCGATTCTCGCGGGCGACAAGGCCTTCGTCGATAAGGCGCGGCAGGCGCGCCACGTGTTCGGTGGCGCGCTCTATCACGGCTGGACCGCGGCGATACTCGCCGCGAAGACGCTCGACGGGTTCGAAGAACGCTTCGCGCGCGTCCACTCCGCGGCCGAGGACCTGCTCGCGCGACTCGCGAAGAAGCCCGGCGTGACCGTCGAACGGGTCGTCGACGGCAGCAACATCGTGTTTCTGCGTTTGGACGAGAACGTCGCCACGGGTCTGCGCGAGCGCCTGACCGAGCACGACATCGCGATCCGCAAGGTGCGTGACGGCCGGCTCCAGCTGGTCTTCAACGAGACGATCCTGCGCAAGCCCGTGGCGTCGATCGCCGCGGCCTTCTGACTCGCCGACGCGCCTCCCACACGTCGTCGCGATTCCGTGTCAGGCCGCCGTCATGCCTCCGTCCGCATGCAACTCGGTGCCGTTGACGAACGCGCTGGCGTCCGAGGCAAGGAACAACGCCGCCTCCGCCAGTTCGTCCGGCGTACCCATGCGGCCCGCGGGAATCTGCGCGGTCACCGCATCGAGGAACGCCGGACGATCGGCGTCCGCCACCCCGAGCTTGTCAAGGATGGCGGTATCCACCGGGCCAGGGCTGAGTACGTTCACACGGAGCCGCCGAGCGCGGAACTCCATCGTCCAGTGACGGGCGAACGCCGCGATCGCCGCCTTGCTGCCCGCATAGACGGCATGGCCGTCGAGCGTGCGCGTCGCGGCGAGCGAGCTGGTGAGGATGATGCTGCCGCCGTCGCGCATCACGGGTGCGATCGCCTGGACACCGAAGAAGACCCCGCGCGTGTTCACGCCGAACTGGGCATCGTATCCCTCGGGCGTCACGTCTGCCGAGGGCTGGATGGTGATGATTCCAGCGTTGGCCATGTACACGTCGAGCGTGCCGAAGCGCTCGCGAACGGTGCTCGCGACCTGCGCGTGATGCGCGAGGTCCGCGACGTCGCCGACGATGCCGAGGGCGCCGTGGCCGATCACGGCGACCGCCTCGTCCAACGCGTCCTTTCGGCGTGCGGTCACGATCACCTGCGCGCCTTCGCGCGCGAAGAGGCGCGCCGCTGCCAGGCCGATGCCGCTGTTTCCGCCGGTGATCAGGGCGATCTTACCGTCCAAGCGTTTCATGGGAATGCCTCGTTACGATGATGATCGCCACGATATGCGGCGCATCCGCGGGGCCGGTAGCCAGCTCGCGGGCACTTCATTTGTGCCAGGAACTCCCAGATGTCCCACCTACTTCATCAGGCCGCCAATCTCGTCGCGTTCGTGCGCTCCGTCGAAGCCGGATCGTTCAGCGCGGCCTCGCGTATCACCGGGACGACGCCGTCCGCGGTTTCGAAAAGCATCGCGCGCCTGGAAGCCGAACTCGGCGTCCGGCTGTTCCGTCGATCGACACGGCAGCTGGACCTCACGCCCGATGGCCTCGTGTTCTTCAACCGGGTGGCGCCCTTGCTGCGCGACCTCGACGACTCCGCCGACGCCATCCGTCCGGAGGGCGAGGCGCGCGGGCGGCTTCGCGTAAGCATGCCGAGCGATCTCGGGCGATTGCTCATGCAGCCGCTGGCGACACGCTTCGTCGCCGCGCATCCTGGGCTCGAACTCGACATGGTGCTCGTCGACCGCCCCGTCGACGTGGTCGGCGAAGGCTTCGACGTGGTGTTCCGTGTCGGGCATCCCGCCGAGAGCGACCTGCGCTCCCGCCTGCTCGCGCAGCTCGACATGGCGCTCGTCGCGTCCCCGACCCTGCTTGCGACGCATGGCACGCCATCGACGGTCGATGAGCTCAGGGAGCTTCCTTTCGTGCGTTACCTCATGAGGGGCCGCTTATCCGCTGACGTTCGACGACGGGTCGACCTTCGTGCCGCGCGGGCCGGTGGGCGTGGACACGGGTGTCGCGCTGCGCGAGGCGGCCGTCCAGGGCATCGGCGTGGGCTACCTGATGGTCTGCACCGTGCGGGCGGACATCGATGCCGGCCGACTCGTCCGTCTCCTTCCCGCGCATGCCCTGCCGTCGCTTCCCTTGCATGCGCTGCATGCCTTCGGGCGCCTCACACCGGTGCGCGTGAAGCGACTCACCGAATTCGTGGCGGCCGAGGGCGTTCGGTTCGCTTCAGGCGCCTGAAAGCGGCGACGCGCCGTGCTCCTCCCTTGGTTGCGGCAATGCGTTACTGGTAGAAGAATCGTCCCCGACAAGAGAGGGTAGGACTCATGGCGACGACGAAGACGGCCGGTGGCGCATCGGCGTCCACGCTTATCGACGAACGCATCGCGTCGCTCGGCGACTGGCGGGGCGAGACGCTCGCGCGCATGCGTGGCCTCATCCTCCAGGCGGATCCCGCGGTCGTCGAGGAGTGGAAGTGGATGGGTACGCCGGTCTGGTCGCGCGACGGCATCATCTGCACTGGCGAGTCCTACAAGGCCAAGATCAAGCTGACCTTCGCGAAGGGCGCGTCGCTTCCCGACCCGACGAAGCTCTTCAACGCGAGCCTGGATGGCAACATGCGCCGGGCGATCGATATCGCCGAAGGCGATGCGATCGACGAGAATGCGTTCGTCGCGCTGGTCCGCGAGGCGATCGCGACGAACAGGGAAAGCAAGGCGAAGCGGAAGCCGTCTGCGCGGTAATTCCCGTCGGCTGGGCGCGCGCGCACGCGAACGGACTCGCGTCGCGCTTCACGTGCACGGTGCGTCAGGCGGCCGTCTCGTCCCCATCGTCGGCAGCGCATGTGACCCCGTCGTCGGGCTGGTCCATCCAGCCGCGCGTGAGGCCCATGCTGTGCTCGACACAGCGCGCGAACCACGTGTTGATGTAACTCCCCGTGGCCATCGCCTCGAGGCGATGGCCACCGATGGCGTTCCCGAGGTGGCGTGCCTGGGCATCGTAGGTGTCGATGCCGGATGCGGTGAGGTAGTGCAGGACGCGCTGGAGCCTGGCGCGACGTACGAGTTGCCTGGACATTGAACGGTAACGGTGCGGTAGCGGGATCGTCGTTGTGCGTAAGCACTTACTGATTATTACCTTGGCGAAGCGCCCGCGCTACATGACGAAGGTCCCGTGTCTTCACATCGGTGAAGCGGCCCGCGCGGCGACGGTGCATAGTGCGGCCCTGGGACTTATCGAACCGGAGGTAGCCATGGCACGTGTCACAGGTATCGGCGGCATCTTCTTCAGCGCGAAGGACCCGGTCGCCCTGCGCGGCTGGTACGTGAAGCATCTGGGTGTCGACGTCCTCCCATGGGGTGGCGCGGCGTTCCGCTGGACCGATGAGAACGGAGAGCCGAAGGGCGGCACGACGATCTGGTCGATCGGCGCCCAGGGAGAGGAGAACTTCCCACCAGGCCAGCCGGCCTTCGTGATCAATTACCGGGTCGACGACCTGGCGACGCTGATGCAGGCGCTCCGCGACGGAGGCTGCAATGTGCTCGATCGCACCGACGACGGCGAGTTCGGCAAGTTCGGCTGGGTCATCGATCCGGAGGGCAACAAGGTCGAGCTCTGGGAGGCGCCCGCCGGGATGTGAACCGGAACGGCTAAGCCGCGTGCTCCTCGTCGAACGCGCGCCGCGCCTCACGTACGGCATCGACGTGGCGTTCGGCCCAGTCGAGCAGTCCGCGGATCGGTTCGAAGATCGAACGTCCGAGGTCCGTCATGCTGTATTCGACGCTGGGCGGTCGCGTCGGGAAGACTTCGCGATGGACGTATCCCTCGCGCTGCAGTTCGTGCAGCGTCTGCGTGAGCATGCGCTGTGAGATATCGGGCACGAGGCGGCGCAGCTCGCCGAAGCGGTAGGGGCGTTCCGCCAGCGCCATGAGCAGGAGCGTGCTCCACCGGCCTCCGATGACATCGAGGACGTCGCGCACGGGGCAGTCGTTGATGTTGCCGGTGATCGCGCGCTGGCGCGCCAGCATCCGCGACACCCGGGTTTCCGGCGGGGTGGTTCCCATTTTGTGCCTATCGCCAGTCAAAGTGCCTCCTTTACGGAGGCCGTCACATGCCCGATCTTTCAGGCGCTCTCAAAAAGAGAGTATCACTCGACAGGATGCACAGGCATGAGCGACACGATCTTCATCACCGGCGCCGCCGGTCATCTGGGCGGCGCCGTCGTGCGCCATCTCCTCGACCGTCGCGTGGCACCGGAGCGCATCGTGGCCGGCACGCGTCACCCGGAGAAGCTCGCCGACCTGGCGGCGCGCGGCGTCACCGTTCGCAAGGCCGATTTCGACGACGTGCCGGGCCTGACGAGCGCGTTCGCGGGAGCCGGGACCGTGCTGATCATCTCCACCGACGTGCTGACGCAGGATGGGCATCGTCTGCGCCAGCATCGCAACGCCGTGCAGGCGGCCGTCGCGGCCGGTGTCCGCCACCTCGCCTATACGTCGCTGCCGGCGCCGGAGACGTCGCCGATCTCGTTCGCGCCGGATCACGCGCTGACGGAAGAAGCGCTGCACGCCACGGGTCTGCCGGTCACCGTGTTCCGCAACGGCTGGTACCACGAGAACCTCTTCATGTCGGTGCCGGCCGCGCTCCGGTCCGGTCACTGGTATACGGCCAGCGAGCAGGGCAGGACGTCGTACGCGGCGCGCGACGAGATCGCGGAGGCCATCGCGGCGGTGCTCGCCGAAGCGCCGTCCGGCAGCCGCACCTATACGCTCACCGGCAGCGAAGCCTTCACCGTCGAAGAGATCGCCGCGCTCGTGCGCACGTCCACCGGCAAGCCGCTCGACGTCGTACACGTCACGGACGATCAGCTCGCCGCGGGCCTTGCCGCCGCTGGCGTCCCCGAGGGCATCGTCCCCATCCTCGTCTCGATGGAAGTCGCGACGCGCGCGGGCAGCCTGGGCATCGTCACCGACGACCTCGCGACGATCCTCGGTCGCACGCCGACCTCGTTACAGGCATTCATCGCGGACAAGGCGGGTGCCTTGTCGGGCTGACGCATGCTCAACGAAGGTAATCGTTCGGCTCGACGAGCACGAAGCCCGGCGTTTCGCTGACGCACTGGCGAAGCAGGAACGCGTGGCCGGCGCCGAAGAACACGACGATTCGGTCGCCGGGCCGGCTGACCTGCAGCAGTTTCGCGCAGATCAGGAGGTTCCGGCGATACCACGCGCTCAGCAGATCGGCGCCGGGCTGGACGTCGCCCGAACCGACGAACAGCGCGGTCCGGTACCACGCGTTGTCCTTCGACAGTCGCGCGGCGTTGTTGAGATAGCGGAGCTCCGCGCCGATGCTGCCGGTCGCGAGGATGCGGCTTTCCTCGGCGAGGTCGCGCTCGATCGCGGCATCCTGCTCGTCGAGCATCGCCTTCATGCCGTGGGCTTCCGCGTATGCCTTGACCGGTGCGAAAGGAAAGTCGCCATCGGCATCGATGCCGAAGATCGACCTCGATCGCACCCGTTTCGCGAGCCGGAAACCGAGCTGGACGCGCTCGCTGCGCGAAGGCGCCAGACTTCCGTCGAGGTAGCTGGCGTATTGGGCGTCGGCCGCGTCCTTCGCCATCTCGATCGCCACCTTGTTGGGGCCGAAGCGGGCGATCTGTTCGGTCACCGCTTCGATCTCGGCCTGCCGCCTGGGAGCGAGCACGTCGTCATGCGTCATGTTGTGCAGATCGTGGCCGGGATTCGCCATGTGGGACACGCCCACGATCATGACGCGTACCGGATCCGGCGCTTCCCGCGCGAGGCTGGATAGCGGGGCGGAGACAAACGCCACCCCGCCGATCCAGCCGAGCAACGACCACACGTTTCGTCCTTTCCACGATCTCATCGGTATCCCCTGATCCATCGACTGGTATCCGGCCGGACGACGCACGTCCGGCTCCCGCGAGCCATTCGAAGATGCGTGGAGCAGGGAAAGGGTTTAAACGGGACGACCGCAGGCGAACCTAGAGTGTTCTGACGGTGCCGCCGTCGATGCGGTGTTCGGAACCCGAGATCGACGCGGCGCGCGGGGATGCCAGAAAGACGATGAGGTCGGCCACTTCGCGGGGCGTCGCGGGCCTACCCAGCGGGATGCCACCCAGTGCATCCATGATCATCCGCTTGCCACCCTCGTAGTCGGTTCCGGCGCTCGAGCCCAGGCGTTCCGCGAACGTGACGGACGCTTCCGTCTCGATCCATCCCGGGGCGACCGACAGCACGCGCACGCCCCGGGGCATGACTTCCTTCGCCAGCGATTTGCTGTACGTGGTGAGCGCCGCCTTCGCGGCGGCATACGCCGTGGTGGACTCCGGCAGGGGCATCACGCGCTGGATCGAACTCACGTGGACGACCACGCCCGAGCCTTGCGCAAGCATCGTGGGCAGCAGAGCGCGGTCGAGGCGTACGGCGGACATGAGGTTCAGATTCAGCTCCGCCATCCAGTGCTCGTCGGTGATGGCCGCGTAGCCGCCAGTGGGCGTGGCGGAGCCGCCGACCGCGTCGATCACGATGTCGACGGCGCCCCATTCCCGCAGAACGCTCTGCGCGAGATGGGTCACGCCTTCCGCCGTCGTCAGATCCGCGGCGATGTACGTGACGCCGTCGATGGGCGCGGCCGGCACGCCACGCGCCGAGGCGACCACGCGGGCGCCGGCATCGATGAGCGCCTGAACGACGGCCGCGCCAAGGCCCATCGTGCCACCGGTGACCACGGCACGCAGGCCGTCGAGCTGAAGGTCGAAGCTCATGCGGTGATCTCCAGGCTCGCGATCAGGCCACGTTCGAGGCGGAAGGCGAGCGTCATGTCGATCGGGCTGCCGGCGAAGTCGCCCTCGGTGTGGCTGCGCACCACGTGGAAGCCGTCGATCGTTTCCAGCGAGAAAGGCTCGTTCGTATAGGTGTAGAGCCGCATCGTGCCCGACTTCCACGTCGCGATGGCCCCGCGGCCGACGTGGGTTTCGCGCTTGTCCGTCACGACACCCTGCGGGGTGAAGCAGCGGGCGACGGCGTCGGGGCCTTGCGTGTCGGCGATGAAGTAGGCGGCGATCGGTTCGGGGAGGGTGAGGGTCGACATGGTGGACTCCGTGGTGAGGACGGTCCGAGAATGCGCGCTCGCGTCTGTTGAGAGAATCACCTAGTATCCGAATTGGCTATGTAGCTAACGATGCATAATGCGCGGATCCGATTTCGCCGAACTGAAAGCCTTCGTCGCCGTCGTGGAGCGGCAGAGCTTCGCGCGCGCGGCGGAACACCTCGGCATCTCGCCGTCCGCGCTCAGTCAGACGATCCGTCAGCTCGAAGGTCGTATCGGCGCGCGTCTCCTCAATCGCACGACGCGCAGCGTCGCGCCGTCCGCCAGCGGTGAGCGGCTCTACGCGCGGATCGCGCCGTTGTTCCGGGAGATGGACGTCGCCGTCGCGGAAGCCGGCGAGTCGACCGGGCGGATGAGCGGCACGCTTCGCATCAACACGCTGGGCATCGCCGCGCGCACGATCATCGCGCCACGGCTGTCACGCTTCCACCGGGTGCACCCCGACGTCGTGATCGACGTCGTGGTCGACGACGCGCTGGCCGACATCGTCAGCGGCCGCTTCGACGCGGGCATCCGCGTGGGCGGGCAACTGGAGAAGGACATGGTGGCCATCCGCCTGACACCGGATCTGGACATGGTGGCCGTCGCGTCGCCGGATTACCTCGCCCGTCACGGCACGCCGCGGTCACCTTCGGACCTGCATCGGCACGCGTGCATCAACTGGCGCCTGCAGATGGACGGCAGGCGCTACCGCTGGGAGTTCATGAAGCGGGGCAAGCGATTCGAGGTCGAGGTGGATGGCCCCGTGGTCACGAACCATGCCGACATCGGCATCGCCGCCGCGGTCGAGGGCCTCGGCATCGCCTATCACTTCGAGCGCGACGGTGTCGGCGAGCTGCTCGCCCAGGGACGCCTCGTGCAGGTGCTCGCGGACTGGTCGATCTCGCGCCCCGGCCTGTTCCTCTACTACCCGAACCGCGAGCACCGGCCCGCACCCCTCGCGGCCTTCATCGACTGCCTGCTGGACCGGGCGCCGTTCGATGGCGCCTGCTGAGTGCTGTGTCGCATGTTGCGCGAGCGGATTCGGCCCTGCAGCGAAGCGGGCGAGTATTCGCCAACGCTGGAGCGCGCCTCCCGCACTGCGGAAGTTTTCGACAAGCCGTTGGACCAGGTGTACGGTTGGACGACTGGCTCAGGCAAAGGATCCTCATGAGCATGGAAACCGTTGAAATAAAGGCCTTCGTTCCGGCGAGGGACTTCGAGCTGTCCAAGCGTTTCTATGCCGACCTGGGATTCACCGTGGCATGGTCGTCCGACGACCTCGCTTATCTGCATGCGGGCGAAACGAGTTTCCTCCTACAGAAGTTCTACGAGCAGCGACACGCCGAAAATTTCATGATGCATATGCTCGTGGTCGACGTGGAGGCGTGGTGGCACCACGTGACCTCACAAGGCCTGCCCGAGCGTTACGGCGTGAGGACCGTGCCACCGGGCGACCGCCCGTGGGGTATCCGCGACTTCGTGATCATCGATCCGTCCGGCGTGTTGTGGCGGATTGGCCAGAACACGGAGAAGGTGACGGAAGGCACATACGCGGCATCCTGAAGCCACCTCGCTTGCCGGCTCGTAGTGATTTTAAGGCGAGGCTCGAGGTCTGTGGGCTTGACTTAAGTGGATGCGTGGGTTTCGACGTCCGCTAGAATAGTCGCCATGCAACCGATGTCCTCCTCAGCCTTTCGCCTCAGCGTCGCCCCCATGCTCGACTGGACGGACCGGCATTGCCGGTACTTCCACCGGCTGTTGTCGCCCCATGCGCGTCTGTATACCGAGATGGTGACGAGCCCCGCGCTCGTGCGCGGCCACCAGATGCGTCTGCTGGAGCACAGCCACGAGGAGCACCCGGTGGCCCTGCAGCTGGGCGGGAGCGATCCCGTCGAGCTCGCGAAGGCGGCCGTCATGGGAGCGAACGCCGGGTACGACGAGATCAACCTCAACGTGGGTTGCCCGTCCGATCGCGTGCAGTCGGGAAAATTCGGCGCCTGCCTCATGCGCGAGCCGGAGCTGGTCGGCGACTGCGTGCGCGCGATGGCCGACGCGGTGGACGTGCCGGTGACGGTGAAGTGCCGCATCGGGGTCGACGACCAGGACGAATACGCCGATCTGCAGCGCTTCACCACCACGATGGTCGAAGCGGGCGTGCGGATCCTCGTCGTGCATGCGCGCAAGGCGTGGCTCGAGGGCCTCAGCCCGAAGGAGAACCGGGAGATCCCGCCGCTCGACTACCAGCGCGTCTACCGGCTGAAGCGTGAATTCCCCGAGCTGACCGTCGTCATCAATGGCGGCATCACGACCGTGGACGCCGTGCGCGAACACCTGCGACACGTGGACGGCGTGATGCTCGGCCGGGCCGCCTACCACGACCCGTTCGTGCTGGCGCAGCTCGAGGCCGCGCTGTACGGCACGCCCTTGCCCGATCGCGTCGACGTGCTGGAGCGCATGCGCATCTATATCGATGCCGAGCTGGCGCGTGGCACGCAGCTCAAGCACATCACGCGGCACATCCTCGGTCTGTTCCAGGGCGAGCCGGGCGCACGCGGTTTCCGTCGCCAGCTCTCCGAAGGCGCGCACCTTCCGGGTGCCGACTGGGGGCTGATCGAATCCGCGCTCTCGGCCTTCCGGCAGGCCGCTTAGTCACCCGTCGACGTCCATCAAGGCCAGGACCGCATGATCGTCACCGAACGCCTGATCCTCACTCCCTGCGCGCTCTCCGACTTCGACGATTGCAACGTCATGCGCAGCGATCCGAAGGTGATGGCGTTCATCGGTGGCAACGCGCTGCCGGAAGACACCTGGATCAAGCTGCTGCGCAACGTGGGGCACTGGACGTCCTTCGGGTATGGCCTCTTCACCCTCAGGGAGAAGCAGGGCGGACGCTACGTCGGCGAGCTCGGCCTGGCGCACTTCCATCGCGGACTCGGGGATCGCTTCGATCCTTTCCCGGAGGGCGCCTGGGCGCTGGCGAGCGCCGCGCAGGGGAAGGGCTATGGCACCGAGGCCCTGGAGGCGGTCCATGACTGGTTCTTCGAGCGGCGCGACAAGGGCCGCACCGTCTGCATCATCGATCCGGCCAATACGCCGTCGCTGCGCCTCGGCGAGCGGCTGGGCTACCGCCCGTTCGGCCAGGCCGAGTACCGCGGCAAGCCGGTGACGATGCTCGAACGGCTGGGCTGACGGAACCCGTTGGAGCGGACCTGGCCGCGATACGGCGTGGCCCGGGAGCCGCAGGACCCGGGCGCCTCGCGAAAAGCGGTCGCGGCCAGGTCCGCTCCAGCAGCCGGGCTGTATCGGGTTTCGTTCAGCTTGGGGCGGGTAGGGCGTCGGCATCATCGGCCGATCGAATCGACCGGCCGCCCCGCGCCAGACATGAAAATCACGTTTCGCCCGCTATTTTTCGCCGCACTCTGCCTCGCCTTGCCCGCCGCCGCCCTCGCCGACCAGTCGCTGACGCTGGAGCAGGCCGTGAGCAAGGTGCAGAAAGATACCGGGGGGAAAGTGCTGTCGGCGGATACGCGGCTCGTCGAGCGCGGCCGGATCACCGAATACCGGGTCAAGGTGCTCACCCTCGACGGACACGTGAAGGTCGTGCCGATCCGAACCGAAACCGCCAAGCCCCTGGACGCCAGCGCCGGGGATAACAAGGAGAAACATTGATGCGAATCCTGCTCGTAGAGGACGAGGCCCCGCTGCGCGAGACCCTCGCCGCGCGCCTGAAGCGCGACGGCTTCGCCGTCGATGCCGCCCAGGATGGCGAAGAGGGCCTGTACCTCGGTCGCGAAGTGCCGTTCGACCTGGCCATCATCGACCTGGGCCTGCCCAAGCTCTCGGGCATGGACCTGGTCAAGGCCCTGCGCGAGCACGGACAGCGCTACCCGATCCTGATCCTCACCGCGCGCGGCAGCTGGCAGGACAAGGTCGAGGGCCTGAAGCACGGCGCCGACGACTATCTGGTGAAGCCGTTCCACGTCGAGGAACTGCTCGCGCGCATCAACGCGCTGGTTCGTCGGGCGAGCGGCTGGTCCAAGCCGGTGCTGGCCTGCGGGCCGATCAAGCTCGACACCACGGCGCAGACGGTCACCGTCGAGGGCCGCCAGGTCGACCTCACCAGCTACGAATACAAGGTGCTCGAGTACCTGATGCTGCATGCGGGCGAGCTCGTCTCGAAGGCCGACCTCACGGAGCACATCTACCAGCAGGATTTCGACCGCGATTCGAACGTGCTCGAGGTCTTCATCGGCCGCCTGCGCCGCAAGCTCGATCCGGAAAGCGCGCTGAAGCCCATCGAAACCGTGCGTGGTCGCGGCTATCGTTTCGCGATCCCGCGCAACGAAGCGGACGAAGACTGATGGACTCGCGGGCGACGCGGCCAAGACGGCGCGTCGCCCCACGGTAATCTCGGAGCATGGACAACGCTTCACCGACCCGACGCCGGCCCCTCTCGCTGGCCGCGCGAGCGGCCCTCGCGACCGGCTTCGCGCTCGCCGCCTTCCTCGGCCTGACCGGTCTCGCCCAGAACAAGGCGAACTACGCGTCCGAGCTGTCGGCAATGCACGATCGCCTGCACAACTACGCCATCGCGTACATCACCGGCACCGACATCACGCGCGCCGGCAAGGTCACGACACCGGACAGCCAGCCGAACCCCGACTTCTCGCGTCCGGGTTCGGGCCTCTACGCGATCATCGTCGGCAACGACGGCTTCCGCTGGGAGTCGTCGTCCGCGCTCGGGCGCGACTTCGACTTCGTGCGGATGCTCTCGCCCGGCGAAACCGCCTTCGAGCCCGTGGAGACCCGCAGCGGCAAGCTCTACGTCTTCAGTTACGGCGTGTCGCTGGACAGCACGGAGAAGCGCAGCGTCCCGCTGACCTTCGCGGTGGCGCAGACCGAGGACCAGTTCGAGCGGCAGGTCGCCACGTACCGTCGCACGCAGTTCCTGTGGCTGGCCATGCTCGGCATGATGCTCATGCTGCTGCAGCTGTTCCTGCTGCGCTGGAGCCTGCTGCCGTTGCGCCGCGTGTCGAGCGATCTCGCGCACATCGAACGCGGGTCACGCGATCACCTCGACGGCCCGTATCCCGTCGAACTCACCGTGCTGACCCGCCGCCTCAACGCGTTCATCGACAGCGAGCGCGAGCAGCGCACGCGCTACCGCGACACGCTCGCGGACCTCGCGCACAGCCTGAAGACACCGCTGGCGGTGATCCGCTCGCAGCTGGAAACCGGTGGCGACGCGGGCAATCTTCGCGGCGAGCTGCTCGACCAGGTTCGCCGCATGGACGAGATCGTCGCCTACCAGCTCTCGCGCGCCGCGACGTCGGGCCGACGCACGATCGCGTCCGTCGAGCCCATCGCGCCGCACGCCGAGGATCTCGTGCAGAGCCTCGAGAAGGTGTACGCGGCGAAGAACGTGCTGTGCGAGTTCGAGATCGAGGACGGCGTGACGTTCCCGGGCGAGCAGGGCGACCTGCTCGAACTGATGGGCAACCTCGTCGAGAACGCGTTCAAGTGGGCGTCGCACCGCGTGCTGCTCACCGCGCGCTCGGTGGGCAAGATGCGCGGCCGCAGCGGCCTCGAACTCATCGTGGAGGACGACGGCCCGGGCATTCCCGACGACAAGATCGAAAGCATCCTGCAGCGCGGCGTGCGCGGCGACGAACGGGTGCAGGGCCACGGCATCGGTCTGTCGATCGTGCAGGACATCGTCAAGGCGTATCAGGGCGAGCTCAACGTCGATCGCTCGGAGGAACTGGGTGGTGCGCGCTTCTGCGTGAAGCTGCCGCCGCCCTAGCGGCCGCGCAACCCGGGCGCAGGCCCGTAGAAGGCCTCCAGCAGCGCCGCCACCGCGGGCTCCGCCTCCCGCAACGCCTGCGGCTGCGAGAAATGCAGCTCGCTCGTCACCGCGAAATACTCCTCCGGCGCCTCGGCCGCATACGGGTCGATCGTCGTATGCCGGCCACGGTCGAGCGCGTTGGACAGAGTGTCGAAACCGCGCTGCATCGTCGCGATCCATTCGCGTCGGTTCATCGTCGGCGGCAACGGCGGCACGCCGTTCGCCGGTCCCGCGAGCATGTCGAGCTTGTGGGCCATCTCGTGGATCACGACGTTGAACCCGTCCCACGGCGCTTCGAGGTCCAGCGCGACATCGGCCAGCGAGAGGATCATCGGTCCGCGATCCCACGCCTCGCCGATCAGCGTGTCGTCGCTGTCGGTGACGACGCCGGTGCGCGCGTCGCGATGGCTGCGCCGCACGTTGAACTCGCCGGGATAGACGAGCACGTTCGTCCAGCCCTTGAAGGCCCGCGGGCCAC
Source organism: Luteibacter sp. 3190 (assembly GCF_031456385.1). NCBI lineage: Bacteria > Pseudomonadati > Pseudomonadota > Gammaproteobacteria > Lysobacterales > Rhodanobacteraceae > Luteibacter > Luteibacter sp. 3190. The sequence continues at coordinate 254,148 of NZ_JAVDUO010000002.1, read as the reverse complement.
GGGGCAGGGCGGGGAGGCTGGCCTGCATCGCGATCGCCAGCCGCCAGAAGTCGTCCAGGGCGGCGTCGCCCATGGCGTGGAAACGCTTGGTGTGCAGGAACGTCGCGGCGAGCTGGCGCAGATAATGCGCGCGTGGCGCATCGAGGGCGCGCGCGAGCGGGACGCGCGCGATGGCCTGCTTCCACAGCGCATCGTCGATGGGCGGCACGGGCGCGCGGAAGCGCCCGATCAACGACTGAAGAAAGCCCACGACGATCGACCGGAACGAATCAGAGCATGGATCCCGGAAGCAGCGACTGCCAGCTCGGGACCGACGAGCGCAGGGGCGACACGTCGTCGCGCGACATGTCGGCATCCACGGGCGGTGCGACCGTGCCGGCCGAGGTGTCGCGGCGGGAGCTGGATGGGCGGGCGGGCACGATGTCGCCGCCACCGCCGTTGTCCCTGCCGGACTGCGCCGAGCGCGAGCTGCCTTCGAACGACGACGACGCACCGCTGCCGCTCGCGGAGAGCAGACCACTGGGGTCGATGTCGGAAGCGGCGGCGGTGCCGGCGGCACCGACGAGGCACAGACATCCGAAGATGTACGGTCTGGCGTTCATCGGTAAACCCTGCAGCCCCTCGAGGGACGAAGAGGGGGACGGCCGATCCTCGCAGAAATTTCACCCGGCTGCCAGTGCAGGACGTCGCCGGCGGTCGTCCCCGGCCCGATGCGGGCGAAATCCGCGCCGCTGCCCTAGAATCGGCGGATGTCCCGGACCTCCCCACCCCCGACAGCGGCCGCCTGACGGCCCACGGCACACCATGCTCGCACGCGACCTCCTCGATGCCCTCGCCGGTGGCGACGCCGTGTCCGGCGCGGCCCTGGCCCGCAAGGCCGGCGTGACGCGCGCCGCGGTCTGGAAACAGATCGAAGCCCTGCGACTGAAGGGCGTGCCCGTGGAGGCGAAGGTCGGGGGCGGCTACCGCCTGCCATGGCCGACCGAACTGCTGGACGGCCAGCGCATCCGTGCCGGGCTCGCGCCGGCGACCTCGGCGCAGGTCGGCATGCTCGAGGTGCACTGGGAGATCGACTCCACGTCGAGCGAGATCGCGCGCCGCATCCCGGTGCTGGACGACCTCGCGTTCGTCATGGCCGAAACGCAGTCCGCCGGGCGGGGCCGTCGCGGCCGCCCCTGGCTGTCGCCTCCCGGCATGAATCTCTACCTCTCCGTGCTCAAGCGCTTCGACGGCGGCTTCGCGTCGCTGTCCGGCCTGTCGCTCGCCGTCGGGGTGATGCTCGTGCGTGCCCTCGGCGATCTCGGGATCCGCACGGCGGGGCTGAAGTGGCCGAACGACGTGCTCGCCGGCAACGCGAAGCTCGCTGGCATCCTCGTCGAGTTGTCCGGCGAGTATTCCGGACCATGCGCCGCCGTGATCGGCGTCGGCCTCAACATCCGCCTTCCCGACAGCGTGCACGAACGGGCCGGCCAGCCGATCACCGACCTCGCCTCGATCGTCGGCGGCGACCCGCCGGGCCGCAACCACATCGCGACGGTCGTGGTCACCGAGCTGGCCGAGGGTCTGCGCACCTTCGAGCGCCATGGCTTCGCCGCCTTCGCTGACGAATACGCGGCGAACGACCTGCTGCACGACGTGCCGCTGCGCATCCTGGACCCCCGCGGGGACTTCGAGGCGGTGGGCGAAGGCGTCGACGAGCGCGGCGCCCTGCGCGTGCGCGTCGCCGACGGGTCGGTCGTCACCGTCGACAGCGCGGAAGTGTCCGTCCGCCGGAGCGCGCCATGATCCTGTTGCTCGACCTCGGCAACACGCGCCTGAAGTTCGCGCTGCTGGACGGCGACGACTTCGTGCATCGTGGCGCGTTCGGCTGGGACGCCGACATCGCGCACGAACTCGCCACGCTGTGGGCGACGTGGCCGGCACCGGAGCACGTCGTGGGCGCGTCGGTCGTCGACACCGCGCGGGAGACCGCCGTCGCCGTCGCGGCGGGCAAGGCCTTCGGTCGCGATCCCGTCTGGGTGCGCACACCCGCGCACGCCTGCGGCGTCACCAACGCCTATCCGGAGCACGCGCGGCTCGGCGTGGATCGCTTCCTCGCCATGGTGGACGCGTTCGCGGCGGGACGCGCGCCGTGCGTCCTCGCCAGCGTCGGCACCGCACTCACGCTCGATGCGCTGGACGCGACCGGTCGTCATCTGGGTGGCTGGATCGCGCCCGGGCCACTGCTCATGCAGCAGTCGGTGCTTGGCGCGACGGTGCAGGTCCGCCCCGATCGCGGCGGCAGCGTCCTCGACCTCGCCGACAACACGGCGGACGGCCTCGCCTCCGGTTGCTGGCAGGCTTGCGCTGCGCTGGTCGATCGCTTCGTCGATCGCACGGCGCCGATGCTCGGCGGCCATCCGGTCGTGACCCTTGGCGGCGGCGATGCCGACCTGCTCGCGCCGCTGCTCCAGCGCGACGTCGCGGTGGTGCCCGATGCCGTGCTGCGCGGACTCGCGGTGTGGGCGAAGTCGCATGTCGTTTCCGGCAATATCGCCTAGAATCCCGACGCCGCCGGTTCTGACAGGGGAACGCGCGCAGGCCCCTCCGCACCCGAGGCCACCATGCTGCTGCGTTTGCTGTTCGTACTGTTGATCGCCCTCAATATCGCGGTGGCCGCGTGGCTGCTGCTGGGCGATTCGGGTACGCCGGCGATCGATCCGAACGACGGCGGCGTGCCGAAACTCAAGCTGCTCGCCGAGCTACCGGAACCCGCGGCGACGACGCCGGCTCCGGCGACGTCCGCCCGCACCGCCGCACCCGCCGCGCCGGAGAAATCCACGAGCGTCGCGCTTCCCGCGATGCCGGCGAAGGCGGCGTCCGCGCCGCCAGTCGCTCCGAAGCCTCCGGCGACGGTCGCCAAGGCTGACGCGGCGACCGCCGACGCCCCCAACGCGCCGACCAGCCCGCGTCGCAGCTACCGCTGCCTCGCCATCGGTCCGTTCGCCAACCAGGTGGACCTCCGCGCCGCGCGCGGCGCCATCGCCTCGCGCACCGTGCGCAGCCGGCAGCGCCAGGAGCAGACCAGCGAATCGCGCGGCTGGCGCGTATTCCTCCCCGCGCAGCCCACGCGCGAGCAGGCGCTGGCGCAGGCGCGGCGCCTGGAGGCGAAAGGCATCAAGGATTACTTCGTCGTCACCGCGCAGGGCGAGCTGCAGAACTCCGTCGCCCTCGGCCTCTTCCACGACCCGGCCAATGCGCGGAAACGCCGAGACGAGGTGGTCGCCGCGGGTTTCCCGGCCCGCATGAGCGAGCGCACGGAAACGACGCCCGTCTGGTGGCTCGACGTCGTCGTCCCCGAGGAAGCCGGCGGCGACATCCGCCGGGGCATCCGCACCCCCGGCGTCGCGGCGCGAACGACCGGTTGCTTCTGATAGAATCCCCGCCTTCGCCGGCATAGCTCAGTTGGTAGAGCAACCGCCTTGTAAGCGGTAGGTCCCCAGTTCGAATCCGGGTGTCGGCACCATCCATCGTGCGACGTCGATCGTACGAAGTAAGGGCTCCCCGCCTTGGCGAGCCCTTTCTCTCCATCGACCGCTGGCCCGTCGTGGCGGTTCACCATGTAGCCCATGGCGGCACGATGAGCCGCTCGCGCCGGACCGGCCTTACGCTCAGTCTCATCCACGTATTGAGCAAGTAGCGTGGCGATCCGCCGAACGCGGTCGTGACTCCCATAAGTTGCTCCGCGTCGGGCACTGCGGGATTGCTCAGCCAGCAGTACATGGCCCAGTGAAAGGCCTGTGGGCCGAAATGCCTGAATGCGTCGGCCTCGGTTATCGGCGGCTGGTGCGGCGCGTACGGGAAGCCCTGCGGAACACTCGACGCGTTGTCGCCGTCCGCCTTGTCGTAGGCGTGTTCGATCCAGCGCTCGCCCGAGTTCAGATTTCGATAGAGAAGTTCACCGACGTCCAGCGCCGGGATGCCCCAGTCGCTGAAGCCGTCGATCGTGAGGCCACAGATGGCCTTCGCGATCGTGCTGTAAGGTTGGAGGGCTTCGGTGTTCGCCCGGCTATCCGTGCGATGCAAGATCTTCCGAAGTGGATGATTGGGATCCATCTCGTCGATGTCGTCGCAGATCGCACCGGCCATCTCGTACTGGCGTGGTGCCACGTAATTCTTGTAGAGCACGCCATTTTCCGACGTGATACCGAAGAAGAAGCCTCCGCCACCGGCCTCGCCGATGCGGGGGGCACCACGCACGGGGCGTGTCCGTCGCTGCGGGGTCGACCGGCGCCCCGCACCCGCGTGTCGCCCTTCGCGGCGGGGATGCCTCACCCGTTCGCGATCGGTCCGAAGGCCCTCGAGCAGCCGGCCGGTAGCTGATGAACGATCCACAAGCGGAATGTCTCCGTTGATGAGATAGCATCTGTGATGATCGTATTGGACGGCGATCCCGGTATAGCGGTTTCGCAGTCGCACCGAGAAGAAGGTGAGCTGCGACTGGCCTTCGGGTACCAGACCCAGGTAGCCCCAGGGCAGTTCCACGTCGATCGACGAAACATCCGGGTCGTACTGGAAATCGACCCCGAAACCGAAGAGATCCACCTCGATATCGAAGGTGGATGGGTCGGTCACGATGCCCCGGACAGTGCACACGATCGGCTCCCACGGCTTGGGAATCGTGCGGATGTCGAGTGCGTAATTCATCTCGCCGTTGCTGCTTTCGAACCACGGCACGAGGTCGAGCGGAATCGTCAGGTAGTCGAAGGCTTTGGTTACTGCGGTGCTGGTCGTAGGCATTGCAAGGTCTCCTCCATGAGATGGGTGCCTCGCGGTCGGTTCGCCGCGCGCGATCGATTGTCGACCTCGACCGCGGCCTTGTGCAAAGTGTCGGTTTGCATACGATTCCATGTACCCCAGTGGGGTACGCCGTTCGGACCGAATCCGCATCGAAGTTTTTCGATCGGGTAACGCCAGACCGGACGGACGCGCACGATCAACTTGCTGCGATGGCGCTCAATCTTTGCCGCAGGAAATCCCGCAGCCGCTGCACCGCCGGCGTCAGCTGCGAGCGGTGCGCGCTGACGAGATTCAGAGGCGAGCGTTCGCCCTGGTCGGGGAGCAGGTCGACGAGCCGGCCGGCGGCGAGATCGTCGGCGACGTCGATCTTCGACTTGTAGACGATCCCTTTCCCCGCGACGCCCCAGCGGCGCGTGACTTCGGCGTCGTCGCTGATGCGGTCGCCCGACACCTTCACCGTACGAGGGCCGCCTCGCAGGTCGAACGTCCAGCGGTCGTAGACGATGTCGCCCCAGACGAAGCACAGGCAATTGTGTTCGCCGAGATCGTCGGGATGGGTCGGCGTGCCGTGCTTCGCGAGGTAGTCGGGCGACGCGCAGAGCACGCGTCGATTGTCCGGGACGAGCGGCTGCGCGACGAGGCCCGAATCGTCGAGCGTGCCATAGCGGATCGCCGCGTCGATGGGATGGCGGTGCAGGTCCGCGGAGCGATCGCTGATGCGCAACTGCAGGCAGATGGCCGGGTGCTCGGCCTGGAACGCGTCGAACCATGGCAGCAGCACGTTGCGTCCGAGATCCGAAGGCACGGACAGCCGCAACGGGCCGGCGATCTCGCCGCGGCTCTCGGCCAGCGTGCGCGACCCACCCGCCAGCGCGTCGAGCATCGCACGCGCATGCGGCAGATAGCGCTCGCCGTCGTCGGACAGTCGCATGCTGCGGGTCGAGCGCACGAACAGCCGCGTGCCCAGTTCGCGCTCGAGCCGCTGCACGGCGTTGCTGACCATGGCCGGCGTGCTGTCGGCGAGCCGGGCGGCCGCCGAGAAGCTGCCCGCGTCGGCGGTCTGGACGAAGAGCTGCACGTCGTCGAGTCGGATCATTTTCGGCGCTTTGCGGAAAGTGTTTGCCCATGGTGCCCGTTTTTCGCACCTGCGCGGAAGACGACGATGGCCGCCTGTCCTTCCGGAGCCATCCCATGAACCGCCTGCGCCACGCCTTGCTCGCTCTGTCCCTCGCCGCGGCGCTGCCTGCGCTGGCCGGTGAGCCCGCCCTCCACGTCGTCGCCGAGACGCGCGACTCGGTGTGGAACGCGGTGGCGATCGACGACGCGAGTCGCGTCTACGTCGCCGGACCGCGCTGGACGGGTTCCCGCGGCCCATCGGTGGCGGCCGTCGACGCCGAGGGCCGTGCGCGTCCCTGGCCCGATGCCGCCTGGAACAGCACGGATGCATCCGTGCCGGTCGAGCGCCGGTTCGTGAACGTCAACGCGATCCACCGCGATCCGCGGGGTGGCCTATGGATCGTCGACACGGGCGTCGACGGATTCGGCGGCAGCGTGATCCCGGGGGCCGCCAAGCTCGTGCGGGTCGACCTCGCGAGCGGCCGGGTCGATCGCGTGATTCCGTTGCCTGCCGACATCGCGCGCACGCACAGCTACGTCGACGACATCCGCTTCCACGGCGACCACGCGTACCTGACCGATGCCGGCGACCCGGGCCTGATCGTGCTCGACCTGACCACCGGCAAGGCGCGTCGCGTGCTCGACGGCACGCGCTTCACGACCGCGAGCGATCGGGACATCGTCCTTGGCGGCCAGGTGGTGCGCGCGCCCGACGGCAGCGCGCTGCGCGTCAACGCCGATCCGCTGGAAGTGAGTCCGGATGGCCGGTGGTTCTATTTCGCCTCGCTGGAAGGTCCGTGGTGGCGCATCGAGACGCGCTATCTCGACGACGCGTCGCTCCCCTCGAAGGCGCTGGAAGCGCACGTGGAACCCTGGCTCGACCTGCCGCCGGTCGGCGGAACGACGATGGACGGCAAGGGCAACCTCTATTTCACCGATCTCGCGACGGACTCCCTGCGTCGCGCCACGCCGGACGGCCACATCGACACGATCCTGACCGACGCTCGCCTGCACTGGGTCGACGCCCCCGCGTTCGACGCGCAGGGGCGCCTGTTCCTCCCCGTGCCGCAGATGGATCGCGTCGCGCTGTTCCAGCACGGCAAGGCGACGACGCAATGGCCGGTGCGCGTGTATCGGCTGGATGTGCCGCGTTAGGCGACGGATGGACTGCCGCGCTGCAACGTGGCTGTTTCATGGGCGGGTGTAGACTTCGGGAGTTATCACCGAGCCGTCCCCTCCATGAGTCCTCTCACCCGTTCCGTCGCCCTCGTGGGCGCCCCCACCGATATCGGCGCCGGCCATCGCGGCAGCTCGATGGGGCCGGAGGCGCTTCGCGTCGCCCGGCTCGCCGAGCGCCTCGCGAAGCGCGGCATGCACGTCGTCGATCGCGGCAATTTGGCCGGGCCACTGAATCCATGGCAGCCCCCGGTCGACGGCTATCGCCACCTCGACGCCGTCGTGGCGTGGAACACGGCGCTGCACGACGCGATCTACGGCGAACTCCGCGAGGGCAGGCTGCCGATCCTCCTGGGCGGCGACCACTGCCTGGCGATCGGTTCGATTTCGGCGGTCGCGCGCCACTGTCGCGAGACGGGGAAGAAGCTGCGCGTGCTCTGGCTCGACGCGCACGCCGACTTCAACACCAGTGCGATCACCCCGTCCGGCAACATCCACGGCATGCCGGTGGCGTGCCTTTGCGGCCATGGCCCGGATGTGCTCACGCGCATCGGTGGCACGGTGCCCGCCACGTCGCCCGACGTGTTCCGGCAGATCGGCATCCGCTCGGTGGACGAGGGCGAGAAGCGCTTCGTGCACGAGGTCGGGCTCGACATCTACGACATGCGGTACATCGACGAGATCGGCATCAAGGCGGCGATGGAAGAGGCGCTGGCCGGGGTCGACGAGGACACCCATCTGCACGTGAGCTTCGACGTCGACTTCCTCGATCCGTCGATCGCCCCCGGTGTCGGCACCACGGTGCGCGGAGGGCCGAACTATCGCGAGGCGCAGCTCGTCATGGAGATGATCGCGGATACGGGCCGCGTCGGCTCGCTCGACATCGTCGAGCTGAATCCGGCCTTCGACAAGCGCAACCAGACGGCCAAGCTGGCGGTCGACCTCGTCGAGTCGCTGTTCGGCAAGTCGACCCTGATGCGCTGATCGAAGCATTGTGGGAGCGGACCTGGCCGCGACGGCCCCTTGCTGTGGGAGCGGACCTGGCCGCGACAGCCCCTTGCTGTGGGAGCGGACCTGGCCGCGACAGTTTTTCGCGGGGCGTCACAGGCCCTGTCGCTCCTCGCGAAAAGCCGTCGCGGCCAGGTCCGCTCCCACGGCGACACGCCGTCGCGGCCAGGTCCGCTCCCACAGCGACACGCCGTCGCGGCCAGGTCCGCTCCCACAGCGACACGCCATCGCCGCCAGGTCCGCTCCCACAGCGACGGGATGTCGCGGCCGCGGCCGCTCCCACAGGCCGCTCCCCGCGGGCTAGACTTGGACGGTTTCCGTCGTCAGGTTCGAAGGCTTCCCATGCACACCCGCGTTCTCACCGGCATCACCACGACCGGCACGCCGCATCTCGGCAACTACGTCGGTGCCGTCCGGCCGGCGGTCCTTGCCAGCAAGGATCCGAACGTCGACGCGTTCTACTTCATGGCCGACTACCACGCCCTGATCAAGAGCGACGACGCCGATCGCGTGGAGGCCTCCCGCCTCAAGATCGCCGCCACCTGGCTGGCCGCGGGCCTCGACCCGAACACGGCCACCTTCTACCGCCAGTCGGACATCCCCGAGGTGACCGAGCTCATGTGGCTGCTGACCTGCGTCACGGCCAAGGGCCTGCTCAACCGCGCGCACGCGTACAAGGCGGCGGTGGACCGCAACATCGAGAATCAGGAAGACGCCGATGCGGGCGTCACCGCGGGCCTGTACATGTACCCCGTGCTGATGGCGGCCGACATCCTCGCGTTCAACGCGAACAAGGTGCCCGTCGGACGCGACCAGATCCAGCACATCGAAATGGCGCGCGACATCGCGCAGCGCTTCAACCACACCTACGGTCGTGACTTCTTCGTCATGCCCGAAGCGCACATCGAGGAGCAGGTGGCGACGCTGCCGGGCCTCGACGGCCGCAAGATGTCGAAGAGCTACGACAACACGATTCCGCTCTTCGAGGGCGGCGCGAAGGGCATGCGCGAGGCGATCATGAAGATCGTCACCGATTCGCGCCTTCCGGGCGAACCGAAAGAGACGGACGACTCTTCGCTGTTCACCATCTTCAAGGCGTTCGCGTCGCCAGCCGAAACGGCCGCGTTCGCGGAGGCTTTGCGTGGTGGCCTCGGCTGGGGCGACGCGAAGCAGGCCCTGTTCGAGCGCGTGGAGGCCGACATCGGCCCGATGCGCGAGCGCTATGAAGCGCTGATGGCGAAGCCGGACGACATGGAGGACATCCTCCTTGCCGGTGCCGCGAAAGCGCGCGCGATCGCCGGCCCCCTGGTCGAAACGCTGCGGGAGGCCGTCGGTCTGCGCCGATCGAGCTCCGCATCGAAGGCGGCCGCGGCTCCCGCGGCGGCTCCGTCGATAGCGAAGGCGAAGCCGCCGCGCATCGCCAGCTTCCGCGATACCGACGGCAGCTTCCGTTTCCGCCTGTTCGGCGGCGATGGCGAGGAGCTGCTGCTGTCCAGCGCGTTCGCCGACCCGAAGGCGGCCGGCGCGGTGCGCCAGACGCTCGGCACGCTGGGCGGCGCGAACGCCGCCCTCGAGGCGCAGGGCGACGCGGTCGTCCTGTCGATCGACGGTAATGCGGTCGCTTCGGGTGCGTTGCCTGCCGACGAGGGCGCCCGTGCGGCGCACGTGCAGCGCGTGCGTGCCGCCCTCGACGCACTCGCCGCCGCGACGGCGGAAGAAGCGGCGGCGAAGCGGAAAGTCTGACATGCGCTACCTCGCGATCATGCTGCTGGCGCCGTGGTTGATCGTGCTGGGCTGGGCCTACTGGGCCTACCCGAAGTCGCTGCCGCGGAACGTCACGCGTCGCTCGTTCGACGTGCTCGCGCTGCTCGCGGCGACGGTCGCAGCGATCCAGTCGGCCGTGGTCGCGTACGACGCCGTCGAGCTGCCGGCCGCCGACGAATTCGGGCCGAAGAGCGGAGCGATCTGGCAGCAGGTCGTACCAGCCCTGTACGGCTACGGCGCCTTCCTCGCCGTGCTGCTCGTCGCGCTGATCGTCCGGCAGATGGTGTGGAAAAAGCGCGCAACCTAGACCTTCCATGTAGGAGCGCGCCCTGCGCGCGACAGCTCTTCGCGAGGCGCACAGGTCCCGCAGCTCACGGCACGGAGGCTGTCGCGCGCTGGGCGCGCTCCTACGGATCACGACATCGCCGGCGGCTACGGGCCCCACCGATTCACATGGGGCCCGAAGTCCTCGGTCTGCCTGCGCACGATGCAGAAGCGATGGCCCGTCGGCGCTTCCATCACCCACCAGCGCTTCACGAAGCCGATCCGCTTCGCCCCCAGCGCCTCCAGTCGCGCGGCTTCGGCGTCGAGGTCGTCCGTTTCGATGTCCAGATGCACACGGCTGGGATGATCGACGCACTGGATGAGGATCTTGAGCTCGTCCGGTGCCGTCCTCAGCGACGCGTACCTCCCATCGCCATCTTCGTCGGGATTTTCCACCGGCTTCCCGAGCGCGCGGCTCCAGAAAGTCGTGGCCGCGGCCAGGTCGGTGCCCTGGCAGTCGATGACGAGGTTGCAGAGCCTGCTGCGGTGCATGGTCGATGCCTCCGTGACACGGAACACCGACGCTAGCAGCGGCCGCGCGGAGACCGCGTGACGCTCAGGCGCCGCGCAGGCGCAGCGTCAGGCCCTTCAGGAAATTGCGCAGGAACTGGTCGCCGCAGAGGCGGAAATTGCTGTGCTTCGGCTGCCGGAAGAGGGCGTTGATCTCCCCCTTCGACACGCGGAAGCCGGCCTCGCCCATGATCGCGAGGATGTCGTCTTCCTTCAGCTCGAACGCCACGCGCAGCTTCTTCAGCACCACGTTGTTGTTGACGCGGGTTTCGACCGGGCGCGGCGGCTGGCTTTCGTCGCGGCCGCGACGATGGACGATGAGGCCATCGAGGAAATGCGCCATGGCGGCGTCGGGCATCTCGACGAAGCCCGGCTCGTCTTCCTTGCGCAACCAGGGTTCGACCTGTTCGCGCGTGGCGGGAAAGCCGGAGAGCTTCATGATCTCGACGACGTGGACGTCGCCGAGGTCGAGCATGTAGCGGACGCTACGGAGGGTGTCGTTGTTGAGCATGGCGGGAAGGATACCGCGCGAGCGGTGGCAGCGTCGCCGGCCCTTGCGTAACCTCCATCGGGACTTGTGACTCGCGGCCTCACAACATGTCGCGCGCAGGGCGCGCTCCTACAGTGCGGCGTTGTAGGAGCGCGCCCTGCGCGCGAATGAGGGCAGGGCGGCGTCGCCGCGTCTTACTGCGGCAGGCCCAGATCGTCGAGCATCGCCTTCAGGAAGCGCGCGGCTTCCCCGCCCGTGGCGGCGCGGTGGTCGAAGGTCAGCGACAGCGGCATGCGGCGGTGCACTTCGATGCCGCCCATCACGGCGACGACGTCGTGGCTGAGCTTGCCGGCACCGACGATGGCGACCGTCGGCGGCACGACGACCGGCGTGGCGTAGCGGCCGGCGAACATGCCGAAGTTGGACAAGCTGATCGTGTAGCCGGAGAGCTCCGACGCCGGAATGCTGCGATCCTCGACGGAGGTGCGCAGGCGCTTGATCGCGGCGCGGACGCCCGCGCCGTCGAGCACGTCGGCGTTGCGCAGGGCCGGAACGAACAGGCCGTCCTCGGTATCCACGGCGATGCCGACGTCCACGTGCGGGTGCAGCGTGCGGGTCAGCGTCTTGCCGTCGAACCACGCGTTGAGTGCCGGCACCGTCTTGCAGGCGACCACGATCGCGCGGATCAGGCGGGCGGTGATGTCCTGCTTGCCGATCCAGGCGTGCAGGTCGGCGTCGTCGACGAGCGTGGTCGGGACGACCTGCGCGTGCGCTTCGGCCATGACGCGCGCCATGTTGCGGCGGACGCCCTTGAGCTGTTCCGGCTGACCCATCGCGTCCTTGCCCGGGGGCGCGGTGCGGACGGCCTTGCCGGCGAGCGACACGGGCGTGCGTGTCGGTGCCGGACCCGGCTCGGGCAGCGTCGGCGCGAGGTGCTGCGCGGCGGCCGAACGGACCGGCGCGGCGCCCAGGGCGGCGCTGCCGTTGGCCGCGGCGGCCTTGACGTCGGCCATGGTGATGACGCCGCCGGCGCCCGTGGGCTGCACGCGGGTCAGGTCGACCTTGAGCTTCTTCGCGGCGGCGCGCACGGCCGGCACGGCCTTGACGCCGCCGGCACTGGACACCTGCTCCGTGTGCACGGCGTTGCCGCTGACCATGGCGCCGACGACGGTGCCTTCGTCTTCGCGCTCGCCGCCGGACTCGATCTCGCCACCGTCGTCGGACGCGACGACCTTGTGGCTATCGTCGGCCGCCGGGCTGCCGACGCCCTTCTTCGGGCCATGGTGGTGGCCGGTGGATTCGGCCTCGGCGCGCTGGCGGGCGTTCGGGTCGATCTCGAACTCGGCCAGCGGCGCGCCGGTCTCGATGATGTCGCCGGCGGCGCCGTGCAGCTTCTTCACGGTGCCGGAGTAGGGCGACGGCACGTCGACGACGGCCTTCGCGGTTTCCATCGACACCAGCGGGGCGTCGAGCTTGATGGTGTCGCCTTCCTTGACGTGCCACTCGACGACGGTCGCGTCGGGCAGGCCTTCGCCGAGGTCCGGCAGGAAAAAGGTCTTGATGTCGGCCATGGGTATCGGTTCCTCAGGAGGCGGCGAGCGTGCGCTCGGCGGCTTCGACGATGCGTTCGACGCTGGGGAGGTACTTCATCTCCAGGCGGAACAGCGGGATGTGGGTATCGAAGCCGGTGACGCGCTCGACCGGCGCGAGCAGGCTGTAGAGGCACTCCTCGGACAGGCGCGCGGCGATCTCGGCGCCGAAGCCGGCGGTCTTCGGGGCTTCGTGCACGATGACGCAGCGGCCGGTCTTCGTGACCGATTCCGCGATCGTGTCGAAGTCGAGCGGGGTCAGCGTCGCGACGTCGATGACTTCGGCGCTGATGCCCTTCTGCGCGAGCTCGTCGGCGGCCTCGAGGCATTCCTTCACCTGCGCGCCCCAGGTCACGAGCGTCACGTCGGTGCCGTCGCGCAGCACGAAGCAGACGTCGAGCGGCAGCGCCTCGCCGTCGTCCGGCACTTCTTCCTTGTACTGGCGATAGATGCGCTTCGGCTCGAAGAAGATCACGGGATCCGGGTCGCGGATCGCGGCGAGCAGCAGGCCGTAGGCGCGGGCCGGCGACGAGGGCATCACGACGCGCAGGCCCGGGATGTTGGTGAACAGGTGCTCGTTCGCCTCGGAGTGGTGCTCCGGCGCGCGGATGCCGCCGCCCCAGGGCGCGCGCCACACGGCGGGCACCGTGATGCGGCCGCGCGTGCGGTTGCGCATGCGGGCGGCGTGGCAGGCGATGTGCTCCATCATCGGGTAGATGAAGCCTTCGAACTGCGCTTCCGCGACGGGCTTCATGCCCTGCGCGGCGAGACCGACCGTGAGGCCGGCGATGGTGCCTTCGTCCAGCGGCGTGTCGATGACGCGCATGTCGCCGAACTGTTCCTGCAGGCCCTGCGTGGCGCGGAACACGCCGCCGTTGACGCCGACGTCCTCGCCGAGCACCACGACGCTGTCGTCGTTGCGCATCTCGTAGGCGAGCGCCTGGGTCACCGCTTCGATGAGAGTGATTTGTGCCATGGGAAGGGATCCTTACTTGCGATCGAGGGAAGCAACGAGCTCGCGCTGCTTTTCGAGGTCGGCCGGGAGTTCGGCGTACAGGTAGTCGAACATCGCCGTCGCCGGCTGGTTCTTCGTCTCCAGGTACGCGTTGACCTCGTTGTCCATCCAGTCGTCGCACTCGGCCTTCCAGGCCTCTTCCTTCGCGTCGTCCCACTTGCCCTTGGCTTCGAGCCACTTGCGCAGGCGCGGCACCGGGTCGCGTTCCCACGCGTCCTTCACTTCCTGCTCGCCGCGGTAGCGGCGCGCGTCGTCGGCCGTGGTGTGGTCGCCGAGGCGGTAGGTCACCGCTTCGATCACGCTGCCGCCCTGACCCGAGCGCGCGCGCTCGAGCGCGTCTTCCATCGCCTTGCGCACGGCGATGATGTCGTTGCCGTCCACCTGGATGCAGTACAGGCCGGCCGCGATGCCCTTCTGGGCCAGCGTGCCGGAACCGCTCTGGATGCGGCGGGGCACGGAGATCGCCCACTGGTTGTTCACGATCACCGCCACCAGCGGCAGCTGCTGCGCGCCGGCGACGTTGATGGCGCCGTAGAAGTCGCCCTTCGACGAGCCGCCGTCACCGATCGTGCAGACCGCGACGCGCGGTTCGTTGCGGATCTTGAACGCCAGCGCCGAGCCGGCGGCGTGCAGGCACTGCGTGCCGATCGGCACGCACCAGGCGAAGTCGTGGGCGGGCGCGTCGGCGAAATCGTTGCCGCGCTCGTCGCCGCCCCAGTAGGTGTAGACCTCGCGCGGCTTCACGCCGCGATACAGCTGCGCGCCGTACTCGCGATACGACACGGCGAGGGAATCCTCGCGGCGCATGGCGCTGCCGATGCCCACGTGCGCGGCTTCGTGGCCGAGGCACGAGGCGTAGGTGCCCAGCTTGCCGGTGCGCTGCAGCGCGATGGACTTGGCGTCGAACACGCGGGTGGACACCATGAGCTTGTAGAGCTCGACCATGTGGTCGAGGTCCTTGGCGAATTCGGGGAGTTCCTTACCGGTTTCCTTGCCGTCCTGGTCAAGGTATTGCAGGTATTCGATTTCGAACTTGGCGGCGATGGACACGACTCGCTCCCAGGGGAAGGTTAGAAACGACACGCACGAGTGGGGAAGCGGCCGGGCCCATCCAGCGGGGCGCGACTAGCTTTTGGGTTCTTGCGAGCCGGACTAGATATCAGGGGTATTATGGCCCGGCAAGGTACGGCGCAGCACGATCGACCCTGCGCAGGCGGCCGAAATGGCGGCGTGGCGCGCCCTGCGACCCCGTCAACCCCCGATGTGAAGATGCCCATGGCCAACCCGCAGCGCGACCTCGAACCCGGTATCCGCACCGATCTCGACGGGCGCCTCACCTATGGCGAATACCTGAAGCTCGACCAGGTACTCACCGCGCAGCACCCGCGCAGCGAGCCGGCGCACCACGACGAGATGCTCTTCATCGTCCAGCACCAGACCTCCGAGCTGTGGCTGAAGCTGATGATCCACGAGCTGGACGCCGCGCTGGCGCGCCTGCGCCGCGACGACGTCGACGGCACGCTGAAAGTTCTTGCGAGGGTGAAGCAGATCCAGCGGCAGCTCTACGAGCAGTGGGGGGTGCTGGAGACCCTCACCCCTGCCGAATACCTGCAGTTCCGCGACGTCCTGGGGCCTTCGTCCGGATTCCAATCGTTGCAGTACCGCATGGTCGAATTCCTGCTCGGCAACAAGCACGCCGACATGCTGCGCGTGTTCGAGCATGATCCCGTGGCGCACGATCGGCTCCGGACCGTGTTCGAGGCCCCGGGCCTGTACGACGAATACCTGCGCTACCTCGCCCGCCGCGGCCATCCCGTGCCCGCCGAACTGCTGGCCCGCGACCTGACCCAGCCATGGCGCAGCCAGCCCTCGCTCCTGCCCGTGTTCAAGCGCATCTACGAGGACACCGCGAACTTCTGGCCTGAGTACCATCTCAGCGAGGAGCTCGTGGACATCGAGGAAGCGTTCCAGCTCTGGCGCTTCCGCCACATGAAGACGGTGGAGCGCATCATCGGCTTCCGCCCCGGCACCGGCGGCTCGTCCGGCGTGGCCTTCCTGCGCAAGGCGCTGGAGCAGAGCTTCTTCCCGGAACTCATCGAGGTCCGCACCATCCTGGGCACGTGACCGCGTTCAGTGGGAGCGGACCTGGCCGCGACCGCTCTTCGCGGGAAGCGACAGGGCCTGCGACGCCTCGCGAAAAGCTGTCGCGGCCAGGTTCGCTCCAACCGTCGGTCGTCACCTTTCGATTTGACGCACGGGGCCGCTCCGGCTAAACACCCTGCACGCATTCGTCTTCAAGGGAAGCCATGACAGCCACCGCCCACGCCGCCGCGCGGCCCGTACCCGAGTATCCGCAGACCCTCGGTCATCCGCGTCCCCTGTGGATGCTGTTCATGACCGAGTTCTGGGAGCGGTTCGCGTTCTACGGCATGCGCTGGGCGCTGACGCTGTACATCGTCGCCGAATTCTTCAACGGCGACGCCTCGGGCCAGGGCTACGCCAGCCGCACCTACGGCGCCTATCTCGCGCTCGTCTACGCCTCGGCGATCTTCGGCGGCTACGTCGCCGACCGGATCCTCGGCTACCAGCGTTCCATCCTGCTCGGGGCCGCGGTGATGGGCGCCGGCCTGTTCATGGTGATGGTGCCGAACGAACAGGTGTTCCTCGCCGGCCTGGCCACCGTGATCGTCGGCAACGGCCTGTTCAAGCCGAACATTTCGTCGCTCGTGGGCCAGATCTACCCCGTCGGCGACGACCGGCGCGATCGCGGTTTCACCATCTTCTACATGGGCATCAACCTCGGCGGTTTCCTCGCGCCGCTGGTCACGGGCTGGCTCGCTTCCGTCATCACCGATACGCCGCTGCAGCAGAACTACAAGGCCGTGTTCGCCGCGACCGGCATCGGCATGGTGATCTGCTTCATCTGGTTCCTGCTCGGCCGTTCGCAGCTCAAGGGCGTGGGCGTGCCGCCGCCGGAACGCCACGAAGGCAAGAGCTTCGTCGGCGTGATCGTCGGCATCCTCGTCGCCATTCCGCTCGTCTACCTGCTGATGGCGAAGGCGGGCGCGATCTTCATCGCGTGGCTGCTCGGCATCCTCTTCATCGGCGTGGCCGCGATGCTCGTGATCGAGGCCGTGCGTCACGACCGCATCCAGATCCACCGCGTCGTGGCGATGCTGCTGCTCTTCACGTTCAACGTGCTGTTCTGGATGTTCTTCGAGCAGGCCGGCAGCTCGTTCAACTTCCTCGCGCAGAACATCGTGGATCGCCAGATGTTCGGCTGGGAATTCCCCACCGGCTGGTTCCAGTCGGTGAACTCCGCCGCGATCCTCGTCTTCGCGCCGGTCGTGGCGCTGGCGTGGGCGTGGTCGTCGCGCTTCCGCAAGGAGCCGTCGATCCCGCGCAAGTTCGGCCTCGGCCTGATCTTCAACGCGCTGGGCTTCCTGGTGCTGATGTACGCGCTGAAGGGCCTGGTGGACGGCCGCGGGCTGATCCCGTTCTGGCCGCTGGCGGCGTGCTACGTGCTGCAGACGATCGGCGAGCTGTGCCTGTCGCCGATCGGCCTGTCGATGGTGACCAAGCTGGCGCCGATCCGTGTCGTCGGCCTCGCGATGGGCGGCTGGTTCCTCTCCACCGCCATCGGCAACAACCTCTCGGGCCTGCTCGCCGGCCACATCAGCGGCGAGACCGGCATGACCGTGGACTCGGCGCTCTCGGGCTTCACCTTCAGCTTCGAGCTCCTCGTCGGCGCGGGCATCGTGCTCTTCCTGATCGCCCCGCTGATCAACCGCCTGATGCACGGGGTGAAATAAGGCGCGCGCGAAGCGGTAGGAGCGCGCCCTGCGCGCGACATGTTTTCGCCGGGAGCGACAGGCCCTGTTGCTCCCGGCCTCAAAAGATGTCGCGCGCAGGGCGCGCTCCTACGCCTCAGGCCAGCAGCTTGTCCAGGATCCGGTCCAATTGCACCCGTTCGGCCTCGTCCAGCTTCGCCAGCAGCTCCCGCTCGTGGGCGCGCGCCAAGGGCGCCACTTCGTCGTGGATCGCCCAGCCGGCGTCCGACAGCTTCAGCACCGAGCGGCGCTTGTCGCCGTCGTGCGTGCCGCGGTCGACCCGGCCCGCCTCGACCAGCCGGGCCACGGCGCGGCTCACCGCGACCTTGTCCATCGCCGTCCGCTCCACCACTTCACGGGCCGAGACCTCCGGAAAGCGCGCGAGAATCGTCATGACGCGCCACTCGGTCATGCTCAGCTGGAAGCGCTCCACGTACTCCGCCGCGATGCCCTGGCTCACCGTGTTCGACAGGATCGACAGCCGGTAGGGCAGGAAGTGCTCCAGTTCGAGCGGCGCGTGCGCGGGTACGGCTTCGGGAATCATGCTGCACAGGTCCTTGCAAATGGTTACAGGTGAAACTATAACGGGCATCATGACGGCGCAAGCCGTCCCCCAGCCAGGAGTATCGCCCATGAGCGCCCAGCCCAATATCGGTATGGAAGTCACCACCTTCGAAAACCCGCAGGGTGTCGATGGCTTCGAGTTCGTCGAGTTCGCCGCGCCGGACCCGGCGCTGCTGCATACCTTGTTCCCGAAGCTGGGCTTCACCGCGGTGGCGAAGCACAAGACGAAGAAGGTCACCCTGTACCGCCAGGGCGACTGCAACTTCCTCGTCAACGAAGAACCCGACTCGTTCGCCGCCGACTTCGTCGCGCAGCACGGCCCGAGCGCGTGCGGCTTCGCCATCCGCTTCAACCGCCCGGCGACGGACGTCCAGGCCACCGCGCTGTCCAACGGCGCCGAGAAGATCACGAACAAGCCGGACACGCTCGCGCTGGACGTCCCGACGATCCAGGGCATCGGCGGCTGCGCGCTGTACCTCGTGGATACCTACGGCGACAAGGGCGAGGTGTACGAGAGCGAGTTCGAGTGGATCCCGGGCGTCGATCGCCATCCGAAGGGTTTCGGCCTCACCTTCATCGACCACCTGACCCACAACCTGCACTTCGGCAACATGGAGAAGTGGTCGGAGTACTACGAGCGCCTGTTCAACTTCCGCGAGATCCGCTACTTCGACATCAAGGGCGCGAAGACCGGCCTCGTCTCGAAGGCGATGACGGCGCCGGACGGCATGGTCCGCATCCCGCTCAACGAATCGTCCGACGAGAAGTCGCAGATCAACGAATACCTGCGCGAGTACAACGGCGAAGGCATCCAGCACATCGCGCTGTTCACGGACGACATCTACGCGTCGGTGGAAGCCATGCGGGCGCTCGACGTGGCGTTCCTCGATACGCCGGACACCTACTACGAGGTGATCGACATCCGCGTGCCGGATCATGGCGAGGACATTCCGCGCCTGCAGAAGAACAAGCTGCTGATCGACGCCGACGACGAAACCAAGAAGAAGCTGCTGCTGCAGATCTTCACGCAGAACAACATCGGCCCGATCTTCTTCGAGATCATCCAGCGCAAGGGCAACGAGGGCTTCGGCAACGGCAACTTCAAGGCGCTGTTCGAGTCGATCGAACGCGACCAGATGCGCCGCGGCGTGCTTTGATAGCCTAGCGGCGCGTAGGAGCGCACCTGGGCGCGATCGGGGGTCCGCGCGAGCCTCATCGCGCCCAGGTGCGCTCCTACAAAAGCCGATAACCGGACACCACCGATGACCCACACCGACGATACCCGCGGTTACCAGACCGGTTTCGCCAACGAGTTCGCCACCGAAGCGGTGGAGGGCGTGCTGCCCACGGGCCAGAACTCGCCGCAACGCGTGGCGAAGGGTCTCTACGCCGAGCAGCTCTCGGGCAGCGCATTCACCGCGCCGCGCCACCGCAACCTGCGCAGCTGGCTCTATCGCATCCGGCCTGCCGCGCAGCATTCGCCGTTCACGGAACTGGCGCATGCGAGCTTCCACAACCGCTTCGACGAAGCACCGCCCACCCCGAATCAGCTGCGCTGGGACCCGCTGCCCGCGGCTCCCGCCGGCACCGATTTCCTCGATGGCCTGTTCACCATGGGCGGTAACGGCGGCGCGGCCGATCAGGCGGGCATCGGCATCCACCAGTACGTCGCCAACCGTTCGATGGAAGGCCGCTACTTCTACGACGCGGACGGCGAACTGCTGCTCGTGCCGCAGCAGGGGCGGCTGCGCATCCGTACCGAGCTCGGCGTGCTCGACGTCGCGCCGTACGAGATCGCCGTCGTGCCGCGCGGCATCCGGTTCCTGGTCGAACTGCCGGACGGCGAGGCGCGCGGCTACGTCGCCGAGAACTTCGGCGCGCCGCTGCACCTGCCGGACCTCGGCCCCATCGGCGCCAACGGACTCGCGCACCCGCGCGATTTCCTCGCGCCGGTCGCGGCCTACGAAGACCTCGAAGGCGACTTCGCGCTGATCGCCAAGTTCCAGGGTCACCTCTGGCAGGCGTCGATCGATCATTCGCCGCTCGACGTGGTCGCGTGGCACGGCAACTACACGCCGTACAAATACGACCTGCGCCGCTTCAACACGATCGGCTCGATCGCGGTGGACCACCCGGACCCGTCGATCTTCACCGTCCTCACGTCGGCGAGCGATACCCCCGGCGTCGCGAACATGGATTTCGTGATCTTCCCGCCGCGCTGGCTCGTGGCCGAGCACACGTTCCGGCCGCCGTACTTCCATCGCAACGTGGCCAGCGAGTTCATGGGGCTGATCGACGGCGCGTACGACGCGAAGGCCGGCGGCTTCGTTCCCGGCGGTTCGAGCCTGCACAACTGCATGAGCGGACACGGCCCCGATGCGGCGAGTTTCGAGAAGGCCTCGCACGCGGACGTCTCGCGTCCGGATCACATCGTGGGCACCATGGCGTTCATGTTCGAAACACGCAAGGTCATCCGCCCGAGCCGGCAGGCCCTCGAGTCGAAGGCGCTGCAGGGCGACTACTACGAATGCTGGCGCGGTCTGAAGAAGCACTTCGACCCGTCCGCCGTCTGATCGGAAAAGGAAACGCATGAAACTCGCTTCGCTCAAGGAAGGCGGCCGCGACGGCACGCTCGTCGTCGTCAGCCGCGACCTCACCCGCGCCGTGAAGGCGACCGGCATCGCCGCGACGCTGCAGGCGGCGCTGGACGACTGGCACACGCTGGCACCGCGCCTGAACGCGCTGTCGGAAGCGCTCGACGAGGGCACGGCGCAGGGCATCTTCGACCTCGACGTCGCGGCGCTGGCGGCACCGCTGCCGCGCGCGTACGAGTTCGTCGATGGCAGCGCGTACCTGCCGCACGTCGAGCGTGTGCGCAAGGCGCGGGGGGCCGAAGTGCCCGAGTCGTTCTACACCGACCCGCTGATGTACCAGGCGACCAGCGCCGGTTTCCTCGGCCCGCGCGACCCGGTCGTCGTCCGCAGCGAGGAATACGGCATCGATCTCGAGGCCGAGGTGCTCGTAGTCACCGACGACGTCCCGATGGGCGTCACGCCCGCCGAGGCGGCGGGGCACATCCAGCTCGTCGGCATCGTCAACGACGTATCGCTGCGCGGACTGATCCCCGGCGAACTCGCCAAGGGCTTCGGTTTCCTGCAGTCCAAGCCGCGTTCCGCGCTGTCGCCGGTGTTCGTCACGCCCGACGAGCTCGGCGACGCGTGGCAGGGCGAGAAGTTGCACCTGCCGATGCGCACGTGGATCAACGGCCAGTGGTTCGGCGAAGCCGAATGCGGTGTCGACATGCAGTTCGACTTCGCGCAGCTGATCGCCCACGCCGCGAAGACGCGCCCGCTCACCGCGGGCACGCTGGTCGGTTCGGGCACGATCGCCAACCAGGACACCGCGAAGGGCGCCTCCTGCCTTGCCGAACAGCGCACCGTGGAAGCGCTGCGCGACGGCAAGGCCTCCACGCCGTTCCTCGCCTTCGGCGACACGGTCCGCATCGAGGTGACGGACCAGAACGGCGCCTCGATCTTCGGCGCGATCGAGCAGCGCATCGCGCAAGGCTGATTCTCGCTAGTGGTGGGAGCGCACCTGGGCGTTTATGCCCTTCGGGTACGACGGCTTTTCGCGAGGAGCAGCAGGGCCTGATGCTTTTTCGCGAAAAGCTATCGCGCCCAGGTGCGCTCCTACAAAGCGGCATCGGCCTCCATCGCCTCGCGCACCGAGCGCACCTTCGCCGCGACGTCCGCGTCGAGCCGCGCATCGGGCGCGACGCGTCTCGCGATCCGCGCATGCAACGGCGCGACGCGCGCGGGCGGTGCGCCATGTATCTGCACCTCCACGCGCGACCACATCGCCGCTTCGTAAAGGTGCCCATCGGCCAGCTCGAGGCGCGCGAGATCGTGCATCGCGTGACGGCGCCCGCGGTTCGCCGCCGCCGTCAGCAGGCGGCGGGCGCGGTCCAGGTCGCGCGGTAACACGTTGCCCTTCCTGGCGGAGCCCTGGAAATACAGCTCGCCGGCGAGCTCCTGGCTCGACGGATTGCCGGCGAGAGCGGAGCAGAGCAGGCGGTCGGCGAGGCGCTTGCGCTGCCCGGGCGACGCCGACGGGGAAAGCAGGCCGCGGTCGACGATCTCGGCGGTGGTCGGGTGCGATGCCGTGCAATGCATCGCGAGCGCCGTCATGGGCGGCATCATGGCGAGGCATGCGGCCATCAGGGCGCGGTGGTCCATGGGTGGTGATCTCCGGGCAAAAAAAGAGGGGCCCGCATCGCTGCGGGCCCCCCGTGGCCGTACTTATTGCGTTGTGGCGCGGCTTACTTCGCCGACATGAGCGCCTTGGCCATGTCGAGCATGCGGTTCGAGAAGCCCCACTCGTTGTCGTACCACGAAAGCACCTTGACCAGCGTGCCTTCCATGACGCGCGTCTGCGTCGAATCGTAGATCGACGAGTGCGGGTTGTGGTTGAAGTCGATCGAGACCAGCGGCTGCGTGTTCACCGCGAGGATGCCCTTCAGCGAGCCGTTGGCGGCTTCGTTGATGGCGGCGTCGATCTCTTCCTTCGTGGTCGCGCGTTCGGCGGTGAAGGTCAGGTCGACCACCGACACGTTGATCGTCGGCACGCGCATGGCGAAGCCGTCGAGCTTGCCGTTGAGTTCCGGCAGCACCAGGCCCACCGCGGCGGCGGCGCCGGTCTTGGTCGGGATCTGGCTGTGCGTGGCGCTACGGGCGCGGCGCAGGTCGGAGTGGTAGACGTCCGTCAGCACCTGGTCGTTCGTGTACGCGTGGATCGTGGTCATCAGGCCGTGCTTGATGCCGATCTTCGCGTGCAGGACCTTGGCCAGCGGGGCCAGGCAGTTCGTGGTGCACGACGCGTTGGAGATGACTTCCAGGCCCGAGTGCAGCTTGTCGTCGTTGACGCCCATGACGAAGGTGCCGTCCACGTCCTTGTCGCCCGGGGCGGAGATGATGACCTTCTTCGCGCCGCCGGCGATGTGCGCGCTCGCCTTGGCCTTGGAGGTGAAGAAGCCGGTCGACTCCATCACGACATCGACGCCGTGCTCGCCCCAGGGCAGCTTCGACGGATCGCGCTCGGCGAACACCTTGATGCGGTCGCCGTTGACGATCAGGTCGCCACCGTCCACCGACACGTCGCCCGGGAAGCGGCCATGGGCCGTGTCGTACTGGGTCAGGTGGGCATTGGTTTCGGCGTTGCCGAGATCGTTGACGGCGACGATCTGGATGTCCTGGCCGTTCTTCTTGGCTTCGTAGAGCGAGCGCAGGATGTTGCGACCGATGCGGCCGTAACCGTTGATGGCGACCTTGATGGTCATGTGCAGCCTCCGGGTTGGGAATTGCTAACGAAGTAGGGGCGGGTGGCACAAAACTCGATGATAACGGATCGTCGTCGCGGCGGGCTGCTCCCGCGCCCCGGCCCCGCCCAGAAAGGTGAACGCGCGCAGCGGGTAGATCGATCTAAATTTCTGGTCCGGAGGCGGGGCGCGCTGTGGCACACTTGGGCGTTCGACCGTCCGGAAACGTTTACCGCCCCATGAAGATCGCCTCCAAGCGCCGCGTCGCCGCCGCCCTGCTGGCCCTGGCCATCCCCGCGTTCGCCAGCACCGTGCAGGCCTGGGGCGACATCGGGCACCGCATCGTCGCGGAACTGGCCTGGCGCCAGCTCGATCCGTCGGCCCGCAAGGAGGTCGAGCGACTGCTGCAAGCCGATGGCGCGGATTCGCTGGCCGATGTCGCCAGCTGGCCCGACCATCTGCGCAACGAGTCGGGCAAGGAGGCGCTGGGCAAGGCGACGGGACCGCTGCACTACATCGACTTCCGCGACGGCAAATGCCACTACGTGCCGCCGCGCGATTGCCCGGACGGCCGCTGCGTCGTCGGCGGGCTCGAAAAATACGTCGCCATCCTCGGCGACAGGCACAAGTCCAACGCGGAGCGCGCCGAAGCGCTGAAGTTCGTCGTCCACTTCGTCGGCGACGTGCACCAGCCGCTGCATGGCGGCAGCCGCGACGACAAGGGTGGCAACGACTACCAGGTCCAGTTCGACGGCAAGGGCACCAACCTGCACCGCGTGTGGGACTCGCAGATGCTCTATACGCGCGACCTCAAATGGAACGCGTACGCCGACCGGCTCGCGGCCGAAGGTCCGGTGAAACTGCCGAAGCCCATCGCGCCGTTCGACAACCCTTACGCCCAGTGGGCCGAGGAGTCGTGCATGGCCACGCTCGCACCAGGCTTCTACCCCGACAGCCACCGCATCGACGACGCCTACGTGGCGCGCAACCTCCCGATCGCCGAGACGCGCCTGCGCGAGGCGGGCAAGCGCCTGGCCGATCTGCTGAACACCACGCTGGACTGACCGGCGCCCCACGCATTCAAGACCAAGAGAAAGCACCGATGACCGATATCCAGGTACGCCGCACCAAGATCGTAGCCACCCTCGGACCCGCCACCGACGTTCCGGGCATGCTCGAGAAGATCCTCGAGGAGGGCGTGGATATCGTCCGCCTGAACCTCTCGCACGGCACGCCGGACGACCATCGCGCCCGCGCGAACGCGGTACGCGCCGCGGCCGACGCGGTGGGTCGCGAGGTCGGCATCCTGGCCGACCTGCAGGGTCCGAAGATCCGCATCGAGAAGTTCGTCGACGGCCCGATCGACCTGCTGCCGGGCGACAGCTTCGTGCTCGACTGCCGTCCGGACGCTCCTCCGGGCGACCAGACCCGCGTCGGCGTCAGCTATTACGACCTGCCGCGCGACGTGGTCGCCGGCGACATCCTGCTGCTCGACGACGGTCTGGTGGCGCTCGCCGTCATCGACGTCGTCGGTAGCGAGATCCACACGCGCGTCGCGATCGGCGGCCGCCTGTCCAACCGCAAGGGCCTGAACCGCCAGGGCGGCGGCCTCAGCGTCTCCGCGCTGTCCGACAAGGATCGCAACGACATCAAGCTCGCCGCCGAAATGGGCGCCGACTTCCTCGCCGTCTCGTTCGTGCGTTCGGCGGAAGACCTGCACGAAGCCCGCCGCCTGCTGCGCGAGGCTGGCGGTGACGCCGCCATCGTGTCGAAGATCGAACGTGCGGATGCCATCCCCGTCCTGGGCGAAATCATCGACGCCTCCGACGTGGTCATGGTCGCCCGCGGCGACCTCGGCGTGGAAATCGGCGATGCCGAGCTGCCGGGCCTGCAGAAGAAGATCATCCGCGAGTCGGTCATGCGCAACCGCTCGGTGATCACCGCCACGCAGATGCTGCAGTCGATGGTGCGCGCGCCGATCCCGACGCGCGCGGAAGTGCTCGACGTCGCCAACGCCGTGATCGACGGCACCGACGCCGTGATGCTCTCGGAAGAAAGCGCCGCCGGTGCCCACCCGGACAAGGCCGTGGCCGCCATGCGCCGCATCTGCCTGGGTGCCGAGCGCCAGTTCGAGCCGCGCGACGACCTGCGTCCGGGCACGCACTCGCTCGACCGCTCCGACCAGGCCATCGCGCTCGCCGCGATGCTGCTGGCGGCCCAGGTCGGCGTCCGCGCGATCGTCGCGCTGACCGAGTCCGGCGCGACGGCGCAGTGGCTGTCGCGCTACCGCTTCGCCGTGCCCATCTACGCGATGTCGCCGTCCGCGGTGGCCCGCCGCCGCATGCTGATGCTGCGCGACGTGCAGCCGGTGGACTTCGAGCAGAGCAACCTCGACCCGGCGCACACCGCGCGCGCCGCGCTCCAGCACCTGTTCGCACTGGGCAAGCTGACCAAGGGCGACCGCGTGATCCTGACCCACGGCGACCACATCGGTCGCGGCGGCGGCACCAACACGCTGAAGCTGCTGGTGATCGGCGACGACGGCATCGCGGATAGCCTGCGCGACCTTTGATCGTCACGCGATCGGTGATCGCTGGTAGGAGCGCGCCCTGCGCGCGACAGCTCTTCGCGAGGGGCGACAGGCCCTGCGGCTCGTCGCGAAAGGCTGTCGCGCGCAGGGCGCGCTCCTACACGATCGTCGGTACCAGACGCCGGGCGGGGGCGAACGACCGCACGATTTCACACGCACCCCATCCCCCGGCGGGAGTAAACTCGGCGCGCTGACCTACCTACGAGGGCGCCATGATCCGAATCAGCCTCCGCAGCGGTGCGATCGCCGCCGCGCTTCTCCTGACCGTCGGCGCCGCCGACGCGCAGAATTTCCGCAAGGTCGCGCCGGAACGGCTGCCTTACTACTGGACGCTGACCAACACCAGCGTCGACGCCGACGTGCCGAACACCGGCAAGAACCTCAACCAGCCGGGCTGCACCGCGACGACGTTCATGATCGGCTCCAACGGCCTGCCGCAGAACGTGGTCGCCGCGAAGACCGTGCCCGAGGGCGACCTCGCCCAGGTCGGCGTCAGCATCGTGAAGAACTTCCGCTACGGCCCGTCGGGCGTGAACCGCAATGGCGATCCCGTGCTGACGTACTACGTCGCCGGCTACAACCTGCCGGACGATCCCGCGCAGAAGGCGAAGATCCTCAAGCAGTGCGAGCTGCCGGGCTACCAGACCACTTGATCGCGCCGCACAACGGCTTTCGCGGAGTCGTCCCCTATACTCCGCCGGTTTTTGCTTCGGCCCCGCCGCAAGAGCGGGGCATACCACTTACTTCCATGGAGTCCTCATGAGCATCGAAAACCTCGAACAGATCGCGCAGGCGATGGTGGCACCCGGCAAGGGCATCATCGCCGTCGACGAATCGGCCTCGACCATCAAGAAGCGCATCGAGGCTGTCGGTCTCGAGAACAATGAAGAGAACCGCCGCGCGTACCGCGAAATGCTGCTGACCGCGCCGGGCCTTGGCGAATACATCTCGGGCGCCATCCTGTTCGACGAAACGATCCGCCAGAAGACCGCCGACGGCCGCACCATGGTCCAGGCGATGGAGCAGGCCGGCATCATCCCGGGCATCAAGGTCGACAAGGGCACGCACCCGCTGGCCGGCTTCCCGGGCGAAGTGGTGACCGAAGGCCTCGACGGCCTGCGGGAGCGCCTGCAGGAGTACGCGAAGCTGGGCGCGAAGTTCGCCAAGTGGCGCGCCGTGATCAAGATCACCGACGACACGCCCACCTCGGCCGCCGTCGAAGCGAACACCCACGCGCTGGCCCGCTACGCCGCGCTCTGCCAGGAAGCCGGCCTCGTCCCGATGGTCGAGCCGGAAATCCTGATGGACGACAAGGAGAACACGCAGGACCTCGACACGAGCTTCGCCGTGCACAAGGAAGTCCTGCAGAGCCTGTTCGCCCAGCTCGAGCTCAACAACGTCGAACTCAAGGCCCTGATCCTGAAGGTCAGCATGGTCATCCCGGGCAAGTACGCGCCGAAGGAAGACCAGGTGGACGCCGAGGACATCGCCGAGGCCACCGTCAACGTGTTCCAGTACGCCGTGCCCGCCGCCGTGGCCGGCATCGTGTTCCTCTCGGGCGGCCAGGAAGACCAGCAGGCCACCGAGAACCTCAACGAGATCAACAAGCTCGGCCCGCACCCCTGGCCGATCAGCTTCTCGTACGGCCGCGCGCTCGTGTCGGCGGCGCTGGAGAACTGGGCGAAGGACCAGAAGGGCAACCTCGCCTCGGCGCAGAAGATCGTCGTCGAGCGTGCCAAGGAAAACAGCCAGGCCGCCAAGGGCATCTGGAAGAAGGGCTGATTCCCTTCACGAAAAAACCCGGCGCCGCGAGGCGCCGGGTTTTTTTATGCCGCCGGTGAAGCCGGCGGGTTCGATCAGAAGCGGTATTCCGCCGTGACCGAGGTCATGTTGGTCGAAAGGTCCAGACCATCCTTGCGGGCATCGTAGTGATCGAAGTTGATGCCGAGGCTCCAGTTCTTCGAGAAGTCGTAGCCCACGCCCGCGCCGGCGTACCAGCTGGTCTTGTCGAGGTTGCGGCGATCGAAGTCGTCGCTCTCGGTGCCATGGCCCTTCCATCCGTAGATACCGGCACGGCCGCTGATGTACCACTTCGGATCGATGTTGAAGTGGCCGTTCACGCCGGCGGTCCAGCCATGCAGTTCCGACTTGCGGCGATCGACCACGCGGTTGCCGTTGAAGAAGCTCTTGGCGTTGATGTTGCCGAGGTCGTTGTAACCGGCCTCGACACCGAGGGCGGCCCACGGGCTGACGGTCCAGCGGTAGCCGCCGTTGAGGGCGTAACCGGTGTCGTGGCCGTCGTAGCGGTCCTTGTCGACGGAAGTGCGACCGACGCTGCCGTTGACGAACCAGCCGGCACCGTTGGCTTCCTGGGCGAAGGCCGGGGCGGCAACGGCGCCAGCGGCAACCAGGGCGAGGGCGATAAGGGTCTTCTTCATGGTGGATCTCCGGAATGCTTTTTTTCTTTTTCGGCGCCGCGGCCCTGGGGTGTGGGGGAGGCCGTCGTCGCTGCCGCAGGGCCGGTCTGCCCTTGCGTGAACACTTAGATTGGGCGGGCCGGAATAAATTCAACACCGACCAGTTCAGTATTAAGAAACGATTAAGCCACGGTGAGGGGGCACCGTGGCTCAATCGATCGCTGAAGGGTTTTTCTTAACTCAGAAGCGGTATTCGCCGGCCAGCGAAACGATGCCGGTGGAGCGCTTCAGGCCACGCGTGACCTCGCCGGTCTCGTTGTTGCGGACCTTGCCGGCGTCGGCGTGGAAGTAGTCGTACGCGACACCCACGCTGAAGTGCTCGGTGGCGTCCCAGCCGGTGCCGATGCCGCCGTACCAGCTGCCGCGGTCGGCGCGACCGCCGCTCGAGAAGCCGAGGTCCTGGCCCACGCTGTTGTTGTAGTTCTGGTTGTTGTCGTTGGCGCGGAAGTAGCCGCCGTGCGCGCTGATGTACCAGCCCGGCACGAGGTTGAGCTTGCCGTTCACGCCGACCATCCAGCCGCGCAGGGCGTTGCGCGTGGACTTCTGGTTGACGTCCTGATCCGATTCGAAGACGTTCTTGACGCGGTAGTTGCCGAGGTCGGCATAGCCGGCTTCGACGCCGAGGCCGAGGTCCGGGCCCACCTTCCAGCGGTAGCCGCCGAGGACGCCGTAGCCGGTGCGACGGCCCTTTTCGCCCTTCAGGAAGTTGAAACCGCCGGTGTTGCTGCCGAAACCGCCGTTGTCGCTGCCGTTGGTGCGACCGACGTTGGCGCCGATGAACCAGTTGCCGCTACCGACCGACTGGGTCGGCTGGTAATTGCCGGACACGGCCGTGTTGTCCTGTGCGAAGGCCGGAATGGCCGCAAACGAAGCGCAAGAGACCGCAAGGGCAAGAGCTGCCTTTTTCATGGGAATGTTCCTCTTTTTTTCGGGGCGGCCGCCACGCGTTGGGGGTGGGGGATCGGTGGTGGCCGTGGTCGATTAAAGACCTTCGAACCTGAAGAAATTCAAAAAACGAGGTCAAAAGATTAAGGCCGGGTTAACTTCCGCGCCGCGACATGAACGTCCACGACATCTTTTCGCCGATGCGCGACAATCGTCGTTTTCCCCCGCCTGCTATCTGGAGAACGCCGATGACGACACGCCGCGAACGCGCCAATGCGATCCGCGCCCTGGCCATGGATGGTGTCGAAGCTGCCAAGTCCGGCCACCCGGGCATGCCGATGGGCATGGCCGATATCGCCGAGGTGGTGTGGGGCGATTTCCTTCGCCACAACCCCACGAACCCGCATTGGGCGAACCGCGACCGCTTCATCCTTTCCAACGGTCACGGCTCGATGCTGCAGTACGCGCTGCTGCACCTCACCGGCTACGACCTCGGCATCGAGGATCTGAAGCACTTCCGCCAGCTCGGTTTCCGCACCGCGGGTCATCCGGAATACCACCACACGCCGGGCGTCGAGACGACCACGGGCCCGCTGGGCCAGGGTCTCGCCAACGCCGTCGGCTTCGCGCTGGCCGAGAAGGTGCTGGCTGCGCGCTTCAACCGCCCGGGCCATGAGATCGTCGATCACCACACGTACGTGTTCGTCGGCGACGGTTGCCTCATGGAAGGCATCTCGCACGAGGTCTCCTCGCTTGCCGGCACGCTCAAGCTCGGCAAGCTCGTCGCCATCTACGACGACAACGGCATCTCGATCGACGGCGAAGTCCACGACTGGTTCACCGACAACACCGCGGAGCGCTTCGAGGCCTACGGCTGGAACGTCGTGGTGGGCAAGGACGGCAAGCCTGTTGACGGCCACGACGCCGATGCCATCAAGGAAGCCATCGGTCGCGCCACGTCGCAGAGCGAGAAGCCCTCGCTGGTGATCTGCAAGACCATCATCGGTTTCGGCGCGCCGAACAAGGAAGGCAAGGAGGAGTCCCACGGTGCGGCGCTCGGCCCGGCCGAAGTGCAGGCCGCGCGTGAGCGCCTCGGCTGGAACTACCCACCGTTCGTGATCCCCGAGGAGCTCTACTCGTCGTGGAACGCGAAGGACGCCGGCGGCAAGGCCGAGCAGGAATGGAACGCGAAGTTCGACGCCTACGCGAAGGCGTTCCCGGAACTCGCGGCCGAACTGAAGCGCCGCCTCGCCGGCGACCTGCCCGCCGACTTCGCCGAAAAGGCGAACGCGTATATCGCCAAGCTGCAGGCCGAAGGTCCGGTCGTGGCCTCGCGCAAGGCGTCGCAGATGTCGCTCGACGCGTTCGGTCCGCTCCTGCCGGAACTGATCGGCGGCTCGGCCGACCTCGCTCCGTCGAACCTCACCATCTGGAAGGGTTCGAAGAACGTCGCCACCGGCGGCGCCGAAGGCAACTACATCCATTACGGCGTGCGCGAGTTCGGCATGACCGCGATCTCCAACGGCATCGCGCTGCACGGCGGCTTCATCCCGTACGACGCGACGTTCCTGGTGTTCTCGGATTACGCCCGTAATGGCGTGCGCATGTCCGCGCTGATTCCCGCGCACACCATCCACGTGTACACGCACGATTCGATCGGTCTCGGCGAAGACGGCCCGACGCATCAGCCGGTGGAGCACCTGGGTTCGCTGCGCCTCATCCCGAACAACCGCGTGTGGCGCCCGGCCGATGCCGTGGAGTCGGCGGTGTCCTGGAAGAAGGCGATCCAGCGCGCGGGCAACCCGTCGTGCCTGATCTTCTCGCGCCAGAACCTCAAGCACAATCCGCGCACGGAAGAGCAGGTGGCGAACATCGAAAAGGGTGGCTACGTGCTGTGGGAGCCGTCGGAGAAGTTCAAGGCGATCATCATCGCCACGGGCTCCGAAGTCGGCCTCGCCGTCGAAGCCGCGCAGGCGCTCGGCGACCAGGGCGTCCCCGTCCGCGTCGTGTCCATGCCCTGCACGGAAGAGTTCGACGCGCAGCCGGTCGAATACCGCGAAGGCGTCCTGCCGTCGTGGTGCCGCGCCCGCGTGGCGGTGGAAGCCGCCAGCGTCGATTTCTGGGCCAAGTACATCGGCCTCGACGGCAAGGCCATCGGCATGACGACGTTCGGCGCCTCCGCCCCGATCGACAAGCTCTACGCCCACTTCAACATCACCACCACGGCGGTGATCGACGCGGTGAAGAGCGTCATCAAGTAAATCCGTTCCGCTGAAACGAAAAGCCCCGGGCGCGAGCCCGGGGCTTTTTTTATCGGGTTTCGGTGATCGCCCGCCGATAGGGGATCGGCCCGCGATACGCCGGTCCGTAGTAGCCGTGAATTTTCCGCCGCTGCAGGTCATGCGCGCCCGTTCGCGCGTGAACGCGCTCCCACCCGAGGGTAGGAGCGCTTCGTCAGCCGGCGACGAAGGAATCCGCGAGCAGGGCGATCTCGGCCGGGGCTTCCACCACCTTCCATGCGCCCGCAGTTTCCAGTTCCTCGCGGTCGCCGAAGCCCCAGAGGACGCCGACGCCGCGCACGCCATTGGCGACCGCGCCTTCGATGTCGTAGAGGCGGTCGCCGATCATCAGGGTGTCGTCGGGCGAGGCGCTGAAGTCGGCGAGCGCGGCGGCAATCATCGTGGCCTTCTCGCTGTGCGCGGTCTCCGGCCCGGGCGCGTAGACGCGTTCGAACGCCTTGCCGAAGGGCAGGTGGGCGATGATCGGCTCCGCGTGCGAGCGGGTCTTGCTGGTGACGACGGCGAGGCGGTGTCCGCCGTCGACGAGGCTGGCGATCATGTCGGCGACGCCGTCGTACACCGTGTGCTCGGACCAGCCCACCGCGCGGAAGCGCTCGGAATACGCGGCGACGGCGGCTTCGATGCGCTCGCTGTCGTCGCCGAGGATGTCGCGGTAGCTCACCCGCAGCGGCGGTCCGATCCACGAGCGCAGCGCCGCGTCGTCCGGCGCTTCGGCGCCGACGGCCGCCAGGGAATGGCGGACGCCGGCGAAGATGCCGAGCGCGGAATCGATCAGCGTGCCGTCGAGGTCGAAGAGGACGAGCATCAGCGCTTTTCCGCCCGCGCCTTCAGCGCGGCGACGGCGGGCAGTTCCTTGCCTTCGAGAAACTCCAGGAACGCACCGCCGCCCGTGGAGATGTAGGAGACGCCGTCCTCGATGCCGTACTTGTCGACGGCCGCGAGCGTGTCGCCGCCGCCGGCGATCGAGAAGGCCTTCGACGCCGCGATGGCGCGCGCGAGCGTCTCGGTGCCCTTGCCGAAGGCGTCGAATTCGAAGACGCCGACGGGACCGTTCCACACGACGGTACCGGCCTTCGCGATGAGATCGGCATAGCGCTTCGCGGTGTCCGGGCCGATGTCGAGGATCATCTCGTCGTCGCCCACCTGATCGACGGCCTTGACCGTCGCCTTCGCGGTGGCCGCGAACTCGGTGGCGACGACGACGTCGGTCGGCACCGGCACGTCGGCACCACGCGCCTTCGCGTCGGCCATGATCTTCTTCGCGGTGTCGAGCAGATCGGCCTCGACGAGCGACTTGCCCACCTTGTGACCCGCCGCGAGGATGAACGTGTTGGCGATGCCGCCGCCGACGATCAGCTGGTCGACGCGGCCGACGAGGTTCTGCAGCAGCTCGAGCTTGGTGGAGACCTTCGAACCCGCGACGATGGCGAGCAGGGGCTTGTCCGGGTTCTCGAGCGCCTTGCCGAGCGCGTCGAGCTCCTTCGCCAGGAGGGGACCGGCGGCCGCGACCGGCGCGAAGCGGATCACGCCGTGCGTGGAGGCCTGGGCGCGGTGGGCGGTGCCGAAGGCGTCCATGACGAACACGTCGCAGAGCGCGGCGTACTTCTTCGACAGGGCTTCGTCGTCCTTGCCTTCGCCGACGTTCATGCGGCAGTTCTCGAGCACGACCACTTCGCCGTCGGCCACATCGACGCCGTCGAGGTAGTCGCGCACCAGGCGGACGTCCTTGCCGAGCTTGTCGCCCAGCCATTCCGCCACGGGCTTCAGCGACGAGGCCTCGTCGAACTCGCCTTCCTTCGGCCGACCCAGATGCGAGATGACCATGACCTTCGCGCCGGCGTCGCGCGCGGCGACGATCGTGGGCAGCGAGGCGTCGAGGCGCTGCGTGGAGGTGATCTTCCCGTTCTCCACGGGGACGTTGAGGTCCTCGCGGATCAGCACGCGCTTGCCGCGCAGGTCGAGGTCTTGCATGCGGATGACGGACACGTTGGACTCCGGCTTCTGTGTAGGAGAAACGCCGATTGTCCTTGGGTGGACCGCGTCGGCGCAAATCCGGCATCGGACCGGTGGGAGCCGATCGCATCGGCGATCCGCGCGGCAGCGCGGCAAGGCTTCCGGAAGGCGCCCCGCTAGAATCCCGGCTCGGCCGAAGGAAGCCCCATGTCGCTGATCCTGTACACCTACTGGCGCTCCAGCGCCGCCTATCGCATCCGCATCGCCCTGAACCTCAAGGGCCTGGCCTATGAGGCGCGCCCGGTCTCGTTGATCGCCGACGGCGGGGAGCACCTGAAGCCGGCGTACCGCGACGTCTCGCCGCAGGCCCAGCTGCCCACGCTCGTGGACGACGGCCACGTGGTGAGGCAGTCCGTGGCCATCCTGGAATATCTGGAGGAGACCCGGCCGGCACCGGCCCTGCTGCCCACGGATGCGCGGGGAAGGGCGAAGGTGCGCGAGCTGATGCTGGCCGTGGCCACCGACATCCATCCGCTGGGAAACCTGCGGGTGCTCAAGGCCATCGAGGCCGGTTTCGGCGTCGACCAGGCGGGCAAGGAAGATTGGTCGAGGCGTTGGATCGGCCACGGCTTCGACGGCATCGAGAAGCTGCTGGCCGAGAAGGGCGTCGCGGGGCGCTTCTGCTACGGCGACACGCCGACGCTGGCCGACGCGTGCCTCGTGCCCCAGTTCTACAACGCGGTGCGCTGGGGGCTGGATCTGGCCCCGTATCCGACGATCCGGCGGGTGGCCGAGGCGTGCCAGGCGATGGAGGCGTTCCGGAAGGCTGCGCCCGAGGCACAGCGCGACGCGCCTGTGTAGGAGCGCGCCCTGCGCGCGACATGTTTTAGGGCCGACCCACGGAGCTGGCG
This sequence comes from Luteibacter sp. 3190, assembly GCF_031456385.1. Taxonomy (NCBI): domain Bacteria; kingdom Pseudomonadati; phylum Pseudomonadota; class Gammaproteobacteria; order Lysobacterales; family Rhodanobacteraceae; genus Luteibacter; species Luteibacter sp. 3190. Next base: position 219,553 of record NZ_JAVDUO010000002.1, on the reverse strand, counting down.
CGCTAGCCCCATGGCTGAGGCGAAGAGCTGTCGCGCGCAGGGCGCGCTCCTACCGAGCGCGGCCGGATTCCGTATGCTCAGACCCCGATACCGTACGGATCGCTCGAAGCGAACTCGTTGCCCGTCGCGCCTTCCGACAGGCGGATCTTCAGTGCCAGGCCGTCGCGCGAATCGGCCTTGTTCAGGCACTCGTCGAGCGAGATCAGGCCGTCCTTGTACAGGCGGTAGAGCGACTGATCGAAGGTCTGCATGCCTTCCTGCAGGCTGCGATCCATGGCTTCCTTGACCTCGTGGATCTGTCCGCGGCGGATCATGTCGCGGATCAGCGGGGTGTTCAGCAGGACCTCGGTGGCCGGCATGCGGCGGCCGTCCTTGCCGATGACGAGGCGCTGGCTGATCACCGCGCGCAGGTTCAGCGCGAGGTTCATCAGCACGTTCTTGTGCGCCGACTCCGGGAAGAAGTTGAGGATGCGTTCGAGCGTCTGGTCCGCGTTGTTCGAGTGCAGCGTCGCCAGGCACAGGTGACCGGTTTCCGAGAAGGAAATGGCGGCCTCCATCGTGTCGGTGTCGCGGATCTCGCCGATCATGATGACGTCCGGCGCCTCGCGCATCGCGTTCTTCAGGGCCTCGTGGTAGCTGTGCGTGTCGAGGCCGACCTCGCGCTGGTTCACGATGGACCGCTTGTGCCGGTGCAGGTACTCGATCGGATCCTCGATGGTGAGGATGTGGCCCGAGCTGTTCGTGTTGCGGTGATCGAGCATCGCCGCGAGGGTGGTGGACTTGCCCGAGCCCGTGGCGCCGACGACGAGGATGAGGCCGCGCGGTTCCATGACCAGCTCGCGGAAGATCGTCGGCAGGCGGAGTTCCTCCAGGGAGGGGATCTCGCTCTTGATGGCACGGATCACCATGCCGATCTCGCCGCGCTGCTTGAACACGTTGATGCGGAACCGGCCGGCTTCCTTCACGGCCAGGGCCATGTTGAGCTCGAGGTCGCGCTCGAACTGGGGCACCTGGCCCTCGTCCATCAGCGAATAGGCGATCTTCTTGACCATGCCGCTCGGCAGGCCGGTGTTACCAAGCGGGTAGAGCTTGCCCTCCACCTTGATGTTCACGGGGGCGCCGGTCGTCAGGAACATGTCCGACGCGCCCTTGTCCACCATCAGCTTCAGGAAATAACCGATATCCACCTAAACCCCCGGGCGTTCGCATTACAATCGAGTAGACGGTCTCACTGACCTGTATATCGACAATATCTCGCAAATCTGTAAGAGGAACGAGTGATGGTGCACATCTTGCCGTCGAAAGCCCTGTACCGGGGCCGCCGGCTCATCGGCCTGGCCGCCCTGGCCATGGCTATCGCCACCCTCGCTGGCTGTGCCAGCGCGCCCCCGCCCGACGGCGCCATGAACCAGGCGCTCGCCCAGTTGCAGGCGGCGCGCGATGCCGGTGCCGCCGATTATGCGCCGGTCGACCTCGACTACGCGCAGTCCAAGTTCCGCCAGGCCCAGGCGGCCATGGCCAGCCGCAAGTACGACGACGCGGCCCTGCTGGCCGACGAATCGCGTGCCGACAGCGAACTGGCGCGCGCCAAGGCCCGCCTGGGCGCCGCCCGCGCCCAGAATTCGGCCAAGAGCCAGGAAAACTCGCGGATGCGCGTCGAGATGATCGACAACCACGCGAACGACACGGTGCCCATCCCGAACAACGTGCAGGAGACCGAGACGGTCCTGCCGGAAGCCACGGACACCACCCCGCCGCCGATCGGCGGCCAGACCGAACCCCTTAAGGACGGAGGCCAGTGATGAAGCGCCACACCATCCTCTTCTCCGCGCTCGTTCTTGCCGTTTCCGCGGGCGGCGCCCTGGCGGCCACCGACGACCTCGACGTCCGCCGGCTGAATTCCAGCCTCGACCAGCTCTCGTCCGATCCGACGCTGGGCGGTTACGCCCAGGGCGAGCAGGCCCGGGCCCGCGAAGCCATCAACCAGCTGGGCCAGTTCAAGCCCAAGGACAAGCTGCACGGCCATTACCTCTACATCGCCGAGCGCCGCGTGGACACCGCCAAGGCCGTCGCGCAGTTCCAGGACGCCCAGGCCAAGAGCGCCCAGCTCGACCGCGAGCACGACGCCATCCTGCTGGAATCCAGCCGCCTCGACGCCGAGATGGCCCGCCGCCAGCTGGAACAGCAGCGCATGCAGAACCAGATGATCCAGGAAGAGGCCGCGCGCCTGCAGCAGCAGGGCGTGGAGTATTCCCAGGCGCTGGAGCAGGCCAAGGCCGAGGGTGACAAGGCTCGCCAGGTCGCCGCGGCTCAGGCCAAGGTCGCCAACGCGGCCAAGAAGCAGGCCGCCCTGGCCGAAGCCGCCGCGCGCGCCATGCGCGACCTGAACTCCTCCGACGGCGGCGCGCCGGCCAGCAGCCCGGCCACGACCACCCCGAAGAAGTCGAAGAAGTCCGGCGGCAACTGAGCCAAGGAACCGCCGTAGGAGCGCACCTGGGCGCGATCGGGGCTTGAGGTATGCCCATCGCGCCCAGGTGCGCTCCTACGAGCCAGGCCCGGAACCTGCCACGCAAGTCGTTGCGTCAGCAACCATTTTTTCGTGCGGCGTTTCAGAAAAATCGCCCTTGCACGCCTCCGGCAGCCGGAGTAGCTTCGGTAGCCCGTCACGGAAAAACCACGTGGCGGCCCTGCCGGAGCATGCGTACGTTCACCCAGGCACATCGCATCGCCAGATCCGCTTCTTCCGATGCGAAGGAAGTGCCCGCATGGCTCCCCTCACGACCGTCCCGCAGCCGGGGCGGCCCCACCGCGAGGAGTTTTGCTATGTTCGAAAACCAGCAGCGCGACGACGTCGAGAAGTTCATCCACGCCAACGCGGAAACGCGTCGCCTCTTCTACCGCCACCAGGAACTCGATACCAAGCTGCACGACGCCAACATCGGCTGTCTGCCCATCGACGATGCGAGTCTGGCCGGCCTCAAGAGAGAAAAGCTGCAGGCGAAGGAGAGGCTCCAACGAATGTGGGACACCTGGCAGAAATCCCCGCACTGAACTCGCCTGAGGGTTTGGCGGCAAGGAAAACGGGCACGGGAACGTGCCCGTTTTTTTGTGGTCGACCATACGCCCTTTCGGCTCGGCCGATCAGCCGGGCATCGGTTCAGCGCCGCAGCCATTATCATGTCGGCCCAACAGGTGGCGGTCGAAGGGGCCGCGCCGGATCAATCACGGAGTTCCAATGAGTGTTCATGACAGCGTCCTCGACCTGATCGGTCGCACCCCGATGGTGCGTGCCCAGCACCTGGATACGGGTCGTTGCGAACTGTTCCTCAAGCTCGAGAGCGCCAACCCGGGCGGTTCCGTGAAGGACCGCATCGGCATGTCGATGATCGAAGGCGCCGAGCGCGCCGGGAAGATCAAGCCGGGCGACACCCTCGTCGAGGGCACCGCCGGCAACACGGGCCTCGGCCTGGCGCTGGTCGCCCAGCAGAAGGGCTATCGCCTCGTGCTCGTCGTGCCCGACAAGATGAGCCGCGAGAAGATCTTCAACCTCAAGGCGATGGGCGCCGAGGTGGTGCTCACGCGTTCGGACGTCGCCAAGGGCCATCCCGAGTACTACCAGGACATGGCCGAGCGCATCGCGCGCGAAACGCCCGGGGCGTATTTCATCAACCAGTTCGGCAACCCGGACAACCCCGCCGCGCACGTTCAGACCACGGGCCCGGAGATCCTCGAGCAGCTGGACGGCAAGGTCGACGCCATCGTCGTCGGTTGCGGCTCGTCGGGCACGATGAGCGGCCTCACGGCCTATCTGCGGGAGCATTCGCCCAACACGGAGATCGTGCTGGCCGATCCGGTCGGTTCGATCCTCGCGCAGTACATCAACGAGGGCACGCTCTCGGAGAAGTCGGGCAGCTGGATGGTGGAAGGCATCGGCGAGGACTTCCTGCCGTCGATCAGCGATTTCTCGATGGTGAAGAAGGCCTTCGCCATCAGCGACAAGGAAAGCTTCCTGGCCGCGCGCGAGCTGCTGGCGAAGGAGGGTGTGCTGGGTGGCTCGTCGACCGGCACGCTGCTGGCTGCCGCGCTGAAATACTGCCGCGAGCAGACGACGCCCAAGCGCGTCGTGACGCTGGTGTGCGACACCGGCAACAAGTACCTGTCGAAGATGTACAACGACTACTGGATGCTCGACAACGGCTTCATCGAGCGCGAGCAGTACGGCGATCTGCGCGACCTGATCCTGCGCCCGTACGCGAAGCGCGACACGGTCGTGGTCAAACCGGACGATCTCCTCGTCACCGCGTACAACCGCATGAAGCTGTACGACGTCTCGCAGCTGCCGGTGATGGAGGGCGACCGCATCGTCGGCATCCTCGACGAATCCGACGTGCTGCTGCACGTGCACGCCGATGAAACCAAGTTCCGCGACCCGGTGTCGACGGCGATGATCGCCTCGCCGGAAATGATCCAGGTGACGTCCTCGATCGAGTCGCTGATGTCCGTCTTCGAGAAGGGCCACGTCGCCATCGTGGTCGACGGCGAGCAGTTCCTCGGCCTCATCACCCGCATCGACCTGCTCAATTACCTGCGTCGCAAAGTCAACTAAGCAACAGGGGAAGCACCATGTGTGGAATCGTGGCCGCCGTCGCGCAGCGTGACATCGCTCCCATCCTCATCGCGGGCCTGAAAGCCCTCGAATACCGCGGTTACGATTCCGCGGGCATGGCCATCGCCGACGCCGGCGAGATCCGCCGCGTCCGGGCGAAGGGCAAGGTCCGCGAGATGGAAGCGCTCTACGATGCCGATCCGGTACCGGGCGGCACGGGCATCGCGCACACGCGCTGGGCGACGCACGGCGTGCCCAGCGAGAAGAACGCGCACCCGCACGTGCAGGGCCGCATCGCCATCGTGCACAACGGCATCATCGAGAACTACGCCTCGTTGCGCGAATCGCTCCGGGCCAAGGGACGCGAGTTCCATTCCGAGACGGACACCGAAGTGATGGGCGCCGTCATCGACGAGCATGTGCAGTCCGGCAAGGGCCTGCGTGAAGCGGTGACCGCCGCGGTGCGCGAACTGGAGGGTGCGTACGCCATCGCCGTGATGAGCCTCGACGAGCCCGAGCGGATCGTCGGCGCGCGCCGCGGCTGTCCGCTGCTGGTGGGTATCGGCATTGGCGAGCATTTCCTCGGCTCCGACGCGCAGGCGCTCATCAAGGTGACGAACCGGATGATGTACCTGGAGGAAGACGACGTCGTCGAGATCACCCGCGACAGCGTCTCCGTGTACGGCCTCGATGGCCGGCCTGTGGACCGCACCGCCCACGAGAGCGAGATCAGCGCGGACTCGGTCGAGCGCGGCGAGTACCGCCACTACATGCAGAAGGAAATCTTCGAACAGCCGCGCGCCGTGGCCGATACGCTCGAAGGCCGCATCGGCCCGCACGGCGTGCTGCCGAACATCTTCGGCATCGATGCCGACCCGATCCTCGACAAGACCCGCGGCATCCACATCGTCGCGTGCGGCACCAGCTACCACGCGGGCATGGTCGCCAAGTACTGGATCGAGCAGCTCGCGCGCATCCCGGTGGTGGTGGAAGTCGCCAGCGAGTACCGCTACCGCGACGTCGTGGTGCCGGAAGACACGCTGTTCGTCGCCGTGTCGCAGTCGGGCGAAACGGCCGACACGCTCGCCGCCATGCGCGAATCGCGCCGGCGTGGCTACCTCGCGACGTTCGCCATCTGCAACGTGCCCGAATCCTCGGTGGTGCGCGAATCCGACCTGCGCCTGATGACGCGCGCCGGCCCGGAAATCGGCGTGGCGTCGACGAAGGCGTTCACGACGCAGCTGGCCGCGTTCGCGCTGCTGGCCCTCGACCTCGGCCGCCGCCGCGGCCTCGACGAGGCGCGTTACCTGGAGCACTGCAAGGAGCTCCAGTCGCTGCCGCGCTACATCGAGAACGCGCTGAAGAGCGAGCCGGAGATCCTGACGATCGCCGATCATTTCATCACCAAGCAGCACGCGCTGTTCCTCGGCCGCGGCGCCCAGTTCCCCGTGGCGCTGGAAGGCTCGCTGAAGCTCAAGGAGATCTCGTACATCCACGCCGAGGCCTACCCGGCAGGCGAGCTCAAGCACGGCCCGCTGGCGCTGGTGGACGAGAACATGCCCATCGTCGCGGTGGCTCCGAACGGCCCGCTGCTCGACAAGCTGAAATCGAACCTGCAGGAAGTGCGCGCACGCGGCGGTGAGCTGATCGTGTTCGCCGACGAGCGCGTGGACATGGATGCCGATACCGGCACCCTGGCGACGGTCCTGGTGGACGGCGGCGGCGACCTCATCGCGCCGGCCGTGTTCACCGTGCCGATGCAGCTGCTTGCGTACCACGTGGCGGTGTTGCGCGGGACGGATGTGGATCAGCCGCGGAATCTTGCGAAGTCGGTGACGGTGGAGTGAGGTTCGTGTGCCTTTCGTCGGTCGGCCGCGTCGTCGGTGCTACACGGCGATAGGGCCGGGCGTCGCTCATAAGGCGTTTGCCCGGCGCGTGTTGAGCCCCGGGAGCTCGTGTCGGACAATGGAACCCGGTCACACTCCGGGTACATCCCAATGAAGTGCTTCAAAGCCTACGATATTCGAGGCCGCGTTCCCGACGAACTGGACGAAAACGTCGCCTACCGCCTGGGAAGGGCTTTCGCGCGTACGGTGGACGAAGGTGCCGTGGCCGTCGGCTATGACATCAGGCTGGACAGCCCCGCCTTTGCTGCCGCTGTTGTTCGAGGTCTCAACGACGAAGGGCGCGATGCGGTCGACATCGGACTTTGCGGCACCGAAGAAATCTATTTTCAAACGTTTCACCGCGGCCTTGCAGGCGGCATCATGGTGACCGCGAGCCACAATCCGATCGACTACAACGGGATGAAGCTGGTCCGCGAAGGCGCGCGGCCCATCAGCGGCGACACCGGCCTGCGCGAAATTGAGCGAATGGTCGAAGACGACGCCTTCGGCGAACCGGTCGCCTCACGCGGCCGCGTCGTGCACGATCACGACAAGTCGGCCTACATCCAGCACTTGCTGGGTTACGTCGACGTCGCCACGCTGCGGCCGCTGAAGATCGTGGTGAACGCGGGTAACGGTGGAGCCGGAGCGGTGGTCGACCTGCTCGCGCCCCATCTCCCATTCGAGTTCATACGGATCAACCACGAACCCGACGGCACGTTCCCGAACGGGATCCCCAACCCGCTCCTGCCGGAGAACCGCGATGCGACCGCCGATGCCGTGCGCCGGCATGGCGCGGACTTCGGTATCGCATGGGATGGCGATTTCGATCGCTGCTTCCTTTTCGATGCCGCGGGCGAGTTCATCGAGGGCTATTACATCGTTGGACTGCTTGCGGCGCAGCTGCTCGAAAAACATCCCGGGGCGAAAATCATCCACGACCCGCGCCTGACCTGGAACACGATCGACATGGTCGAGGCGGCAGGCGGTGTGCCGATTGAAAGCAAGACCGGTCATGCGTTCATCAAGGAGCGCATGCGCGCCGAGGACGCCATCTATGGCGGCGAGATGAGCGCTCACCACTATTTCCGCGAGTTCGCGTATTGCGATTCCGGCATGATCCCGTGGCTTCTAGTCGCCGAACGCATCGCGAAAACGGATGTCGATCTCGCGGCGATGCTTGCAGAACGCATGGCAGCATATCCGTGTAGCGGCGAGATCAACTTTGTGGTCAGCAACGCGGCTGCGGCAGTCGAACGCGTCCTACACTTTTATGCTGACGACGCGCCGCAGCTCGAATGGGTTGACGGTGTAAGCGCCGACTTTGGCAACTGGCGTTTTAATCTGCGTTCGTCAAACACTGAGCCTCTGTTACGCCTAAACGTCGAAACACGCGGCGATCGAACGCTCATGTCGCGCCGGACGGCAGAGATCAAAGCGAACATCCAACAGAGCTAGTGCGATGGAACCTCTGCAGGGATATCTAGAAATCGTGGTGCTTCCCGAGATCACGCCAATTCTGGATACGCTCGCAATAGACGAACATCCGTTCATCGGCCTCATTCTCGACAGGGTTCGATCGTCCGGCGCCTTGCATCAAGCTGCCCTTCACGGTCCAGCCGCAGCGCGCGAGTAGGGTCTGGAGACCCATCGGCGAGAGAATCCAGTAGTTGGTGGGATCGTTATTGGCTTCGCGGCACCGAAGAAAATAAGCGACTGAGTGCTTCTCTATGTTGGTTCCGTCGGGAAGATACCGAAACACGCGGGTGGAGAGGGCGAGACGTTCAGCATGCATCGCCAACGTCAAAAGTAGGTTCATCGGGTTTCGCAGGTGATAAAGTAAACCGAGCGCGAATGCCATGTCGTACTGACGATCGAGCGTGAACGCGTGGTCGATATCCCTGACAAGCAGCTTAGACCTGCTTCCTGTCAGTTCTGCGAAAGTTGATATGCCTCGGCAGTCGTTGAAATTGGTCGACGGGTTATCAAGCATGTCGACGTGACATCCGAGGGTTTCGAAAAAGAACCCTACGTCTCCGTCACCAGCACCGATATCGAGCACGTTCCAATCGAGGTCCGCACTAGCAAATCTGTTGATCAGCTCGGCGGGCATGTATTCAGACATCAGATCGACATTGTGCAATGAGTCGTACGGATACCAGTCCATGGCCCGTTTCGATTTGAGGGCGGCGATATGGTTGCGGAACTCGTTACAACGCTCCTGAAGCATGTTGCTTTGCAGCACTGTAGTACTCCGTCGTCGCAGAAAGTTGCGTTGTAGCACCCTTTTATGCGAGACGGAATATCACCTCTGAACCGCGCATCGCGGCGAGACTCATCCTGAGGTGCCAGCTCGACCGTATACATCGTCGAAGCGCACGATGTCATCCTCGCCGAGGTAACTTCCGGACTGTACCTCGATCAATTCGACGGGCACCTTTCCTGGATTCCGCAGACGGTGCTTGCTACCTAGTGGCAAGTAAGTGCTTTGGTTCTCAGCAAGTAGAAACACCTTGTCATCACAAGTGACCTCGGCGACGCCCTTGACGACGATCCAGTGTTCGGCACGATGATGGTGCATCTGCAAGCTGAGTGCGGCACCTGGTTTCACGACGATTCGCTTGACCTGGAATCGGTCCCCGCTTTCCAGCGAGTCGTAGCTACCCCACGGCCGACGTACAACGCGATGCAGATCGTGCTCCGTTCGGCCCGCTGCTTTCAGTTCTTCGACGATTCGCTTGACGTCCTGAGACCGGTCGCGGCGAGCGACGAGGGTTGCGTCTGGCGTCGTGACTACTACTACGTCGTCGAGCCCCACGGTGGCAACAAGATGGCGGGCGTGCGAGTGGATCAACGAGCCGGTCGTATCGAGGGTGATGACGTCGCCCTCGGCGTGGTTTCCGTTCGCATCTTTTTCGGTGGCAAGCCAGAGGGCGTCCCACGAGCCGATGTCGCTCCAGCCGCATGACACGGGAACGACGGCGGCGCGTGACGTCTTCTCCATCACCGCGTAATCGATCGAATCGCTCGGGGATGCGCCGAATGCTTCGGCGTCGAGACGCACAAAGTCAAGGTCGACATTGGCCTTCATGTAAGACGTGCGCGCCGCCTCGAGCATTGCCGGTGCATGCTGCGAAAGTTCTTCAAGGTACGTTGCGGCACGAAACAGGAACATGCCGGAGTTCCAATCATACTGACCACTCTCGACATAACGCTCTGCAACATCGAATGCGGGCTTCTCAACAAACTGGCTTACCCTGAAAACATCTGCGTTCAGTGCCTCACCACGTTGTATGTACCCGAAACCAGTTTCGGGGCGGTCGGGGCGGACGCCGAAGGTTACCAGCCACCCCTGGTCGGCTAGCGGTCGAGCTTTCGCAACTGCTTCGTTGAATGAGCGATCGTCGCCAATAAGGTGATCGGCGGGTAGCACAAGGATGAGTGCATCTGCCGACTTCTCCAGTGCACGGAACGCTCCCACCGCAATGGCTGGCGCGGTGTTGCGCGCGACGGGTTCGAGCAGGATGCTGGCATCGTTGGCGTTCAACTCCTGCAACTGTTCGGCCGCCAGAAAGCGGTGATCGTCGCTTGCCACGACGATTGGCGCGCCGGTGTCGGGAAGCGACGTTGTTCGCCTGACTGTCTGCTGGAAAAGAGTGTCCGAGCCGGTGAGCGAAAGGAACTGCTTGGGCAGGTTCCGGCGGGAAATAGGCCAGAGGCGCGTGCCACTGCCGCCGCTGAGAATGAGAGGAATGAGCATGGGCGTTATTCCGGTTCGGATATGGCTGTCAGGACGTGCTCTATGCCGTCTTGCCACTGGGGAAAACTGATATTGAAACGGGATGCGAGCCGCGACGTATCCAAGACGGAATAAGCGGGGCGCCGGGCCGGCGTGGGGAATTCCGCGGTCGAAATGGGCGTGATCCTCGGCGCGTTTTCGATAAGGCCCCGCTCAGCCGCTTGCATCAACACCGCTTCCGCGAAGCCATGCCACGTAGTGTCGCCTGACGCCGTCAGGTGATAGGTGCCTTGCAGGTTGTTCTTTTCCACGGCGTCCACAGCGTGCCACTGACGAAGCGCTGCCACCGTCGCTTCGACGATCAACCCGGTGTCGGTAGGCGTGCCACGTTGATCGGATACAACCCTTATCTCGTCACGTTCCCTACCCAAGCGCAGCATCGTTCGCAGAAAGTTCTGCCCCACGGCGGAATAGACCCAAGCGGTGCGGAAGATGAGGTGCGCGGCGCCGCTTGCTCGCAATGCTTGCTCGCCGGCAAGTTTGCTGCGTCCATACGCTCCGGTTGGCCCAGTTGGCGCGTCTTCGTTGTACGGAGCCGTAGCTCTTCCATCGAATACATAATCAGTAGAGTAATGGACGACGAGGGATTTATGGCTCACCGCCCACTGTCCGATGACAGAGAGGGCGTAGCCATTGATGCGCGTGGCCAGGTCTTCTTCATGTTCGGCCCTGTCCACGGCAGTATATGCAGCAGCATTGATGATGACGCGCGGACGCTCCGCGTCGAGGAGGGCGATCAGGGCCTCCGGGTCGGCGAGATCAGCGGCGAGCGCAGCGCCGCCATCGTGCAAAGTGCCGTCACGACTGGCGGCCTTCAGGTCGCCCAAGCGCTGAAACCCTTCGTGGCCGAGGAAGGCCTGACCGAGTTGCCCTTTTGCTCCAAGCAAGAGGATGGTCACGGCAAGTATTCCGGGAGTCGCTCAAGGGGAAGTTCTGCCAGCGAAGGAGCCCTTGCATCCTTATCGGACAGCACTGGCGAGCTGATGGGCCAATCGATTCCTATCTCGGGGTCGTCCCAGCGGATCCCGCCATCAGCCGTAGGTGAATACAGGTCGGTGCACTGGTAGCTGAAAGTTGCGTAGTCCGACACGACGCAGAAGCCGTGGGCAAAGCCCTCCGGAATCCAGAAGTGCCGATGGTTGTCCGCCGTCAACATGGCGGCTGCCCACTTGCCGAACGTGGGGGAGCCCCGGCGGATATCGACGGCAACATCGTACACCTCGCCTTCGAGGACGCTTACAAGCTTGCCTTGCGGATGCGGCCATTGGTAATGCAGCCCACGCAAGACGCCACGGGAAGACCGAGACACGTTCGATTGCACGAAGCGTCGTTCGATGCCGGCATCGCGAAACGTCTTCTCATTGTAGCTTTCGTAGAAAAAACCGCGAGAGTCGCCGAAAACGCGCGGCTCGAGCACGAGAACGCCCGGCAAGGATGTTTCGATTGCCTTCATTTCACCAGGCCGTGTGTAACAAGGTTCTGCAAGTATTCGCCATAACCGGTTTTGGCAAGTGGCTTGGCGAGCGCCAGCACCTGCTCAGCATCGATCCACCGGTTGTTGAACGCGACCTCCTCCGGACAACAAACCTTGAGCCCCTGGCGATTCTCGATAGTTTCGATGAAGTTGCCGGCCTCCATCAACGATGCATGGGTTCCAGTGTCGAGCCACGCATATCCGCGACCCAGTTGCTCAAGCATGAGCGATCCATCGTCGAGGTAGCACCGATTCAGATCGGTGATCTCGAGTTCGCCACGAGGCGATGGCCGGAGGTCGGCGGCAAAGTCGCACGCGCGGCCGTCATAGAAATACAGGCCGGTCACTGCGTAGTTTGACTTTGGCTGGGCCGGCTTCTCCTCAAGCCCGATCACTCTACCCTCTACATCGAACTCTGCTACACCGTATCGCTCGGGGTCGCGCACCCAGTAGCCGAAGACCGTGGCCCCGGAGGGGCGACTGGACGCTCGCTTCAGCCGTTCGGTCAGTCCAACGCCGTAGAAGATGTTGTCGCCGAGCACCAGGCAACTCGGTTGCCCGTCGATGAACTCCCTTCCAATGAGGAACGCCTGAGCCAAACCATCGGGAGAAGGTTGCACGGCGTAGCTGATGTTAATGCCCCACTGAGATCCATCGCCCAGCAGCCGTTGAAACAGAGCCTGCTCGTGCGGCGTGTTGATGATCAACACGTCCCGGATGCCGGCCAGCATCAGTGTGGCAAGCGGATAATAGATCATCGGCTTGTCGTAGACCGGTAGCAACTGCTTACTGACAGCCTGAGTGATCGGATACAGCCGTGTGCCGGACCCGCCAGCGAGGATGATGCCTTTCGTCGTCATGCGCCCAGCCGCTCCATGCGGTAGCTACCGTCGAGGATCGAGCCGACCCAGGGCTGGTTGGAGAGGTACCAGTCGACGGTTGTCTCGATGCCAGATTCGAAGGTCTGCGTGGGTGACCAGCCGAGTTCATTCTGCAGCTTGCTTGCGTCAATAGCGTAGCGTCGGTCGTGCCCGGGCCGGTCGCGCACATAGGTGATCAGCGACTCACGTGGCGCCCCTGAAACGAGCGGCTCGCGCCTGTCGAGAATCTGGCAGATCGTGCGAACCACGTGGATGTTCTCTTGCTCTGCGTTACCACCGATGTTATAGGTCTCGCCGAGTCGACCGGCCTCTAGCACGCGCCGGATCGCTGCGCAATGGTCGCCTACGAAAAGCCAGTCGCGCACATTCTTTCCGTCGCCGTATACCGGAAGGGGCTCGCCTTTGAGGGCCTTCTGAATGGTCAGCGGGATGAGCTTTTCTGGAAACTGGAACGGCCCGTAATTGTTCGAACAGTTCGTCGTGAGGACCGGAAGTCCATAAGTGTGGTGGAAAGCTCGGACCAAGTGGTCGGACGCAGCCTTGCTTGCCGAATAAGGCGAATTCGGTGCGTAGGGAGTGGCTTCGGTAAACTTACCCTCTGCCCCTAGCGAGCCGTACACCTCGTCGGTGGAAACGTGCAGAAACTTGAACGCATCCCGCGCCGTACCCTCGAGACCGCGCCAGAAGTCGCGAGCCTCCTCTAGGAGTGCGAGTGTACCGACGACGTTAGTTTCAACGAAGGCTGCCGGGCCATCGATCGAGCGGTCGACATGCGACTCGGCGGCGAAATTGATGATCGCTTCCGGTTTGTGCCGGGCGAGCAGTTCGCCAACGAGGGTTCGGTCGCCGATGTCTCCGTGCACGAAAACGTGGTTTGGATCGCTCTCGACAGATGCCAGGGTCCCCAGGTTGCCGGCATAGGTGAGCTTGTCGAGATTGACGACACGGATGCCGTCGGCAATAGCCTGAAGCACGAAATTGGCGCCAATGAAGCCGGCACCGCCTGTCACTAACAGTGTTCTCATCAAAATTTCGTCCTTCATGTTCATTCCCAGGGAGGTCACGCCGCCGGAAAACACCCGTATTCACGGCGTATACGAGCCGGGACAGGTACCGTCCAGGCGGGTACCCGCAGCGCTTGGAGCGGCAAGTGTAATATGTACCGCCGTTTGCGAGCGATTGCCGTTGAACGGCTCATGAATCCTTGGGACTAATGCAAGTGAAAAGAAAGACTTACACAAAGAATGCCTCCAAGGGCCACGGCCTAGGAACGCTTGCCATCCATGCCGGCCAGTCGCCAGATCCCTCGACTGGCGCGATCATGACGCCGATCTACGCCACGTCCACGTATGTGCAGGAAAGTCCCGGTAAGCACTCGGGATTCGAGTACTCGCGAACTCAGAACCCGACGCGTATGGCGTACGAGGCCTGCGTAGCCGCACTTGAGGGTGGCACGCGGGGCTTCGCATTCGCTTCGGGGCTAGCTGCTGCATCTACCGTCTTGGAGCTATTGGACGCAGGCAGTCATGTCATCGCCATGAATGACCTGTATGGCGGCACTTATCGGTTGTTTGAACGCGTCCGACGCCGGACCGCTGCCCTTGAGTTCGACTTCATCGACCTCAACGACCCCGTCGCTCTGAAAGGCGCGCTGAAGCCGAACACCCGAATGCTCTGGGTGGAAACACCGACCAATCCGATGTTGCAACTGGTCGATCTCGCGAAGGTTGCCGCTTTTGCGAAGAAACACGGCCTCATCTTGGTAGTAGACAATACATTCTGCTCTCCAATGTTGCAGCGTCCCATCGAGTTCGGCGCGGACCTTGTGCTGCACTCCGCAACAAAGTATTTGAACGGACATTCCGACATTGTCGGCGGCATCGTCGTTGCCGCTAATGCAGAACTTGCTGATCAGATGGCGTTCCTGCAGAACTCCATCGGGGCTGTCGCTGGACCCTTCGACTCCTTCCTCGCAATGCGTGGCCTGAAGACCTTGCATCTCCGGATGCGCCAGCATTGCGAGAGCGCGCTTTCGCTTGCCTCGTGGCTGGAGAAGCATGACGCTGTCGAGCGGGTCATTTATCCGGGGCTGCGCAGCCACCCTCAGCATGCGTTGGCGCGTAGGCAAATGAACGGCTACGGCGGCATCATCTCCGTTGAAGTGAAGGGTGGGAAGGCGCGCGCGCGTCGCGTGCTCGAGCGGTGCGAACTCTTCGCACTTGCCGAGTCCCTCGGTGGTGTCGAGAGCCTCATTGAGCATCCGGGTATCATGACCCATGCATCCATTCCAGCGGCCACCCGAAAACGCCTCGGCATTTCGGACGGGCTGATTCGCCTTTCGGTGGGCGTTGAAGACATCGATGACCTGCGCGGCGAACTCGCGGAAGTGCTGTCTTGAAGGATCGGGTTGCGCAACGTGCGCTTTTTCGCGCGTTGCAATGGTGTCAGGAGTACATGGTGTGAGCGACTCGTATCAACTTGGCAACCCATTGAGTCCGATCGTTGCTTTCGCGCGACATCGAACCTTGGTCGGTCGAATGGCTAAGCGTGAAATCGTGGGCAGGTATCGGGGATCCTTTATCGGGATATTCTGGTCGTTCTTTACACCGCTGTTCATGCTCGCGGTATATACGTTCGTCTTCGGATTTATTTTCAAATCCCGTTGGACGGGGCCAGCGGCAGGTAAATTGGACTTCGCCGTGATTCTGTTTGCAGGGATGAACATGCATGCGTTGTTTGCTGAATGCGCAATCAGGGCACCTACACTGATTATCGAGAACAGTAATTTCGTCAAGAAGGTCATCTTCCCGCTCGAAACGCTGGCATGGACATCAGTTGCTGCTGGACTGTTCCATTTGCTGATCTCGACGGTCGTACTTCTATCGTTTTCGTTGCTGGTTCGGGGATTCTTTCCTTGGACCGTCATCCTTTTCCCTGTAGTGGTGCTTGCATATCTTCCTTTCCTCGCCGGCGTGGTCTGGCTTTCTGCATCCCTTGGCGTCTATCTCCGGGATCTCAAGCAGGCTGTCGGGGTCATCGTGCCCGTACTGATGTTTCTCGCTCCCATCCTTTATCCGTTGGAATCCATTCCAGCCGACCTGCGGTGGCTCCTCTACCTCAACCCATTGACGGTTGTTGTTGAAGCCGCGAGGGATGTACTTATTTGGGGTCGGATGCCGGATTGGGGGCTCTTGGCAGAGTACGCAGTGGCGAGTCTCTTGTTTGCATGGGGCAGTTTCGCCTGGTTCGAGCGCAGTCGATCGGGGTTTGCCGATGTCCTCTGATGATTTCGCGCTTATTGCCGACTCTTTGAGCAAGCGCTATGAGATCTACGAGTCGCCGCGGGACCGTCTGAAGCAGATGATCGTTCCTCGGCTTCGTCGAATGATCGGGCTGGCGCCGAAGACCTACTACCGCGATTTCTGGGCGCTTCGCAGCGTGTCGGTCGATATCCGGCGCGGCGAGACCGTCGGCATTATCGGTGCAAATGGCTCCGGGAAATCGACCTTCCTGCAGTTGGTGTGCGGAACCCTCAGCCCGACGGAAGGGCGCGTAAAAGCGTTCGGCCGGGTCGCGGCATTGCTGGAGCTCGGTGCCGGGTTCAACCCGGAGTTCACCGGAGAGGAAAACGTGTACCTCAGCGGTCTCCTTTATGGGATCCCTGAAGTCACCTTGCGTGAGCGTTTCGAATCCATTGTCGCTTTCTCAGAGATTGGTGAGTTTATCCATCAGCCTGTGAAGACTTATTCGAGTGGCATGTATGTCCGGCTGGCTTTCGCCATCGTCGCGCACGTCGATGCCGATACGCTCATCATCGATGAGGCGCTGAGCGTGGGCGACATTCGCTTCACTCAAAAATGCATGCGCTTCCTCCGTGAGTTCCAGCGCCGCGGGACGCTTTTATTCGTCAGTCATGACTCTGCGGCGATCCTCGGGCTGTGTAGCCGAGCAGTTTGGCTCTCTCATGGCGAAGTGCGGATGGACGGACCGTCCCGCGAGGTCATGGAGCGATATCTGGCCTTCCAGCATGCTGCTGATCGTGACGGAAAGGATGATGGCCCCATGGTGACTCTTTCTCCCGTCGCCGAAGGGTCGGCAGAGGGTAAGAGTCGACCTGCGTCGGATGTCCTGGACGTGAAGGACTTCCGCCTTGAAAAATGGCGGGAAGCCGGGCCGGTAAACGTGATCGAGGTATTCGACTTCGCGGAGCCTGACGGGGCCGCATCGTTTGGTGCCGGCAAGGCCCTTATTACAGAAGTGGGCCTTCGGGACGTCGCTACCGGGAGCAAGGAGCTGTTTGAGGGTGGAGAGCTCGTTGAGCTGACTATCCGCGCTGAGGTGAAGGACTCCTTGGAGAGCCCGATCTTCGGATTCTATGTCAAGGATCGTCTCGGGCAACGGCTGTTCGGAGACAACACCTATGGCGTGCATCGGGATTCGATTGGCCAAGCGGGTCCTGCGAGTATCCTCTCGGCGACTTTTCGCTTCAGGTTTCCGGTGCTTCCAGCGGGCGCATATTCTGTCGACGTAGCCCTTGCGACGGGCACGCAGGACGACCACACCCAGCAGCATTGGATTCACGACGCGATTCATTTCCGCGCAAGCGAGAGCACCATGCGGTCGGGGCTCGTTGGTGTACCTATGCTGTCCATCGATCTAGACAAGTCGGAAGGCTGACTGTGAAATTTACTGGCGAGCGTTACATTCCTTCTGAACAGGGTGAAATTCGACAGGAGCACTTGCACCGATACGCATGGTGCCGTTCTTTGGTCGACGGGAAGGATGTTCTGGATATTGCGAGTGGCGAGGGCTACGGAAGTGCGCTCCTCGCGGAGTTGGCGCGCCAAGTTACCGGCGTGGATATTTCGTTTGACGCTGTCCGCCACGCGTCGGCGACATACGCTGACATTTCCAATCTCTCATTTCTAGAAGGATCGGCCGCGAAGATTCCTGCACAGGACAATTCTTTCGACGTCGTCGTGTCGTTCGAAACTATCGAGCACCACGACCAACATGAGGAAATGATGGCGGAGCTCCGTCGAGTGCTCAGGCCTGATGGTGTCCTGGTCATCTCGTCGCCTAACAAGGCGATCTACTCGGACGAGGCGGGCTACCACAACGAGTTTCATGTCAAGGAGCTCTATTTCGATGAGCTCGACACGCTGATTCGCAGACATTTCGACCGCGTGCGCTACTTCGGCCAGCGTATGACAAGTGGGTCGATGATCGCACCCATAGAGAGGCTTGACGAGCAGGCGGGCCTGCAATCGCTTGTGGACGGGGAGCGAGGCGTCATTTCAGCATCCCCCGTATCATCCCGGCCGGTGTACTACGTTGCCGTTGCCAGCTCTCTGGCCGCGCCAGATGTAGCCGTATCGGCGTCCCTGCTCTCGTCTGAAATCGATGACATCTATGGCCGTCATCAAATCGTCGCTCGTTGGGCGCAGTCGCTTGATGCCGAACATCGAGATCTCGAGCGCACACACCTCGCATTGGTCCACGAGCATGATGAGGTTGCGAATTGGGCCCGCAAGATCGACGAAGAACGGGCCCAACTCGAAGCCGAGCGTGTGGACTTGAACGCGGGCATTCAGACTCTCTCTCAGCAGTGCCAGGCACTGACCGCGTCCAACGAGCAGCTTTTGGCTGAGCGAGACCAGCTGAAGGCTCGTCTCGATTCACAAGGCAAAGTGCTGGAGCGCTTCGCTGAAGAGGCCGCAGAGCAATTCCGTCTGCCTCACAGTCGCTCCGTGTCAATCGAAAATGTCGATAGTTTTGCCAAGGAGCTCGCTGACCTACGGTCTATCTTCGACACTGTCGTTAACTCCCATTCCTGGAAGGTCACTAAGCCTCTGCGTTTCATGATGCGCGTCGTTCGACGGGACTGGCGTGGGGTAATCCAGTCTCTGAGGTCTGCAGGTGTCACGCGCTGGCCCATTCCTGCGCCTCTCCGGGCGCTCGCTCGCCGTTTCCTCATGAAGCGTTCTCTCATGAGGCATGCCGAGCAGGCCCGCTTTGTTCTCGACCTGAAACTTCACTCGGTCGATGATCCGATGGATCTGCTGGAGGGCGTGGCCTTCGCGACACTGGAGGCGCCAGTGGTATCCATCATCATTCCTGCCTATGGTCGTCTCGATTTCACAGCCGCTTGTGTGCGCTCTATTTACGCAAACCTTCCGGCAATTTCGATTGAAGTCATAGTGGTGGAGGACGCTTCCGGCGATCAGGACATCGCCAGGATTGCATCGGTTCCTGGCCTGCGCTATGTCGATAACCCAACTAATCTTGGGTTTCTTCGGTCGTGCAACAGGGCGGCGGGGATGGCGCGCGGTGATTACATATATTTCCTCAATAACGACACAGAAGTAACCGCCGGTTGGCTCGACGCACTTTTTGAGACGGCAGAGCGCTGGCCCGCTTGCGGGATGGTCGGATCGAAACTCGTTTATCCAGACGGCCGTCAGCAGGAAGCGGGCGGTATCGTGTGGAAAGACGCGAGCGCGTGGAACTACGGCCGGCTCGACGATCCTTCTCTTAGTGTTTACAACTATACGCGCGAAACGGACTACATATCAGGCGCGTCGATCATGCTCAAACGCAGTCTATGGGAGACACTAGGCGGCTTCGATGAGCTCTACCTGCCCGCTTACTTCGAGGATACGGATCTCGCATTCAAGGTCCGGGCTGCCGGCTTGAAAGTCGTGCTCGAGCCTAAATCGGTAGTGGTTCATCACGAGGGCATTTCCCACGGTACGGACACAAGTGCGGGTATCAAGGCGTATCAGGTAGAAAACCAGAAAAAGTTCCGCGAGCGTTGGGCTGAGGTTCTAGAGCGCGAGCACTTCGAGAATGGCGATCGACCCTTTCTGACCCGGGATCGGAGTCAGCTCAAAAAAGTAGTGCTGGTAATCGATCATTATGTTCCCCAGCCCGACCGGGATGCCGGATCCAGGGCCATGTACCAGCTGCTCATGCTCCTTGTGAAGCGCGGCTATTCGGTAAAGCTTTGGCCAGAGAATCTATGGCACGACGTCGCGTACGCCCCACCGCTGCAGGATGCAGGTATCGAGGTGATATATGGTGGGGAATACGTCGGCCGGTTTGACCGATGGATCGCTGACAATGGCGCGTCCATCGATGCCGTGATCTTCAGCAGGCCGACGGTCAGTGTGAACTTTGTCGATTCAGTTATCCGACATAGTAAGGCCGCTCGCCTCTACTACGGCCACGACATTCATCATCTTCGCCTTGCGGAGCAGCTGAAAGTCGCTCCCTCGCAGGAGATCGAGGCCGAGATGAAGCGGCTCAAGGACATCGAGCACACGCTCTGGCAAAAGATGGACGGAATCTACTACCCGTCGAGTATTGAAACCGAGCATGTCCGGAATTGGACCGCGAGCCAGGACATCGCTCCAGCTGTCCGGACCGTACCGCTGTATGCATATGAAAGCGTGAGTCAGGCGGTTTCGGAAAATCTGCCCGATCGGGATGGGATACTATTCGTAGCCGGATTCGCGCATCCGCCCAACGTGGACGCGGCTGTCTGGTTCATCCGCGACGTTCTCCCTTTGATCAGACGGCGCCTGCCGCACGTGAGGGTGACGCTTGCAGGATCGAACCCGTCCCGCAACGTTCTCGAGCTTGCAGGCGATAATGTCGTTGTGACGGGATTTGTCTCTGACGGCCAGCTCGACGAGCTTTATAACAACTCGCGCGTTGCGATAGCTCCGCTCCGTTTCGGCGGAGGCATGAAAGGGAAGGTTCTCGAGTCGATGCGCCACGGCCTGCCTCTGGTCACGACCACTACCGGCATGCAAGGGCTTGCCGGCGCTTCCGATTTTGTGTTCTCTGCCGATACCGCTGAAGAATTCGCGGCCTGCGTTCTTCGGCTTATTGATGATGACGTGGAATGGAAGCGACGCTCCGCGGGCGCTCAGCGCTTCATCGAAGAGCATTTCTCGCCGCAGGCCGTCTTCGACGCGCTTGCGAACGAGCTTCCTTCGTCCGGGGCGGGCTCGGAAAGTCGATGAACGCTAAAATCTCCTTAGTCCTCGTCCTTGGCCTACTTGCTGCTTGCGGCCGGACGATGTGCGAAATCCCAGCAGAAGGTGCGGGCTCCGGCCCGAATGGACAGATTGAGGCGATACCTCAAAATTTCAGCATTGTTGATTACGGGCCGCGCGCAGCAAAAATAAACGTCGCTTTCAATCAGCAGCCTGACGGATCGTCGGCAATGTGGTTCAAGCTAAACGAGGACGTGCAAGGAACCATGGTCCGCGTGCACATAGGTGCGAGCGTTATCCGCGGAGACATCGCGCGCGATGTCGTGACTATAAAAGTGCCATCTGAAATCCTCACAAAGGAAGGCTCGTTGATCATCTATCTAGAGAAATTCGAGGGCCGGGATATTAGCAGGAGCGATACGGTGAAACTCGAGGTATCCAGGTGATGATCCAATCGCGAGATACATTGCTATTCGGGGTGGGAGCATGGCGCTTCTTGCTCGCAACGCTGGTGGCAGCCTCGCATCTCTGGGTTGGCATGATCCAGGGGTACGCCGCGTATGCGGTTTGGGCGTTCTTCGTGCTCAGCGGATACCTGATGACGTTTGTAGTCAAGCATAAGTACGGGTTCACCCGAGGCGGGCTAAGAGATTTCTGCTACAACCGGATGCTGCGCATCTATCCTGCATATTTTGTGGCCCTCATCTTTGGCGTCATCGTCATAAAATGGCTTGCATACAACTGCGTTGAGGGTCACGAGCTCAATCCGGAACTCTCGATGCCGCACGGTTGGGGGTGGCTCAATCCGCTTACGCTTCTGCCGATCTTTCCGAGGGACGGCCTCCCTGTGGCCGTATCAAACGCACTTTCTGTGGAGATCGGTGCCTATTTCCTTATTCCACTCATGGCGCGGTCGGCATCGAGTGCCTGGATCGCACTCATAGCATCCATAGTGGCCACCTGGAATATTGGACTCAGCACTGCAACGTTTGCCGATCGATATGTCCTTTTTCTTCCGTGCCTCATGACGTTCGCGACAGGCAGTTTGATCTGTCACTACCGCGACACGCTCCTGCGGTTCGCTATGCCGAAGGTGAGCGTGTTCATCTGGATATTTCACGGAGCCCTTTGGATCAAATGGGATTGGATTCCGTGGACGGTTGGCTTGTACTCGTCCATGGTGCTTTCGGCTTGGGTGACCATCTCGCTGACGGCTTTCAAATCGAGCAAGTTTGATGCTCTCTTGGGTGATATGTCCTACCCCGTGTACTTAATCCACACGAGCATCGGTGCACTCTTCCTGATTCAGTTTGGCTACGGTCGATCGTTTACGTTCTTCGCATATGCATTTGCGACTACGATAGCGGCGTCCTGGCTCATGGCAGTACTTCTGGAGCGTCCGCTCCACAAACTGAAGAAACGGGGGCAGGTTCGCGACTCGGACACCGCGCTAGCGTCGCAACAATAGATCCGGTCGGAGGCACCGGCTGCGAGTCCGCATCCGTTGTGTCCTCGGGTCGTTAATCGTGCGAGTTGGACGCGCTTCCCCGCCAACTCGCCGTGAATGCGCGTCCTGCCACGTGGGTTATCGAGCTGGCAATTCGGCGAAGTCGCGATCAGGCGCGGCAGCCATCGGGCGTCAGGTCTTGCCGCATTAGGGTGCGTGCTGACGCAGGAGAACATGAGCGCGCGGAACGTCGACGTCCGACAGAAGGGCAATCCACTGCTGGCGCGCTAGGATCTGCGACGGTGTATCGGACGCCCCGCTGGTCGGTCGGTACCGAGGGGAGCACCGGTGAGCGGCCGCTTTTGATGCCCGGATTCTATGGACTTTAGCCTGCCCACGCGGCCGTGCGTCCTCTCACGGATCGGCCCTGCCGGCCGCAGTTCTATCCTATCCGCCTCCAAGTCAGCGCCGCCAGACGCGGAATCGGCAACGTTCGGGCGTCTACGTGGGCCAGGTTAGCGCGAGACCGGCTGATGCGGGTCGTCGCTCCAATGGATGC
Source organism: Luteibacter sp. 3190 (assembly GCF_031456385.1). NCBI lineage: Bacteria > Pseudomonadati > Pseudomonadota > Gammaproteobacteria > Lysobacterales > Rhodanobacteraceae > Luteibacter > Luteibacter sp. 3190. The sequence goes on along the minus strand of NZ_JAVDUO010000002.1, from coordinate 196,898 downwards.
CGTGGCGGTGTCGAAAGCTTGGAACGAATACGTTCCACGGACCGTCCTCCAGTGTCTTCATTACGTCGACGCGAGTGGCGGGCGTCCATGAGCATGGAAAAATGTTAGGGGAGCATGGGTCGGGAGTGGAATTCGGATCGCGCCAGATAGCGTAAATCTGGTCTGCGAGTTGCTGATTGTAGGCTCTGACCGAGCCTTCTTCCCTAGCGGTGAGTCTCGCATAGGCAAGCCAGAGACCTAGGGTGACAATAGCTCCGGCACTGATGAGTGACTTCCCAAGGCTACGCACCGAATTCCAGTCGCAGGATGCCATCATAAGCAGGGCGACTAACTGCAAGTTGTAAAACATCGTGTATCTGGGCTGCAGAAGGTAATCAAACCCGTACATGGGTACGCGGATCAACAGCACCCCAGCTATCGATCCATAAGCGATCAGCATCACGCCTGCTGCGGTAAATGCTGAAGCGCGCGCCCGGTAACGGAAGGCCGACATCCAAAACCACACAGAGAGAAGCAACATCGGGAGCGCGATGGCGAAAAGGATCGGCCAGACAACTCCAGTTGCCGACGTAGACAGTCGCGAGGTGGAGGCGACAGCCCCAGCCAGCGGTACAACCAGCGCTTTCCACGCATCTGGCCACGCATGTAGAAAATATGTGATCGGACCTGCATCTGGCTGTGGGATTGCCACCTTCTCCACTGGAAACAAAACAGCGTATCCGAGCTTGTAGACGATGGTTGGAAATATCAACGCTGCTGCAGCCAACAAGCGATTGCGATAGTTACGATTGCCCGTCGGCACGGTTGCCAGCGGCAGCAATATCAAAAGAGCAACGACGGCGATAATGGCGACTGTGTCCATAAGGGCACAGGCGATAAACGTTGCGATGGCGAGCCGAAGGAAGCGCAGTCCTCGAAGGCAATGGTACGCGTACGTAACGAGTAGAGTTGCGCCGAGGATGTCCGCGAAGGCCAATGTTACGAGTGACCAGTCGAAGACGCTGCGTGCGCTCAGCGAAAAAACGCTGGCGAATAGCGCGACCCGGAACAGCGCCGACCCTGTACTACCCGGGCTACGTACCTCAATCTCCTTCGTTACCAGGTGGCTACAGAATCCAGCGAACGCAGCCGCGAAAAGACAACCGATCGCGCCCTCTACGCCAAAATCCATGCGAAAGAGTGTCATATGGAGCCACAACACCGCTCGCTGAATGGGCTGAGAGTGGTCATAGCCCAGGGGGCGTTTCCCGAAGAAGTCCTCGGCAGTCAGCGTCCCGGCGTTGTAGTGACTCACGAATCCTCTTACGAAGTCCCATGAATCTGCCGCCACCACAGAAATGCCGGCGCGGTAAGCGTATCGACCGACAAACAGGACCATAGCCATGGCTATGATCCACGACCCGACCTTGGCAACGTCCACATGGCGCGTTCCCAAGACGTTCTTTTGAAACTGCCACGCCATCACGCTGCTCGCTCTTGGCTCATCACTCGCTCGATCGCGTCAGTTATCCGCTGTTGAGCAGATTCGATTCCGAGCCAGAGTGGCAAGCGGACCAACGTATCGCTCACTTTGATGGTAACCGGCAGATCTCCGTGTGCACGGCCATAAAGCCTCCCGGCAGGAGACGAATGCAGAGGTAAGTAGTGGAACACAGCCTGGATGCCACTCTCGCGAAGCCCTGATATGAGATGCGTTCTCGCGTCGAGACTTTCGGTGAGAAGGTAGTACATGTGTGCGTTGTGCGTGCACGCGTCTGGAATAACTGGACGCCGAATCGCGAGGCTGCTCGATGTCGCCCAATTGTCATAGTTACTCCACACGCCCATTCGACCGGCAGTGATCGCTGCGCCTGCGTCGAGCTGAGCGAGGAGGAACGCTGCCGTGATCTCACCAGGCAAGAATGACGAGCCGACATCGACCCACGTGTATTTGTCAACCTGGCCACGAAAAAAGCGGCTACGGTTAGTTCCTTTCTCTCGGATGATTTCTGCACGCTCGGCAAGACGCTCGTCGTTTACAAGAAGTGCGCCGCCCTCTCCCGAGATAATGTTCTTGGTTTCGTGAAAACTCAGCGCTGCGAGGTGGCCGATGCTGCCAAGCGCGCGGCCCTTGTATGCCGAGAAGATGCCTTGTGCTGCATCTTCGATGACGTAGAGCCCGTAGCGCCCGGCGAGATCCATGATCGAATCCATTTCACAGCTCACTCCGGCATAGTGAACTACACAGATGGCCTTCGTCTTCTCGGTGATCGCGTTTTCGATGAGGGTCTCATCAATATTCAATGTATCTTCGCGGATATCAACGAACACAGGGATCGCGCCCCGGAGGACGAACGCATTCGCCGTAGAAACGAATGTGTACGACGGCATGATCACCTCGTCGCCCGGCGCAAGGTCCAGCAAAATTGCTGCCATCTCTAGCGCGGCGGTGCACGAATGGGTCAGTAGCGCTTTTTTCGTGCCAACCAACGCCTCGAGCCGGGCGTGACACTCGTGGGTAAACGGGCCGTCGCCAGAAAGGTGTCCATTTGAATGGGCCCTAGCGATGTTGTCTAACTCTTTTCCCGTCATGTATGGCTTGTTGAAGGGGATTTTTTCCATGTCATCAGGTCCGGGTAAAGAAGATAAGGCCGACAATGATCAGTGCGAGACCGATGATTTTCGAGGATGTGAGCGCTTCCCCGAATAAAGGGATAGCGGTTAGACCAACCACCACAAAATTCAGGGCCATGAATGGATATGCGCGACTCAGCTCCATCTTGCTTATGGCGGCCATCCACGCGAGTGATGCACCAAACGCGGCGGCGAATGCGCTAATCACCCACGGATTCAATAAAAGGCGCACATAGAACATCAAGCCGATCGGCGCGCCAGGAACTGGTGCGTGAATCCCCACCTGCCACTTCAGCATCAGTTGGCCGTAGACGGTCAGGAGAATCGTAAGTCCAATAAATACGTAGGCCATCATCGCGAGGAAGCAGTGTTGATAGGGGGCGTAGGAAAGCCGGTCTCGTCGACGGTACTCTTGGCCACGATATACACTGGTCGCCCTTTGGCGCTCTCGTATACCCGCCCAAGATAGAGCCCGAGTACCCCGAGGCAGAACAGGATGATACCGCCCAGTAGCCACACCGAGAGAATCAAGCTCGTATAACCCGAGACCATAACTTCTCCGGCTAGATAACGAGCAAATACTACTGAGCCGTAAACGAGTGCGCCGACCGCGAAAACAAAACCGAGATAAGCTGAGAGTCGTAGGGGCTTGTCTGAGTACGATAGGGTGATATCCACCGCGAGCTTCAGGAGCTTCCTCAAGCTGTAGCTACTCTTTCCCTCCGCTCGGGCATCATGCTGCACTTCAATTAGTGTTTGTTTGAATCCTGCCCATTTAACCTGAATGGGGAATGCGCGATTTGGCTCAGGCATACGCCGGAGAACGTCAATTACTTGTTTGCTGAAAATGCCGAAATTGGCCGTCCGCGCGTCGTGATGGGCATCGCTGAGGTAGTTCAAGATGCCATAGAAGGTCCGGGATCCAGCCCTCTTTAGCGCGGAGTCCTGTCTTTCAGCCCTGGCCCCAAAAACTACATCGTAACCCTTCATCGCCTCAGCATAGAGACGAGGAATTTCCTCTGGCCTATCTTGTAGATCACAATCCATCACGATGATCCAGTCACCGCGTGCCGCGTCCAGGCCGGCGGTGATTGCGTAGTGCTGGCCAAAGTTTCGGGACAGGAGAAACCCTCGCACGCGCGAATCCTGTGCAGCGAGTTGTTGGATCACCGGCCAAGAGTCGTCCGGACTTGCGTCGCAGACAAGTACGATTTCGTAGTCGGGTGTAATTTCCGTCACACTTGCAACGATGCGCGAGTGAAGGTCGATGAGGCAATTCGCACAGCAGTAAACCGGTGAAACGACTGAGAGTTTAGGACTTCTGGCAGGCATGGTTATTCCATCGCCGACTTCGCGGCTGTGCTATTAGGCTCGGCCATGTGAGAGCATGGCATTGATATGCCAGGTGTCGAATGCATGCGACAGGCGCATTCCTTCACGGCTCCAGACTCGTTGGACCGCGTAGTTGCCGACCTGGGTCGATACGCTTATTGCCCGCATACCCATTTTGGCGAAGTTTGCTTGCGCGATCCGGACCAAATCGCCGTATATGCCCTTTCCTGCATGTTCACGGAGTACTCCGTTAAGCACGATTTCTGCTGTTCCTGCTTCCCTGTCAAAGCTGCAACAGATAAAGCCGATGATGCTGTCTTCATGCGTCGCAACCCAGGTTCGGGTCGCGCCTCCGGGGCGCAGGTGATTTGCTGCCCATTCCTCGTAGCCAGCCAAGATCAGGCTCGGTGGGAATAGGGGATTCGCGTGATAGTGGTTTTGATAATCTGAAAAGACCCTAGCGGTCACGTCGCGTAACTCGGGGGCGTCATTCTCGTTGCCTTCCCTGTAGAGCTGGGGGTTCCGTGTCACTGGCGGGATAGCGGTTCCACCAAGATCTCGCGAGTAGTAAACGAGTGTATCGGCGTGAATAAGGAGGCCACGCGGTCCCTGAAATTGGCTCATCGCCCGAATATCTTCAGCAGGCGTTCTGAATATGGCGACATCAGGCTGCGAAAGGCTGATTTCTTGCCAGAGCCCAGAGAGCTGACTGCCACGCACGTGTCCTCTCCAGATCTCGAGTCCGAAGCGCGCGGAATCCAATGGCGATCGCATCAGCAATGGTTGCAATTTAGCCGTCATGTGCGTTCGTTGTGCCCCTGGGTAAAAGCGACACCCGTCCGGGGTGCCGCTACAAAATCAACCGAGTGCCGATTCCAGCTCCGGCAGGATCTTGAACAGATCCCCCACCAGGCCGATGTCCGCGATCTCGAAGATCGGCGCTTCGCCGTCCTTGTTGATCGCGACGATCGTGCCGGCGTCCTTGATGCCCGTCAGGTGCTGGATAGCGCCCGAGATGCCGATGGCGATGTAGAGCTCCGGCGCGATGATCTTGCCGGTCTGTCCCACCTGCATCTCGTTCGGCACATAGCCAGCGTCCACGGCGGCGCGCGAGGCGCCCACGGCCGCGCCGATCTTGTCGGCGAACTTGTAGATGACGTCGAAGTTCTCCTTCGAGCCCACGCCGCGGCCGCCGGAGACGACCTTGGGCGCGCCCTGGAGGTCTGGACGATCGCTCTTGCCCTGCTGCAGGCCGATGAAGCGGGTGTGCGAGGGCAGGGTGGCATCGACGGAGAGGGCTTCGACCGGCGCCGAGCCGTTCGAGGCGGCGGCGGCCCAGGAGGCGGTACGGATGGTCGCGACGACGACCGAAGCCGAATCGACCTCCACCGTGACGATCGCGTTGCCCGCGTAGATCGGGCGCTTGAAGCTGTGCGGGCCTTCCACGGTCATCACGTCGCTGACCTGCGACACGCCCAGCAGGGCGGCCACGCGGGGCGCGAGGTCCTTGCCGAAGGTGGTCGAGGGAGCGAATACGTGGGTGTAGCCAGCCGCGGCCTTCGCGACCTGCGGGGCCAGCACCGCGGCCAGCGCTTGGGCGTTCTCGGCGCGGGCGACGGTGAGCACCTTGCTGACGCCGTCGATCTTCGCGGCGTCGGCGGCGACGGCGTCCGGCGCGTCGGACAGGACGATGACGTCGATGGCTTCGGGTTTCACGGCGGCTGCCGCGCTCACGGCGCGGGCCGTGGAGCCATTGAGCTTGCCGTCGAGGTGTTCGGCGATAACGAGGATCTTGGACATGTCGGGTCTCCGGTCGGCTGCCTTACAGCAGGCCCTTCTGCTTGAGGGCCGCGACGAGCTCGGCGGCGTCCTTCACCATCACGCCCTTGCTGCGCTTCGGCGGGGCGGCGTAGTGGGTGGTCTTGATGTGGTCGGCGGCGTCGACGCCCAGCGCGCCCAGTTCGATCACGTCGATCGGCTTGGACTTGGCCTTCATGATGTCCGGCAGCTTGATGAAGCGCGGCTCGTTGAGGCGCAGGTCGGTCGTGATCACGGCCGGCAGGTCGGCCTCGATGGTTTCCAGGCCGGCGTCCACCTCGCGGGTGACCGTGGCCTTGCCATCGGCGATCTCGACCTTGCTGGCGAAGGTCGCCTGCGGGCGGTCCCACAGGGCGGCCAGCATCTGGCCGGTCTGGTTGGCATCGTCGTCGATGGCCTGCTTGCCCAGGATCACGAGACCCGGCTGTTCCTTCTCGACCAGCTTGAGGAACGTGCGCGCGGCGGTCAGCGGCGACACGGCATCGCCGGTCTGGACGTGGATCGCCCGGTTGGCGCCCATGGCCAGGCCGTTGCGCAGGTGGGCGGTCAGGTCGGCCGGGCCGATGCCCACCACCACGACTTCCTCGGCCACGCCCTTCTCGCGCAGGCGCAGGGCCTCCTCGAGGGCGATGTCGTCGAAGGGGTTGGCGGACAGTTTCACGCCGTCCGTGACGACGCCGCTGCCGTCGGGCTTCACCTGGATGCGGACGTTGTAGTCCACGACGCGCTTGTAGCCGACCAGAATCTTCATTCGGGGGTTCCTGTGCGGGAAGGGCTCCCGCGTGTCGCGCGGGGGCCTCGGAGTAGACTCGGTATTCTAGCGAATCTGCGGCATGTCGTTTGACGCATCGCGGGAGAGGGCGAGATTGCCAGCTTCAGCGTGACGGGGCGGGCCCGGTGCAATATCTGGGATAATCGGCGGATTTCTAGAAGGACCGACCATCGCCATGGCCCAACCCTCTCTCGAGCTTCCAGGCGGTGCGTCGGTCAGCACCGTCGTCTGCACGTTCAATGGCGCAGCTTGGGTCGGCGAGCAGCTTCAGACGCTGCTTACCCAGAGTCGCCTCCCGACCGAGATCGTTATCGGGGACGACGGCTCGACGGATGGAACCTGGGACCTGATCGAGGCTTTCGCGGTGCAGAGTCGAGTGCGGGGTATCGAGATGAAGGTCTTCCGGAACTCAGACAGCCTCGGCTATGTCGAGAATCTCGCACGTACGCTTGCTCATGCCACAGGCGACGTCGTCTTCCTCTGCGACCAGTACGATGCTTGGCATCCAGACAAGATCGCGACGATGATGGTCCGTTTCGAGGCGGACTCTAGCCTCACGTTCATACATTCTGATGCGCGCCTCGTCGATGCCGAAGGCAGAGATACCGGACATGGGCTATTCGAGGCGGTCGCACTCGGACCTTACGAGCGCGAAAGCGTCCGCTCCGGCGACGCCTTCATCACCTACCTCCGCCGCAATCTCGCGACAGGCGCGGCATCGGCGTTCCGCCGGTCGCTACTGGACATCGCGCTGCCGCTGCCGCCCGACTGGGTGCACGACGCCTGGCTTGCCACGCTGGCCGCCGCGGTGGGCAAGGTGGACATCATCGACGATGCGCTCGTCGACTACCGGCAGCATGGCGGCAACCAGATCGGCATGGCCCGGCGCACTCCGAAGCAGCGCGTCACCGACATGTTCCGGCCGCGCAACGAGACGATCCGCTCGGACGCCGCCCGCCTCGACGCCCTCGCCGAGCGCCTCGAAGGCCGCTGCGCGGACGATGCCTGCATCGAGGCGACGCGCTCCATGCGCGAACACCTGCGTGCTCGCTTGGCCATTGGCGCACAGCCTGCCTGGCGCCGCGTCCGAGGCGTGCTGCGCGAGTGGAGCAGCGGACGTTACGGCCTCTTCGGCACCGGTGCGCGCTCCGCGGTGCGCGATCTGCTGAGGATCGGCTGATGACCGGCACCTCGCGGCACGTGGCGATCCTGCTCGCCACCTACAACGGTGCGCGCCACCTGCCGGAACAGATCGAATCGATCGTCTCGCAGACCCATGGCGACTGGACGATCCACGTGTCCGACGATGGTTCCTCGGATCAGACCCTGGCGATCCTGCTCGACTATCGCGAACGACTCGGTGCCGAGCGTCTCGTGCTCTGGGACGGGCCGCGTGCCGGCTACTCGCGCAACTTCATGTCGATGCTCCATCGCGAGGGTATCGACGGCGACTACATCGCCTTCAGCGACCAGGACGACATCTGGGATCCACGGAAGCTGGAGATCGCGCTGGCCGCCGTGGCAGAGCTGCCTGCGGAGGAGCCGTCGCTTTACTGCGGACGCTCGCGTCTCGTGGACGACGAGGGCGTGGCCTTCGGCATGTCGCCGCTATTCGCGCGGCGTCCCTCGTTCGCCAATGCGCTCGTGCAGAGTCTCGCCGGCGGAAACACGATGCTGCTCAACCGGCGCGCGCGCGAGCTCATGTGCCGTGCGCGCGCGGACGCACGTGTCGTATCGCACGACTGGTGGGCTTACCTCGTCGTCTCCGGTGCCGGCGGCCATGTCGTCTACGACCGCGAACCGACGATCGGCTACCGTCAGCATGCCGAGAACGTCATCGGCTCCAACGCAGGCATCGGTGCGCGCATGCGCCGCATGGCCGACATGGTCGGCGGTCGCCACCGCGAATGGAACGACGCGAACATCGCCTTGCTCGTCGGCATGACGGACGACCTCAGCGCCGACAACCGGCACCGGTTCGAGCGGTTCGTGCGCGGGCGTAACCGTTGGCTCCTGCCGCGAATCGTGGCCTTCGCCCGCGCCGGTCTCTACCGGCAGACCACGATCGGCAACGCGGGACTCGTGCTCGCCGCGTTGCTCGGTCGTCTCTGACGCTCACAGACCCTGGTAATTCGGCCCCGAGCCACCCTCGGGCGTCACCCAGGTGATGATCTGGTACGGGTCCTTGATGTCGCAGGTCTTGCAGTGCACGCAGTTGGCGGCGTTGATCTGCAGGCGACGGCCCGACTCGTCCTGCACCATCTCGTAGACGCCGGCGGGACAGAAGCGCTCGCACGGATTGCCGTATTCGGTGGTGCAGCGCTCGACGCAGATGCTGGTGTCCGCGACCTTCAGGTGCACCGGCTGGTCTTCGTCGTGCTCCGTCGCCGCGAAATAGACGCTGGCGAGGCGGTCGCGCGGGGCGAGGGTGCGCTCGACATAATCCTTCTTCGGCGCTTCGTACTGCCCGAGCTTGCCGAGCGCCGACCAGTCGGCGTGGTTCTTCAGCGTCCACGGCGAGCGGCCGCCCGTGACGGTTTCCCACGCGGCGTTGATCAGTCCGCGCCAGAGGCCCTTGTTGAAGCCGGGACGGATGTTGCGCACCTTGTGCAGTTCCGCCATGACGGCCGAACCGCGCAGCTTCGCATCCCAGCCCGCGGGAGAGAGCTGCGTGGCCACGAGGTGTTCGGCGGCGAGCATGCCCGAGGCGATCGCCTGGTGCGTGCCCTTGATCTTCGGCACGTTGACGAGGCCGGCGGAATCGCCGATGAGGATCGCGCCGGGCATCTCCACCTTCGGCAACGACTGCGCGCCGCCTTCGACGATGGCGCGGGCACCCGCGGAAACGATGCTGCCGCCTTCGAGCAGGCCCTTCACGTTCGGGTGGTGCTTGAACTGCTGGAAGGCTTCGAACGGCGAAAAGTTCGGGTCCGGGTAATCGAGGCCGACCACGAAGCCGACGGCGACGCGGTCGTTGTCGAGGTGATACAGGAAGCTGCCGCCATACGTGTCGTTCGCCAGCGGCCAGCCGAGCGTGTGCACCACCTTGCCCGCTTCGCCTTTGCCCGGCGCGAGCTGCCAGAGCTCCTTGATGCCGATGCCGTAGGTCTGCGGATCGCTGTTGGCGTCGAGGTCGTATTTCTTGATGAGCGTCTTGCTGATGTGACCGCGGCAGCCTTCGGCGAGCACGGTCACCCTCGCGCGGATGTCGATGCCTTCCGTGTAACCCGGCTTGTGCGTGCCGTCGCGGGCGATGCCCATGTCGCCGATGCGCACGCCGTTCACGGCGCCGCTGTCGTCGAACAGCGCTTCGGCCGCGGCGTAGCCGGGGAACACGTCGACGCCCAGTGCTTCGGCCTGCGGCGCCAGCCAGGCGCACAGCGCACCGAGGCTGACGATCACGTTGCCGTGGTTGTGCATCTGCGGCGGCGTCACCGGGCTCCTTGTGGCGGACGCGTGGTCGCGGAAGAACCAGAATTCGTCCTTCGTCACCGGCACGCAGACCGGCGGCGGCGCCTTGCGCCAGTCGGGCAGCAGGCGGTCCAGCGGCGCGGTCTCGATCACCGCGCCGGAAAGGATCTGCGCGCCGATGGTCGAGGCCTTCTCGATCACGCAGACCGTGGTCTCGGGATTGAGCTGTTTCGTACGGATCGCGAACGCGAGTCCCGCGGGGCCGGCCCCCACGACGACGAGGTCGTATTCCATGGTTTCGCGTTCGCTCATGGCTGGCTCACTCAACGGCTGGCTGCGGGGGTCGACCCGGCATTGTCCGTTTTCGCCGCGGCGGCGGCAAATCACATCGAAAGCGGAAGGGCTTGCACGATCTTCACAAAGCGCGTTCATAATCGTCCCAAGCGCAAGGAGACTTCATGAATACGATGCCGCCGGTCGCCGATGTCGACATGCGACGGGCCACGCTTCTGCAGATACTGCATTGGCTGGCCATTGGACGGACCCAGCCCCAGGCCCTGTCCGACGTCTACCAGGACGCCATCGAGCGCCTGAATCCGAAACTCAACGCCTTCGTGGATTACAGCGTGTCGCTGATCCAGGAGCAGTCGCTCGCCGCCGATCGCCGGCGACGCGATGGCGTCATCGGCCGGCTGGACGGCCTGCCGATCGCGATCAAGGACAACTTCGACGTCGCCGGCGTGCCGACGCGCGCGGGCATGCGGCGGCGCAGCGTGGTGCCCGAGGAAGACGCGCACGCCATCGCGCGCCTCCGTGCGTCGGGTGCGGTGCTGCTGGGCAAGACGAACATGGACGAGGGCGCGTTGGGCCTCACGACCAACAACCCCTTCCATGGCGCGACGCACAATCCGCATCGGCTGGGTTACACCGCCGGCGGATCGTCGGGCGGTGCGGCCGCTGCCGTGGCGGCTGGTCTGGCCGTCGCCGCCATCGGCTCCGATACCCTCGGATCGATCCGCGTGCCGGCGAGCTACTGCGGCGTCTACGCCCTGAAGCCGACGCACGGGGAGATTTCCGCGCGCGGGCTCGTGCCGGCGGCGCGTCGCCTCGATGCCGTGGGCCTGCTGGCGCGCGGCGTGGACGACCTCACCGTGCTGCTGCAGACGCTGGCGGGCTATGACGCCGACGATGCGCGTTCGCGCCGTCGCCGCGTGGCGTTCTCGCCGCCGGACTGGGAGCCGGGCAATCTGCGGGCGGGTTTCCTGCCCGATCTCGCGGCGGTCGGTGTGGAGCAGGACGTCATCGACGTATTCAACGAGGCGCTCTCGAAGCTCGGTGGCGAGCTCGGCGAACGGCGCACCGTCGACTTCTCCGACTGGGATTTCGCGCGCACGCGTCGCGCGGGCCTGCTGATCATGGAAGCCGAGATGCTCAACACCTTCGCGACGGAGCTCGCGGACGAGGCGTATCCCGTCTCGCCTGGCTTCCGCGAGATGGTGAATTTCGCGGCGCGGAAATCCGCGGCGGATTACGTCGCGGCGGACCTCGTCATCGACGCGGCCACGCTCAAGATGCGCCGCCTCTTCGCGCAGGTCGACGTGCTGGTCATGCCGACGACACCGCAGGGTGCGTTCCCGCTCGATGGGCCGGTGCCTTCCTCGCAGGCCGACCTGTGCAGCTTCGCCAGCCTGGCCGGCTGTCCCGCCGTCAGCATCCCGATGGGCACGCTGCCCAACGGCATGCCCATCGGGATGCAGCTCGTCGGCGCGCGGGGTTCCGACCTGCGCCTGCTCGAGCTCGCGGCCGTCTGCGCGTCGTCGCTCGACGCGGAGCCCGCCTATCCGGTCGAGCCCGCCTGACCGCGAAGTGGTCCCGGATCGACCTTCCCGGCGCGGACGTCACGTTCGCGCCCGCCTGGCTGGATGCCGACGAAGCGGACCGGTTGCTCGACCACCTCCGGCAGGCGTTGCCTTGGGAGGTGCATCGCATCCGCATGTTCGGGCGCATCGTGGACTCGCCGCGCCTCAGCGCCTGGATCGGTGACGACGACGCGGCATACCGCTATTCCGGCACGCGTTTCGTGCCGCATCCCTGGACGGCGGAACTGCGGGCGTTGCGTGATCGCGTGGCGGAAGCCTGCGACGCGCCGTTCAACAGCGTGCTGGCGAACCTCTACCGGGACGGCGCGGACCGCATGGGATGGCATAGCGACGACGAACCCGAACTCGGTGCACGGCCGGTGATCGCATCGCTGAGCCTCGGCGCGGAGCGCACCTTCCGGTTCCGCCCGAAAGGAGGTGGCGAATCCGTCGCGATCGAGCTGCCGCACGGCAGCCTGCTGACGATGGCCGGCGACACGCAGCGTCTGTACAAGCACGAACTGCCGGCGCGGAAGCGGGTGACCGGTCCGCGCATCAACCTTACCTTCCGGAACATCGAGCCGCCCCGCGACATCCGATCGCCGATACGATCGGCTCCCACCCGCTGCTAGCAGGCCACCTACCGAAGGGGTGGGAGCCGATCGTATCGGCGATTTCAGGGTTGCCGCTGCGCCGGTGCCGACTGCAGCGTCCAGCCGACCACGTCGCCCGATAGCTTGTTCATCGCGCGGCCGAAGGCCTCGACGACCTGCGGCACTTCCTTCCCGTCGACGGGCTCACGCACCTCAAAGCGGCGGCTCGCGACGATCTGGTGCCTGCGCGTGCCGGCGAGCGTGGCGTCGTAACGCACGACCACTTCCGGCTTGCCGCCGGCGTATTGGGTCTGGAACGCGGCAAGGCTGCCGCCCAGTTCGTAGTCGGCGGCGAGGTTCGCCTCGTCGGTACTGATGGCGGCGACGCGACCGCTGTCGCGGAACGCGTCGGCGAGGCGGTCGCGGAACAGGCTCGGCACGCCGTCGGCCCAGCGCGCGCCGGCATAGACGGTGATCGTGTTGGCGTCGGGCATCACGGCGATGCGCGAATTGTCGAGCACGCGCGGCACGCCGGGGGCCACGATGCGCAGGGCCCAGTCCACCTGCGCGGGCGCCATCGGGCGACCACCGGGCGCGGCGGGCAATGTATAGATGTGCGGGCTTTCGGCCTTGGGCAGGATCGAGCACGCCGACAGCAGCGCGATGACGAGCGGGGCGACGTGGCGGGCGCGCATCATGGGGTGAACTCCTTGGTCTTCTCTCGGCCGAACAGGTAGCCGCTGGGGTTCTCGTCCAGGCGGCGGGTGATGGATCGTAGCGATCCCAGGGTGTCGCGCAGTTCGCGCAGCGCGGGGCCGAGGTCGCCCAGGCTCGCGGCGCCGCCGTTGATCGCATCGCTGTTGTCGTTGAGCAGGCGGTCGATCGACGCCATCGAATGTTCCAGCGAGGCCATCGCGCGCTGCGCGCTCTCGAGCGTCGCCTTGCCCTGACCCTCGACCAGTCCATTGGCGTTGTGCACGAGAGCGCGACTTTCGGCCAGTGTCTCGTTCGCCTGCCGGGTAGCCGTCGACAGCTCCTTGATCAGCGAACGGATGTCCTCGCGCTCGTCGGCGATGACGCTGGTGGTCTTCTCCAGGTGGTCCAGCGTGCGTCCGATGCGCTGCACGTTCTCCTTCGAGAGCAGCTCGCTCGCGCGCGCGGCGGCCTGGTTGATGTTGGTGATCAGGTCCTCGCCGTTGGCGAGGATGCGGGCGAACGGCGACGGATCCGCGACGATGGTCGGCACCTCGCCGTCATGCCCGACGAGTATCGGGCTGCCGGGGGAGCCGCCCGACAGCTGGATGATCGCGACACCCGTCACGCCGGTGAGTGCCAGCTTGGCGTGCGTGTCCTTGCGCAGTGGCGTATCGCCTTCGACGCGGATGCGCGCGAGCACGCGGCGCGGGTCTTCCGGATCGAGCTTCAGCTGCATGACGTCGCCGAGGCGGATGCCGTTGTACTGCACGGCGCCGCCACGGGACAGGCCTGTCACGGCCTCGTTGAACACGACGTCGTAGTAGTTCCATTCCTGGTCCGAATGCGCCTTGGCGAGCCAGACGCCGAAGCCGAGGCCGAACAGCACGACCAGGACGGTGAACAGGCCGATCAGGATGTGGTGGGCACGGGTTTCCATGGGTCTACTCCCTGCCCGGATGGGCGGCGCGAGTGGCCGCGCGGCCGCGCGGTCCGTTGAAATAGGCCTGTACCCAGGCGTCGTCCGTCTGCGCGACCTCGTCGATCGGCGCGGCGGCGAGCACGCGGCGCTGCGACAGCACGGCGACGCGGTCACAGGTGGAGTAGAGCGTGTCGAGGTCGTGGGTCACCAGGAACACGGTGAGACCCAGCGCGTTGCGCAGCGTCACCAGCAGGCTGTCGAACGCGGCCGCGCTGATCGGGTCGAGGCCCGCGGTGGGCTCGTCGAGGAAGAGGATTTCCGGATCGAGCGCCAGCGCGCGCGCGAGTGCCGCGCGCTTGATCATGCCGCCCGACAGCTGCGACTGATACTTGCGCCCCGCGTCGACGGGCAACCCGGCCAGCGCGAGCTTGACGCCCGCCAGGCGGGTGGCGTCCACGCGCGGCAGGTGCGCGTGTTCGACGAGGGGCAGGGCGATGTTCTCGGCCACGGTGAGCGAGGAAAACAACGCGCCACTCTGGAACAGGACGCCGAAGCGGCGCTCCACCTGCGAGCGACGTTCGGCGGGAAGGGCGAGCAGGTCCTCGCCGAACACGCGGACCTCGCCGGCCTCCGGGCGCACCAGCCCGATGATCGTGCGCAGCAGCACCGACTTGCCGGTGCCCGAACCGCCCACGATGCCGATGATCTCGCCGCGGTAGACGTCGAGGTCGAGGTTCTCGTGCACGGTCTGCGTGCCGAAGCGATTGGTGAGACCGCGCACCTCGATGACCGTTTCGCGAGAGGGCGTGGGGGCGACCTGTGCGTTCACCAGTCCATCTCCATATAGAAGAGTGCGGCGAGGGCGTCGAGCAGGATCACGACGAAGATCGACTGCACCACGGCGGAGGTGGTGTGCTCGCCGACCGACTGCGCGCTTCCCGACACCTTGAAGCCCTCCATGCAGCCGATCACCGCGATCATGAAGGCGAAGACGGGTGCCTTCGCGATGCCGACGAGGAAGTGCGTGATCCCGATGTCCGCCTGGAACATGTTGAGGAACATCGCCGGGGAGATCTTCAGCGCCACGAAGCAGACGACGCCACCGCCGACGATGCCGGCGACCATCGCGATGAAGGTCAGCAGCGGCAGGCCGATCAGAAGGGCCAGCACGCGCGGCAGCACCAGCAGTTCGATGGGATCGAGGCCGAGGGTGCGGATCGCGTCGATCTCCTCGCGGGCCTTCATCGATCCGATCTGGGCGGTGAAGGCGCTGGCGGTGCGTCCCGCGAGCAGGATCGCCGTGAGCAGCACGCCGAATTCGCGGAGGAAGGCGATGCCGACGAGATCGACGGTGAAGAGGCTCGCGCCGTAGCTCGCCAGCGCGGTCGAGCCCAGGAAGGCCACCACGCAGCCGACCATGAAGGAAAGCAACGCGAGGATCGGCACGGCGTCGAGGCTGGTCTGCTCGATGTGCGACACGAGCGAGGTGACGCGCCAGCGGGCGGGCCGCCATACGGTGGCGCCGAATCCCTGCAGGGTGATGCCGATGAAGCCGAGCAGCTTGAGGGTCTGCTTCCAGAAGCCCGACATCGCCTTGCCGATGCGTTCCAGCATCACCACGAAGCCGGCGTCGCGCGGCCGCTTGATCCCCTTGCAATAGGTGTCGATGGCGTCGCCGACCGTCTTGAGCAGGGCGCGACGTGCCGGCGGCAGCGTCTCGTCCTGCGCGAGGGCCTGCGTCCGGGCGCTGCCAAGCAGCTCGGCCACCACGAACGCCCCGGAGGTATCCATGGCACCGAGGCCGGCCGTATCGACGGCCGTCGCCGCGTCGACCGAACCCGCCAGTTCGGTGGCGCGCTGCTGGAGACGCTCGTAGTGGGGCAGCGTCCAGTCGCCGGCTAGCACGAGGCGCGCTCCGCCCGGGTCGCGGGTGAGCGTGGCGGTACCGGGCGCGGATGGGGTCGTCATGCCGGAAGGCTAGCAGGACTCATGGGCGAAATCGTGGTCCGGATTGGCGCCGCGGCGGCCCCGTGGCGTTTCCTTCCGCGGCCGTTGCTGCGCCTGCGCTTGGACGCCGGGCCGCGCGGGGTCGATAATGCCGGGCTGATCCCACCGCCATCCCCCTCAAGGTAAGACGATGACCGACAAGACCGAACTCAACGCCACCCACCGCGAGCTGGGCGCCCGCATGGTCGACTTCGGCGGCTGGGACATGCCCATCGCCTACGGTTCGCAGATCGAGGAGCACCACGCCGTCCGCAAGGACGCCGGCATGTTCGACGTCTCGCACATGACCGTCGTCGACCTCACCGGCGAGCGCACGCGCGACTTCCTCCGCAAGCTCGTCGCCAACAACGTCGACAAGCTGGCGAAGCCGGGCAAGGCCCTATACACCTGCATGCTCAACGAGACGGGCGGCGTGGTCGACGATCTCATCGTCTACTTCCTGCGCGAGGACTTCTTCCGCCTCGTGGTGAATGCCGCGACCCGCGTGAACGATCTGGCCTGGATCGAAAAGCATGCGGGCGAGTTCGGCGTCACGGTCCGCGAGCGTCCGGAGTTCGGCATGATCGCCGTGCAGGGCCCGAACGCGCGCCAGAAGCTGATCGACCTGCTCCCGGAGGAGGTTCGCGAGAAGGCGACCAAGCTCGGCAAGTTCGCCGCGATCGAGGTGGAAGGACCGAACGGCATGCCGCTGTTCCTCGCCCGCACCGGCTACACCGGCGAAGACGGCTTCGAGGTCGTCGTGCCCAACACGCGCGTCGTGGAACTGTGGAAGCTGCTGCACGACGCCGGCGTCACCCCGGCGGGGCTTGGTGCCCGCGACACCTTGCGCCTGGAAGCGGGCATGAATCTCTACGGCCAGGACATGGACGAATCGGTCACGCCGTGGGAAGCCGCGCTCGCATGGACGATCTCCCTCGACGAGGGACGCGACTTCATCGGCCGCGCCGCGCTGGAGAAGCAGAAGGCCGATGGCGTGCCGCGCACCATGATCGGACTGGTGATGGACGAAAAGGGTGTGCTGCGCCACGGCCAGAAGGTGCTGACGTCGGCGGGCGAGGGTGAGATCCTCTCCGGCGGTTTCGCGCCGACGCTCGGCAAGTCCGTCGCGTTCGCGCGCGTCCCGGTGGGCGACCTCGGCGACGTCCGCGTGGACATCCGTGGCAAGGAAGTGCCGGTGCGCGTGGTCAAGTTCCCGTTCGTGCGCGATGGTCAGCCGATGGCGGGTATCGCGGGCTGATCTCGACACACTATATATATGCGTGACTCAGGAGGGCGGCCCATGGCCGCCCTCCTGCTTTTCTTCGTCAGCGACCTTTCACCGTATAGGGTTCCAGAACGATGCTGGCGTTGTTGGCGGCACCTTTGCGGGGCTTCGCGCGGGTGCCATAGTCCTTGCCTTTCTCGATGACGTAGAACGAATCCAGATAATCGTCGTCGTTCCTGAGCCAGCGATTCGGCATCGCGTCGATGATGGCCTTCGTCATCCCGGAGACGACGGTGATCGGGAGCGCATACGGACCGCCGAACGCCGAGAGCTGGCTCACCGCGCCGGCCACCGCGGAAGCGACTTCCTTGAAATCGGTGTCGTCCTTTTCGTAAAGCGTGAATCCCACGTAGTTGCTGCTGAACTCGCGCCAGTTGATCAGGTCCTGCCCGGGCGTGTACCAGACCTTGTCGTATGCCAGCCACGGCATGTCCTTGAAGACGACGTTCGCCTTTCCGTCGTGGCCGACGCCGTTGACGATCGCATAGACCTCCGAGCGGGTGAGCCCTTCAGTCACACTGTCATGTTCCCCGTCGTAGGCGAGGTGGATCTCCTTGAGGACGGTGAGGTCCTCGTCGCCCGTGGTCACCTCGTCGGGCTCGGGTCCCTGCAGACCCAGGTCGCGCAGGGTCTCATTGACCATCGCGATGCCGGCGCGCGTGGCCTCCGGACTGTTGGTGTCCACCACGAGCATGGGTACGTCCGGAATCGCGTCCATCGCATAGCGGTGCGGCTTGCCGTCGGGGTCGAAGGCGACCAGTTGCTCCTGGCCCGTGGTGGCGTCCACCGTCTTCGCCGCGGTCCAGAAGTCGGAGGGGTCGATCGTCCGGGCCGCGCCGTGTGCGCCGAGCACACGGAGGTTGAGAAGTCCGTCGATGCGCCCGTCGAGTCCGCGCAGACGCGTGGCCTGTCGCTCGAGGTCGCGGAGCGCGGCGGTGCTGTCGCCGCGGGCCGCCGTCCCGTCGTGGTTCCTGTAGCTGCGGATCACGTCGACGAGCGGGGTGCGTTGCTTGCCCAGGTTTTCCTTCAGTGCGGCAGCGAAGGTCTGATCGTCGAGCAATTCGGCGAGTTGCTTCGCTGCGTTCTCTCGCACGTCGCCGATCGCCTGGCGGTCACCCGCCATGGCGGGCAGGGACATGGCGAGGGACGCGGCGAGGGCGGTGGCTTTCAGAATTCTCTTCATGACGTGTTGCTCCTGATGGGGGGACTCATAGACGCCCGCGAAGGGCAGTCGGCGGCCGCCCCGGATGGGGATGGGCGGACGCTTCTACGGCGTAGGAATCGCTCGCCGTGGTGCCAAGGTAGCCGTGGCTACGGCGTCGCCGATGTCGGTTCCGGTTTCTCCGGCTTGTCGGCGTTTGCCGATTCGTGCCTCGGTTCACGGCGACGTCGCCCCCGAACGTCTGCGGATCAGTACAATTGCCCGACCCACCACCCGCATCCGTCCGAAGACAGCGAGGCCTACCTATGAGCAACAACGAAATTCCCGGCGACCTGAAGTTCGCGAAGTCCCACGAGTGGGTGCGCGTCGAGCAGGACGGCACGGTCACCGTCGGCATTTCCGACCACGCGCAAGAGGCGCTGGGCGATCTGGTTTACGTCGAGCTGCCGGAAGTCGGCGCCGAGGTTGAAGCCGGCAAGGGTGCTGCCGTGGTCGAGTCCGTCAAGGCGGCGTCCGATATCTACGCGCCGGTGTCGGGTGAAGTGATCGCGGTCAACTCCGATCTCTCCGACAAGCCGGAGACGATCAACGAGGACGCGTGGGATGCCGGCTGGATCTTCAAGCTGAAGATCAAAGACAAGTCCGAACTCGACAATCTTTTGACGGCCGACGAGTACGCCGACCAGGTCGAGAAGGAAGACAACTGATTCCTTCCGGCAAGTCCGGAACCGATGCCGGTCCCTCGCGACCGGCATTTTTTTGTCCGCGGGAGGGGTTCCCGGCAAATTTTTTTTGCCCCCAGTTGAACTCCGTTCATCCCCGGAACGACCGCCGCCGACGTGTCTTCGCGGATCGCAACGGCTGGGCGCGAAGGCATCGCCCGCGCCACGCGATGTTTCGCCGGCACGCACCAAACACCTTTATTTAAGGCATTTGCTGAACGCTTTTTCTGAGGCGGTGCGATTACTCATGCGCTCGATCGTTCGTCGCGATTATTCGGAAAGCGTCCTGATCGACCGTCGGGCGACGCGTGAGCGCCATGATTGCCGGCCGCAACGTCTTCAATTTAGAGCCAAAATTTATTGACAGCGGAAATGTTCAGGAATAGCTTTTGCGTCAATTGACGGGGAACCGGAAATGGAAAGAGATCAATTCATCAGGCCGTATGTGGAGCATGGTTCGAAAGCAGGTTCGGTTCGCAAGATCACGGTATCGATTCCGCTGCATGTTCTCCGCCTGCTTTCCGATGAACGCACACGCCGCCAGGTGAACAATTTGAGGCACGCGACGAACAGCGATCTGCTGGTTGAAGCGTTCCTCCACGCTTTTACTGGGCAACCACTGCCAACTGATGAGGAGCTGAGAAGAACTATGGCCACTGCCAAGAAAGCCACTGCCAAGAAGTCCGCCGCCAAGAAGGCGACGAAGAAGTCGACCGTGAAGAAGACCGCCGCCCGCAAGTCGCCGGCGAAGAAGGCCTCGACCCGCAAGGTCGCGACCAAGAAGGCTGCAACCCGCAAGTCGCCGGCCAAGAAGGCTGCTGCGAAGAAGTCCGTCCGCAAGGCACCGGCCCGCAAGGTCGCCGCCAAGAAGGCGGTGAAGAAGGCCGTCAAGAAGGCAACCGCGAAGAAGACCGCGCGCAAGGCTTCGCCGCGCAAGGCCGCTTCGAAGAAGGTCGCCGCCGCCAAGGTCGTTCGCGCGACCAAGGCCGCCAAGGCACCGAAGGCCCCGAAGGCCGCCAAGGCGAAGTAAGCGTCACCTTCCAATAAGAAACTCGTTGTTGCGAATTAGCTCCCCGCGGTGCCCAGCGCGGGGAGTCACTTCGAAAACTTGACCCCGGCCTGGCCGGGGTCGTTCGTTTCCGGGGTTCGCCCACCGGACCGGAAAACGTCCTAGGCCGTCCAACTGGATTCACGCGTCCATTACGGTTACCTTGTCGCCACATCGCGCTGCGGGGACCGGGGGGGTCTTCCGCGTCAAGCCATCATCGGCGCGCGCCTTCGCGGAGTCCGTTACGAACCGCCATGGACAATCGTCATCGTCTTAGTGCCCGCCCTCGTGCGCGCGGCGCCGTCAATCCCGTGACCCTCGCCGTCGTCGCCATCGTCGTGGCACTCGCGATCGCGGCCTGGTTCCTCATCATCAAACCGTACCGCGACGCATCGGCCGGCGTGACGCCCGTGCCCACCGGCGCGCAGAAGGCGGCGGCCGCTCGCGAGACACCGCCCGCGAATGTGGACGCCTTGAGCGTCGATCAGCTGTTGTCCGAGGCGCGCACCGCGATGAACGAGCAGCGCCTGGTGGCGCCCGCTGGCAACAACGCTTTCGAGTTCTACATGAAGGCGCTGCAGAAGCAGCCCGGCAATCAGGTCGCCGCGGACGCCTTGCGCGAGACCTTCTCGTACGGCGCGGCCGCGACCGAGCAGACGATCAATCAGCGCGAGTTCGCCGAGGCCCAGCGCGAAATCGACCTGCTCGCGAAGGCCGATCCCGAGAATTACACGCTGACGATCCTGCGCTCGAAGCTGGACGCCCAGCGCAAGACGCTCGACCGCGAACAGCAGCAGGCGCTCGACGCGCAGAAGGCGCAGCAGCTCGCCCAGCAGAACGCGGCGGCCGCGGCGCGGCAGCAGGCTGAGCAGGCCGCCGCCGCGGAAGCGCAGCGTCAGCAGGCGGCGCGCGAGCAGGCGTCGCGTGTCGCGCAACAGCAGGCGCCGGCCGCGGCCGCTCCCGTCGCGTCGCGCCCGGCGGCACCGGCCGCGCGACCGGCGACCTCGGACGCCATCAGCGACGCGGTCCTCATCCGTCAGGTCAGCCCGCGCTATCCGACCGCGGCCATGCGCGCGAACCAGGAAGGCTGGGTCGACGTCGAGTTCGCCGTCGGAACGGACGGCGCGGTCGCCAACGTGACCGTGGTCGACTCGCAGCCGAAGCACGTGTTCGATCGCTCCGCGGTCGACGCCGTCAGCCGCTGGGAGTACAAGCCCGCCACGCGCAATGGCGAGCCGATGACGGTGACCCTGCGGCGACGGTTACAGTTCAACCTCGGCAGATAAGACAACGGCCCCGAAAGGGGCCGTTTTTCTTTGGATGCTTCCGGGCGAACGAGCTACTCCGGCTTCTTCTTCTTGGTTGCCGTCTTGGATGCCGTTTTCTTCGGCGTGGCTTTCGTTTTCGACTTCGCCGTGGCCTTCGCCTTCGGCGAGGTCTTCGCCGGCGCGGCCTTCGCGACGGGCGCGGCCGCGCGGACCGGGCCGTCGACGCCCGCCCAGTCCATGTGCGGGAGGCCGAGCAGGCTGTCGAAGACCATCGGCATGAGGCCGGCGGGGACCGGGCCCGCGCCGTTCCACATCGTGACGACGCCCGCGTGGTACTTCGGAAAGAAGCCGATCATCGTGCGGTAACCCGACACGGCACCCGCGTGGTACACGAGGTCTTCGTTGGCGTACTTGAAGACGCGCCAGCCGAGCGCGTAGTGCGCGTCGGTCACGCGCGCGCGGCGCCACGGCTGGGAGCGCTCTTCTGACGGCGTGGACACTTCGGGCGCGTGCAGCACGTCGAGCAGCGGGGTCGGCAGCACGTCGGGGCGACCGCCCATCTGCGCCATCAGCCACTGCTCCATGTCGCGGAGGCTCGCGTTGACACCGGCGGCGGGGGCCACGCGGTAGTAGCTGTCGTTCGGCTCGTACGGAATCCAGTTGTGCGGACCGCCGCGATGGGGGCGTGCCCAGCTCTTGCTCGCCTCCAGCGCGTCGCGGCCGTAGCTCGCGGTGGTCATGCCGAGCGGCGCGAAGATGCGGCGCTCCACCTGGCGGAAGAAGTAGTCGCCGGTCTGCGCGTAGATGACGTCGCCGATCATGCTGAAGGCGACGTTCTGGTAGCCGTAGCAGGCGCCCACCTTGCAGGAGAGGTCGACCTCGTCGAGCTTGCGCACGAGTTCCTCGTACGGCGCGTCGGCCTCGAGCATCGCGTCGTAGGTATTGCGCGGCAGGCCGAGGCGCTGACCGAGGATGTCGCGCACCGTGGCCTGTTGCGCGGACTGCATGTCCTTGAGCTTGAAGTAGGGCAGGGTGTCGACGAGCTTCGTGTCCCAGCTCAGGAACCCCGCACGGACGAGGACGGCGGTGACGCCGGTGGCGAAGGCCTTCGACAGCGACGCGAGACGGAAGACGGTCTCGGGCGTCGCCGGTTCCTTCGTCTTCGCGTTCGCGTAGCCGATGGCGCGCTCGTAGACGACCTTGTCGTCGACGATGACCGCGGTGACGATCGCCGGCGCGGCGTTGCGGGCTTCCGCGGCGTCGAGCCAGCGCTTGTAGTTCTCGACGGTTTCCTTGACGCGCTCGGGCGGCAGCTTCGCGGCTTCCGGGTCCACGTGGACGACGGGCGGCTTCTGCGGCTGGGCGGCGAGAGCGAACGGTGCGGCGACGGTGCAGGCGAAGGCACAGGCGAGCAGTGAAGTGAAACGGAACGACATGCTTTTCTCGCGGCTACGAGGCGTGGGGACACGCCGCGACGGATGGGAAGGCCGGCTGCTCCGGCGTTTCGTCTGGCATTGTCATGCAGTTCCCGTTCCGCGACAACGGATCGCGCCTTGACGTCCCTGAACACGTCCGGGCTCGCGGCGGCGCAACATGGGCGTGCTAGTCTTCGTCCAACCCCACCGGACACCCCGGCCATCGTGAATCCACCTGCAGGCGCAGCCCGGACCGGGGGCCTGACCCTGGCTCTCTCGGTCATCGGCTTCTTCCTCGTCCTGACCTCCTATTACGTCCTGCGCCCCGTGCGGGACCAGCTCGTGGGTGCCGCCGGGTCGTCGTCCCTGCCGATGTTCTACGCGGTCGTCTTCGTCGTCATGCTGGCGCTGACCCCGGTGTTCGGCTGGCTGGTCGCCCGTTTCCCGCGGCGCCGCGTGCTCCTGGGGAGCTACCTTTCGTTCGTGCTTTGCCTGTTCGCTTTCGTGCCGGCGTTCGTCGCGCAGGATCGCATCGGCGCGGTCGCCCTGGGCCAGGTCTTCTTCGTCTGGGTCAGCGTGTTCAACCTGTTCGTCGTCTCGCTGTTCTGGAGCCTGATGGCCGACGTGTACCGCAGCGCGGAGGCGCGGCTGGTCTTTCCGATCATCGCCTTCGGCGGCATGGCCGGCGCGCTGCTCGGACCGCTTCTGACGCGCCTGCTCGTGGTCCGGGTTGGCGTGCCGTCGATGTTGGTCGTCTCGGCGGTGACGCTGCTGCTCGCGCTGGGCGCTCTGCTGGTGGTGCTGCGGCGCGCGGACGCGAACGATCGCGGCGAGAACGCGCCACTGGGCGGGTCGATCATCGAGGGCGCGAAGGCGGCGATCTCGCAGCCGTTCCTCCGCTACATGACCCTTCTGATGCTCTTCAGCGACGGCATCGCCACGATGGCGTACGCGCTGATGGCGGATTACACCAAGGCCCATTTCACCGACAACGCCGCGCGCACCGCCTTCTATGCCGACCTCGACCTCTGGATCAACGGGCTCGGGGCGGTGCTTCAGCTGACGCTGACGCCGCTGCTGATGCGCCGCGTCGGCACGGCATGGGCGCTGGTGCTGCCGTCGGTGGTCAATTGCGTCCTGCTCGCGTGGCTGGCGTTCCATGGCCCCGGCGATACCATTTTGTTTGGATTCGCGGTGCCGCTGATCGCGATCGTGCAGATCGCCACGCGGGGGCTCACCTTCGGCATGTCGAAGCCCGCGGTGGACGCGCTCTACACGCGCATCCCGCGCGAGGCCCGCTACAAGGGCAAGAACTTCATCGAGACGACCGTGTGGCGCTTCGGCGACCTGCTGGTCACCAGCGGGCTGCAAGGGCTGCGCGCGCTCGGCGTGGGCATCGCCGGCATCGGCATCCTCTGCGCGACGCTCGCCGCGCTGGCCGTCGAGGTAGCCCGGCGCGCCGCGACCTCGCCGGACCTGGAGCCGGAGTCGGACGAACGCCGGCGAGGCTAGCCGGCGATATAGCTCTCGAGCTGGTTGATCGTTTCCTGCTGCTCGGAGATCGTGGCCTTGACCAGGTCGCCGATCGATACCATGCCGACCAGCGTGCCGTCGTCGAGCACGGGCAGGTGGCGCAGGCGTCCGTCCGTGCACAGCCGCATGCATTCGTCGACGGTGGCGTCGAGCGCGACGGACACGACGCTGGCGGTCATGATCTCCGCCACGCGGGTCTCGCGCGACGAACGGTCCTTCAGGATCACCTTGCG
The DNA here is from genome assembly GCF_031456385.1 of Luteibacter sp. 3190. NCBI lineage: Bacteria > Pseudomonadati > Pseudomonadota > Gammaproteobacteria > Lysobacterales > Rhodanobacteraceae > Luteibacter > Luteibacter sp. 3190. The sequence goes on along the minus strand of NZ_JAVDUO010000002.1, from coordinate 172,233 downwards.
CGCGTAGTCGCGCTCGGAAACGATGCCGACGAGCTGGTCGCCCTTCTTCACCGCGAGCGCACCGACGTTCTTCTCGGCCATCAGCTGGATCGCCTCGAAGACGGTGGCGTCCTCGGCCACCGAAAACACGGCACGGCCCTTGATTTCAAGGAGATGCTTCACCTGGCGCATGCTGCCACTCCCCGGTTGGATGCGGCCCCCGCCGCGATGGCGTCAGTCTAGCGCCGGTCGGGAAGCGTGGAGTAATCGCTGGGTGAAGGACGGCCACCGCGGTGCTCGTCCACGTAGTAGAGCGGACGACGCTTGGACTCGGAATACGTGCGCCCGACGTATTCCCCGATCACGCCGAGCGCGAGCAGCTGCGCGCCGCCCAGGAAGAGGATCACGACCATCAGCGTGGGATAGCCGCGCACGGGATCGCCCCAGAGCAGCACCTTCAGCACGATCCACAGGCCGTAGAGGAACGCCAGCGTCGCCGCCGAGACGCCGACCCAGGTGGCGAGGCGGAGCGGCGCGGTCGAGAACGAGGTGATGCCCTCGATGGCGAGGTTCGTCAGGCGCCAGTAGTTCCACTTCGTCGCGCCCGCGCGACGTGCTTCGCGGTGGTAGGTGACCGACGTCTGCCGGTAGCCGATCCAGGTGAACAGGCCTTTCATGAAGCGCTGGCGCTCGCGGAGCTGGCGCAGCGCATCCACGGCGCGCCGCGACAGCAGGCGGAAGTCGCCGGTGTCGCGGGGCAGCGGCGTGTCCGAGAGACGCTCCATGACGCGATAGAACGCCGCGGAGGTGAACTTCTTCGTGCGTGTCTCGCCGTCGCGTTCGCCGCGCGTGGCGTAGACCACGTCGAAGCCTTCCCGCCAGCGGGCGACGAGCGCGGGGATCAGTTCGGGCGGATCCTGCAGATCGATGTCGATGACGACCACGGCGTCCGCGTCGGCGGCGTCGAAGCCGGCCGTCATCGCCGCCTCCTTGCCGAAGTTGCGCGACAGGCGGATCGTCTCGACGCGCGCATCCCGCTCGGCCACGGCGCAGAGCGCCTGCCAGGTGCCGTCCTGGCTGCCGTCGTCCACGTAGATCACCCGCGACGTCGCGTCGATGCCGTCGAGCACCGCGGACAGCCTCGCGTGGAAGATGTCGACCACGGCGGACTCGTTGTATGCGGGGACCACGATGGCGAGCGAGAAGGTCATGCGGGCCTCAGCGGACGCGGCCGGAAACGGGCGCGGGACGGGAGAGATAGGCAGGGCCGCCCAGCTGACCCGCCTGGCGGACGATCCACGCGGTGCGCCGCTCGACGTAGGCGCTGGGGGCGTCGACGCGGAAGCGGCGCGGATTCGGCAGGACCGCGGCGAGGCGCGCGGCCTGCGTCGCGTTCAGCCGGTCGGCGGAGGTACGGTAGAAGGTTTCGGCGGCGGCGCCGACGCCGTAGATTCCGTTGCCGAGCTCCACGGTGTTCATGTAGACCTCGAGGATGCGCTGCTTCGGCCAGAAGGTCTCGATCAGCACGGTGAACCAGGCCTCGAGGCCCTTGCGGACGAAACTGCGCCCGTTCCACAGGAACAGGTTCTTCGCGACCTGCTGGCTGATCGTGCTCGCGCCACGCAGCCGCCTGCCCTCGTCGGCGGCATCGATCGCGTCCTGGATGGCATCGACGTCGAAGCCATGGTGGTACGGAAATTTCTGGTCCTCGGCCGCGACCATCGCGATGCCCACCTGCGGCGAGATGCGCTCCCACGGCACCCAGGTGTGCCGGAACGTGAAACCGTCCTCGTGCGTCACCAGCGCCTCGACACGGCGCTCCATCATCATCGCGCTGGTCCACGGCGGCACGAAGCGGAACGCGATCACGACGACGCACGACAGCGCGAGCCACGCGAGGACGAGCAGGCCGACGATCTGGGCGAGGCGGCGAAGGGGAGAACGAGGCGTCTGGCTCATGTCGGCGCGATGACGGAGGATGGCGCAGTATAAGGGCCGTCGGCCGGCATGGGCTTGTCGCTGCCCGGGCGAGGCCCCACCTTTCGTCGGATCACCAGGAGACCCTCACCGTGACCGATCAGATCGTCGATACCCTCGTGTCCGAGGACGTGCTGCACCGCTTCATGCTCGAGAAAGCGGGCGTGCGCGGCGTGCTGGTGCGGCTCGGCGCCAGCTGGAAGGAAATCGCCTCCCGCGCGGAATACTCCACGCCGCTGCGTGCGACGTTGGGTCAGGCCGTCGCCGCGAGCGCGCTGCTCACGGGCAACATCAAGTTCGAAGGCTCGCTCTCGATCGAGTTCAAGAGCCAGGGGTCGTTGCGCCTGCTGTTCGCCGAGTGCACGGACAAGGGCCGCCTCCGCGGACTCGCGCGAGTCGACGAGAACGAGCCGGGCGCGCTGGCCGATGCCGTGAACCTGGCGCGCGCGCCGGAGGCGCTCCTCGTCATCACGATCGGCCAGGCCGATCGCGGCCGCTATCAGGGCATCGTCGACCTCGCGGGTGACGGGGCCGAGGCGTCGACCCACGAGGGCCCGTCGTCGCAGCTCGCCGCCGCGCTGGAAGGTTACTTCGAGAAATCCGAGCAGTTGCCCGCGCGTATCCTGCTGGCCGCCAACGGCGATCACGCGGTGGGACTCATGCTGCAGCCGGTGCCGGGCGAGGGTGGCCACGGCGCGGCCGAGCAGGACGACGACGCATGGGATCGCGTGGGCCACCTGACGGCGACGCTGAGCGCCGCGGAAATGCTGGCCACGCGTCCCGAGGAACTGCTCTACCGCCTGTACCACGAGGAGACCGTGCGGATGTACGAGCCGCGCGCGCTCGAGTTCGGCTGCACGTGCTCGCAGGAGCGCGTCGAGGGCATGCTCCGCGCGCTGGGCCGCACCGAGGTCGAGGCGGCGCTGGAGGATCGCGCCGGTGAGATCGAAGTGGTGTGCGAGTTCTGCGCCACGCGCTACACGTTCGACCGCGTGGACGCCGAACGGCTGCTCACCCAGGCCGAAACGCCCCCGTCACCCTCGACACTCCAGTAAGGACAACGGTAGGAGCGGCCCCGGCCGCGACAGCTTTTCGCCGAAACTGCGAGCTGGCGCGGCCAGGTCCGCTCCTGCCGTGTCGGGTCAGGCGTCGAGCGACAGCGGGGCGCCCAGCCATTTGCTCGCCGGCTGGGGTTGCGCGAACAGGAAGCCCTGGCCGAAGCGGCAGCCGATGCGGCGCAGCGCGCGCATCTGCGATTCGGTTTCGATGCCCTCGGCGATCACCTGCATGCGCAGCGAGTCCGCCAGCGCCTGGATCGCACGCACCACGGCGGTGCTGTGCGCCGTGCTGTCCTCCGCCGGTAGCTCGGTGACGAACGAGCGGTCGATCTTCAGGGTCTCGATCGGGTACTGGTGCAGGTAGCTGAGCGACGAATAGCCCGTGCCGAAATCGTCGAGCGCGATGCCGACGCCGTGATCGCGCAGGTTCTCGAGGATCCGCTTCACCTGCGCCGGGTTCTCCAGCAGCGCCCGTTCCGTCACTTCCACGCGGATGGAGCGCGCCGGGACGCGATGTTCGGCGAGCAGGTCGAGCAGCCGCTGGTCGAGGTCGGGCGACCGGAAGTGGCTGCCCGATACGTTGATGCTGATGAAGCCTTCGTCGCCGACGAGGGCGCGCGCCTGTCGCGCTACCTGCTCGAAGATCTGCCAGTCGATCGCCTCCGAGCAGCCGGTGTCCTCCGCCACGGCAAGGAACTCGCCGGGCGGCAGCAGGCCGCGCTCGGGATGGCGCCAGCGCAGCAGCGCCTCGTAGCCGACCACGCGGGTGTCCTCGAGGTCGACGATCGGCTGGAAGAACGGGACGAACTCGTTGCGGGTCAGGGCGCGGCGCAGATCGCCCTCCAGTTCCAGCAGCGAAAGGGCCTCGCGGCGCAGGCGGTCGTCGAACACGGCCGCGCGGTGGCGCCCCTCGTCCTTCGCGCGGTACATGGCCGAATCGGCGTCGCGCAGGAGCTCTTCCGGACGCGTGTACTCGGGCGTCGGCAGGGCGATGCCGATCGAGGCGGAGGTGAAGATCTCCTTCGCGCCCAGCCGGAACGGCGTCTGCAGCTGCGCGATGATGCGCTCGGCGATGTGCGTCGCGGCCTGTGGATCGACGATGCCCTCGACCAGCACCGCGAATTCGTCGCCGCCCAGACGCGCGACGACGTCGCGCGTCTTCAGGCAGGCACGGATGCGTCCGCCGACCTGGAACAGGAGGTCGTCGCCGACGAGGTGGCCGACCGAATCGTTGATGACCTTGAAGCGGTCGAGGTCGATGAACAGCACGGCGAACAGGTCGCCCGGATTCTCACGGTAATGGTTGAGCGCCTGCTCGAGGCGCTGCAACAGCAGCGTCCGGTTGGGCAGGCCCGTCAGCGAGTCGTGCAGGGTCTCGTACTTCAGGCGGCGCTCGACGCGCTCGCGCTCGGCGATCTGCTCGCGCAGGTCGCGGTTGGCCAGCGCCAGCGCGCGGGTGCGCTCTGTGACGCGACGCTCCAGGCTCGCGTACGCCTGCTTCAGCGATTCGGTCGTGTACTTGCGCTGCAGCGCGTTGGCGATGTGGTAGCTGACGAAGGTGAGCAGTTCCTGGTCGCGCGCGCTGTACGTGTGCTCGGGCGTGTAGCTCTGCACCGCGAGCACGCCCATCGATTTCTCGTTCCAGATCAGCGGCACGCCGAGCCAGTGCAGCGAGCGCGCGCCCGAGGTGGAGAGCACCTGGTCGCGGTTGAGTCGGTCGATCTCGTCGCGATCGGCGAGCAGCGCCTTGCCGTTGCGCAGCACGTATTCGGTCAGCCCGCGGCCGAGCTCGCGCGGCTCGCGCACGCCGTCGAGCTCGTCGACGGAGTAGGGGAACGTGAGCTTGTTCTGGTCTTCCGAAAGCAGCGCGATGTAGAAGTTGCGCGCGTAGAGCAGGCCACCGATGACGCGATGCACGGCGGCGTAGAAGTTCTCGATGCTGTCCGAGGTGTTCGCCAGCTCCGCGATGCGGAACAGCGCCGCCTGGAGCCGCTCGCCGCGCTGGCGCTGCAGCACCTGCTGGCGCAGTACCCGGTTCGCTTCGCGCAACGCCGCGGTGCGCGTGGTGACGCGCCGCTCCAGTTCCTCGTGCGCCTGGCGCCGTTCCAGCGCCGTCTGCACGTGCTGGGCGACGTAGGTGAGCAGGTCGCGGTCGTTCTCGGTGTAGCGCGTGTCGTCGCGGTAGCTCTGCACCACCAGCGCACCGACCACGTCGTCGCCACGCTTCATGGGCACGCCCAGCCAGTCGTCGCTCGGCGGACCGATCGGCACGCGGGGGCCCGGGAGGTTCTTCTCGAGCTCGCTGCTCGCGCCCATCATGGCGCGGCCGCTCTGCAGCACGTGCCAGGTGAGCGTGTTCTCGATGGCCTCGATCGCGCGGATGCCTTCCGGATCGGGGATGTCCTTGTCTTCCGTGTCCACGAAATACGGGAACCGCACGGTGCGGTTCTGCGCGTCGTAGAGCACGATGAAGAAATTCTCGGCGTACATGAGGCTGCCCACGATGCCGTGGAGCGCGCTCATCATGTCCTTCATGTTGTGCTCGGCCCCCGCCTGCTCCGCGATCGCGTAGAGCGCACGCTGCAGCCGCTCGGCCAGGGCGAGCCGCGAGATGGCCTCGTAGAGGTTCGCCGTCTCCGCCAGCTGCCGCAAGCGTGCGGCGGCGAGGCGGCTCAGCCAGGCGAGCATGTCGGCGGCGGCCGCCAGCTCGACCCCATCGGCGGAAACGTCGACGTAACGCTCGTTCTGTGGATCGATCGCCAGTTCCCGCGCGCCGGCGGCGATAGGGTTGGCGGCGGGACGCCAGGAGACGACGGCGCCGGGCAGGAGGAAACGGACGAAAGCCTCGCACTCCGTACGGACCGACTCGGCGTCCGCGGCGCGGAGCAGGCGCTCGACGGCTTCCTGCAACGGCGCGGCCTCCGTGTGACCGGGTGCCTGCAGGGTCGGGCTTTGGGATGGAGCGAAGGTCATCGCCTGACGGGGTTCCGGTCGTGGTCGATTGCAGTCTATATGCGTTGCGGCGGCGGCGCGATGGGGCGCCGTGGCGCGCTTCCGGGAGCCGCCGCCCCCGGGCGGCCGCCCCCTCATGGACATAAACGGCAACGGACGGCGTTCCTTAAGGGAGACTCGCCGGGGTGTTAGTAAAAAGTAAAACGGGGTATACTCGGGTCGTTCCCGTCAGGCTGAGGCGGGACGCGGGGAAACTCAGCCGTTGCAGAGCACGAACTCCATGCGCCGTTCCTTACTGACCATGCTTCTGTTGATGCCGCTCGCCGCGGCAGGACAGGTGGCGCCGGTCGGGCAGGACGCCACGGCCAACCGTCTGCTCGGCGCCGGCGGCCCGACCGATCCGTCCAGCGTGCCGCTCTGGCGCGCTCCCGACGGTCGCGCTCTCTCGCTGCGGTCCGACGATCGCGCCGATCCGACCCAGCCCCTGGCCCTGCGGCCGGTGGAGTCCGGTCCGGCGTTGACCAGCGGCCTCCAGTACGACATCGGCCCGCGCGTCCAGGCGCATGCCAGCGTGAGCGGACAGGGCTGGATCAATTCGGCCGAATCCTGCGGCGCGGGTAGCCGCGGCGATCGTTGCAGCACGCCGGGGGCTCCTCCGCGCATCGTCGGCAGCGAAGTCGGGGCCACGTATCGCGGCTCGGGCTACAGCGTCGGCCTCGGCGTGGGTTCCAGCCGCCCGACCGGCACGGGCGCGGCATTGCCGCGCGTGCTGCCTGGTCTGGCTACCGCTTCGGGCCTCCCGATCGGCGCGCTCTCGTCCAGCACGGAATTCAACGCGCACGGCCGGGTCGATCTCGGCGCGCGCAGCGGCATCGACCTCGGCGCGAGCATCGGCCGCATCCGGCTCCTGCCGGGCAACCTGCTCGGCATCGGTTCCGTCGACCAGAAGGCCTTGAGCTTCGGCGTGGACCGCGGTCCGCTCTCGGGCCTCATCACCGGCCGCACCATGCAGCCGGAAGCCAACGCGGTGAACGGCCTGAATCCGGACCGTCGCTGGAGCGCGATCGATCTCGGCGTCACGTGGCGCCTGCCATGGCGCGGCGAACTGTCGGTCGGTGCGCAGAACGTGTGGTCGTCGGGCAACGCGCCCAGCGGCCCGGTGGGTCCGGAGCCCGATCAGTCGCGTACGCCTTACGTGCAGTATCACCAGGATCTCTGAGGCGCTTCTCGCGCGTCGGAACAAAGAAAAGCCCGGCTCTCGCCGGGCTTTTTCGTATGGCGCGTCGCGAAGACCGATCGCCCCGGCGTGCGCCGGGGCGACGTGAGGAGGGCGGGAGCGGTTCGAGCCGCCTCGCCGTCATCCCGGTGCAAACCGGGATCCACCGCCGGGCGACCGGTTGTCGCGAGCGGTTCGCATCGGCTCCTGCCCGAGAAACTCAGCAGCAGCGCCCGCCGGTCCCTCGATAGCGCGCCTCCTGTCGCTCGCGGAAGAACTCCCCGTAGGACGGCACCGCCCGGTCCGGGTGGTGCTCGCGAAGATGCTTCACGTACACGTCGTAGTCGGGCACGCCGCAGCAGAGCCGGGCGGTTTGCACCGCCCAGCGCCATAGCGATCCCGGATGCATGGTCGCCATGATCCGCTCCTCAGCCCGTCACGCTGGAGAGGGCCACGTACGGCTCTTCCTGCGCGGTCGGCCGGTTGGCCTTCCATGCGCGGACGATCGAACGCAGGGAGAAGAACAGCATCGTCAGCACCAGCAGCATGAACAGGCCGGTGAGGACCATGTCGACGCGGTTGTTCGTGATGATCCGCTGCATTTCCTCGGCGGTCTTCGCCGGCGCGAGGAGCTTGCCCTCGGCGGCCGCGGCGGCGTACTTGTTCGCGGCGGCGGTGAAGCTGATCTTCTCGTCGAAGAGCTTCTGCCAGCCGGCGGTGAGGGTGCAGATCACCAGCCACGCGGCGGGCACCGCCGGAACGAGCACGTACCGTTCCCGCTTGAGTTTGACGGTGACCACCGTGGCCAGCATCAGCGCGATCGCGGCCAGCATCTGGTTGGCGATGCCGAACAGCGGCCACAGCGTGTTGATGCCGCCCAGCGGATCGACCGCACCCTGGTACAGGAAGTAACCCCATAGTCCGACGCAGATGACCGTGGCGACGACGTTGCCGAGCCACGACTCCGTCTGCTTCAGCGGCGCCCAGGCCATGCCGGCCAGTTCCTGGATCATGAAGCGGCCGACGCGCGTGCCGGCATCGACGGTGGTGAGGATGAACAACGCTTCGAACAGGATCGCGTAGTGGTACCACAGCGCCATCATGTCCTTGCCCGGCATGACGTTGTGCAGCAGCTGCGCCATGCCGACGGCGAGCGTGGGTGCGCCGCCGGCGCGGCCGAGGATCGTCCCTTCGCCGATGTTGCGGGCCGTGTCGGTCAGTTCGGCCGGCGTGACGAGGAAGCCCCAGCTGCTGATCGTCTGCGCGGCCTGCTCGGCCGTGGTGCCGACGAGGGCGCCGGGCGAATTCATCGCGAAGTACACGCCGGGGTGGAGCGACGCCGCGGCGATGAGCGCCATGATCGCGACGAAGGCTTCCATCAGCATGCCGCCGTAGCCGACGAGGCGGGCTTCCCCTTCGTTCGCCAGCAGCTTCGGCGTGGTGCCCGAGGCGATGATCGAGTGCCAGCCCGACACGGCGCCGCAGGCGATCGTGATGAACAGGAACGGGAACAGGTTGCCCGCGAAGACCGGGCCGGTGCCGTCGACGAACTTCGTGATCGCCGGCATCTGCAGCGTCGGCGCGGCGAGGAAGATGGCCAGCGCGAGCAGCAGGATCGTGCCGATCTTCAGGAACGTGGAGAGGTAGTCGCGCGGCGCGAGCAGCAGCCACACCGGCAGCACCGAGGCGAAGAAGCCGTAACCGATCAGCAGCCAGGCGAGGGCCTTGGCGTCGAAATCGAACAGCGCCGCGACGGCCGGCGTGTCGTTGACGACCTTGCCGTACCAGATGGATGCGAGCAGCAGGATCAGGCCGATGATCGATACTTCGAGGATCCGTCCCGGACGGATGTAGCGCAGGTAGACGCCCATCAGCAGCGCGATGGGAATCGTCGCCGCGACGGTGAACGTACCCCAGGGGCTGTGGGTCAGCGCCTTGACCACGACCAGCGCCAGCACCGCCAGCACGATCATCATGAGGACGAGCACGCCGACCATCGCGATCACGCCGGGCACCTCGCCGAGCTCCGCCCGCAGCATGTGGCCGAGGGATCGGCCGTCGCGGCGAAGGGAGAGGCCGAGGATCATGAAATCCTGCACCGCGCCGGCGAAAACCACGCCGACGAGGATCCACAACGTGCCGGGCAGGTAACCCATCTGCGCGGCCAGGACGGGGCCCACCAGCGGACCGGCGCCCGCGATCGCGGCGAAGTGGTGACCGAAGACCACCCACCGGTCGGTGGGCACGTAATCGAGGCCATCGTTGCGCAGCACCGAGGGCGTGGCCCGGGTGGGGTCGAGCTGCAGCACCCGGTTGGCGATCAGCCGGCTGTAGAAGCGGTAACCGATCAGGAAGACGGCGATGGACGCCGTCACCAGCCAGATCGCGTTGATCGGTTCGCCGCGGCGCAAGGCGACGACGCCGAGACACCAGGCGCCGACGATGGCGATGGCAGCCCACAGGAGCTTGCCCGCGGGACTGGGTTTGGGAATGGCGCTGTTCATGGTGTTTGGAGCTCCCCGTGCGGATGAACCAAGGGTCGTCCCCGTCGGCGCGGGGGTCAATCGCCGCGCGGGGTTTCACGTATTAGCCATTGGTCGAATGGCCGCGGGACCGGCGGCGTGCCTCCGCGCTTGAGCGGTGGGCGTTTCGGCGCCATGCTGGAGGCTCCCCCATTCCCCGGGACCCCCATGATTCGCGAGATCCTGAAGATGGGCGACGAGCGCCTCCTGCGCATCGCGCCGCCCGTGCCGCCCGAGATGATCGGTTCACCCGAGCTCGATGCGCTGATCGGGGACATGTTCGAGACGATGCACCATGTCGGTGGCGTGGGCCTGGCCGCGCCGCAGATCGGCGTCGACCTGCAGCTGGTGATCTTCGGCTTCGACAGCAGCGAACGGTATCCCGATGCGCCGCCGGTGCCGGAAACGATTCTCCTGAACCCGACGATCGTGCCGCTCTCGGACGAGATGGAGGAGGGCTGGGAAGGCTGTCTGTCGGTGCCCGGCCTGCGCGGCGTGGTCGCGCGCTACGCGAGGATCCGCTACACCGGTGTCGATCCGCAGGGCGCGCCCATCGACCGTGTCGCCGAAGGATTCCATGCGCGCGTCGTCCAGCACGAATGCGATCACCTGATCGGGCGCTTGTATCCGTCGCGGATCACGGACTTCTCGCGCTTCGGATTCACCGAGGTGCTCTTTCCGGGGATGGATGTCGCGGACGACTGAGCGCGCGCGACACCCCGCGTTCTTATTCGGCGTCGGCCAGCGCTTCGATGATGACCAGCAGCGCCTTGCGGCGCTCCTTCGGCATGCGGCTGACCAGGCCCACGAGACGTAGCTGCTCGCGGGAATCGGCGCGATAGAGGGCGGGGCTTTCGCGGACGCCCGTGGCGCCGTTGGGCGAGCCACGGCCGGTCGCGAGCCATTCGAAGTTCACGCCGAAACGGGTCGCCATGTCGATCTGGCGCTCGAGTTCGGGCAGGCCGAGATCGCTGAGCCATTTCCGGGCGGTTTCGCGGCTGACGTCGAACAGATCGGCCAGCTGCGTGATTCGGCCGCGGCCTTTCTTCACGCCAGCCATGTCCAGCGCGACATGCAGGCGTTGGGAAAAACCTCGGTTGGTAAGTGGCATTGACAACTCCGGTGGAACGCTATGGCGCTTCTAGCCCGATATTGTTCGATAGCGCGGAGTAGCAGCGTAAGCCTTTTGCAGTTGCTAAATCGTACAATTTGCGACTGCTATTCGCTTGTAAGCTTACGATAAGAAAGAGTTGACCGATTTTCTCATTTCTTCCGCCGCCCGATGTGCTACGTCGGCGAAATCCGAGCCACTGCCGGCGTAGAGGATGGCGCGAGACGAGGAAATCATCAGGCCTGTGCCGCCGGCGGTCCTGCCCTCGCGAACCACCGCTTCCACATCGCCGCCCTGGGCGCCGATGCCGGGAACGAGCAACGGCATGTCGCCGACTTCCCTGCGAACGCGGCCGAGTTCTTCCGGCCAGGTGGCGCCCGTGACCAGCGCGCAGTTGCCGTTTCCGTTCCATTCGCGCGCGATGGTCTGCGCCACGCGGATGTACAGCGGTTCGCCGCCGCAGTCGAGCGCCTGGAAATCCTTGCCGCCCGGATTGGACGTACGGCAGAGCAGGATGACGCCCTTGTCCGCGCGTTCCAGGAAAGGCGCGACGGAGTCGTGCCCGAGGTACGGATTCAGGGTGACCGCGTCGGCGTCGTAGCGTTCGAACGCTTCCATGGCGTAATGCTTCGCCGTGGACCCGATGTCGCCGCGCTTCGCGTCGAGGATGACCGGGATGCCGGGATGGCGATCGTGGATGTGCCGGATCAGGCGCTCGAGCACGTCTTCGGCGCGCTGCGCGGCGAAGTGCGCGATCTGCGGCTTGAAGGCGCAGACCGAACCGGCCGTCGCGTCGACGATGTCCCGGCAGAATTCGAAGATGCCTTCGGTGCCCGAAAGACCCGCCGGCAGGCGGCCCGGCTCCGGGTCGAGTCCCACGCACACCAGGGAGTCGTTGCGACGCCAGGCGTCCTTCAGGGCGGTCATGAAGTTCATGGATTTACTCGCGGCGTCGGGTGGAGGCGGTGGGAGCGGACCCGGACGCGACAGCCTTTCGACTCACCGCGACAGGTCCTGCCGCGTATCGCGAAAAGCTGTCGCGGCCGGGTCCGCTCCTGCACCGAAGGCAGGTCTGCGTCAGACCAGCTTTTTGTACTTCACGCGCTTCGGGCCGGCGTCGTCGCCGAGACGGCGCTTCTTGTCGGCCTCGTACTCGTTGTAGTTGCCCGGGAAGAACTCGACGTGCGAATCGCCTTCGAACGCGATGATGTGCGTGGCGATGCGGTCGAGGAACCAGCGGTCATGCGAGATGACCACCGCGCAGCCCGGGAATTCGAGCAGGGCGTCTTCGAGCGCGCGCAGCGTTTCGACGTCCAGGTCGTTCGACGGTTCGTCGAGCAGCAGCACGTTGCCGCCCTGGAGCAGCGTCTTGGCCATGTGCAGGCGGCCACGCTCACCGCCGGACAGCTGGCCGACGATCTTCTGCTGGTCGGTGCCCTTGAAGTTGAAGCGGCCGATGTAGGCGCGCGACTGGATTTCGAAGTTGCCGATCGTGAGAATGTCCGAACCGCCGGAGACTTCCTGCCAGACGTTGTTCTTCGGATCGAGGGCGTCGCGCGACTGGTCGACGTAGGCGAGCTTGACCGTGTGGCCGAGCTTCACTTCGCCGGAGTCCGGCGATTCCTTGCCCATGATCATCTTCATCAGCGTCGACTTACCGGCGCCGTTCGGACCGATCACGCCGACGATGGCGCCGGCCGGGATCTTGAACGAGAGGTCTTCGATCAGCACGCGGTCGCCGAACGACTTGGTGACGTTGCGGAACTCGATCACTTCCTGGCCCAGGCGCTCGCCCGGCGGAATGAAGATCTCGTTGGTTTCGTTGCGGCGCTGGTACTCGACCGAGTTCAGCTCCTCGAAGCGGTTCAGGCGCGCCTTGCCCTTCGACTGGCGCCCCTTCGCCGCCGAGCGCACCCATTCCAGTTCCTTCTTGATCGCCTTCTGGCGCGACTTTTCCTGGTTGGCTTCCTGCGCGAGACGCTGGTCCTTCTGTTCCAGCCACTCGGTGTAGTTGCCCTTCCAGGGAATGCCGCGGCCGCGGTCGAGCTCGAGGATCCACTCGGCGGCGTTGTCGAGGAAGTAGCGGTCATGCGTGACGGCCACGACGGTGCCGGGGTAGTCGTGCAGGAACGTTTCCAGCCAGTCGACGGATTCGGCGTCGAGATGGTTGGTCGGCTCGTCGAGCAGGAGCATGTCCGGCTTGGAGAGGAGCAGGCGGCACAGGGCCACGCGACGCTTCTCGCCGCCCGACAGCGGGCCGATCTTCGCGTCCCACGGCGGCAGGCGCAGCGCGTCGGCGGCGACTTCCAGCTGGCGCTCGAGGGCATGGGCGTCGTTCGCCGCGAGGATGCCTTCGAGGGCCTCCTGCTCCTTGGCGAGCTTGTCGAAGTCGGCGCCTTCCTCGGCGTACGCGGCGTAGACCTCTTCCAGACGCTTCTGGGCGTCGAGCACTTCCGAGACGCCTTCCTCGACCGCTTCACGCACCGTCTTGTTCGGGTCGAGGTCGGGCTCCTGCGCGAGGTAGCCGATCTTGGTGCCCGGGTTGGCGCGCGCCTCGCCCTGGAAGTCGGTGTCGACGCCGGCCATGATCTTGAGCACCGTCGACTTGCCCGCGCCGTTCAGGCCCAGCAGGCCGATCTTGGCGCCCGGGAAGAAGGAGAGCGAGATGTCCTTGATGATCTGGCGCTTCGGGGGGACGATCTTGCTCACCCCGTTCATGGTGTAGATGTATTGCATGGGTGCTCCGTCAGGCAAAGCGGGCCGGGGGAGCACGAGCGTGCTCCGGGCAGGCAAACCCCGATTATAACCGGTCGGGGTGACGGGGCGGTGGCCATGCGCGGTGCCGGGACCCCCTCCCGAGGGCCCCGGGGACGTGCGTCAGAGCAGCGGCGTAAGGAACTCGCGGATGTTTCGCTGGTTGGCCGAGGTGTACCAGCGGCAGCTGATGGTGGCCAGCACGTAGCCCGCCATGCTGCTGGCGCAGGGGAAGGTCTGCGCGTGCTCGTGGACACCCCCGATCGTGTGGCCCAGTTCATGCGCGACGATGTGCCGGGGGCCGGTCCTGCTCGCCATGGCCGACTTGCCCCGGTCGAGGGCGACCCCGACCGCGTTCGAGCCCCAGTTGCCCGCCGGCTTGTCGACGAAAAGCATGTAGCGGGTCAGCAGGCCGGGGTGTCCGCCGACGCCGTCCACGTATTCGAAGCCCCTGAGGTGGACGTCGTGCAGTCGATCGACCTGGGTGCCGGCGTGGTAGTCGAGGTCGGTGAGGCCGGGAACGTGCGTCTTCAGGAACACCCGGACGGGCTTCCCGGGAATCACGTCGTTCTTCATCTCCTTGAGCCACCAGGCCGTGTACCAGTTGACGAAGCGCGCGTGGTCCGGCTCGTTCGCGTTGTCGTGGAGGAATATCCAGACGTTCAGGCCGTCGCCACCGGGCTGGTCGGCTTCCGGATCGGGTGGGTTTTCGTCGTCCATGCCCGCAAGGTCGTCGAGGCCGGCATAGTCGGCGATCCATTCGCCGGAGCGCTTCGCCCTGTCGGCCGCGGACGGTTTCTCGTCGTCGTAGGCGATGTCCAGCCGATCGCCGAGCCGTACGATCGTGGCCGGCCGACCGTCGACCTGCGCCGCGTAGATGGCTCCGGGCTGGCCGTCGGGACCTTCGAGCTCGATCTCGAGCCGGTCCAGACCCGCGATCCGATGCATGACGCCGTCGTATTCCAGCGCGAACGCCGGGGCGTGGCCGGCGGCCAGGGCGGCGTCGAACGCCGCCGTGGAGGAGCTGGCGTTCGCCGCCGGGCCGGTCGCCAGGCAGCCCGCGGCGAGCGCCAGTGCAAGGGGGAGGTGTCGCAGTCGCATGGTGTCCATTCCTGGGGAGGGGGAGGGTGGGCGTTAGGGCGCCCGTGGTCAGCCTAGGTGCCGCGCCCGTGGGGCGGAGTCGGCCCACTGCTTGTCGGGACGTAGGGGATCGCTCAAACCGGCGTTCCGGCCCTTGTCCGGCTGGCTGCAAACCCCCACGTCGGCTACACTTTTCCCCTTTCCCATGGCTCCCCGCACGAGGTTCAGATGTTCCCGAAGGATGCAACGATCGCCGGTTACGACGACGAGCTCGCCCAGGCCATCGCGGGCGAGGCCCGCCGCCAGGAAGACCACGTCGAACTGATCGCCTCCGAGAACTACGCCAGCCCGCGCGTGATGGAAGCCCAGGGCTCGGTGCTGACGAACAAGTACGCCGAGGGTTATCCCGGCAAGCGCTACTACGGTGGCTGCGAATACGTCGACGTCGCCGAGAAGCTGGCGATCGACCGCCTGAAGAAGCTCTTCGGCGCCGATTACGCCAACGTGCAGCCGCATTCGGGCTCGCAGGCCAACCAGGCCGTCTATTTCGCCCTGCTCAATCCGGGCGACACGATCCTCGGGATGAGCCTCGCCCACGGCGGTCACCTCACGCACGGCGCGAAGGTGAACATGTCCGGCAAGCTGTTCAACGCCGTGCAGTACGGCATCGACCCGGACACCGGCCTCGTCGATTACGCCGAGATCGAGAAGCTCGCGGTCGAGCACAAGCCGAAGATGATCGTCGCCGGTTTCTCCGCCTATTCGCAGATTCTCGACTGGGCGAAGTTCCGCGAGATCGCCGACAAGGTCGGCGCGTACCTCTTCGTCGACATGGCGCACATCGCCGGCCTCGTCGCCGCGGGCGTCTATCCGAACCCGGTGCCGCACGCGCACGTGGTCACCTCCACCACGCACAAGACGCTGCGCGGTCCGCGCGGCGGCATCATCGTGGCGAAGGGCCTGGGCGAGGAGCTCGAGAAGAAGCTGCAGTCGATCGTCTTCCCGGGCATCCAGGGCGGCCCGCTGATGCACGTGATCGCCGCCAAGGCCGTCGCGTTCAAGGAAGCCCTCGAGCCGGCCTTCACCGATTACCAGAAGCAGGTGGTCGCCAACGCGAAGGCCATGGCGAAGACGTTGATCGAACGCGGCTACAAGGTCGTGTCCGGCGGCACCGAGAACCACCTCATGCTGATCGACCTGATCGGTCGCGACGTCACGGGCAAGGACGCCGAAGCCGCGCTGGGCAAGGCGCACATCACGGTGAACAAGAACGCCGTGCCGAACGATCCGCGTTCGCCGTTCGTCACGTCCGGCCTCCGCGTCGGCACGCCGGCGATCACCACGCGTGGCTACAAGGAAGCCGAGACCATCGAACTGGCGACGTGGATCTGCGACGTGCTCGACGCGCCGGGCGACGAGGCCGTGATCGCGGCCGTGCGCAAGAAGGTCACCGAGCAGTGCGCGAAGTTCCCTGCCTACGGCTGATCGATGCACTGTCCGTTCTGCCAGCATGAAGACACGCGCGTCATCGACTCCCGCCTCACGGAGGACGGGAGCACGGTGCGTCGCCGCCGTGAGTGCCCGCAGTGCGGCGAACGCTTCAATACGTTCGAAACCGCCGAACTGAAGCTCCCGGCGATCGTCAAATCCGGCGATCGCCGCGAGCCGTTCGACGAACACAAGCTGCGCGTGAGTTTCGAGCGCGCCCTGCAGAAGCGCCCGGTGGCGAGCGACGCCGTGGACACCGCCGTTCGCGCGGTGGTCGACGACCTTCGCCGCAGCGGCGAGCGCGAAGTGCCGTCGCGCCAGGTGGGGGAGCTCGTCATGCGCGAACTGAAGAAGCTCGATCAGGTCGCTTACGTGCGCTTCGCTTCCGTCTACCGCCGCTTCGAGGACGTCCACGCGTTCCGCGAGGAGATCGAGAAGCTGGAGCGCGACCTGCCGTCGATGGAAGGGCTGCAACTGCCGCTGCTCGAGGCGGCCAGGCGAGGACGCAAGTCCTGATGTCGCGTCCGTTCTTCCCCGCCATGGACCATGTCCACATGGCGCATGCGCTGCGTCTCGCCGCGCGGGGCATGCACACCACCCAGCCCAATCCGCGCGTCGGTTGCGTCATCGCTCGCGGTGAGACGGTACTGGGTACCGGCTGGCATCCGCGCGCGGGTCAGCCGCATGCGGAAATCTTCGCGTTGCGCGAGGCCGGCGAATCGGCGCGCGGCGCCACCGCCTACGTCACGCTCGAGCCCTGCGCCCACTTCGGCCGCACGCCGCCCTGCGCGGATGCGTTGATCGCCGCGGGCGTCGGTCGCGTCGTGATCGCGCACGAGGATCCGTTCGACAAGGTCGACGGTGCGGGCATCGCGAAACTGCGCGAGGCCGGTATCGGGGTGCAGGTCGGCCTGATGCGCGATCAGGCGCGTGAACTGAACATCGGTTTCTTCAGTCGCATCGAGCGCGGACGTCCCTGGGTTCGCGTGAAGCTCGCGATGAGCCTCGACGGGCGCACGGCGCTGGCCGATGGCTCGTCGAAGTGGATCACCGGTGAGCCCGCCCGTGCGGATGTGCAGCGCTGGCGCGCTCGCGCGTCCGCCATCCTCTCGGCCAGCGGTACCGTCCTCGCCGACGATCCGCGACTCACCGTGCGCCTGCCCGGCGACGAGCCGTTCGTGCCGCCGCTGCGCGCGATCCTCGACAGCCGTCTGCGCACGCCCGCCGGTGCGAACGTGCTCGACGGCGCGGCGCCGACCCTGCTGCTGCACGCGCCCGACGCCGTCGTGCCGGCGCATCTGAAAACCGTCGAGCGCAGCACGGTCCGCCGCGACGATCACGGCGGCCTCGACCTGCGCGCCGCGCTCCACACGCTCGCCCTGCGCGACGTCAACGAAGTGCACGTCGAGGCAGGCCCCGTCCTGTGCGGTGCCTTGCTGGCCGCCGGCCTGGCCGACGAGTTGCTCGTGTACGTCGCGCCGATCCTGCTCGGCAGCAGCGCCCGGCCGATGCTGACGCTGCCGCCGCTGGACGACATGGCGGCGCGCTGGAAGCTCGAGACCGTCGATCGCCGTCAGGTCGGCGACGACACGCGACTGCAGCTTCGGCCGCTGGCCCGGTGATTCCGGCGCGTCCGCTCGCGCAGGTCCGCTGGGGCATCGTCGGATGCGGGGCGGTCACCGAAGTGAAGAGCGGCCCCGCGTTCCAGAAGATCCCCGGCTCCTCGCTCGTGGCGGTCATGCGCCGCGATGGCGAGAAGGCGCGTGACTACGCGATGCGCCATGGCGTGCCGCGCTGGTACGACGATGCCGCCGCGTTGATCGCCGATCCGAAGGTCGACGCGATCTACGTCGCGACGCCACCTTCGAGCCATCGCGAGTACGCGCTGATGGCGATCGCCGCGGGCAAGCCGGTCTACGTCGAGAAGCCGATGGCGATCGATCACGCCGAATGCCAGGCCATCATCGATGCGGGCGAAGCGGCCGGCGTGCCCGTCTTCGTCGCCTATTACCGCCGCATGCTGCCGCGTTTCCGGCGCATCGCGGCGTTGCTCGCGGAGCATGCGATCGGCACGCCGCGCCTCGTCAACGTCCTGCTGCACCATCCCTTCGAAGCGCGTTATCGCGATCCGGCGAACCTGCCCTGGACCGTGCGCCCCGAGATCTCCGGCGGCGGCATCTTCGTCGACATCGGCTGCCACACCCTCGACATCCTCGACTTCCTGCTGGGGCCGATCGTCGACGCGCGCGGCATGGTCTCGAACCAGCTCGGCGCCTATCCCGCGGAGGACACGGTGGCGATGGCCTTCCGCTTCGACAGCGGCGTGCTCGGAACCGGGCTGTGGAACTTCGCGGCCGACCGTCGCGAGGATCGCGTCGAGATCGTCGGCGATCGCGGCCGCCTCGTCTTCGCCACGTTCGGCGACGGGCCGATCCGTGTCGAGACGGACGGTCGCGTGGACGACATCGTCGTCGCCAATCCCGAACACATCCAGCAGCCGCTGATCGCGTCCATCGTCGCGGAACTCACGGGGCAGGGTACCTGCCCCTCGACCGCGCGCACCGGTGCGCGCACCAGCTGGGTCATGGACCAGGTGCTGGGCCGCTTCGCGTAATCGCCGAGGAGCGCCTGCATGGCCGCGAGGCAGGCCGGGTGATGGCGCGTACCGCAGCGGCGCTCTGAGCTGTGCCGCCTACCGAAGGGTGGGAGCCGATCGCATCGGCGATCCCGCGATAGCGGGCAATCCTGAGGCGAGCACCCAATCGCCGATACGATCGGCTCCCACCTGTCGCGCCCCCTTTTTTTGGGTCCACGCCGCCCCCACTGGATCGGGTGCAAGGCGGGCACATGCTATCCTTGCGCCTCCACAGCGTCTTCAGGGCGGGGTGCGACTCCCCACCGGCGGTAGGTTCCGCGAGGAACGAGCCCGCGAGCGCTTCCGGCTCCGTCGGAAGGTCAGCAGATCCGGTCCGATGCCGGAGCCGACGGTCATAGTCCGGATGAAAGAAGACGGTCTCCGCACGCTCCGGCAGGGGCGCGCGCAGGCCATGCCTTGGGGCGTTTTTCGCTCACCACCGCGGGAAACGTTTCATGAAAACCGAAATGCGCGTCGCCTCCTTCCGGGGAGGTCGCTGACATGTTCACCGGCATCATCCAGGCCGTCGGCCGCATCGCGCGCCTCGAGCCGCGTGGCGGCGACGTCCGCCTCACCGTCGATACGTCGGGCCTCGACATGGCCGACGTCGCCCTCGGCGACAGCATCGCCGTCTCCGGCGTCTGCCTGACCGTGATCGACTTCGACGCCGCCAGCTTCGCGGCCGACGTCTCGAACGAAACCCTCGCTCATACCACGCTCGGCAGGCACAAGGCCGGCGATCCCGTGAACCTCGAGAAGGCCCTGCGCCTCGCCGATCGCCTCGGCGGGCACCTCGTGTCCGGCCATGTGGACGGCACCGGCAAGGTCGTCTCGGTGGTGCCCGATGGCCGCTCGTTGCGCTGGACCTTCGAAGTGCCTTCGGACCTGGCGCGCTACATCGCGCACAAGGGCTCCGTGTGCATCGACGGCACCAGCCTCACGGTCAATGAGGTCGAGGGCAACCGCTTCGGCGTCAACCTGATTCCGCACACGGTGGAGCACACCGCGTTCTCGGCGCGCCGCGCCGGCGACGCCGTGAACATCGAGGTCGACGTCGTGGCGCGCTATATCGAGCGCCTGCTCAGCAGCGGCGGCAGTCCGCGCCTCGACGAGGCCTTCCTCAAACAGCACGGCTTCGCCTGAGCGGATACGACCCATGCCCTTCAACACCATCCCCGAGATCCTCGAAGACCTGCGCCAGGGGCGCATGGTCGTGATCCTCGACGACGAAGACCGCGAGAACGAAGGCGACATCGTAATGGCCGCCGAGAAGGTGCGTCCGGAAGACGTCAACTTCATGGTCCGCGAGGCACGCGGCCTGATGTGCCTCACGCTGACCGAGCAGCGCACGCGCCAGCTGGGCCTGAAGCCCATGGTCAGCGACAACAATTCGCCGTACCACACCAATTTCACCGTCTCGATCGAGGCCGCCGAAGGCGTCACCACGGGCATCTCCGCGCACGATCGCGCGCGCACCGTGCAGGTGGCCGTGGCGAAGGACGCGAAGCCGGCGGACATCACCATGCCCGGGCATGTGTTCCCGCTGACCGCGCAGGCGGGCGGCGTGCTGACGCGTGCCGGCCACACGGAAGCGGGCTGCGACCTCGCGGCGCTGGCGGGCCTGGAGCCCGCGTCGGTGCTGATCGAGATCCTCCACGACGACGGCTCGATGGCGCGCCGCCCGGAGCTCGAAATCTTCGCCGCGAAGCACGGGCTGAAGATCGGCACGATCGCGGACCTGATCCGCTACCGGCTCGAAACCGAGAAGACCGTCGAGCGTGTGTTCGCCGACGACGTCGACACCGAGTTCGGTCGTTTCCGCCTCGTCGCCTTCCGCGACGCGATCCGCAACGGCCTGCATTTCGCGCTCACGCGCGGCGACATCGCCGACGGCGAGCCCGTGCTGACGCGCGTGCACGTGCGCAACACGCTCTCCGACGTGCTGCACCTGAAACGGGAAGACCTCGGCCAGACGGTGACCGACGCGTTGCGCCGTATCGACGCGGAGGATCGCGGCGTGCTGCTGGTGCTTTCCGGCGCCGATACGCCGGAAGCGCTGCTGGCGCGCCTGAAAGGCGACGCGGCGCCGATGCCTGCGCCGAAGGACGACCAGGAGTGGCGTCAGCTCGGTCTGGGCGCGCAGATCCTCGCGGAGCTGGGCGTCAGGCGCCTGCGCGTGATGGGTACGCCGCGCAAGTTCGTCGGCATCGCGGGCTTCGGGCTCGAGGTGGTCGAGCAGGCGGGGTGAGCCAGCGCACCTTCGGGTTGCCATCCTGGTCCCCAGCCTTTATTCCTTGACCATCGAAACACGGCTCAGCACGCAATGGCCTTTCGCTACGACATTCGCCTCATCGCACCCTCCGGCTATCCGCACATCCCCGAAGCCATGCAGCGCGGCATCGAACGACTCGAGGCCGCGGGCCACCGCGTCGACGGCGTCGAGGTCCTCGAACGGCGCGACCTCCGCTTCGCGGGCACCGATGCCGAGCGGGCGGCGGATATCAACGGCCTCGGCGACCCGCGGCGTCCGCTCCCGGACGTGGTGCTGGCCATCCGCGGCGGGTACGGCGCCCATCCGCTGCTGCCCTTGCTCGACTATGACGCGCTGGGCCAGCGCCTGCGCGGGGCGCCCGTCGCGCTGATCGGCCATAGCGACTTCACGGCGCTGCAGTGCGCGCTCTTCGCGCGCGCGGGAATCGTCACCTACGGTGGCCCCATGCTCGGCCCCGACTTCGGCGCCCCGGAACTGGACGCGTTCACCTGGGAACACCTGTGGCGCACGCTGCGTGACGACGAGGCCGTCGGCGAGTGGGAAGCGCCGGGCGCGGGCACCCTCGCGGCCGAAGGGACGCTCTGGGGCGGCAACCTCGCGATGCTCGCGGGCCTCGTCGGCTCGCCGTATTTTCCGGCCATCGACGGCGGCCTGCTGTTCGTCGAGGACATCGCCGAACCGCCGTACCGGGTGGAGCGCATGCTCTACCACCTGCTGCACGCCGGCGTGCTGGGCGCGCAGAAGGCGCTACTGGTGGGCGACTTCACCAGTTATCGGGTCGCCGAGTACGACAACGGCTACGACCTAGACACGGTGTTCGAGCGCATCGCCGCGGCGGCCGGCATCCCGGTCATCCGCGGTCTGCCGTTCGGGCACGGGCCGGCCAAGCTCACCCTGCCGTTCGGGGTCGCCGGGCGCCTGCAGGTCGCCGACGGTCGCGCGACCCTCCGATTCAGCGGCCACCCCCGGCCGAAAACCTCGTAAAATACCCGGTCGCGCGGCGACCATTCCGCCCAGGATTCCCCGAACATGAAGATCATCGAAGGCGATTTCGCCACCCCCAAGGGCCGTTTCGCCATCGTGGCCGGCCGTTTCAACGCGTTCGTCGTCGAACCGCTGGTCGAAGGCGCGCGCGACGCGCTCGTCCGCCACGGCGTGAAGGACGACGCGATCGACCTGATCCGCGTGCCGGGCGCGTGGGAGATCGCGCAGGCCGCTTATAAGGTCGCCAACACGGGCCAGTACGCCGCGGTGATCGGCCTCGGTGCCGTCATTCGTGGCTCGACGCCGCATTTCGACTACGTGGCCGGCGAAGCCGCCAAGGGCCTCGGCCAGGCCGCCTACGCCTCGGGCGTCCCGGTCTGCTTCGGCGTCCTGACGACCGACAGCATCGAGCAGGCGATCGAGCGTGCCGGCACCAAGGCGGGCAACAAGGGTGCCGACGCCGCGATGGTCGCCATCGAGATGACCAACCTCTACGCGAAGCTCGGCCAATGACCAGCACGCCTCCGCACGGCATCGATCTCGCCGCGCGCTCGCGCGCCCGCCGCCGCGCCCTGCAGGCCCTCTACGCCTGGCAGATCGGCGGCGCGAAGATGGGCAGCGTGATCGAGCAGTTCCGCCACGAGCAGGACATGGTCGTGGCCGATCTCGAGTACTTCGAGGACATCCTGCGCGGCGTCGAGAAGCACGTGAAGGAACTCGACGACGGCATCAAGCCGTTCGTCGACCGCGAAGTCGCGCAGATCGATCCGATCGAGCTCTCCGCCCTGCGCATGGGCGCGTACGAGCTGAAATACCGGCCGGACGTGCCATACCGCGTCGTGATCAACGAAGCGGTCGAAGCCACGAAGCGCTTCGGCGCCGACCATGGCCACAGCTATGTGAACGGCGTGCTCGACAAACTCGCGACGCACTGGCGTACGGCCGAGAAGCGATCCTGACCCCGGCGTCGCGATTCCCGCGCGCTTTCTCCTCCAAGGAAACCGCATGGAATTCGACCTGATCGACCGGATCCGCCGGCATACCGAAGTCCATCGCGACGACGTCGTCACCGGCATCGGTGACGACGCCGCGGTGGTCGCGGTACCGGCCGGCCGCGAACTGGCGATCGCCGTCGACACCCTCGTCGCCGGCGTGCATTTCCCGCACGGCACCGACCCGGCCGATATCGGCTGGAAGGCGCTCGCCGTGAATCTGTCCGATCTCGCCGCGATGGGCGCCACGCCCGCGTGGGCGCTGCTCGCCCTGTCGACGCCCGATGGCGACGAGGCGTTCTTCGACGGCCTCGCGCGCGGCTTCGCGGAACTGGCGACACCCTATCGGCTGGCGCTCATCGGCGGCGACACCACGCGTGGCCCGCTGACGGTCACGGTGGCCGTCCACGGCTTCAGCGCACCGGGCGAGGCGCTGCTGCGCTCGGGTGCCCGCGTGGGCGACGTCGTCATGGTCACCGGCACGCTCGGCGATGCCGCCGCGGGGCTGCGCTGCCTCGCCGAGGCCGACCCGGCACCCTATGCGTCGCTGATCGAACGCCTCAATCGGCCGACGCCGCGCGTCTCGGCGGGCCAGGCGTTGCGTGGCATCGCCACCGCCTGCATCGACATCTCGGACGGCCTCGTCGCCGACCTCGGCCACATCTGCGCCGCGAGCGGCGTGGGCGCGGATATCGACGCGCCGATGCTGCCGCGGTCGTCCGGCCTGCTTACCCATTTCGCCGACGTCGACGCGCTCGATTTCGCGCTGGGCGGTGGCGACGACTACGAGTTGTGCTTCACTGTCCCCGCGGATCGCGCGGGCGAGGTCGGTGCCACGCTCGCCCGCCTCGGCTGCGGAGCGACGCGCATCGGCCGCATCGTCGAGGGAGCGGGCGTGCGCGTGCTGGACGGCGACGGCGCGGCGTTCGAACCCACGCGTGCCGGCTGGAACCATTTCGTCGCATGAGCACGAAGTACGTCCTCGATCCGGCGGATCGGCGCCGCCTGCTCGCGACGCCCGAGGGCTGGCTCGCCACGGGATTCGGATCGGGTCTGACGCCGAAGGCGCAGGGCACGTTCGGCTCCCTCGCCGCGATCCTGCCGTGGCTCTTCCTGCGCGATCTCACCGTCATCGCCTGGCTGGGCGTGATCGTCGTCGCCTTCGCCATCGGCGTCGCGGCGTGCGACGCGGCGGGCCGGATCCTCGGCGTCGCGGATCACCGCAGCCTCGTCTGGGACGAATTCGTCGGCCAGTGGATCGCCCTGATGCCGGCGTTGCACGGTCCCTGGTGGTCGGTCGTTTTCGGGTTCGCGCTGTTCCGCCTGTTCGACGTCTGGAAGCCCTGGCCGATCGGCTGGTTCGACCGGCGCGTGAAGGGCGGCTTCGGCGTGATGCTCGACGATCTCATCGCGGGCGTCTTCGCCGCCGTCGTCCTGTTCCTGATCCTCCACTTCATCGCCTAGGAGTTTCCGCCATGGAATACCGTCGTCTCGGTTCGACCGGCCTCAAGGTCTCCGCGCTGTCCTACGGTGCCTGGGTGACGTTCGGTCGGCAGGTGGGCCGCTCGGAAGCGCGCGAGCTGATCGCGCTGGCCTACGACCATGGCGTGAACTTTTTCGACAACGCCGAGACGTACAACGCCGGCGACGCCGAGAGGCTGATGGGCGACGTGATCGCCGACCTGCGCCTGCCGCGCGAAGCTTACAGCGTTTCCAGCAAGGTGTACTTCGGTGCGACGACCGATCCGAAGCCGACGCAGCGGGGGCTGTCGCGCAAGCATGTGTTCGACGCCTGCCATCAGGCGTTGCAGCGACTGCGTGTCGATTACCTCGACATGTATTTCTGCCATCGCGCGGATCCGGAGACGCCGATCGAAGAGACCGTGCTGGCGATGGACGCGCTCGTGCGCCAGGGCAAGGTGATGTACTGGGGCACGAGCGAGTGGTCGGCCGAGCAGATCGAGGAAGCCCACCGCGTCGCGCGCGAGCGCAACCTGATCGCGCCGTCGATGGAACAGCCGCAGTACAACCTGCTGCACCGCGAACGCGTCGAGCGCGAATACGCGTCCCTGTACGAAACCTATGGCATGGGCACCACGATCTGGTCGCCGCTGGCCTCGGGCCTGCTCACCGGCAAGTACAACGATGGCGTGCCGGACGATTCGCGGCTGGGTCATCCGGATTACGCGTGGCTGCGCGACGCGTTGCTCGAAAACGATGGCGCGCGCCTGAAGGCCGTGCGGGCGCTGGCGCCTATCGCCGCCGACCTCGGCATGCCCCTTGCCCGCCTCGCACTCGCGTGGTGCCTGAAGAATCCGCACGTCTCCACGGTGATCCTCGGCGCGAGCCGCACCGCCCAGCTGGCGGAAAACCTCAAGGCGCTGGATGCCGTGCCGCTGCTGGACGCGGACACGATGCGGCGCATTGACGCCGCGTTGGGCTGATTGCGACCCGTCACCTCGCCGTGCACACCGGCGTGCGCCGGTGCGACGGTGCCTTGGTAGCACTCGTCACCCCGGCGAACGCCGGGGTCCACGTCCTCGGTCCACACACATGCGCGATCGCACCATCGGTTGCCCCGCCGTGGGCACCGGCGTGCGCCGGTGCGACGGTGCCTCTCCTTGGTCCACCGTGTACCTCAGGCGGTCAGATATCGCCGTAGATCGCCTGTAGCGCCGCGATCGCCGCGAGACCGGCCGTTTCGGTGCGCAGGATGCGTGGTCCGAGTCGAAGACCGTTGAAGCCGGACGCGGCGAGTGCCGAGCGGTCGCGCTCGCCGAAACCGCCTTCCGGGCCGATGGCGAGGATGGCGGCGTCCACGGTTCCGAGTTCCGACGGGCGCGTCGTGCCTTCCGGGAGGAGGGCGAGGCGCATCGGGCCGCCCTCGTCGAGCGATTTGAGCCACGTCGCCAGCGGGAGCGCCGGCTCCACCACCGGTACCGTCGCGCGTCCCGACTGCTCGCACGCGCTGGCGGCCACGGCGCGCCAGTGGATCAGGCGTTTCTCCGCGCGCGCCGCGTCGAGCTTCACTTCCGAGCGCTCGGTGACGATGGGCACGATCCGGGCGATGCCCAGCTCCGTCGCCTTCTGCACGATGAGGTCCATCTTCTCGCCGCGCGCCACGCCCTGTGCGAGCGTGAGGCGAAGGGGCGACTCGTTCGTCACTTCACGACCCACGCCGACCGAAGCCACGACCTCGCGCTTGCCGACGCTGGCGAGCGTGGCGTCGTATTCCATGCCATCGTGCCCGGAGAAAAGCACCACCGGCGCGCCCGCTTCCAGCCGCAGCACGCGTGCGACGTGCTCGCCGGCCTGGGAGGGCAGGGTGATGTCCGCGCCGCTCGCGAGCGGTGCGTCGACGTGGATGCGGATGGTGCGCATGGCGGAACCTTCTGTCACGGAACGTGCATTGTAGCCAGCGACTGCGGCCGTTATCGTCGGGCGGTGCGCCTGATGGAGTCCCCCATGCCGATCGTCTGGTACTTCGATTTCGTATCGCCGTTCGCGTGGCTGCAATGGCCTTCGGTCCGCGAGCTGGCCGCGACGCACGAGGTATCGCTGCGTCCGATCCTCTTCGGCGCGCTGCTGAAGCAGATGGACCACCGGGGCCCCGCCGAAATCCCGCGCAAGCGCGAATTCACGTACCGCTACGCGCACTGGCGTGCCCGGCAGGCGGGCATGCCGCTGACGTTTCCGCCGACCCATCCCTTCAATCCGCTGCCGGCCCTGCGTCTCGCGATCGCGGCGGGTACCACCATCGGGGCCGTCGGCGCGATCTTCGACTGGATCTGGGCGCATGGCCGCGCGGCCGACACGCCGGAGGCGATCGCACCCCTCGCGGCGTCGCTCGGCATCGACGATGTGCGCGGGGCGCTGTCGGCACCCGAGGTGAAGGCGGCGCTCCAGGCCAATTTCGAACACGCGATGCGCCAGCAGGTGTTCGGCGTGCCGACGCTTGCGATCGGCGAGGAGCTGTTCTGGGGCGCCGACGCGCACGCCTTCGCGCTGGATTACCTCGCCGACCCCGGCCAGTTCGACGAGGGCGAGATGGCGCGCCTCGGCACGCTACCCGTCGGACTCTCCCGACTCTAGGCCACCGCTCTCGCGATGCCCGCGATCGCCGTATCGACCATGAAGTCGATCTCGTCCTCCGTGACGACGTAAGGCGGCATGAAATAGACGATGTTGCCGAGCGGACGTAGCAGCGCGCCGTGCTCGAGGCCGTGGCGGTAGACGCGAAGACCGCGCCGGTCCGCGGCGGGGAACGGCGTGCGCGCGGCCTTGTCGGCGACGAGCTCGATGGCGGCGATCATGCCCGTCTGGCGCACGTCGCCGACGTGCGGATGATCCGCCAGTGGCGCGATGCGCGCGGCCATGTGCGCGGCGAGCGCGCGGTTGCGCTCCAGCACTGGGTCGTCGCGGAAGATCTTCAGCGTCGCCGTCGCCGCGCGGCAGGCGAGCGGGTTGCCGGTGTAGCTGTGCGAGTGCAGGAATGCCTTGCCGGCTGCGTATTCGGCGTAGAAGGCCTGGTAGACATCCTGCGTCGTCAGGACCGCCGAGAGCGGGAGGAATCCACCCGTGAGCCCCTTCGACAGGCACATGAAGTCGGGCGAGACGCCGGCCTGCTCGCATGCGAACAGGGTGCCCGTGCGGCCGAAGCCCACGGCGATCTCGTCGGCGATGAAGTGCACGCCGAACTCGTCGCAGAGCGCGCGCAGGCCGGTGAGATACGACGCGTCGTACATGCGCATCCCGCCCGCGCACTGCACCAGCGGCTCGACGATGACGGCGCAGGTCTCATGCGCGTGGCGCTCCAGGATCGCGCGCATCTCGCCGAGGCGCCGCGCGGCGATCTCGCTCGGCGATTCGCCGGGTTCGCCTTCGTACGTGTCCGGCGAGGGCGCGAGTTCCGGCGTGAGCAGCAGCGGAGCGTAGGTCTTGCGGTAGAGCGCCACGTCGCTGACGGAGAGCGCGCCCAGCGTCTCGCCGTGGTAGCTGCCAGTGAGCGCGATGAAGCGGGTCTTCTCGCCATGGCCGCGATTGAGCCAGTAATGGAAGCTCATCTTCAGCGCGACCTCGATGGCCGCGGAGCCGTTGTCGGCGAGGAACACGCGCTCGAGGCCGGGCGGCGTGATGCGCACGAGTTCCTCGGCGAGTTCGACGGCGGGCTCGTGGGTGAACCCCGCGAAGATCACGTGCTCCAGGCGGTCGAGCTGGTCCTTGAGCGCCGCGCCGATCCGGGGTTCGGCGTGACCGAAGAGGTTCGTCCACCACGAGCTCACGGCGTCGAGGTAGCGCTTGCCGTCGGCGCCCACCAGCCACGCCCCTTCGCCGCGCACCACGGGTACCATGGGCAGGGTTTCGTGGTCGTGCATCTGGGTGCACGGGTGCCAGAGGACGGAGAGGTCGCGGGCGACGAAGGCGTCGCTCGCCGGGGACGTGAAAAGGGCATCGGTCATCCGCCCATGATCGCCCCGCGTTCTTCCGTGCTCAAGTCGAGAGGTGAGGTGATGGTTTGAGAGGGTTTCGTTGGTTCGCCGCGATCGTCGTGCTCCTCGTGGCCGCCGCGGGTGTCTTCTACTGGTTCCTGCCGGCCGGGATCGCGGTGCCGCTGCTGGCGCGCAAGGCGCCTGGCCTGGTGCTGGGCGACCTCTCCGGTACGCTGTGGGACGGCCGCGCGGGCCGCGTGGCCACGGCCGACGGGCGGGAACTCGGTGCCGCGACCTGGCGTCTCGGGCGTGACGCGATCCTGGGCCGCATCCACCTCGATCTTCACCTTGACGGCCGCGCCGGCCGGTTCGACGGCCACCTCGACCGCACCGGACCGGACGTCGTGACATGGTCCGCCGTCGATTTCCGCCTCGACGCGGCGGCGGTGGCCGGCGCCATGTTGCCGGCCGGCACGGTGCCCGCGGGTGTGGTCGAAGGGCGTGTGCCCCGCGCCGAGCTGCAGGGCAACTGGCCGGTCGCGCTGGACGCGGACGTCGCGTGGCGCAAGGCGTCCGTGCGCACGCCCGAAGGGGACGTGACGCTGGGTGGCATCGCCCTGAAGGCGAACGTCGCCTCGGGCGTCATGCGCGCCACCGTGGGCGACGATGGCTCCGGCTCGCTGGCCGTGGACGCGGTGCTCG
This sequence comes from Luteibacter sp. 3190, assembly GCF_031456385.1. NCBI lineage: Bacteria > Pseudomonadati > Pseudomonadota > Gammaproteobacteria > Lysobacterales > Rhodanobacteraceae > Luteibacter > Luteibacter sp. 3190. Next base: position 143,082 of record NZ_JAVDUO010000002.1, on the reverse strand, counting down.
CCGCGTCGCCCCTCGGCTGGCGGATGGAAGGAAAGCTCGTCCCCCGCGTGTCCGACAGCGCGCTGACGCGCCTGATCGCCCGTTTCGGCCCCGTGGCCCGGGACGGTTCCGTCAACCTGCAACGCAAGGCGGGCCTCGCGCCCCGGATCGAGCCATGACCGACATTCTCGACAAGGCGCTGGGCGCCGCGCGCGACGCGGCCGGTACGGCCGCGGAGATCATCCTGCATTACTGGCGCGCCGGCGTGGACGTGATCGTCAAGGGCGACGACACGCCCGTGACCGTCGCGGACCGCGAAGCCGAACTCGCGATCCGCGGCATCCTCTCCGCCGCTCTGCCCGAGGCGGGCATCTACGGCGAGGAGTACGGCGCGGACGATACCTCGCGCGAGTACCTGTGGCTGGTCGATCCGCTCGACGGCACCAAGAGCTTCGTGCGCAGGACGCCGTTCTTCTCCACGCAGATCGCGCTGATGCATCGCGGCGAGCTCGTGCTCGGCGTGTCGTCGGCGCCGGTTTACGGCGAACGCATGTGGGCCGTGCGGGGGCGCGGCGCCTACTTCGACGGCGAACGCGTCCAGGTCGCCTCCACGGCGGCGATGCGCGACGCGTCGATCTCCACCGGCAACGTGAAAACGCTGACCGGCGACGCGCGCTGGAACGCGCTCGGCGCCATGATCCGCGACAGCAACCGCATTCGCGGTTACGGCGATTTCTGCCACTACCACCTGCTGGCGCGCGGCGGCCTCGACCTCGTGGTGGAATCCGACGTGAGCATCCTCGACGTGGCGGCGCTCGCGGTCATCGTGCGCGAGGCGGGCGGCGTCTTCACCGACATCCACGGCGGGGCACCGACCCTCGAATCGCGCAGCGTGCTCGCCGGAACCCCGGCCATCCACGCGGAAGCGCTCGCGAGGCTGACCGGCGCTACAATCGACCGATGAACAAACGACCGACGATCCTCGCGACGCGCGACGCGCCCGACAGTGCCCTCCGCAAGGCCGAAGAGGTCGACCTGGAGTTCTCGAACGGCGAGCGCCGCACGTACCAGCGGCTGAAGGGCAGCGGGTTCGGCGCGGTGCTGATCGTCGCGATGCGCGACCCGGAAACGGTGCTGCTGGTGCGCGAATACGGCGTGGGCGTCGATCGCTACGAGCTGGGCGTGCCGAAAGGCCGCCTCGACCGCGACGAGACGGCCGAGCAGGGCGCGGATCGCGAACTGAAGGAAGAAGTCGGCTACGGCGCGCGCAAGCTGAAGATCCTCGGCACGCTGTCGATGTCGCCCTCGTACATGACCCATCTCGCGCACGTCGTGCTGGCGGAGGATCTCTACCCGGAGCGGCTGCAGGGGGACGAGCCGGAAGAGCTCGAAGTGGTGCCCTGGCGCATCGACAACCTGCACGAACTGATCGCCCGCGACGACGTCACGGAAGGCCGCTCCATCGCGGCGCTGTTCATGGCTCGCGAGTATCTCGCCGGCCGCTACCGCCCCGCGTGAGCGTGCCGCTCGACCAGTGGCTCGATCCCGTCTGCGCGATCGCGCGCCGTGCGGCCGACGCGATCCTCGCCGTCTACGCGCAGGACTTCGAGGTGATCTGCAAGGAGGACGATTCGCCGGTCACCGCCGCCGATCTCGCCGCCCAGCGGGTCATCGAGGAAGGCCTGCACGCCCTCGCGCCGGGCATTCCCGTGATCTCCGAGGAAGCCCTCGCGGCGCCGTGGTCCGAGCGGCGCACGTGGCGCCGGCACTGGCTGGTGGATCCCCTCGACGGCACGCGCGAGTTCGTCAAGCGCAACGGGGAATTCACCGTGAACATCGCGCTCATCGAGGATCACCGAAGCGTGCTCGGCGTGGTGCTCGCACCCGTCACCGGCGATCTGTACGCCGCCACGCGTGGCGCGGGCGCCTGGCGCCAGCGCATGCCCGAAGGTCCACGCGAGCGCCTCGCCACGCGACGTGCCGACGGTCTGCTGATGGTGACGGGCAGCCGTTCCTACGGCACGGGTCGCACGATGGCGCTGCTCGACCGGCTCGGCGAGCATGAAACCTTCGCGCTGGGCTCGTCGCTGAAATTCTGCGTGATCGCCCGCGGCGAGGCCGACATCTACCTGCGCCTCGGCGCGACGTCCGAATGGGACACCGCGGCGGCGCAGTGCGTGCTCGAAGAAGCCGGCGGCGCGGTGCTGGATCTCGCGGGGCGTCCGTTCCGTTACAACACGCGCGATTCGCTCATCAATCCGGAATTCATCGCCTGCGGCGACACGACGGTGGACTGGGCCGCGCGCCTCATCGATCCCGAGGACGACGCGTGACGCGCCACGTCGAGGAACTGATCGCGATCATGGCCCGTCTGCGCGATCCGGTGAACGGATGCCCGTGGGACGTTCGCCAGTCCTTCGCCACCATCGCGCCCTATACGATCGAGGAAGCGTACGAAGTCGCCGACGCCATCGATCGCGGCGACATGCACGACCTGCGCGACGAGCTCGGCGACCTGCTGCTGCAGGTGGTGTTCCACGCGCGCATGGCGGAAGAGGCCGGCGATTTCGCGTTCGGCGACGTCGTGGCCGCGATCTGCGACAAGATGGAGCGGCGCCATCCGCACGTGTTCGGCGACGTCACGCACGAGAGCGACGCGGCGCGTTCGCGCGACTGGGATCGCCTGAAAGCCGAGGAGCGCGCCGCGAAGGGCGGCGAAGATACCAGCGCCCTGGCCGGTATTTCGCGCGGCCTGCCGGAATGGCAGCGCGCGGTGAAGCTGCAGAAGCGCGCGGCCAACGTCGGTTTCGACTGGCCGGACCACCGGCCGGTGCTCGACAAGATTGCCGAAGAGATCGAGGAAGTGCGGCACGAGTTCGATCACGGCGCCGACGAGGAACGCCTCGCGGACGAGATCGGCGACGTCCTTTTCGTCGCGGCGAATCTCGCGCGGCATGCGAAGGTGGACGTATCGCGCGCGCTGCGCGGCGCCAATGCGAAGTTCGAACGTCGCTTCCGCGCGATGGAGGCGATCGCGGCGTCCGAAGGACGCGAACTGTCGTCGTATTCGCTCGAAGCGCAGGAGGCGCTGTGGGTGCGCGTGAAGCGCGAGGGTGCGTGACATCGCCGATGCGATCGGCTCTCGCCGTTCGGTCGGCTGGATGAAAGAACGGGGCCCGAAGGCCCCGTTCCTGTCACGCCTTACTTGCTGGACGTGCCGCCCGCCGAAGCGCGCTGCTGCATCCGCTGCCTGAAGGCTTCCATCTCCTGGTGACGCTTCTGATCCTGGGCGAGGCTCTCGTCCAGGCTCTTGCGCATCGTCGCGATCGCCGCGTCGACGTTCTGCGGCTGCATCTGCGCGCGTGCCAGGTGGCGATAGGCATAGTCGCGGACCTTCGGGTTCTGCGACTTGGCCAGCACCTCGTTGTAGAGCGCCGGCAGTTCCTTGCTGCGGCCGCTCGTCACGTACAGGCGCTCCAGGGCGCGAAGATCGCCGATCACGCCGCCGCGCTCGCCGTCGCGGCCGTGGCGGGCCCAGCCGCCGTGGTCGCCACGACCGTGGTCGCGGTCGCCGTGGCCCCACTTCGGGCCCTGCTGCGGCGGTGCCGGCTGGCTGGAGCGCGCCGTCGGCGCGGCGGGGGCCTGCGGGGCGGCATCCTGCGCATACGCGAAGGCGGCCGAGCCGGCGAGGAGGAGGAAAGCGGCACTGGCGAGAAGGGTCTTGCGTTGCATAGGGTGTCTCCCGGTTGGACTTGCACCGGGAAAAACGTGCCGGCCCGGACGCGGTTGACGACGCCGTTGCCATCCGCTCAGCTTCGTGAGGACGTGCGGTTGCAACCTTTTCCTGCGTAGCGGCATCCATCACCGGCACACCGCCTTCCACGATAGGGGATCACCCAATGCGTTCTCTGCTTCTCGCTTCGCTCCTGCTGCTGCCCGCCGTCGCCATGGCCGACGAGCCGCCGTGCCAGTTTTCCGCCGACCGCAACCTCGACCTGGACCTGCGCGACGTCCGCTCGGTCCGCTTCGCCGTCAACAGCAACGACCTGCACGTGACCGGTGGCGCGGCGTCCGGCAAGGGCACCGTACGTGGCAAAGCCTGCGCGTCCGACCAGGAGGCGCTCGGCGATCTGGTCGTGACGCAGAGCAAGGAGGGCGATGCGCTGATCGTCGAACTGACGAACAAGCACAACGGCTGGTCCGGCTTCGGCGACCACTACGCGAATCTCCGCGTGGAGGCGAGCGTGCCGGCGAACATGCCCGTCTACGTGCGCGTGGGATCGGGCGACGCGAAAGCCCGCGGTGTGCAGCTGGCGGAAGCCAGCGTCGGATCGGGCGACTTCGAGGCGCGCGACACCACCGGTTCCTTCCGCGGCAAGGTCGGGTCGGGCGACATGACGCTCGAGGGTTCCGGCCCGGTCCAGATCGATACCATCGGCTCGGGCGATTTCGCCGCCCGTCGCGTCAACGGCGACGTACGCATCGGTTCGGTCGGGTCGGGCGAGGCGAAGCTCGCCGACGTCACGGGCAACGTCGAGGTCGGCACGGTCGGCTCCGGCGACGTGGACGTCGACGGCGTGCGCGGCAACTTCACGGTGCGCAGCCTGGGCAGCGGCGACATCGACCAGAAGGGCGTGACGGGCCGCGTCGACATTCCGAAGGAGCGTTAACGAGCCGCGCCGTTCGACGAAATCTGCATCCTCGTGACGCTATGATCCGCCATCCCCCGGCAGGATCCGTTCGATGACGTGGTTGCCCGATTCGCTGCGTCACCTGCGCCGCGACCTTCTGTTCCTCGTGCTGCTCGGCCTCGCGATCGTCTTCGCGATCGCGTTGCCGGGCCGGCTGCGCGAGTGGCCCGGCCTCGTGGACTGGCCGACCATCGGCGCCCTGACCGGCCTGCTCGTGCTGACCAAGGGTGTGGAAAGCAGCGGCGCGCTGGACATCGCGGGCCGCTGGCTGATCGATCGCACGTCGACGCGACGCGTCGCGGCGCTCGGCCTCGTCGCCGCGACGGCGCTGCTGTCGATGCTGCTCACGAACGATGTCGCGCTGTTCGTGATGGTGCCGCTGACCTTGAGCATGTGCCGTATCGCGCGCATGCCCGCGACGCGGCTCGTCGTCTTCGAGGCGCTCGCGGTGAACGCCGGCTCGATGCTCACGCCGATCGGCAATCCGCAGAACCTGTTCCTCTGGCAGCAGTGGAACAACGGGTTCGGCGCGTTCGTCTGGACGATGCTCCCGCTGTCCGGGATCGCGCTGGCGTTGCTACTGGCGCTGACCGCGGTGGCGTTTCCGTCGTCGCCGCTTGAAGTGCACGAACGCGCCGACGACGGCGTGGATCGCACCATGCTTCTCGCGGCCGCCGTGCTCTACATACCCTTCATCCTGCTCGCGGACCTGCGCCACGTGGGCTGGGGACTGGCCGGCGTGCTGGCCGTCTTCCTCGTGCTGCGTCGGCGCGTCGTCGCCAGCATCGACTGGGGCCTGCTGCTGACCTTCGTCCTCATGTTCATCGACCTGCGCCTGCTCGCGGGCCTCGACGCCGTGCGCTCGTTCGTGGCCGGCCTGGGGCTGGACCAGGCGACGCACCTCTACGCCACCGGTGCGCTGGCGTCGCAGGCCGTGAGCAACGTGCCCGCGGCGATCCTGCTCGCGGAGTATTCGCACGACTGGCGCGTGATCGCGTTCGGCGTGAACGTGGGCGGCTTCGGCCTTCTGCTGGGATCGCTCGCGAACCTCATCGCCCTGCGGCTGCTCGGCGAGCGCAAGGCGTATGGCAGCTTCCACCTGTGGTCGCTGCCGTTCTTCGCGGTGATGGGGCTCGTCGGCTGGCTCCTGCTGTAGGAGCGCTCAGGCCTTGCGCGTGCCCTGCGCGCCGGTGTTGCTGTTGCCGCGGTCGTACGCCTTGATGAAGTCGCGCACGTCCGGGTAGACGATGTCGCGCCAGCGGCGGCCGCTGAAGATGCCGTAATGCCCGGCGCCTTCGACCGTGATGTGCTTGCGACGCTTCTTCGCGATGCCCTTGCACAGGCCGTGCGCCGCTTCGGTCTGGCCCGGACCCGAGATGTCGTCGAGCTCGCCTTCGATGGTGAGGAGCGCGGTGTCCTTGATCTTCGCCGGCTGCACCAGCTCGCCGTGGACTTCCCACGTGCCCTTGGGCAGGCGGTGTTCCTGGAACACGGTTTCGATCGTGTCGAGGTAGTACTCGGCGGGCATGTCGAGCACCGCGTTGTACTCGTCGTAGAACTTGCGATGCGCTTCGGCGTCGTCGAGGTCGCCCTTGCGCAGGTTCTCGTAGAAATCCCAATGCGACATCACGTGGCGGCTGGGATTCATCGCCAGGAAGCCCGCATGCTGCAGGAAGCCCGGATACACGTCGCGGCCGGCGCCGGGATACTGGTACGGCACCTTGTGGATCAGCTGGTTGCGGAACCACGACAGCGGGCGCGTGGTCGCGAGGTTGTCCACGCTGGTGGGGCTCTTGCGCGTGTCGATCGGGCCGCCCATCAGCGTGAGCGTGGCGGGCGTGGTCTCGCCGCGCGCCGCCATCAGCGACACGGCGGCGAGCACCGGCACGGTCGGCTGGCAGACCGACACCACGTGCGCGCGATGCGCGCCCACGTGGCGGATGAATTCCTCGATGTACGACACGTAGTCGGCGAGCGAGAACGAGCCTTCGTCCAGCGGAATCATGCGCGCGTCGACCCAGTCGGTGATGTACACCTTGTGGTCGCGCAGCAGCGTGCGGACGGTGTCGCGCAGCAGCGTGGAGTGGTGCCCGGACAGCGGCGCCACCACGAGGACGGCCGGGTCGTTCTTCATCCGGTCGACGGTGGCCTGGTCGTCGGAGAAGCGCTTGAAGCGCTTCAGCGTGCAGAACGGCTTGGCCATGGAGACCTGCTCGACGATCGCGACGTCATGCCCGTGCGCATGGACGCTGTGGATGTCGAAGGCCGGCTTCTCGTACGCCTTGCCGAGCCGGTACATGAGTTCGTAGCCGGCGGCGGCTCGGTCGGCACCCGGGACGCGGGCGAAAGGGCTGGCGATATCGCCGAACATCTTCGCCCCGGCCTCGGCCCAGTACGACAGCGGGCTGAGCATGGAGCGTTGCCATTCGTGCATCAGATAGAGCATGCCGCGTGCTTCCGGGGACGGGAAAGGTGGCGCATCATAACCAGTTGCGCCGCGCCATGTGTAAAGCCCCTGTTTTTGCTCGATTTAGGTTCCGGTCTTGCGGCAGACCAGCAGTACCTCGTCGACCCCGGGGCCCGGCGCGAAGCCGGGTGTGAAGGTCAACGGCTTCTGGAAACGGACCCCGAGCGGCATGAACACCCGGTTGTACCACCACATCGCGCGCGCCCGCTGGTGCGTGAGGAAATACTGGCCGAGGTCGAGCAGCCGGGAGGATTTCGGCTGCATGCCGTACACGGCGCTGCGCTCGATGACGAACCCGTGGCGGGCCAGCAGGTCGCGGATCGCCTCCGGCTCGTACCGGCGGTAGTGCCCGACGAATTCGTCGAAGGCGGTCCAGGCGTTCGGGTCCAGCGGCACGGATAGCAGCAGCCGCGCATCCGGTTCGGCGACACGGGAAAGTTCGCCCAGCGCGCCTTCGTCGTCCACGACGTGTTCGAGGATGTCGAACGCGCACACGAAGTCGAACGACGCGTCGCGAAACGGCAGGGCGCCGATCATCGCGTTGGCGACGCGCGCGCCGTGCCGGCCGAGTTCGGCGAGCGCGGGCAGGCTCAGATCGACGAACTGCGTGCCGGGGAGGGGCAGGCGGGGACGCAGGCCGGGCGCGACCTCCAGCCGGCGCGACGTTTGCGCGGCGATCTCCGCCACCAGCGGCCAGGTGTTGAAGCGCTCCGGCGAGAACAGCTTCGCGTCCGACCACAGCGCGTCGTAGAAGCGCTTGTTGCTGCCGATGAGGTCGGCGTCGGTCCGCGGCGCGGGCTTCTCCGAGGTGAACGATGCGATGGTCATGCGATACCTCGGGTGGATGGGCCGGACTAACGCAGTCGCGCCAGCTCGCGCAGCAGGGGAAGCCGGCGGACGCGGACCGCGGTGGCGCGGAACACGGCGTTGGCGAGCGCGGGAGCCGCCGAGGGTACACCGACGACGCTCGCACCGGACGGATCCGCGGCGGACGACACGATCACCGTCTCGACCTCGTACGGCAGGGGCGCCGTCGAGGCGATGGGGTAGTCGCGGAATCCGGTCTGCTGCACCTTACCGTCCTTCACCGTGATGGCGAGGTTGAGGGCGGTGGACAGCGCATCCATGGTGGCGCCCTGTAGCTGGGCTTCGAGGCCCAGCGGATTGATCGCGCGTCCCACGTCGGCGACGCACACGACCCGACGGATGTCGATGCCGTCGTTGGTCGGCGCGACCTCGACGGCATGCGCCACGTAGGCGCCGAACACGTAGGCGCAGGCGATGCCCAGGCCGTTCTCGCTGCGCAGCCAGCGGCTCCAGTCGAGTTTGTCTGCCGCGAGACGCAGCACGTTGGCCATGCGTGCCGTATCGATCGGGCCGCCGCGGCCGCCGTAGGGTAGCTGGCGTGGATCGCCGAGCAGCGCGAGGCGGAAGTCGAGCGGGTTGGCCTTCACCGCGTGCGCGAGTTCGTCGATGAAGCTCTCGCTGGCGAACGTCGGCGTGACGTGCGGCGAACCGCGCCACTCGCCGCGCTGGAGCTTCGACGGCAACGGATACCAGTCGCTGCGGAAGTTCGGCACGAGCCCCGCGGGCAGGGCGTCGGCGACGAGCTCCGACTGCCACAGGCGGTTTTCCGGCGTGCCGCGCCCCGCGAGCGCCGACGGGCTCGCCATGCGCTGGTGCCAGCCCGCGATGGCCTTCTTGCGATCGAGCGACGCGTTGAGGCGGTGCACGGCCATCGGGCGGTAGTAGTCGCGCGCCAGGTCGTCGTCGCGTGTCCAGAGTACTTTCACCGGGCGGTTGCGGATCTCGTCGGGCTTCTTCGCCAGCGCGATCGCCATGGCCTCCGCGACGTAGTCGGCTTCGAGCCTGCGCCCGAAACCGCCGCCGCCGCGCGGCACCTGGATGTCGATCTGTTCCGGGCGGAACCCGGTCATCCGCTGCACCACCGCGTAGACCTGGCGCGGCGACTGCGTCGCGGCGATCACGGTCACGCTGGTGTCGGGGTCGAGGCGCACCACACAGTTGGGCGTCTCCGCCGTCGCATGCGCGATCCACGGCTGGAAGTACGTGGCTTCCAGCGCGCGGGCCGCTTTCTTGCGCGCGGCGAGGACATCGCCGTCATTGCGCACGGTGCTCGGCACGACCGCTTCGTCGGCGAACGCCTCGAGTGCCTTCTGCTCGAGCGCGGACGTCGCGGGTTCCGGCTCGTCGCCGGCTTTCCAGGTCGCCTTCAGCGCGGCGCGTCCGGACAGCGCGGACCAGGTGTCGCGGGCCAGCACCGCGAGGGCGGGGGCCTGCGCCGCGAGTCCGGCCGGTTGCCCCGCTTCCGGCGTGATGTCGATGACGTCGTAGACGCCCGGGATCTTCTTCGCGGCCTCGCGATCGGCGCCGTCGAGCGTGCCGCCGGGATACGGGCAGCGCGCGAGCACGGCGATCACCGGGTCGCCGATCGTCTCGTCGAACGCGTAGCGCAGCGTGCCCGTGACGGCGGCACGCGCGTCGACGTCGCCGGCCGGCTGGCCGACGAGGCGGTAACGATCGGACGACTTCAGCGGCGGTGGCGTGGACGGCGCGTCGATGGTCGCGGCCGTCGACGCGAGGTCGGCGTAGGAAAGGCGGCGGCCGTCGGCGGTGATGGCGAAGCCGTTTTCGCCACGCAGCTGGTCGGCCGGCAGGCCGAGCCGGCGCGCGGCGGCCTGCAGCAGGAGCCAGCGACCGAGGGCGCCGGCCTGGCGCAGGTCGGCCCAGGCGGCCGGGATGCTGGTGGCGTCGCCGCTGCGCTGGCGGCCGTAGGTGAAATTCGGCTGGCCATTGCCCGGCGTGATGCCCAGGCCGAGCGGTTCGACGATCACTTGCGACCAGTCGGCGTCGAGTTCCTCGGCGATGATGCGGGCCAGGGAAGTAGCGGTGCCCTCGCCGTTGTCGGGATCGCGCACGCCGATGTAGATGCGCCCGTCCGCGGCGATGCGCAGGTAGGGGCCCACCTGGGACCACGCGTCGCCGAGCAGTCCGAGCGGCGGCGGACGATCCACCGCGCCGACCGTGCCGACGCCGATGACGAGCGCGCCGGCGGTGCCGGCGGCGTACTTGAGGAAACGGCGGCGCGAGAGACGGACCTCGCCGCTCATGCCTTCGGTTCCTTCATGGCGGAGGCGGCGCGCTTGATTGCCTTGCGGATGCGGCCATAGCTGCCGCAGCGGCACAGGTTTCCGATCCGGTCGATGTCGGCGTCCGAGGGGTTCTTCTGGCGCGAGAGCAGGTCGACGGCGGCCATGATCTGGCCGGGCTGGCAGAAGCCGCACAGGATGGCGTCCTCGTCGATCCACGCCTGCTGCACCGGGTGCAGGGTGCCGTCGGCGGCGGCGAGGCCCTCGACGGTGGTGACGCGCTTGCCGGGCAGTTTTTCCATCTTGGTCTGGCAGGCGGCGACCGCCTTGCCGTCGACGATGACGGTGCAGAAGCCGCAGTCGCCCTGGTCGCAACCGTATTTCGCGCCGGTGAGGCGCAGGACGTCGCGCAGGTACCACAGCAGCGGCATGTCCTTCGCGCCGGTGTGCCGGTAGCGTTTGCCGTTGACGATCAGGTCGATACCTTCACGTACCGCGTTGGGCGCCGGCTGACTGGCGTCCTGGCGGGTCGGGGCGGGTACGGGCGACGTCGGGCCTTGCTGTGCCATCTGCTTTCCTCAGCTGAACCGGGTCATTGTGGCATCCGTGCCCGGGATCAGCGAGCGACTTTACTGAACAGGTGTCGCCACACCGCGTAGACGGGGAGTCCCGCGAGGACCACGGCGCACACGACGGCCGCGCTCGCGGGCTTGTCCCAGGCATAGGCGACCACCACCGCGATCACCACGGCGAGGAAGGTCAGCGGCAGCAGCGGGTAGGCGGGAGTGACGAACGCGGGGCGCCCGGCCGAATGGCGGCGATACCAGAAAAGCGTGGCGATGGTGACCGCGTACGCGGCCCAGTCGCCGAAGGTCGCGAAATCGAGAAGCTGGCCGTAGTTGGCGACCAGCACGAGGACGATGGCCCAGACGGAGAGCGCCATCAGCGCGATGTTCGGAGTGCGGTAGCGCGGATGCAGCTTCGCGACGCTGGCGAAGAACAGGCCGTCGTCGCCCATCACCTGGAGCACGCGCGCGCCGGCGACGAGCGTGATGTTGCAGAAGCCGAGCGTCGAAATCGCGATGCCGATGGCGATGAGCTTCGCGCCCGCCCCGCCGAACACGCGGCTCATCACGTCGGCGGCCGGCGCCTGGCTCGTGGCGAGGCCGTCGTGACCGAGCACGGCGAGGTACGCGTAATTGGTCAGGACGTACGCGGCGATCACCACCAGCATGCCGAGGATCAGCGCGCGCGGCAGCGTGCGCTGCGGGTCGCGCACCTCGCCGGCGAGGTTGTTGAGGTAGCTGAAGCCCGAGAAGGCGAAGAGCACCGGAAGGAGCGCTCCGGCGAGGCTTCCCGCCACGTGCTCCGGCGATGGCGTCATCGCCTGGGTGGTGCCGGCCCCGGCGAAGGCGAGGCCCGTGACCACGAGCACCGCGATCGCCGTCAGCTTCAGGATCGCGAAGACGTTCTGCACCTGGGCGCCGAAGCGGATGCCGAACAGGTTCAGGCCGGTGACGAACACCAGTGCGCCGACCGCGAGCGGCTTGACCAGCGTGGGCGACAGGCCGAAGACGTTGGTCGCGTAGCTGCCGAAGATCGTCGCCACCGCGGCCGCGCTGCCGCTGTAGATCACCAGCAGCATCGTCCAGCCGAAAAGGAAGCCGGCGAGCTTGCCGAACGCCTCGCGCAGGTACACGTAGCTGCCGCCCGCTTCCGGCCGCCGCGCGCCGAGTTCGGCGTAGCACAGACAGCCGATCAGCGTCAGGAGGCCGCCGCCCACCCACAGGGCGAGCAGGACCAGTCCGGAGTCGGTGCGCTGCGCGGCGATGCCGGGATTGAGGAAGATGCCGCCGCCGATGATGCCGCCGACGACGATGAGGGCCGCGTCCATGAGCGTGAGGCGTCGGGCGTAAGTGGTGGTTTCCATGCGAGCGTTCGTTTGGGGCAGGCGTGGAGGATGGCGTGCGGCGCGAGGGATGGGAAGGGGGCGACGAGCGGGAGATGGGGGATGGGAGTTGGGAGGTGGGGATGGGAGTTGGGAGGTGGGAATTGGGGGCGCGATTCCGGCGTTCGCCCGAGGGGACTGGAAACACAGCGCCTGCCTCGCGCCCGTCGACACGTCTCCGACCCCCTCGAGCGCACGCCGGAAATACGCCCCCAATTCCCAACCCCCATCTCCCAGCTCGTCGCGCCCCCAATTCCCATCTCCCACCCCCCCGCTCGTTTGCCTTTTTCCCGTTGCGGCGCAACACTTCGGCGGATACGTCCCACCGATTCCTTCCCTCCCACGACACAAAGAGTCCCGTGAGCGAAATCGCAAACGCGCCGTTGCCCGTCAACGCGCCCTGGATCGTCATGAAGTTCGGCGGCACCTCCGTGGCCACCGCCGCACGTTGGCGAAATATCCTCGAGCTGGCCGCCAGCCGCCGCGCCGAAGGCGCACGCGTGCTGATCGTGGTCTCGGCCCTGTCCGGCATCACCGACGGCCTGAAACAGCTTTGCACGCACACGGATTCGAAACGCCGCTCGGACGCGGCCTCCGCACTGGCCGATCGCCATCACGCCCTGCTCGCCGAGATGTCCCTGGCGATGCCGGAGACGTTGGGCGCGCGGCTGGCCGACCTCGCGCAGCTGGCCGCGTCCGGCGCCGCCGAACTGGGCGAGCTGGCCTGGCAGGCTCGCGTGCAGGCGCACGGCGAGCTGATGTCCAGCGCGCTGGGTGCCGCGTTCCTTTCGGCCCACGGCCTGCCCACCACGTGGGTGGACGCGCGCGAGTGCCTGCACTCGGTGGCGTTGCCCAACCAGAACGAACGTACCCGACTGCTCTCGGCGATGGTCGAGCCGCACCACGACGCCGCGCTGTCCGCGGCGCTGGCGTCGCGCGGCGAGGTGTTCATCACCCAGGGCTTCATCGCGCAGGACGAGGCCGGCCGCACCGTGTTGCTGGGCCGCGGCGGGTCCGATACGTCCGCCGCGTACTTCGGCGCGCTGCTCGCCGCCGCGCGCGTGGAGATCTGGACGGACGTCGCGGGCATGTTCAGCGCGAATCCCCGCCAGGTGGCCGGTGCGCGTCTCCTGCAGCGTCTCGACTACGAGGAAGCCCAGGAAATCGCCTCCACGGGCGCGAAGGTGCTGCATCCGCGCTGCCTTTCGCCGCTGCGCGAACCGCGCGTGCCGCTGCTGATCAAGGACACCAACCGGCCCGAGCTGGAGGGCACCGCGATCGGTCCGGAGGTCCGCGAGCACGCGCCGAGCATCAAGGCGATCAGCGCGCGCAAGGGCATCACGCTGATCTCGATGGAGTCGGTGGGCATGTGGCAGCAGGTCGGCTTCCTCGCCGACGTGTTCGACGCGTTCAAGCGCCACGGTCTTTCCGTCGACCTCATCGGTTCCGCCGAGACGAACGTCACGGTGTCGCTCGATCCGACCGAGAACCTGCTCGATTCCGATGCCATCGCGGCGCTCGCCGCCGACCTGGCGCGCGTGTGCCGCGTGAAGGTGATCGCGCCCTGCGCGGCCATCACGCTGGTGGGCCGCGGCATGCGCTCGATGCTGCACAAGCTCTCGGGCGTGCTCGCTGAGTTCGGGCAGCTGCGCGTGCACCTGATCTCGCAGTCGTCCAACAACCTCAACCTCACCTTCGTGGTCGACGAGGACGTGGTCGACGACATGCTCCCGCGCTTGCACGAACTGCTCATCGGCGCTGGAGCGTTGCGCACCGACGACAGCATGGTCTTCGGCCCGTCGTGGCAGTCGCTGTACGGCAGCGGCGAGACGGCCGCGCCGGGCGCGGCCTGGTGGCAAGGCGCGCGGGCGACGCTGCTGACGCTGGCCGACGAGCGCACGCCGCGCTACGTCTACCACCTGCCGACCGTGCGCGCGCAGGCGCGCCGCGTGAAGTCGCTCAAGGCCGTCGATCGCGCGCATTACGCGGTCAAGGCCAACACCCATCCGGGCATCCTCAAGGTGCTGGCGGAAGAAGGCTTCGCGTTCGAGTGCGTGTCGCCGGGCGAACTCGCGGCCGTCTCCGCCGCCGTGCCGGACGACGTGCCGCTGCTGTTCACCCCGAACTTCGCGGCGCGCCGCGATTTCGAGGCGGCGCTGCGGACGCGCGCGACGATCACCATCGACGCCATGCATCCCATCGAGCACTGGGGCGACCTGTTCGCGGGCCGAGAGATCGTGCTGCGCGTCGACCTCGGTCGCGGCCTCGGTCACCACGACAAGGTCAAGACCGGTGGCACGGGCAGCAAGTTCGGCGTGCCCATCGAACACGTGGACCGTTTCCTTCGTCTCGCCGACGCGGCGGGCGCGAAGGTCATCGGCCTGCACGCCCATCTGGGGTCCGGCATCCTCGACCATGCGCACTGGGGCGAGGTGTACTCGCAGCTGGCGGCGCTGGCCGAGCGCATCGGCACGATCACGGTGCTGAACATCGGCGGCGGCCTCGGCGTGCCCTCGCATCCCGGCGAGTCCGCCCTCGACATGGCGGCGCTCGACCGCGTGCTCACCGCGGTGCGCCAGGCCTACCCGCAGTTCCAGCTGTGGATGGAGCCGGGTCGTTACCTCGTGGCCGATGCCGGCGTGCTGCTGGCGAAGGTCACGCAGGAGAAGGAGAAGGGCGTCAACGTGCGCTACCTCGGTCTCGACACGGGCATGAACAGCCTGATCCGTCCGGCGCTCTACGACGCGTGGCACGAGATCGCGAACCTCTCCCGCCTCGACGAGCCGGCGACCACCATGTACCAGGTGGTCGGCCCGATCTGCGAGTCAGGGGATATCCTCGGTTCCGACAGACGCCTGCCCGAGTCGAAGGAGGATGATGTGGTCCTGATCGCCCAGGGTGGTGCGTACGGCGCCGTGATGTCGTCGCGCTACAACCTGCGCGACGAGGCCGACGAGGTGCTGCTGCCGTGACGTCCCCGCTTTCCGATCCGCGCCAGAGCCGCACGTTCCGGTTCGTTCGCCATGCGTACGCCGATGGCGTCGCCGAACTCGCTTACGCGTTCGACGACGGTGCCGAGCTGGTCGAGCGCATCACGTTCCCCGGCGCGCCCGCGGTGCCCGCCGGTCGCGAGGCCGCCTTCGCGGCGGCGCTGCGCCTGCTGCACCTCGTCGCCGGTGTCAGCTACTACAAGGCGGGCATCCCGGAGACGATCGTCGTCGAAGGCGAGCCGCTCGACGAGGAGAGCGCGACGCTGGCCGACGCGCTCTACCTCCACGGCCTCGCCGAGTTCGCCTATCGCAACGGCCTGGACCTGCGCGGCCGCATCCGCTTTCCGTTCTCCGCGCCGCGCCCGGCGCCGCCGCCGGCCATCGGCCTGCCGAAGCGTTCGCTGCTGCCCATCGGTGGCGGCAAGGATTCCGTGGTCGCGGTCGAGGCGGTGAAGTCGATCGGCGCCGACGCGACCGCCGTCTGGGTCGGCAATTCGCCCCTGATCGCGGAGTGCGCGGCGCGCACCGGACTGTCGACGCTCAACATCTCGCGCGAACTCGCACCGGGCCTGTTCGAACTGAACCGGCTCGGCGCGTGGAACGGCCACATTCCGGTCACGGCGATCAACTCGGCGATCCTCGCGCTGGCGGCGATCCTCTACGGCTACGATTCGATCGTGTTCGCGAACGAGCGCTCGGCGTCGGTCGCCACGCTGGAATACGAAGGCCAGCAGGTGAACCACCAGTGGAGCAAGGGCTTCGGTTTCGAGAAGACCCTGCACGACTACCTGCATTCGCACGTGGCCGCGGATCTCGATTACTGCTCGCTGCTGCGGCCGTGGTCCGAGCTGGCGGTGACCAGCGCGTTCGCGCGCCTGGGCGGCGATTATTTCAACGTGTTCTCCAGCTGCAACCGCAACTTCCGCATCCTTGGGCCCAAGCCCGCGGATCGCTGGTGCGGGCAGTGTCCGAAATGCCACTTCGTGTTCCTCGCGCTCGCGCCGTTCATGGCCAAGCCGCGGCTCGTGTCGATCTTCGGGCGCAACCTGCTCGACGACGAGGCGCTGGCCGGCGCGTTCGACGCGCTGCTGGAATACAAGGACCACAAGCCGTTCGAGTGCGTGGGCGAGGGCGCGGAAGCGCGTGCCGCGCTCGCCGCGCTCGCCGAACGCCCGGAGTGGCGCGAGGACGCGCTCGTCGCGCGCTTCCGCCGCGAGATCCTGCCGCAACTCGACAAGGCCGAGCTGGCCCTCGAGCCGTGGCTGACCCCGGGCGCATCGCACCTCGTGCCGGAGCGGTTGCGCGGAGCGCTGGATGCGCTGGGCTGATCTGGAAGGACGGCGCATCGCCGTCTGGGGTTTCGGCCGCGAAGGTCGCGCCGCGTTGCACGCGCTGGCTCGCCGGCTGCCGGGGCAGCGCGTCGACCTGTATTGCGCCGCCGACGAGGCCGGTGCGGCGCGCACGGCGTTTCCCGATGTCCTGGTGCACGAGGTCGCGCCCGACGCCGACGCGCTGGCGAGCTACGACATCGTCGTGAAGTCGCCGGGCATCTCGGCGTACAAGCCCGAACTGCTCGCGGCGAAGGAGCGCGGCACGCGCTTCACCTCGGGCAGCGCGCTCTGGTTCTCGGGTCACGAGGACGCGCGCACCATCGCGGTGACGGGCACCAAGGGCAAGAGCACGACCTCGGCGCTGATCGCGCATCTTGCGCGTTCGCTGGGCGTCCGCACGGCGCTCGCCGGCAACATCGGCATGCCGCTCCTCGAACTCGACGAGTCGCACGCCGATCTGTGGGTCATCGAACTGTCGAGCTTCCAGACCGGCGAGGCCTTCGGCGTCGATCTCGGCGTGGTGACGAGCCTGTACGAAGAACATCTCGACTGGCACGGCTCGCGCGAGCGTTACGTCGACGACAAGCTCAAGCTCCTGGCGGCGAGCGCGCGCGTGCTGGTCAACGCCGGGCAGCCGCATCTGCTGGCGCGCGCCGAGCGGCATCCGGGTCTGCATACCTTCGGCGATGCCTCCGGCTGGCACGTGCACGACGGCTGGATCCAGCGGGGCGACGAGCGGATCATCGACGCGCATCGCGTGTCGGCTCCCGGTCTGCACAACGCGACCAACGCATGCGCGGCGCTCGCCGCGCTCGAGATCATGGGGTTCGACGCACGCGCGGCGGCTCCCGCGCTGTCCACCTTCGTGCCCCTGCCGCATCGCCTGCAGCCGCTCGGCACACGCGATGGCGTGGCATGGATCAACGACTCGATCAGCACCACGCCGCTGGCCAGCCTCGCCGCGCTGGAAAGCGTCGGCGCGAAACGCGTCGCCCTGATCGTCGGCGGTCACGACCGCGGCCTCGACTGGACACCCTTCGTCGAGGCGATGCGCGTGCACGCGCCAGCGGCGATCGTGTGCCAGGGCGCGAACGGCGGCCGCATCGCCGACGCGCTCGATGCCGCGGGCATCGGCCGAGTCCACCGCGTGAACGATCTCGCGGAAGCCGTGAATACGGCACGCCGGGCGCTGGCCGGCGACGGCTGCGTCGTGCTTTCGCCGGGCGCCCCGAGCTTCGACCAGTTCCGCGATTACGCCGAGCGCGGCAAGCGCTTCGCGGAGCTCGCGGGCTTCGAAGCCCATGCAGCAGGCATCCGCGGACTGGGCGTCGAGTAAATATAGGCCTCGCCCCAGTCTGTTGGGAGCCGATCGTATCGGCGATCCCGCGGCAGCGGGCAACCTCGCCCCAGTCTGGTGGGAGCCGATCGCATCGGCGATCCCGCGGCAGCGGGCAACCTCGCCTCAGTCTGGCGGGAGCCGATCGTATCGGCGATCCCGCGACAGCGGGCAATCTCGCCTCAGTCTGGTGGGAGCCGATCGCATCGGCGATCCCGCGGCAGCGGGCAATCTGGCGACAGCGCAGCGCGGGCGACCCGCAGCCCGCTCACGCGCCGTCGCCCGACATACCCGAACACCGCCGCCTCCTACGTTGCTGGTTCCTGTCCCACGAGGAGCCTTCAATGCAACGAAAAATCCTTTGGAGCGGCGTCGCGCTGCTCATGCTTACCTGCACCTGCGGCGCCCACGCACAGTCCGCGATTACCGGCGCAACGTCCCCACCGGTTCCCGGCTGCGAAACCATGGCCATCGGCCCGGTGTACGACGCGTCGATCGACGCGAACGCGACCACTGCCTGCTTCCAGATGGTCACGCCCGAGGCCCCCGCGTCGATCAAGCTCGACGTCAACATGGCCGGTTTCCCCCAGGGCGCGCTTCACGACATCAGCCTCGTACGCGTGGATGCCGACGGCACGACACATGCCGTGGCATCGGATGCCTCGACCGACTCGTATCGCATCGTGCAGGCCATGAGCGCTCCGTCGACGCGCTGGCTACTCCTCGTGGGCCGCCCCGCCGGTGGTGCGAAGGTGCCGTTCCAGCTTCAGGCCGCGCTATCGGAAGGAAGCGACCGCTTCGAGCCGAACGACGCGTTCGCAAAGGCGACGACCCTCCAGGGGAATCAGGTGATCGCGGCCAACCTCGACAACCCGGGCGATGTCGATAACTACCTGGTTTCGTTCCGCAGTGACCAGCGAGAGGCCATTCTTTCGCTGGAGGGGCCAGGTTCGATCTTGGCGGACATAGTCGACGGTGCGAACCGCACAGGCACCCTCGGTGCGGGCCGACAGTTGCGGGTAGACACCTCGCGGCCCGTGTTCGTCAGCGTCCGTGGTGAACAAGCGGAAGCCAACTCGGCGTACACGTTGCGTGTCAGTGATCCGAAGGCGAATGCGGTCGTGTCGTCGTACTACAGCAATGAAAACATCAGCCACCTCGCACCCGGTCTGATACCGGGGGTGCGAGGGGCGGCGAACGTAGCGCGCGAGATGCAGGTCGAAGTCACGGCCTTCGAGGGTGATCATGAAACGCGGCTTGGGGGGGCATCGAGTGAGGATCTACGCTCACGACAGGGCATTCGCAGGCAACACTGGAACCAGCTGGGAGGTTGGTGTCATCGATGCTGTGACGGACGAGCACGGCGTCGCTCGCGCGACGATGTCCATATCGGAGTGTCGTGGTGGGGTCGTCGGACCGATACGCGTTCAACCACGCCTCGAGCATCCCGACGTCTGGTACATCACTTACAACCCGATATCGTTGGTCCACGCAGTGGTGCTCGGCGCCGACCCGGACGCCCAGATAAAGGCAATCGAGCGAAATCAGACGTTTCAACACGTCTGCAAGGAGACTGTGACTCTCGAGAGGAACCACTGATGAACGTGAACTTTTCAGGACACTGCAAAGGTGCGGAGACTTCGCTTGTGCCCAAGAAGGGAACGGTCTTCGACACACTCGCTGCCCGCGCTGGCGCCGCGCCAGGCCAACTGGTCGCGATTGATGGGAAGACGTACGAAGATGCTCTGGACGAGCGGTATGAGGCGCAAGGGCATGATCCGGACATCATGGTTAATGACCAGGTGCGAATGGGCGACGCGTTCACGCGCTTCGCGGAAACTTTGGTCCCGATGCTGGCTCGGCTCGCTGTCGAACGGCCCGATGTGATGGCGAAGTCGTTCGATCTGCGAAAGGAAGGGCAGTCGCTCAAGGTGATCGATGCCGACATGGACGGCGAAGAAGCAGCGTGGCTCGAGGCGCGTCTCAACGATAAGCCAGAGCTGATCAGCCTCGTGTCGGAATTCAATCGCTCGGTCGCATACGCATACGGTGACGGGAGTCGCGACTATTACCTGACCGAGACGGTAACCGGACACATCGGCCATCCGCCGGTGGCGAACCTCGACGCGACGGTCGATCGCGACGTGCGGTTCATGTCCTTGTTGCGCAGTGTCCGCGATGCGGATGTCGATAACGAAAACGTGTACCTGCTGCGCGACCACTACAAGACGAACCCGTATGCCCTCGCGGCGATCAAGGTTCGCGATTTCGTGATTCCCGCCGACACCTATCGGCCTGTGCCGGGTGGCGGTCTCGCCGTCTCGAAGGCGGTCGCCGGTCCGATGCTCTCGACGATGGCGTAAAGCGTCATTGGGATGTGCGCTCGCGGCGAGCACCCGTTCGCGCGCGAGCGCGCTTCCCACAGGATCAAGAAATCCCTTGGGTGCCAATCCGTCGCTGGAGGCGACTACGTCGCGATCGGCGGGTCTAGCTGCGGTGCGACCTTCTCGTCCGAAGAGGCCTGGCCCCAGTCTGGTGGGAGCCGATCGTATCGGCGATCCCGCGGCAGCGGGCAATCTGGCGACAGCGCAGCGCGGGCGACCCGCAGCCCACACGCGCGCCGTCGCCCGACATACGCGAACACCTCCGCCTCGTACGTTGCTGGTTCCTGTCCCACGAGGAGCCTTCGATGCAGCGAAATATCCTTTGGAGCGGCGTCGCGCTGCTCATGCTGACCTGCACCTGCGGCGCCCATGCACAGTCCGCGACTGCCGGCGCAACGTCCCCACCGGTTCCCGGCTGCGAAACCATGGCCATCGGTCCGGTCTACGACGCGTCGATCGACGCGAACGCGGCCTTGGTGACCCGCGAAAGGAGCCAGTCATGAACGTCACCTCTTCAGGTCATTGCAAAGGTCCCGATGCATCACTGGTCCCGGCCAAAGGTACCGTCTTCGCTGCACTCGCGATGCGGGAAGGGCAGCGACCAGGCGACACGCTGATGACCGTGGACTCGAAAGCGTACGCGGAGGCGCTTGACGAGCGCCATGAGGCGCAGGGACATGATTCTGCGATCATGGCTAACGATCAGCTGCGGATGGGGAGTGCCTTCACGCGATTCGCGGAGGCCCTCGTTCCCATGCTGGCCCGACTGGCTGTCGAGCGCCCGGATGTGGTGTCGAGGACGTTCGATCTTCGAAAGGACGGCCAGTCGCTCAAGGTCGTCGATGCAGATCTGGATCCGGACCAAGCGGCTTGGCTCGAGGCGCGCCTCAACGAGTTACCCGATCTCCTCTGCCTGGCAACGGAGTTCAATCGCTCGGTCGCATACGCTTACGGGGACGGAAGTCGCGACTATTATCTGACGGAGACGGTAACCGGATACATCGACCATCCACCCGTCGCGAACCTCGACGCAACGGTCGATCGCGGCGTGCGGTTCATGTCCTTGTTGCGCAGTGTCCGCGATGCGGATGTCGATAACGAAAACGTGTACCTGCTGCGCGACCACTACAAGGCGAACCCGTATGCCCTCGCGGCGATCAAGGTCCGCGACTTCGTGATTCCCGCCGACACCTATCGGCCTGTCCCGGGTGGCGGTCTCGCCGTCTCGAAGGCGGTCGCCGGTCCGATCCTCTCGACGATGGCGTAATGCGTCATTGGGATGTGCGCTCGCGGCGAGCACCCGTTCGCGCGCGAGCGCGCTTCCCACCGGATCAAGAAGTCGCCGGTCGCGCCTATCCGTCCGTGGCGGCGAGCAACGTCCCGACCACGGCCGACAGTGCCGCGTAGAGTTCCGGCGGCACGTCGTCACGCAGGCGTACCGCGGCGAGCAGCGTCGCGATCTGCGGATCGAGCTGCGGTGCGAGGCCTAGTGCCTGCGCGCGTTCGAGCATCGTCTTCACGCCGTGGGCGTCGATGCGCTGGCTGTTGCCGTTGCTCGTGGGGGACGCGAGGCGCAACGTGACGCTGCGCCGGGGCGAGGGGAGGGCCGTCGTCATGCGCGGGCTTCCAGCAGGACGGCGCTGTAGGCGCTGCTCGGCGTCGGCAGGCCGTGCATGCAGCTGAAGTGGTCGAGGATGAGGCCGCTCTTTTCGAGCAGGCGGCGCAGCACGACGAACGCGTTCTCGAGATGCGCGACCGTTTCGGGACGCTGTGCCCACAGGCGGACGGAAACACGCGGCACGCGGAGCTGGATCTCGCCCTGCACGGCGCCGAGCGACGGCGGATCGATGGCGAAACCCACCGTCCACGGGCCCTCGGTGTCGCCAGGCAGCGGCTGGCCTTCCTCGATACGAATCTGCAGCACGTCGTAGCCGCGCCCTGCGGCGAGCGGCACTTCGATCATCCACACGCCCGCCTGCGGGTGCGATTCCAGCTGCGCGATCTCGACGCGCGACAGGGCCGCGCGCGTGTCCGTACGCAGCTGGCCGACGACGGCTTCGATGTCGTCGTCGCCGAGGCTGAGTTCGGGGGCTCGCGGCTGGGCGACGAGCGCCCGCTGCACAAGCGGCGGTGGCGTGTCGCTGGCTGGCCGGGCGAGCTGGGTGCCCGGCCGGCCGGTGGGAATGTCGGCGAGCGCGCGGCGCAGGGCGAGCAGCGCCGCCTTGAAGTCGTCGGCGGCGGGCGTCTCGTGCTTCGGCTCCGCGAGATGGGCCTCGAGGAACGCGCCGCTCTTCGCGATCGCCTCCTTCATGCCAAGCGGCGAACTGACGTCGGACGGTTTGCTGATGGCGGCTTCGAGGGTGGCCAGCGCGGCGCGCAGTGGCGCCGGCAGCATCCGTGCGACGGGGCGACGACCGAGCGCCGCGAGGACGCCGAGCAGAGGCGCGTAGCCGTTCTGCAGCGGCAGGCGTTCACGCAGGCCCTGCATGGCGACGCGTTCGTCGGTGTTGCCCGGGACGATCTCGAGCTGCGGCTGCGCGCCCTGGGTCAGCACGCGCACCTGGAACTGCTGTGGCAACTGGCCGCCCGGCGCGTCGGCTTCGACGGTCATCCCGCCGATGTCGAGCAACAGCTTGCCGATGTCGGTCTGCCCCATGATGCGCGCCGACAGCAGGGTCCCGACCCGCCAGCTGTCCGCTGCGGCCGTGGTGCCCGCGGCCGCGCCGGCCCAGAGCTGGGCAGCGAGACTGGTCGGCTGGATGATCAAGGGGGATGCCCTCCCGGCGCCAGGCGCACCCTCGGTGGGCACGCTCCTGTGTCCCAAGGGATCGGCGGGTTTTTACGAAACTTTAGGTCGGGCGCGCCCTTGGACCATGCCTTATCGGCAAACCTCCGCCCCGCGCCGGCAGGTTAGAATGGGCGGATGACCCAGCTCCCTTTCGACCTCCTCGCCACCGATGGCGCGGCCCGGCGCGGCCGTCTCCGTTTCGGCCGCGGCACCGTGGAAACGCCGGCCTTCATGCCCGTGGGCACCTACGGCTCCGTGAAAGCCATGACCCCGCGCGATGTCCTCGACACCGGCGCGGAGATCATCCTCGGCAATACCTTCCACCTGTTCCTGCGCCCGGGTCTGGAGATCGTCGGCGAGTTCGGCGGGCTGCATAAGTTCATCGGCTGGGACAAGCCGATCCTTACCGATTCCGGCGGCTTCCAGGTCTTCTCGCTGGCGCACAAGCGCAAGATCACGGAAGAAGGCGTCACGTTCGCCTCGCCGGTCGACGGCTCGAAGGTGTTCCTCTCGCCCGAGGAATCGATGCGGATCCAGAAGGTGCTGGACTCCGACGTCGCCATGATCTTCGACGAGTGCACCCCGTATCCCGCGACGGAGCGCGTCGCCTCGGACTCCATGGAGCTGAGCCTGCGCTGGGCCGAGCGTTCGCGGCGGGCCTTCGACGACCTGAAGAACCCAAACGCGCTGTTCGGCATCGTCCAGGGCAGCACGTTCGAAAACCTCCGCCGCCGCTCGGCCGAGCGCCTGATCGAGATCGGCTTCGACGGATACGCGGTGGGCGGTCTGGCCGTGGGCGAGCCGGAAGCCGAGCGCAACCACACGCTCGATTTCACCCTGCCGATGCTGCCGAAGGATCGCCCCCGTTACCTCATGGGTGTGGGCCGGCCGGAAGACATCGTGGAGGCGGTGCGCCGCGGCATCGACATGTTCGACTGCGTCATGCCGACCCGGAACGCCCGCAACGGCTTCCTCTTCACGGCCGCCGGCACCCTGCGCATCCGTAACGCGAAGTTCGCGACGGACACCCGCGTGATCGAGGAAGGCTGCGACTGCTACGCCTGCGCCAACGGTTTTTCCCGCGCCTACCTGCGCCACCTCGACCGTTGCAACGAGATCCTCGGCAGCCAGCTGGCGACGATGCACAACCTTCGTCATTACCAGAGGCTCATGGCCGGACTGCGTGGCGCCATCGAGGCCGGCGGTCTGGAGGACTTCGTGGCGGCGTTCTATGAGGCGCGTCGCAAGGGCGCCACCGACGGCTGATCCGGCCTTGCAGGGGTGCCCTGGCGCCCCCAACCCCTTGACGGGGTGCGGTACATAACCGCCGGGGTGCGTGGCATAATCCACGATCTTTTTACGTGAACGGCAGCTTTTCCTTGGCCGTTCCATGACTTGCGAGAAATCCGATGAGCCTTCCGACGTTCGCTGCCATTGCCCAGGCCACCGCTCCCGCCGCCGGCGCCGCTCCGCAGGGGGCCTTTGGCTTCTCGCCGCTGATCATGATGGCGGTGCTGTTCGGCATCTTCTATTTCATGATGATCCGGCCGCAGATGAAGCGGCAGAAGGAGCACCGCGCGCTTCTGGCCGCACTGGCCAAGGGCGACGAGGTGGTCATGAGCGGCGGCATGGCCGGCCGCATCGAGGACGTGGGCGAGTCGTTCGTCCGTGTCGAGATCGCCCCGGGCACCGTCGTCCAGGTGCAGAAGGGCTCGATCACCCAGGTCCTGCCGAAGGGCAGCCTGAAGAAGTCGTAAGACTTTCCTCTTCCATAGCGTCAGCCGCGGCCGGTGCTCGGCCGCTTTCACGGAATGTAAGGCATGAGTGATTTTCCACGCTGGAAGTACGCGCTGGTCGTGATCGTGTTGCTGTTCGGCATCGTGTATGCGTTGCCGAACGTCTTCCCGCCGCAGCCCGCCGTGCAGATCTCGGGCAACCGCGGGGCCGCCGTCGACCCCGCGCTGAAGACCAAGGTCGAGGGCATGCTGGCCACCGCGAAGGTGCCGGCGACATCCCTGGAGCTCGACGAAAAGGGCACGCGCCTGCTGGCGCGCTTCCCGAGCGTGGACGCGCAGGCCAAGGCGTCCGACGCCCTGCGCACGGGCCTCGGCGAGAACTACACCGTGGCGCTGAACCTCGCGTCCACGGTACCGGGCTGGCTGCGTTCGATCAACGCGAACTCGATGCCCCTGGGCCTCGACCTTCAGGGTGGCGTGCACTTCCTGATGGAGGTCGACCAGAACGCCGTGATCGACGCGCAGGAAACGCGCTACGCCGACGACATCCGCTCGCTGCTGCGCGACAAGAACGTCTCGTACGACGCGGTGAACCGCAATGCGCGCGGCCAGGGCGTCAGCGTCGTGCTGCGTTCGGACGCCGACCGCCAGCAGGCGGCCACGCTGATCGGCACCGATTACCCGGACCTCGCCGTCAACGACGGTCCGACCACCGGTAACCGCTTCATCCTCAACGCCACGGTCAAGCCGGCGAAGCTGCGCGAACTGGCCCAGAGCACCATCACGCAGAACGTGACCACGCTGCGCCAGCGCGTGAACGCCCTCGGCGTGTCCGAGCCGCTGATCCAGCAGCAGGGCCCGAACCAGATCATCGTCGACCTCGCCGGCGTCCAGGACACCGCCGAGGCCAAGAAGATCATCGGTGCCACCGCCACGCTCGAATACCGTGCCGGCCTGTACACGCCGCAGCAGGCCGTGGACGCCGCCCGCTCGGGCAGCGTGCCGCCGGACGCCAAGCTGTACTACGGCCGGGACGGCCGTCCGTACCTGCTGAGCAAGAAGGTGATCGCGAAGGGCGACGAGCTCACCAGCGCGGTTTCCGGTCGCGATCAGCAGAACGGCACGCCGAACGTGAGCGTCTCGCTCAACAGCGCCGGCGCGCGCAAGATGCAGGAGTTCACCAACGACAACGTCGGCAAGCCGATGGCGGTGCTCTACATCACGCGCACGGTCGAGACCAAGACGGTCGACGGCAAGGAGATCAAGACGCCGAAGATCACCGAGGAGGTGATCAACTACGCGAACATCAGCTCGCCGTTCGGCAAGCAGTTCTCGACCAACGGCCTGCCGAACGACCAGGAAGCCTCCGAGCTCGCGCTGCTCCTGCGCGGCGGTTCGCTCGCGGCGCCCGTCGACATCGTCAGCGAGAGCGTGATCGGTCCCAGCCTGGGCGCCGACAACATCGACAAGGGCTTCAAGGCGGTGATGCTCGGCCTCGGCCTCGTGCTGGTGGCCGCGGCGATCTACTACAAGCTCTTCGGCCTCGTCGCGGACATCGCGCTGTTCTTCAACCTCGTGCTGCTCGTCGCCGTGATGTCGCTGGTCGGGGTCACCCTGACCATGCCGGGCATCGCGGGTATCGTGCTCACCCTCGGCATGGCGATCGACGCCAACGTGCTGATCTGCGAACGCATCCGCGAGGAACTGCGCAACGGCTCGTCGCCGCTGGCGTCGATCCGCACGGGTTACGACAAGGCGTGGGCGACGATTCTCGATGCCAACGTGACGCATCTGCTCGCGGCGCTGGGTCTCATGACCATGGGCTCGGGTCCGATCAAGGGCTTCGGCGTCACGCTGTTCATCGGTATCCTCACGTCGATGTTCACGTCGGTGACGGTGACCCACGCCATCACCGCGCTGATTCACGGCGGCCGCAAGCTCAAGACCCTGTCGGTCTGACGGGAGGGACGCCATGGAAATCTTCAACCACAATTCGAACTTCAACTTCCTCGGCCTGCGCAAGTACAGCATCGGTCTGGCGATCCTGCTCATGATCGGCTCGGTCGCGCTGATCCTCACGAAGGGCTTCAACTACGGCCAGGACTTCCTCGGCGGCGTCGCTGTCGACGTGCAGTACGCCTCGCCGGCCGAAGTGAACGACGTCCGCGCGGCGCTCGAACACGCCGGCCTGGAGAATCCGCTCGTGCAGGCCGTCGGCGGCGCGCGCGAATTCTCCGTGCGCCTGCAGCCGAAGGACGACAAGGGCGCGGCGAACCTCAGCAACGACGAGGCCGCGTCGCGCGTGGCCGCGGACGTCGTCGCGGCGCTCAAGGCCACCCGTCCCGACGTCACGATGAAGAGCCGCTCGTTCGTCGGCCCTCAGGTCGGCGAAGAGCTGCGCAGCGACGGTATCGTCGCGGTGATCTTCGTCATCGTCGGCATCATGGGTTACCTGTGGATCCGCTTCGAGAAGCGCTTCGCGATCGCGGCGCTGGCGACGGAAGTGCACGACGTCCTCGTCACGCTCGGCATCTTCGCGCTGACTCAGCGCGAGTTCGACCTCACGGTGCTCGCCTCGGTGCTCGCGGTGGTGGGCTACTCGATCAACGACAAGGTCGTCGTGTTCGATCGTGTGCGCGAACTCTTCCGTTCCAGCCGCAACGCCACGCCGGAAGAAGTGCTCAACCGTTCGATCAACAGCACGCTGTCGCGTACGATCATCACGTCGCTGTTCACCGGCATCACGATGGCCGCGCTGTTCTTCATCGGCGGTCCGGTGGTCCATGGCTTCGCGATCACGATGCTGATCGGCATCCTGGTCGGTACGCTCTCGTCGATCTTCGTCGCCAGTCCGATCCTCCTCTGGCTGGGCGTGTCGAAGCAGGACCTGATGCCGCGCACCAAGGAAGACCCGGAGCTCGAGCGTCGCCCCTGATCCGGCGATGCTCCCGCGCCAGAAAAAAAGGCCCGTCGCGAGACGGGCCTTTTTTCTTGAGCCATCCCTCATCCCTGGGATCAGAAATCGTCACCGTCCTCGGTGGCGCCTTCGGCGTCGTTGGCCAGAGTGACCACGACGTACGCGGAGCCGACCAGTGATGCGCAGAGCCAGGCGTAGACCATCTGGATGCCCGTCCTCGGGATCGCGGCCGCCACCTGCGGCGCGAGTGCGAGGCCGACGATGCCGGCCAGGGCGAGTACGGATGCGACGGCCCACGCAAGACGCCGGGACGGCGACGCGGTGGTGATGAGGTTCATGCTGCGGTGCCCCTGTGTTTCCCCTGTTTCGCGACGCCGTGAAGACGGCGTGACGTCGCTTGACGTACGGAATACCGTAGAACGACGCATGAGGCAAGTGCGAGGTTGTTCAACATTGTATTGATTGATAAGGCTTTTTGTGCGGGAAATGGGCCAAGCCTCTGGCTGAGCTAGACTTTCCGTTCCTTACGAGGCACCGGCCCCATGGCAGCACGCGACTTCCCCCGTTTCACCCTCACCAGCGGCGCGACCCGAGAGGGTTCCCGCTATACCGCCCTGCTGATCTCCCAGCCCGCGGACGGTGGCTACCCGAGCTATTTCGCCGTCTACGAGAACCGCAGTTTTCGCGACGAGGCGAGCGCCGCTCAGGCGGCCGAGAAGGCCCTGGGACTGGTTCTCGGCGTCGAGGACGACGGGGCGCCCGTCTTCGCCGAGGGCGAAACCGGCTTCGATGACGACGTCGACGCCCAGGCGGAACGCTGATCCGGCGACGTGCGTGAAAATTCCGTCTTGACAGCGACCCGTGGCGCGGCGCGTCATATCCCTCATTCAGGGTGACGAGCGGCGATACGCCATGAGTGATTGGGACGGGCGGTACCGGCAGTTCGTGGAGGCTTCCTCCGACTGCATGAAGGAACTCGACCGTGACGGCGTGATTCGCTTCGTGGCGGGCCTCGGTTGCGCGGCCCTCGCGCCGGAGGGAGCCGATCGGCTCATCGGACGGCACTGGCTCGAGCTCTGGCCGCCCGAAGCGCAGGACATGGTCGCGCGCGTCCTCGATCGCGCGGCTGCCGGCGAGCGTGTCGACTTCGTCGGATCGCGCAACCCCGGCGCCGGCTCGGCGCGCTGGTGGGAGGTGATGGTCGCGCCGGTCGTGGCCGACGACGAACTCGATCACTTCATCGTCATCAGCCGGGACGTCACGGAGCGCGTCGAGCTGCAGGCGTCCCTCGAATCGATCATCGAGATCATGCAGGACCGCCTCAACCAGACGGTCGCGAGCACCGCCACCGCTTCCACCCGTTACGGCACGCTGATGGAACGGCTCGAGTCCGAGCACGGCGCGCGGCGGGATGCGGAAAGCCGGCTGGCGGGGGTGCGCGAGCAACTCGACATGGCCAACCGGGCGCGGCAACTGGCGGAGGCGGGCGCCCGGCAGGCCCAGAAACAGCAGGCCATCGGCCAGCTCGTCAGCGGCATCGCCCATGACTTCAACAACATGCTGCAGACGGTGATCGTGAGCCTCTCCGGCCTGCAGGATGACTGCGAGGAGCTCGCGCCGCGCCACCGCCGGATGGTCACCTACGCGGTGGAAGGCGCGCGGCACGCCACCGCGCTCACCCGCCGGCTCCTCGCCTTCGCCCGCAACCAACACTCGCAACCCGAGGCGGTGGACCTCGGCGACCTGGTGATGGCGTTCGCCGACTTCGCCCGCCATGCGCTCGGAGGGCGCGTGGGGGTCGAGGTGTTCCGCCAGCCGGGGGCGCTGCCCGTGTGGGTCGACCGTCACGGCCTGGAGCAGGCCCTGATGAACGTGTGCCTCAACGCGCGCGACGCGATGGACGGGTTCGGCCAGGTGGTGATCGAGGTCGGCGAGCGCGAGGGAGGCCCCGTGCTATCCGAGTTCGCCCGGGACGCCGCGACGTACCGCCAGGTTTTCGTCAGCATCGCGGACACCGGCGGGGGCATGCCGGAGGAGGTCCGGCAGCGTCTGTTCGAGCCCTACTTCACGACGAAGGAAGGCGGCTCCGGGCTGGGCCTCGCCCAGGTCTACGGCACGGTCGCGCAGGCCGGCGGCGGTGTGGAGATCGAGAGCGAAACCGGCGTCGGGACGCGCATCCGGCTGGTCTTCCCGCGCTACCCCGGGCCCCTCGATGGCGAGGAGTGAAAGCTGCCAAAAAGACATGGTGCACCGCCTCAATTTCGTCCCGGCCCTGCCGATATGTGAAAGGACTGGGAGGAAGTAGTCATGTTGGTCATCATCGGTTCCATCGTCGTCCTGGTCTCCGTACTGGGCGGTTATGTGCTTTCGCACGGCGAAATCGCCGCGCTCTGGCAGCCTTACGAGCTGCTCATCATCTTCGGTGCCGCCCTGGGCGCGTTCGTGAGTGCGAACTCCATGGACGTGGTGAAGGGTTCGGCACGCGACGCGCTGGCCCTGTTCAAGGGCCCGAAGTACCGCAAGCAGGATTACATCGACCTCCTGTCCCTGCTCTATGACATCTTCACGAAGATGCGCAAGGAAGGTCAGCTGGGCATGGAGGCGCACATCGAGGATCCGGCGAACAGCTCGCTGTTCTCGGCGTACCCGCGCCTGGTCGCCGAACACCACCTGATCGACTTCATCACCGACTGCCTGCGCCTCATCGTCGGCGGCAGCATGGACCCGCACGAGCTCGAGCAGCTGCTCGAGGTCGAGCTCGAAACGCACCACCACGAGGCCATGGTGCCCGCGCTCGCGGTGCAGAAGATGGCCGACGCGCTGCCGGGCTTCGGCATCGTGGCGGCGGTGCTGGGCATCGTCATCACGATGAAGTCGATCGACGGCGACGCGGCCGTCATCGGCGAGCACATCGCGGGTGCGCTCGTCGGCACGTTCCTCGGCATCCTGCTGTCCTACGGCTTCATCGGCCCGCTCTCGGCGGCGATGGAAGCCCGCGTGAACACCGACGGCAAGGCCTTCGAGTGCGTCAAGGTCGCGCTCATGGCGAACCTGCGCGGCTACAACCCGATGGTGTCGGTCGAGTTCGCGCGCAAGTCGCTGAAGTCGAGCAGCCGCCCGTCCTTCCAGGACCTCGAAGCCCATCTCAAGGCGGCCCGGTAAGCGGCCATGAGCGACCTGAAACAGATCATCGTCGTCCGCAAGAAACGGGGCGGGGGCCACGGTCACCATGGCGGGGCCTGGAAGGTCGCCTACGCGGACTTCGTCACCGCCATGATGGCGTTCTTCCTCGTGATGTGGCTCGTCGGCGCGGGCACGAAGCAGCAGCGCGCCGCCATCTCGGAATACTTCAAGAACCCCAGCATGACGCCGGGGCAGTCGACCATGGCGCCGTCGGGCAAGATGGGTCCGGGCGGTGCGAGCACGAGCATGATCAAGCTCGGCGGCGCGCTCGACCTCCCCAAAGGCCCGGGCGACCAGCAGGCGTTCGCGAAGCCGAGCGACGCCGAGATCGACAAGCAGGCGAAGGCGCAGGAGAAGCGCCGCCTCGAACAGCTGATGCGGGACCTCCAGGAGGCCATCGCGAAGAGCCAGGCCATGGCCCCGTACAAGGATCAGTTGCTGCTCGACATCACGTCGGAAGGCCTGCGCATCCAGATCGTGGACAAGCAGAACCGCCCGATGTTCGATACCGGCAGCGGCGTGATGAAGAACTACACCGTGCAGATCCTGCATGAGCTGGCAGGCTTCGTGAACCAGGTACCGAACGCCATCAGCATCTCGGGCCACACGGACAGCGCGCGCTACGTGAGCGCGGACAGCGCGTACGGCAACTGGGAACTCTCCGCCGATCGCGCGAACGCCGCGCGTCGCACGCTCGTCGAAGGCGGCATGCAACCCGACAAGGTCGCGCGCGTCGTCGGACTCGCCGCATCGGTGCCCTTCGACAAGGCCGATCCGGCATCGGCGATCAATCGCCGCATCAGCATCGTCGTCATGACGAACGAAGCGCGGAAAGCCGCGTTGTCGTCCGACGTCGTGGCGGAGCCTGTGGCGCCCGAGGCGCCGGCGCATCCGGCGGAGGCCGAGCATGTCGGCGCGGGCATGCCCGGCACGCCCGGGCCGGCGACGAATGCCGCCCCGGCCAACACGGTCGCCCACGTCGGCGACGGCGGTTAGGCCGGACAGCCATCGTCCGGTCACTTGCAACCGTCATCTTCCCCCGGCAGTATCGAGGCACAGGGGAGGGAGACGCAGTGGAAAATCACAGTAAGTACCGGGTAGTCGCCAAGGCGGTGAAGCACCATGGCGACGCGGGCGAGCAGCTCTACCGCAGCAGCTACCGCATCCTCGATCACATCGGCGAAGAAATCGAAGCGGGGACCGGGTCCCACGACTTCGCCGACATCACCAGCGCCTTCAACGAAGCTTTCACTCTCGGACACGAGCGCTTGCGCGAACTCGGCGTCGAGACGGTGCAGTAACCGATCGTCTATCGACCGACGGCGCCGCGCAGCTCGTCGAGCTGCGCGGGTGTCCCGACATTTCGCCAGAAGCCGTCGAAGCGTTCGCCGGCGAGGCGGCCTTCCGCCATCGCCTTGCGATACATGGGTAGCAGCTTGAAGCGCCCAGGGGCTTCGCCTTCCACGATCTCACGGCGATACACGCCGACGTTGCCGAACGTCAGGCGCTCCGCGCCGTCCGGACCCTCGCCCTCGAACAACCGTCCCGCCGCCAGCGCGAAGTCACCGGCTGGATGGAAATCCGGGTTGGGAACCATGACGAGGTGCGCAACGCCCTCCGGCTCGCGGGGAAGCGCGGCATAGTCGATCTCGCTCCAGATGTCCGCGCTCACGACGATGAACGGGTCCGGGCCCAGCAGGGGCAGGGCGGCCAGCATGCCGCCTCCGGTTTCCAGCGGCGTCGGACCTTCGTACGAATAACGGATGCGGACGCCCCAGCGCGAACCGTCGCCCAGCGCGTCGGGAAACTGATCGGCGAGGTGCGACGTGTTGATCACGATGTAGCGCACGTCGGCGGCGACGAGCTTCTCGATGTGATGCACGATGAGCGGCTTGCCGGCCACCTCGAGCAGCGGTTTGGGTGTCCGTTCCGTGAGCGGACGCATGCGCTCGCCGAGCCCGGCGGCAAGGATCAGCGCGTGCCTCATGCGTCGCGCGCCACGGTGATGTCGCGACCGCCGATCTTCGCCTCGATGTAGTCGGCCAGCGGCGCGACATCGGCGTGACGCCGCGCGGTGTCGAGCACGTAGCGCAGCACGCGCGGCAGATCGGCGAGGTAGCCGGGCTTGCCGTCGCGGTAATGCAGGCGGCAAAACAGTCCGAGGATCTTGATATGCCGCTGCAGGCCCGTGAGGTCGAACCAGCGGCGGAAACGATCGGTGTCGACCGTCTCGTCGATCAGTCGCGCGTCGAGCAGGCGCAGGCGATAGGCTTCCACCCAGCCTTCCACGCGTTCGTTGTCCCACACGATGTACGCGTCGCGCAGCAGCGAGGCGAGATCGTAGGTGACCGGACCGGACATCGCCCCCTGGAAATCGATGATGCCCGGCGAGCGCTCGTCCGTCACGAGCAGGTTGCGGCTGTGATAATCGCGGTGCATGAAGGCACGCGGCTGTTCGGCGATGACGTGCATGATCGCGGTGAACGCCTGCTCGATGACGTCCCACTCCTCGCAGGCGACGTCGACGCCGAGGTGCTCCTGCAGCAGCCAGCGCGGCATGATCTCCATCTCCATGGTCTGCCATTCACGGTTGAAGGCGGGCAGGCCTTCGGTGTCCATGTGCAGCTGCATGCGCAGGAGCGCGTCGAGCGCGTCGCCGTAGAGCGCGTCGACGGTGCCGTCGTTCAGTTCGGGCAGGTAGGTGCGCGTGCCCAGGTCTTCGATCAGCAGGAAGCCGCGCGCCGCATCCGCCACCATCACCGTGGGGACGTGGAGGCCCGCGGCGGCGAGCCGCTTTCCGATGGCGATCCACGGCGCGGGATCTTCCTTCTCGGGCGGTGAATCCATGACGATGACCGGCTGGCCGTCGACGTGGCCGCGCCAGTAGCTGCGGAAGCTGGCGTCGGAGGAGGCTGGTTCGAGGACGAGAGTGGCATCGCCGGTGGCTTCGCGAGCCCAGGCGAGACGTGCGGCGGAACGATCGGTGGCGGTCATGCGGTCTTCGCGTATGCGGTGCTGCGCACGAGCTTAGAGCCTTTGCCCGCAGGTGTCAGCGACGGTCTTCAGCCCTGTTGGAGCGGACCTGGCCGCGACAGCTTCAGCCCTGTTGGAGCGGACCTGGCCGCGACGCCTTTGAGGCCGTGAGCCACAGGGCCTGTTGCTCTTCGCGAAAAGCTGTCGCGGCCAGGTCCGCTCCCACAACACTGTCGCTGCCAGCTCCGCTCCCAACCCAGTTGTTCCGCAGCGCAACATCTGGGATGCTGCCGACAGGGGTTCCTTCGGGGTAATGCGATGGCGAACGAGACGAGCACGGCTTCCCTCACGCGCCGCGATCTGTTGCGCATGATCGGACTCGCCGGCGGGGGCGCGGTGATGTACCAGGCGATGAGCAGCCTCGGTATCGCCGCCGAATCGACCTACCAGCGGCCGCCACCGCTGCAGGGCACGGGGAAGGGCACCGTGCTGGTTCTGGGGGCGGGCCTCGCGGGTCTCGTCGCCGCTTACGAGCTCGGGAAAGCGGGCTACAAGGTCAAGGTGCTCGAATACAACGCGCGCGCCGGGGGGCGTACGTGGACGCTGCGAGGCGGCGACACCTTCACCGAGCTCGGCGGGCATCGCCAGGTCTGCCGCTTCGACGACGGCCTGTACTTCAACCCGGGACCCTGGCGGCTCCCGTATCACCATCACGGCATCCTCGACTACTGTCGACGCTTCGGCGTGACGCTCGAACCGTTCCTGCAGGTGAACCAGAACGCGTACATCTACGGCAAGGACGCGTTCGGCGGCAAACCGCAGCGCATGCGCGAAGTGCAGGCGGATTTCCATGGCGGTATCGCCGATCTGCTCGCCAAGGTCGCGGGGAAGGGCGGCCTCGACGACCTCGTGAGCAAGGAAGATCGGGAAATCCTCCTCGAATCGCTCCGCCAGTTCGGCGGCCTCGACGCGCAGTATCGCTACGTGCAGGGCCCGGACAGCAGCGCGCATCGCGGGTACGCGAAAGACGCCGGTGGCGGCCCCGACGGCGCGCCGAAGTTCTCGAAGCCGGTGGGCTTGTCCGACGTGCTCAACGCCCGCTTGTGGACGGGACTGGGCATGGCAGAGATCTACGATTACCAGCCGACGATGCTCCAGCCGCGCGGCGGCATGGATGCGATCGCGAAGGCGTTCGCGCGCGAGATCGGCGACGGTGTGATCCAGTACGACGCGAAGGTCACGGCGATAGCCCAGGACGATCGCGGCGTCACGGTCAGCTATGAGGACGCCAAGGCACCGGGCGCCACGCGTCAGGAGAAAGCGGACTGGTGCGTCTGCACGATCCCGCTGTCGATCCTCAGCCAGATTCCGATCCAGGTCTCCGCCGCGAAACAGGCGGCGATCGCGGCGGTGCCGTACATGTCGTCATCGAAGGTCGGCCTCCAGTTCAAGCGGCGCTTCTGGGAGGAGGACGACGCGATCTATGGCGGCGTGACCATGACCGACCTGCCGATCGGCATGATGGCCTACCCGAGCCACGGCATCGGCACGAAGAAAGGCGTGATGCTGGCCTCGTACGCGTTCTTTCTCGAGGCCTACGAATTCACGTCGCTCGATCCGGAGACGCGCATCCGCAAGACCATCGAGTACGGCGCGAAGGTGCATCCGCAGTTCCCCGAGGCGTTCGAGAACGGGATGGCGGTGGCGTGGCATCGCGTTCCGTCGACGCTCGGCTGCTTCGGCTGGTGGACGGACGACGCGCGCGAGAAACATTACGCGGACATCTGCTCGATGGACGGCCGCATCGTGCTCGCGGGCGAGCACGCCTCCTACCTGCCCGCGTGGCAGGAAGGAGCCATCCTTTCATCCCTCGCGGCCATCGACATGCTGCATCGTCGCGCCGTCAACGGAGCAGGCGCATGAAGCCGCTGGCATTCGTCCTATTCGCGGTCGCCTCGGGCGCGTCGGCGCAGTCCATGGATCCGACCTTCGTCGATCAGAAGCAGGCGGCGCAGGTCACCGGCGAGCAGATCTTCCAGCACATCTGCCAGGGCTGCCACATGCCCGACGCGAAGGGGGCGGTCGGCGCCGGGCACTATCCAGCACTTGCGAACAATCCAAAGCTGGCCGCGCGGGCCTATCCTGTCGCGATGGTCATGGGCGGCCGCGGCGGCATGCCGCCGTTCGGCATGCTGCTGACCGACGCACAGGTGGCCGACGTCGTGAACTACGTGCGCACGCACTTCGGCAACCACTACACCGACGCCCTCACGGCCGAGGACGTCAAGCCGTTCCGTCCACCGACTCCGACCCCGTCCCGAGGCCACTGACCATGACCCGATCGATTCTCGTCGCCGCCACGCTCCTCGCCATGGCCGCGCCCGTCGCCGCATCCGATGTGGTGCGGCACAAGCTGCCCAACAGCAACTTCCCCATCGCCGGCGCCGTCGAAGTGCCCGCGGGCAAGACGCTGGTGTTCGTCAGCGGCGCCGTTCCTCCGATAGCCGATGCGAACGCGCCCAAGGACAGCATCCAGGCCTACGGCGACACGAAGACGCAGGCGCTCGGCGCGCTCGGCAACATCGAAAAGCAGCTCAAGGCCATCGGCCTGACCATGGGCGACGTGGTGAAGATGCAGGTCTTCCTCGTCGGCGATCCGGCGAAGGGCGGCAAGCTCGACATGGCCGGCTTCACTGCCGCGTACAGCCAGTACTTCGGCACCGCCACGCAGCCGAACCTGCCCGCACGCTCCACCATGCAGGTCGCCGCCCTCGTCAGCCCGGCGTTCCTGGTGGAGATCGAGGTCACGGCCGTGCGGCCGTGATCTCCTGGGCGAAACGCCCGGTCGCTGCCGGGCGTTTCGCGAGACGCATCGCTCAGGACAGGTTGTAACCCCGTTCCTCGTGCAGCGCGATGTCGAGGCCGATCTGTTCCTGTTCCTCGTCGACGCGCAGGCCCATCGTCACGGCGATGCCCTTGAAGATCGCGTAGCTGAGCACGGCGCTGTAGACGACGGTGAACGCGACGCCCTTGAACTGGATCCACAGCTGCAGGCCGAGTTCGGTCACGGTGCCGAAGCCGCCGAGCGCGGGCGCGGCGAGCGGGCCGGTGAGCAGGGCGCCGAGGATGCCGGCGACCGCGTGCACGCCGAAGACGTCGAGCGAGTCGTCGTAACCGAAGTAGCGCTTCATGCGCGTGGCGCAGAAGAAGCAGACCACGCCGGCGACGAGGCCGAGCACGAGCGCGCCGCCAGGGCCGCAGGTGCCCGCCGCGGGCGTGATGGCGACGAGGCCCGCGACCGCGCCGGAAGCGATGCCGAGCACGCTGGGACGACGATGCGTGAGCCATTCCACCACCGTCCAGCCGATCGCCGCGGCGGCGGTGGCGATCTGCGTCACGAGCATGGCCATGCCGGCGCTGCCGTTGGCCGCGACGGCGGAGCCGGCGTTGAAGCCGAACCAGCCGAGCCAGAGCATGCTCGCGCCAACCAGCGTGTAGCCGAGGTTGTGCGGCGGCATGGGCGTGGTCGGATAACCGCGGCGCTTGCCGATCACGAGGCAGCCGACCAGGCCCGCGATGCCCGCGTTGATGTGCACCACGGTGCCGCCGGCGAAGTCGAGCACGCCAAGATCGCCGAGGAACGAACCGGGGCCGCCCCAGACCATGTGCGCCACGGGCAGGTAGACGAGCGTGAACCACAGCGCGGTGAACACGAGCAGCGCGGAGAACTTCATGCGCTCGGCGATCGCGCCGACGATGAGCGCCGGCGTGATGATCGCGAACGTCATCTGGAACATCACGAACACCGCTTCGGGGATCGTGTTGTAGAGGGAGCCGGGCGCGAGACCCGCCAGCATGGCGTGGCCGAAACCGCCGACGAACGAATGCAGGTTGGTCGTTCCGGCGCTCATGCCGGAGGCGTCGAACGCGACGGAGTAGCCGTAGACCACCCACAGCACGGTGACGAGCGCGGTGATCGCGAAGCACTGCATCAGCACGGAGAGCAGGTTCTTCGCCCGCACCATGCCGCCGTAGAAGAGGGCGAGGCCCGGAATCGTCATCAGCAGCACGAGCATGGTCGCCGTGAGCATCCACGCGGTGTCGCCCGAATCGAGCTTCGGCGTCGCGGCCTGCGCGAACGCGAGCGACGGGAGGAGGGCGGGCAGGGCGAGCAGCGATTTAGAGCGCATCGGCGTCGACCTCCTGCGTGCGGATGCGGATCGCCTGCTCGAGGTCGATCACGAAGATCTTGCCGTCGCCGATCTTGCCCGTGCGCGCCGCGGTGCCGATCGCTTCGACCGCGCGTTCCACCTGATCGTCGGTGACGGCGATCTCGATCTTCAGCTTGGGCAGGAAGTCCACGACGTACTCGGCGCCCCGATAGAGCTCGGTATGCCCATGCTGGCGACCGAACCCCTTCACTTCCGTCACCGTCATCCCCTGCACCCCCACCTCGGCGAGCGCTTCGCGCACGTCGTCCAGCGTGAAGGGCTTGATGATCGCGTTGATCCATTTCATGGCTGCGTTTCCCCGTTGGCTGGCCTGAGGGGTGAGAGCAGGATGCGTGCCAGCCGGCGGAGGCCTTGTGCGGTGCGGCACGAGGTTCCCATGGTCGGGAATATGCACCACATAGAAACTACAATTGCCCAAATCAGGTGCAATAGTGCGCTGTAGGAGCGGACCTGGCCGCGACGGCTTTTCGCGAAGCCCTGAAGCTGCCGCGCGAGATTGCAGAACCGCGGCTAACGGCGTCGCGGCCAGGTCCGCTCCTACGAGCGCGAGCGCCGCGTTGCAACGCGGGAGCGAAAACAGTACCATTTTGGTCTGGTTTCCAAGACCCCTTCCCCGATGCTCCGTGTCAGCCGACTGACCGACTACGCGACGGTGGTGATGACCTGCATCGCCGCGCACCCCGACGACGTTCTGAGCACCGCCCAGATCGCCGAAGAGGCGCGCCTCGAGCTGC
This sequence comes from Luteibacter sp. 3190, assembly GCF_031456385.1. NCBI lineage: Bacteria > Pseudomonadati > Pseudomonadota > Gammaproteobacteria > Lysobacterales > Rhodanobacteraceae > Luteibacter > Luteibacter sp. 3190. The sequence goes on along the minus strand of NZ_JAVDUO010000002.1, from coordinate 104,283 downwards.
CCACCGTCTCCAAGCTCCTGAAGCTGCTCGGCCATGCCGGGCTGGTGGAGTCGTTCCGCGGCGTCAACGGCGGGTACCGCCTCGCGCGGCCGGCGGAGGCGATCAGCCTCGCCGACATCGTGGTGGCGATGGAGGGCCCGATCGGCATGACCGAATGCAGCACGGCCCATGGCCAGTGCGATCGCCAGTCGCAGTGCGGCGTCAGCGGCAGCTGGCGGTCCGTCTCCGGCGCGATCGACAACGTGCTGCGCGGCATGACGCTGGCACAGATGCTGGCCGCGCGCCCCAAGGCGCCGGCCATGGACGCGGTCCCCACCGCGCAGGCGAACGTATGAACGAGAGCGAGAACATGACACGCGAAGTGGCAGCGCCGGTGCGCGACAACGCCGAGGTCGAAGCGGCACTCAACCGCCGTTACGAGGCCGGCTTCGTCACGGACATCGAGTCCACCAGCCTCCCGCCGGGCCTGAGCGAGGACATCGTCCGCCAGCTCTCCGCGATCAAGGGCGAGCCGGAGTGGATGACCGAGTGGCGCCTCGCCGCCTACCGTCACTGGCTGACCATGCCGGAGCCCGACTGGGCCAAGCTCGACATCGCGCCCATCGATTACCAGGGCGTCAGCTACTACTCGGCGCCCAAGGCGGGCCCGAAGTCGCTCGACGAGGTCGATCCGAAGCTCCTGGAAACCTACGAGAAGCTCGGCGTGCCGCTGCACGAGCGCGCGAAGCTCGCGGGCGTGGCCGTCGACGCGGTGTTCGATTCCGTCTCGGTCGGCACCACCTTCCGCAAGGAGCTGGCCGAAGCGGGCGTGATCTTCTGCTCGATGTCCGAGGCCATCCGCGAGCATGGCGACCTGGTGCGCGAGTACCTCGGCAGCGTGGTGCCCGTCGGAGACAACTACTTCGCCGCGCTGAACTCGGCCGTGTTCTCCGACGGCAGCTTCGTGTTCATCCCCAAGGGCGTGCGCTGCCCGATGGAGCTGTCGACGTATTTCCGCATCAACGCGATGAACACGGGGCAGTTCGAGCGCACGCTGATCGTGGCGGAGGACGACTCCTACGTGTCCTATCTCGAAGGCTGCACCGCGCCGATGCGCGACGAGAACCAGCTCCACGCGGCCGTCGTCGAACTGGTCGCGCTCGAGCGCGCGCAGATCAAGTACTCCACCGTGCAGAACTGGTACCCCGGCGACGAGAACGGCGTCGGCGGCATCTACAACTTCGTGACCAAGCGCGGCGACTGCCGCGGCGCGGATTCCAAGATCAGCTGGACCCAGGTGGAAACCGGCTCGGCCATCACGTGGAAGTATCCCAGCTGCGTGCTGCGCGGCGACCGCTCGGTCGGCGAGTTCTATTCGGTGGCGCTGACGCATCACCGCCAGCAGGCCGATACCGGCACCAAGATGATCCACATCGGCAAGGGCACGAAGTCGAAGATCGTCGCCAAGGGCATCAGTGCCGGCCGCAGTTCGAACAGCTACCGCGGCCTCGTGAAGATCGAGAAGGGCGCGGACGGCGCACGCAACTACACGCAGTGCGATTCGCTGCTCATCGGCAAGAAGTGCGGTGCGCACACGTTCCCGTACATGGAAGTGAAGAACCCGGGCGCCATCGTGGAGCATGAGGCCACCACCTCGAAGATCTCGGACGACCAGCTGTTCTACTGCCTCTCGCGCGGCATCGGCGAGGAAGACGCCGTGTCGATGATCGTCGACGGCTTCTGCAAGCAGGTCTTCCGCGAACTGCCGATGGAATTCGCCGTCGAGGCGAAGAAGCTTCTCGAAGTATCGCTCGAAGGCGCGGTGGGCTGAGCCAGTCCATCCCCCGCCCCGTCACCGCGCTCGCAGCGCGTTCGTAAACCACGCCCCGATTCCCTGGACCGCCACGTCATGCACATGCTCAAGATCGACAACCTCCACGCCCGCGTCGAAGGCAAGGAGATCCTCAAAGGCCTCTCCCTCGACGTCCGTCCGGGCGAAGTGCACGCCATCATGGGCCCGAACGGCGCCGGCAAGTCCACCCTCGGCAACGTGCTGGCGGGACGCGACGGCTACGAGGTCACGCAGGGCTCGGTCGAGTTCGCCGGTCGCGACCTGCTGGCGCTGGAGCCCGAGGAACGCGCGGCGGTCGGCGTGTTCCTGGCCTTCCAGTACCCGGTCGAAATCCCCGGCGTGAACAACACGTACTTCCTGCGTGCCGCGCTCAACGCGCAGCGGAAGTTCCGTGGCGAGGACGAACTCGACTCCATGCGCTTCCTCAAGCTCGTGCGCGAGAAGCTCAAGGTGATGCAGATCTCCGACGAGCTCCTGCACCGCGCGGTGAACGAAGGCTTCTCGGGTGGCGAGAAGAAGCGCAACGAGATCTTCCAGATGGCGGTGCTCGAGCCGAAGCTGGCGATCCTCGACGAGACCGACTCCGGCCTCGACATCGACGCGCTCAAGCAGGTCGCGGAGGGCGTGAACGCCCTGCGCTCGCCGGATCGCTCGTTCGTCATCGTCACCCATTACCAGCGCCTGCTCGACTACATCCAGCCGGACTTCGTCCATGTGCTCGCGGGTGGGCGCATCGTCGAAAGCGGCGACAAGGATCTCGCGCTGAAGCTCGAGGAGCAGGGCTACGCCTGGCTCGCCGAGAAGCACCCGGAACTGCGCAAGGCCGATCTCGCGGGAGAGCCGGCATGACGAGCGCGCCGTCCCCGTTCGTGCGGGCGGCGCTCGATGCCGCCGCCGCGCTTCCCGGTACCGGCATCGCATGGCTGGATGCCGCGCGTCGCGAGAATCTCGATGCATTCGCCGCGGGTGGACTTCCCGAAAGCCGTGAAGAGGCCTGGAAATACACGCCGCTGCGCGCGCTCGCGCAGCGCGGGCTCGCGCTTGCCGACCGCGAAGCCGCGGCCGCGTTCGCCGTCGACGCGGCGCGTCTCGCCCTGCCGGGTGTCGACGGCGACCGCGTCGTCTTCGTCGACGGCACCTTCCGCGCCGATCTTTCGTCGCTGACGGGCGCGACCGGCGTCTCGCTGGAACCGCTCGCCGCCGCGCTGGCGCGGAATCCCGAGCCGTTGCGCTTCGCGCTCGCCAATCGTTACCGGCATGGCGCCGCGGACGCGTTCGCGCACCTGAACGCCGGTCTCGCCGTCGACGGCCTCGTGCTCCGCGTCGCGGACGGCGTCGCCGCCACGAAGCCCGTGCACGTCGTGCACGCGTCGAGCGGTGCGCAGGCGGACACGTCCTCGCACGTGCGCCTGCTGATCGAGGTCGGCAAGGACGCCAGCGTGGACGTGATCGAGCACTACGTGACGCTGGGCGATGCCACGCAGCTGGGCACGGTCGTATCGGACATCGTCGTCCGGGAGAACGGCCGGCTTGGTTTCGTGCTGTTGCAGGACGCCTCGTCGGCGACGACACTCGTCCGCCGCAACCATGCGCGTCTCGACGCGGGTGCCGCGGCGACCGTGCACGCGCTGGAACTGGGCGGTGCGCTGGTCCGCCACGAGCTTCAGGCCGAACTCAACGGCGACGGCGCGCGCTTCGATTCGCGCGGTGTGTTCGCCCTCGCGGGGCGCCAGCACGTCGATACGCAGCTCGAAGTGCGTCATCAGGCGCGCGATACGTCCTCCGACGCGTTGTGGCGCGGCATCGCCGACGGCCGTTCGCGCGGCGTGTTCCGCGGCGCGATCGTGGTCGCCGAAGGCGCCGACGGTACCGATGCCTCGTTGAGCAACAAGAACCTCCTGCTTTCCGGCCAGGCCGAGATCGACACGAAGCCCGAACTCGAGATCTACGCCGACGAGGTCAAGGCCGCGCATGGCGCGACCATCGGCCAGCTGGACGAGCGATCGCTGTTCTACCTGCGTTCGCGCGGTATCCCGCTGATCCAGGCGCGTAGCCTGCTGACGCTGGCCTTCTGCCGCGCGGCGCTGGAGTCGCTGCCGAACGAGGCGCTGCGCGACCATCTGGGCGAGCTGCTGGTGGCGCACCTGCCGACCGGCCCCGCCGCCGAATGAGCCCCACGGAGCCCGCCATGAACGCCAAGCCCGAGACCCTCGCCGCGCCGCTGGACGTCGAGCGCATCCGCGCCGACTTCCCGCTGCTGTCGCGCACCGTGCACGGCAAGCCGCTCATCTATTTCGACAACGCCAACACGGGGCAGAAGCCGCTGGCGGTGATCGAAGCCGTCGATCGGCATTACCGCGAGCACAACGCGAACGTATCGCGCGCCGTCCACCTGCTGGGCGAGGAGGCGACGGCGGCCTACGAGGGCGCCCGCGACGCCATCGCGCGGTTCATCAACGCGCCGTCGCGCGACGAGGTGATCATGACCTCGGGCACGACGCAGTCGATCAACCTCGTGGCGTACAGCTACCTCATGCCCCGGCTGAAGGCCGGCGACACGATCCTGACCACGGTGATGGAGCACCACGCCAACATCGTGCCGTGGCAGCTCGTGGCCGAGCGCACCGGCGCCACGGTGAAGGCGGCACCGATCGACGAGAACGGCGAGCTGATCGTCGAGGCCTTCGTCGAGATGCTGACGCCGGACGTGAAGCTCGCCTGCGTGACGCATGTATCGAACGCCCTGGGCACGGTCAATCCCATCCGCGAGATCGCCCGCGAGTGCCGCAAGCGCGGCATTCCGCTGCTGGTCGACGGCTCGCAGGCGGCGCCGCATCGCGCGATCGACGTCCAGGCGCTGGGCTGCGACTTCTACGCGATCACCGGGCACAAGATGCTCGCCCCGACCGGCACCGGCGCGCTGTGGGCGAAGCGCGAGCACCTGATGGCGATGCCGCCGTTCTTCGGTGGTGGCGAGATGATCCGCGAGGTGCGCTTCGAGGGCACGGTGTTCGCGGATCCGCCGCACCGTTTCGAAGCCGGCACGCCGAACATCGCGGGTTTCGCCGGCGTCTCCGCGGCCATCGGCTACCTGGAAGGCATTGGCTTCGAGCGCATCAAGGCGTACGAGCAGGAGCTGCTCGCGTACGCGACCGACGCGATGGACGCCATTCCCGGCCTGCGCATCTTCGGGCGCGCGAAGGAAAAGGAACCGGTGATCTCGTTCCTGATCGAGGGAGCGCACGCGAACGACATGGCCACGCTGCTCGATCTGCAGGGCGTCGCCGTTCGTTCGGGGCACCATTGCGCGCATCCCCTGATGCAGTTCTTCGGCGTGCCCGCCACGCTGCGCGCGTCGCTGGCGTTCTACAACACCAAGTCCGAGGTGGACGGATTCATCGAGGCGATCGGGCGGGTGCGCAAGCTGTTGCTCTGAGCGTCGTCACTTCGGCGAATGACCTACAATCCGGCGATGGACCCCAAGCACACCTTCCGCCAGGCCACCGCCGCCGACGCCCCGCTCATCGCCGCGCTGGTCGAATCGGCCTACCGCGGCGACGCCAGCCGCGTCGGCTGGACCACCGAAGCCGACTTCCTCCACGGCCGTCGCACCGACGTCGACGAGATCGAAACCCTGCTGGCCGGCGAAAACGGCCGCTTTGTGCTTTTCGAACGGAACGGCGCGGTCCTCGCCTCCTGCTACATCGAACGACGCGACCGCACCTGCTACTTCGGCATGTTCTCCGTGCATCCGCCCGCCCAGGGCACGGGCATCGGCCGCCTCGTGATCGAGGAGGTGGAGCGCATCGCCCGCGAGGAATGGAATTGCGGCCAGGTGGAAATGACGGTGATCGACGTCCGCGCCGAACTCATCGCGTGGTACGAACGGCGCGGTTATCGCCGCACCGGACGCCACGGCGCGTTTCCGTACGGCGACGAACGCTTCGGCATTCCCCAGCGCGACGACCTGCGCTTCGAATACCTCGTGAAGGATCTCGCATGAACGGCTGGGTGAGGGTCGGCACGCGCAGCGAACTGCTGCCGGGCGAATTCCGGGTGGTGTGGGACGGCGACACGGCCATCGCCGTGTACAACGTCGACGGCGATCTCTACGCCATCGAGGACGTGTGCACGCATGACGGTGGCGAGCTCGCCGGGGGGGCGGTCGTCGGTCACGAGGTGGAGTGCGTGCGCCACGGCGCGCGTTTCGACCTGCGCACGGGCGACGTCACCTGCCCGCCGGCCTACGAACCGGTGACCGTGTTCCCGGTCATAGAATCCGACGGCGCCATCTGGACTCGCGACGACCGCTGAGCCGGCGTCAGAAGTGATAGACGAACGCCAGCGTCTCGGTCACCTGTCGCGTCGACCCGAAGCGGCGGACGAGCGGGCTGTCGCCCGCATCGCCGAATAGACGTCCATACGACACCGCCAGCGCGAATCCGGTGTGCTGCGACGTCGGAACGAAGGCGTCGTACTCCACGTTGGCGGATTGCCAGCCCGCACCCGGTCGCCAGGTGGAGGTGCCCAGCGCCGCGGCCTCGCCGGGCCTGACGCCGAAGAAACGCCGCATCGCGGGCCCGTTCATGCCTTCCACCTGCACCTCGAGCGAGTGCTGGATGTACCACACGTCCGGTAGCTGATAGTCGGCATAAACCGCGGCGTACCCGCCCGCGCCGTCCGTGTCGTGCGCGACGTGGGTCCCGACGCTGAAGCGCTTGTCGAACGCGTATTCGAGATACCCGCCCGCCTGGAAGCGGGGCGAGAGCGAGGCGACCTTGCCACCCAGCGGACCCAGATCGCCGCGCGTGCGTCCCCAGAGCCAGTTGCCGTAGGCGCCGCCGTGCCAGTGCTCGCCACCGATCGCGTCGAGCGTGAGGCCGTCCGCCGTGGATAGCTCGCCGACGCCGGGAAGGTCGATGTCCACGTACGGGATCGCCTGGGTGCGCTGGTCCTTCGCGCCTTGCCACGACGGCATGCGCTGCGCGCCGGCGCCGAACGCGTAGGTCGGGGCGTCATCGTCGACCGCGTGCGCGGCGAACGGGGCCAGGAGCAGGGCGGCGATGGCGGGGCAGGAACGACGCATGGGGGTGTTCATCGCGGGGGACGAGCGCGAGCGTGGCACGCAAAGCCTTACGAAAGGCTTTCGAAAACGGGAAAGGGGTTCGAAAGGATGTACGCCTAGGCTCCGTCTCCATGTTGGCCGATGGCGCAGACGACGTGCTCACCACTCCTTCCTGGAACATCCTGTGCGATTTCGACGGCACGATCGCCGTCGAGGACGTGATCGACTCGTTGCTCGACCGCTACGGTCGCCCCGGCTGGGAAGTGCTCGAGCGCGACTGGCGCGCCGGGCTCATCGGCTCGGCCGCGTGCATGGCCGGACAGGTGGCGCTCCTCGACATGAGCCGAGAGGAACTAGCCGGTCACCTCGATGGCCTCCACATCGACCAGGGTTTCGCCGCCTTCGTCGCGGCGACGATCGAGCACGGCATCCCGATGGAAGTCGTCAGCGACGGCCTCGATCACGCGATCCACGCCATCCTCGCGCGACACGGCATCGACGGCCTGCCGACCGTCGCCAACCGCCTCGCGCAGTCGGACACGCGCGCATGGACGCTGACCTCGCCCTTCGCCGCGGACGGCTGCCGCAGCGGTACGTGCAAATGCGCGCGCGTCGACGCCGCACGCCGTCGCGGCGGGAAGACGCTCCTCATCGGCGACGGCGCGTCCGACTTCTGCGCCGCCGACCGCGTCGACTTCGTCTTCGCCAAGAACCGCCTGATCGAACATTGCCGCGCCGCCGGCATCCCGTACGCCCCCATCGCCAGCTTCGACGAAGCGCTGTCGTTGCTTCCCGACCTTCTCGACGGGCGCCTGCCGCCGCGAACCGTCATGCCCCTCCACGCGGCGAGCATCCAGGAAATTCCCGCATGAACATCCTCACCAAGCATCCCGAACTGGTCATCGACGACGCGACGCTGCTCGCGGACGAGGCGAAGTACTGTTCGTTCGGCGACACGGTCCACTACGTCGACCCGCCGAAGATCTTCCGCCACGCGGAAGGCAGCTACATCTACGACAGCGAGAACATCCCGTTCCTCGACCTGCAGATGTGGTACTCGGCCGTGAACTTCGGTTACGGCAACAAGCGTCTGAACGATACGCTGAAGGCCCAGATCGACCTGTTGCCGCAGGTGGCCAGCCAATACCTGCACCAGGGCAAGATCGAGCTCGCGAAGACGATCGCCGTGGACGCGAAGCGCAAGTTCGGCCTCGACGGCCGCTGCCACTTCAACGTCGGTGGCGCGCAGGCGGTGGAGGATTCGCTGAAGCTGGTCCGCAACGCGCGCGGCGGCAAGAGCCTGATGTTCGCCTTCGAAGGCGGCTACCACGGGCGCACGCTCGGCGCGTCCTCGATCACGTCGAGCTATCGCTACCGCCGCCGCTTCGGCCACTTCGGTGAGCGCGCCCAGTTCATTCCGTTCCCGTATCCGTTCCGCCGCCCGAAGGGCATGACGCCGGAGGAGTATTCCGACGCGTGCGTGCGCCAGTTCGAGCGCCTGTTCGAGACCGAATACAACGGCGTGTGGGATCCGAAGGTCAACGAGGCCGAGTACGCCGCCTTCTACGTCGAGCCGATCCAGGGTACGGGCGGCTACGTGATCCCTCCGAAGAACTTCTTCATCGACCTCAAGAAGGTGCTCGACAAGTACGGCATCCTGATGGTGGTCGACGAGATCCAGATGGGCTTCTGGCGCACCGGCAAGCTGTGGTCGATCGAGCATTTCGGCGTGACGCCCGACGTTATCGTGTTCGGCAAGGCCCTGACCAACGGCCTCAACCCGCTCTCGGGCATCTGGGCGCGCGAGGAACTGATCAATCCGACGATCTTCCCGCCGGGTTCGACGCATTCGACGTTCAACTCCAACCCGCTCGGCACGGCCCTCGGCCTGGAAGTGATCCGCATGGGTGACGAGCTCGACTACGAGACGAAGGTGGCGGAGAAGGGCAAGCACTTCCTCGACGGCCTGCGCGATCTGCAGAAGCGTCACAAGGAGATCGGCGACGTCGACGGCCTCGGTCTGGCCCTGCGCGCCGAGATCTGCACGGACGACGGTTTCACGCCGAACAAGGCGCTGCTCGACCGCATGGTCGACATCGGCCTGGCCGGTGGTCTCACTCACGAAGGCAAGAAGATCGGTCTCGTGCTCGATGTCGGCGGCTGGTACAAGAACGTGATCACGTTCGCCCCGTCGCTCGACATCAGCCACGAGGAAATCGACCTCGCCATCGCGCTGCTCGACCAGCTCCTGACGCTGGCCAAGCGCGGCTGATACCCGGCAGCCAGCCGATGGCATTCGTGAACCAGCTCGAGCCGGATGGTTTGCTCGGGCACTTCGAGCGCCATCCGCCGCAGGGCTTCACGCCCGTTCGCGCGGCGGATGGCGCGCCACTTTTCGTGGCGCCCTTCGATCTTCTGACCACCGCCGACGACGACCTGCGCCGGCGCGTGGATGCGTCGCCCTTCCGCGGTTGGCTCCGCCGGTTGCTGACCCTGCGCACGTGCTTCGCGGGTACCACCGTTTCCGAGTACGCGTTGTTCGACGCCCGGCACGATCCCGCCGCGGTTCCGCGTGCCTGGGCGCACGCGCAGGGAAGGCGGCAGCCGTTGTTCATCGTCAAGGACATCGCACTGGACTCGCCGCTGACGTCGCCGGCCGAGCGCGCCTGGACGGCGCGTTTCGTGGACGCCGCGCGCGACGCCGGTTACGTCATGGTCGAAGGCCAGGCGCTGGCCTACGTGCCCATCGATTTCGCCTCGATCGACGAGTATCTGGCGCGGCTCTCGTCGTCCCGCCGGAAGAACCTGCGCCGCAAGCTGCGTTCGCGCGATGGCCTGCAGGTGGCCGAGGTGCCGACGGGCCCGGCGTTCGCGGACGACGCCGTCGTCGACGCTTTCTACGCGCTCTTCGAGAACGTGCACGCGCAGAGCGACATCCATTTCGACAAGCCGACCCGCGAATTCTTCGCGGCCGTGCTGCGCGACGCCGGGGGGCTCGTCTTCACGTACCGCGTGAACGGCGAGCTGATCGGCTGGAACCTCTGCTATGAACATGCCGGCAAGCTGCTCGACAAGTACGTGGGGTTCGCCTATCCCGCCGCACGCGAGGCCGACCTCTACTTCGTCAGCTGGTTCGTGAACCTCGAGTACGCACTGCGACGCGGGCTGTCGCATTACGTCGCCGGCTGGACCGACCCGGCCGTGAAGGCGTCGCTCGGCGCCCGCTTCCACCTCACCCGTCATGCCGTCTACGTGCGCAACCCGTTGCTCAGGGCCGTACTTCGCCGCTTCGCGCACCGTTTCGAAGCGGACAGCGCCTGGGGAGCATCCGATGCGATCGCCGATCGTTCTTGATCTGGACGACTCCGTCGGACCGTTGCCCGGCGGATCGATCGTGTCCCTGCGCGCGTGGGAAGAGGCAATCCGGTTCGGTTGTTCGCTGCGTTCGCTCCGTCATCTCGTCACCGCGATCGGTCCGGTCCTTCCACGCGAGCACGGCACCGTGTTCCTGGGCAGCGGCGACTTCCATCACCTGACCTGGCCGCTGGTCGAGCGCGTGCCTGGTGACGGGCCCCTGCAGGTCGTGGTGCTCGACAACCATCCCGACAACATGCGCTTTCCTTTCGGCGTGCACTGCGGCTCGTGGGTCCGGCGCGTCGCGATGCTTCGCCGCGTGTCGCAGGTGCACGTCGTCGGGATCACGTCGCAGGACATCGGGCGCGCGCATGCGTGGGAGAACTACCTCGGCCCGCTGCGGTCCGGAAAACTCACCTACTGGTCGACCGGCGTCGACGTGAGTTGGGCGACCCGGCTCGGCCTGGCCGCGCGTTTCCGTGCCTTCGCCGACGCACGGTCGCTGGTCGACGCGTTCGTGGGCAGCCAGCGCGGACAGAAGGAACCGGTCTACCTGTCGATCGACAAGGACGCGTTCGCCCCGGAAGTCGCGATGACGAACTGGGATCAGGGCGTGATGACCGAAGCGGATGGCGCGGCGATCATCGGGGCGCTGCGGGATCGCATCGTCGCCAGCGACGTCACCGGTGAGATATCCCTCTACCGGTACCGCACCTGGTGGAAGCGCCGCCTCAGTGCGATGGACGGCCAGTCGGAACCGGACGCGGCCATGCTGTGCGAGTGGCAGGCGCAGCAGCATGCGTTCAACCTGCGGCTGCTATCCCTGCTCAAGTAGGAGCGCGCCGTGCGCGCGACATCTTTTGAGGCCGTGAGCCTCAGGTCCTGCGGCGCCTCGCGAAAACATGTCGCGCGCAGGGCGCGCTCCTACGGTGGATGAGCCCGAACGGCAGGCGTGTCACCCACACGTCGAGGCCGAGCAGGATCGTCGCGGTCCGGTGGAGGCGATGCCGAGAAACCGATGGCGGTCAGCACGCCCAGGTAGGAGCGCGCCGTGCGCGCGACATCTTTTGAGGCCGTGAGCCTCAGGTCCTGCGGCGCCTCGCGAAAACATGTCGCGCGCAGGGCGCGCTCCTACGGTGGATGAGCGGGAGCGGCATGCGCGTCACCAGCGCCCGATCAGATGCTGCACCAGCAGGCTCGTCAACGCGACGGCAGCCCATACACCGAGACCCAGCAGGATCGGTCGCGGTCCTGTGGAGGCCATGCGGCGCAGGTCTGCGGAGAGACCGATGGCGGTCAGCGCGACGATGATCAGGCACTCGGCGACGAAGTGGATGACCGGCAGGGCGGCGTCGGGGATGACGCCGGCGGTGCGGATCGCCGAGGCGACCAGGAACCAGAGGATGAACCACGGAAAGATGGACGCCAGGCGGAAATCGGAGGCGCCACCGCGCTTCTCACGCCACGCCACGATCAGTGCGATCGCGAGGCAGATCGGAATGATGAGCGTGGCCCGGGTCAACTTCACGATGGTCGCGTAGTCGCCGGCGGCGTGGCTGTAGCTGTAGCCGGCCGCGACCACGGACGAGGTGTCGTTGATCGCCGTGCCGGCCCACAGGCCGAACCCGAGGTCGGACAGGCCGAGCCAGTGGCCGAACGCGGGGAAGGTCAGGACGGCGACCAGATTGAAGAGGAAGATGGTCGAGATGGCGAAGGCGGTGTCGTGCTCGTCCGGCTTGACGATGGGCACGACCGCGGCGATGGCCGAGCCGCCGCAGATGGCGGTACCCACGCCGATCAGCAGCTTCAGCGTGTCGTGGACGCGAAGCAGGCGCCCCAGTCCCCACGCGGCGAGACCCGCCGCGGCGACGGTCGCGAGCGTCACCGATAGCGACTCCAGGCCGGTCTTCGCCACCTGGGTGATGCTCAGGCCGAACCCGAGCGCGATGATCGACCACTGCAGGACCTGCTTCGACGCGAAGCGGATGCCGGGCAGGAACCGGGAGGAGGGCGGGGCGAACTGGCGCACCAGGATGCCCAGCACGATGCCGCAGACGGCGCCTCCGACGAGCGGCATCAGGCGGCCGAGCCCGAAGGCGATGGCGGCGACGCCGAATGCCAGGAGCAGGCCCGGCACGCGCGAAGGGGTTGGCGAGGTGGCGGTGACGGCGGACACGGCAGGGGATTTCCGGATTGCGAAGGCTGCATTGTCGGTTGCCGTGCCTGATAAGGATATTGAAAATGGCTTATCGACGGTATAAGAAATATTGATGCATGCGATCAGTCCCCGCCAGCTCGACGTGTTCGTCGCCATCGCCACCACCGGCAGCGTGCGCGCCGCGAGCGAACGCCTGTTCCTTAGCCAGCCGGCCGCGAGCATGGCGCTGGCCGAGATGGAGCGTCAGCTCGGGGCGCCGTTGTTCGCGCGCGAGCGCGGCCGCCTGTCGCTCAACGACCGGGGGCGCGAATTGCTACCGCTCGCCCGTGAACTGCTCGAGCGCCACGCGGAGTTCGCCCGGCGGGCGCAGGGGACGGCCACCGAACTGGCGGGCGAGATCGGTATCGGCGCCAGCAACACGGTGGGCAATTACCTCGTGGGCGAGCTGCTCGGCGATTTCGCGGCCGCTCATCCGGGCGTGTCGCTCCGCCTCGGCGTCGCCAATACCGCGCGCATCGCGCAAGGCGTCCTCGATCACGATTACGACGTCGGCTGCGTCGAAGGTCCGGTGACTCATCCATCGTTGGAGGCGAGGCCGTGGCGGGACGATCGCCTCGTCGTCTGCGCGCGGCCCGATCACCCGTTGGCCGAAAAGAAACGCCTGCGTCGCGAGGATTTCGCCGGCGAGCGCTGGGTGCTGCGTGAGCGTGGCTCGGCCACGCGGGCGTTGAGCGAGCGGGCGCTCGCGGAGCTGCCGGAGGGAACGACCGTGCTGGAGCTGGATCAGTCCGAGGCGATCAAGCAGGCGGTGATCGCGGGCCTGGGCATCGCGTGTCTCCCCGAGGTGGCCATCGGGGACGCCGTGCAGGCGAGGCGCCTCGCGGTGTTGCCGACGCCGTTCCTCGACCTGCGACGGACCCTCACCGTGCTGCTGCACCGGCAGCGCTATCGCGGCGCGGTGCTGGAAGCGTTCCTGGCCAGCCTGTGAAGGCAGGTTAGCCGCATCACGCCAGCACGCAGCGATTTTTCCCACTGCGCTTGGCCGTATACATCGCACCATCGGCGGCGGCGACGATGTCGTCGTAGCCGGCGCCGGGATGGAACAGGGTGACGCCGATGCTCGCGCCGATTCGGGCGGGCACGCGTTCACCGCTCACGTTGAGCGTGTACGGCTCGGCGACCGCGTCGCAGAGCGACTGGCAGCGGCCCAGCGCGCTTTCGGCGTCGTCGGCACCCTGCAGCAGCACGGCGAACTCGTCGCCGCCGAGGCGGGCCACGGTGTCGGTGCCGCGCGTGCGGCCGTCGATGCGCGCCGCGATGGCCTTGAGCAGCTCGTCGCCTGCCGCGTGCCCGTGCCCGTCGTTCACGCCCTTGAAGCCGTCGATGTCGATGTATGCGAGCGCGAACGGATCACCGCCATCGCTGGCGCTGGCGATCGACGCTTCGAGTCGCTCCCGGAACAGCAGGCGGTTGGGCAGGCCGGTGAGGGCGTCGTGCGTCGCCTGATGGCGAACGAGCTCCTGCATCCGCGTGCGTTCCGCCACTTCGCTGGTCAGCTGCGCGTTGCGCACCGAAAGCTCGTCGAGCGCCTGTTGCAGCAGTGCGCGGGCACGGTAGAGCTCGAGGAAGATCTTCACCTTCGACTGCAGGATCACGTCGTTGATCGGCTTGGCGATGTAATCGACCGCGCCCGCGGTGTAGCCCTTGATGCGGTTGATGTCGTCGGCATAGGCGGCGGTCACGAAGATGATCGGCGTCTCGCTCATGTGGTCGGCTTCGGAAATGAACTGCGCCACCTCGAAGCCATCCATCTCCGGCATGTTCACGTCGAGCAGCACCAGGGCGAACTGGTGGTCGAGGCACAGCGCGAGGGCTTCGTTGCCGCCGGCGGCCTCGTAGATATCGGCATCCACACGCGCGAGCAGGCGGCGCATGGCGACGAGGTTGGCGGGGGTGTCGTCGACGACGAGGATCTTGGGACGCATCGTACTCATGGCAGGCAAAGGGAATTGAGGTGGGCGGCGATGGCGTCGAGGGGGAGGCAGGCGTCGGCGCCCGCGATCTCGAGCCCGGCGCGGGGCATGATGTCGGACTCGGCGTCCTCGGGATCCTGCACGACGGCATGCCCGCCGGCGCGGCGCACGGCGGCGAGACCGCGCGCGCCGTCAGAGTTCGCGCCGGTCAGGAGCACCGCGACGAGCCGTTCGCGCCAGGCATCGGCGGCGGTCTGGAAGAGCACGTCGATGGACGGCCGCGACCACGCGACCTTCTCGTCGACGCTGAGCGAGAAATAGTGATCTTCCTCGATCAGGAGGTGGTAACCGGTGGGTGCGACGTGCACCATGCCCGGCGTGATGTGCGACCGTTCCAGGGCTTCCGCGACCGGGAGCGCGGAGACCCGCGCCAGCAGCTCGACGAGCAACGAGACATCGGCGGAACCCGTGTGGCAGCAGACGATCACAGCCGCGGTCAGATTCGGCGCGAGGCCGGGCAGCAGTCTCTGTAGCGCGGTCAGGCCTCCCGCGCTACAGCCGATGACGATGGCGTCGTGCCGGCTCATCGCGTCAGTGGCCTCGCGCCGATGCCACCGACCTGGTAGATGCGCAGCGCGTGGTCGACGTCGGTGAATCCGCTGGCGGCGGGGGAGAAGTCGATGTTCTCGCGCGTGCCGAGGCAGAGGAACCCACCGCGGACGAGGCTGTCGCGGAAGAGGCCGAGCGTGCGGTCCTGCAGCGTGTTGTTGAAGTAGATGAGCACGTTCCGGCAGAGGATCAGGTGCGCCTCGCAGAAGACCACGTCGGTGACGAGATTGTGGTTGAAGAACGTGACGTTGCGGCGCAGCCGCTTGTCCAGCTTGATGAAGTCGTAGCGCGCGCTGTAGTAATCGCTGAACGACAGCGTGCCGCCGGCCTCGAGGTAGTTGCGCGACCAGTCGCGCGCGTCGCGCGCCGCGTAGATGCCTTCGCCGGCGGCCGCGAGCGCGGCGTCGTTGAAATCGGTGGCATAGATGCGCGAGCGCTCGTAGAGGCCGGCCTCCTCGAGCAGGATCGCGAGGGAGTAGACCTCCTGACCCTGGGCGCACCCCGCCTGCCAGATGTTGATCTGCGGATAGGACGCCAGCACCGGCAACACCTTCTCGCGCAGCGCGCGGAAGACCTGCGGATCGCGGAACATCTCCGAGACCGGCACGGAGAGGCCCTGGATGACGTGGCCGACGAAGCCGTCCTCGTGGAGCACGCGGCGATTGAGTTCGCTGATCGTCCCCGTACCGTGTGTCTGCACCAGTTGCAGCACGCGGCGCTTCAGCGACGCGGGGGCGTAGTCGCTGAAGTCGTGTCCGTGGCGCAGCTGCATGGCCCTGACGAAGAGCTGGATCTCGATGTCCTCGACGTCCACGTCAGACCTTCGCCGGCAGCCAGACGCGGATCATGGACAGCAGGCGGTCGACGTCGATCGGCTTGGACAGGTAGTCGTTCGCACCGGCCTCCAGGCACTTCTCGCGATCGCCGCGCATGGCCTTCGCCGTGAGCGCGATGATGGGCACGCGTGCGACGGCGGGTTTCGCCCGGATCTCGCGCATGGTCTCGTAGCCGTCCATGACGGGCATCATGATGTCCATCAGCACGAGCTCGATGTCGGCGTCCTTGTCGAGGGTGTCGAGCGCCTTGCGGCCATCCTGCGCCATGACCACCTCGATGCCCTTGGCGCGCAGCACCTTGCTGAGCGCGAAGAGGTTGCGCATGTCGTCGTCGACGAGCAACACGCGGCGGCCGCGCAGGTCGCCCTCGTCCGGCTCGCCGCCGCCTCCCCTGACGGGCGCGGAGGTGTCCGGCTTCGCGCTTCCGCCATGCCGGATCGAATGCAGGAAAAGGCTCACTTCGTCGAGCAGGCGGTCGGGCGAACGGGCGCCCTTGACCACGATGCTGTCGGTGTACTGCCGGATCCGCATGCTTTCCTCGCGCGACAGGTCGCGTCCGGAGTAGACCACCACGGGCGGCGTGTGCTGGCCCTGCGAAAGGCGTTCGAGGAATTCGAAGCCCGACATGCCCGGCAGACCGAGGTCGAGCACGATGCAGTCGTAGGTCGTCTGGGTCGTCTTCGCGAGCGCTTCCTCGCCCGAACCGGCCTCCTCGATGACGACGGCGTCGTCCTTGAGCAGGCTGCGGACGGCGGCGCGCGCGCTCGGGTCGTCGTCGACGACGAGCAGGTGGCGCGTGCGGCCTTCCGCGAAGTGCAGCAGGCGCTCGAAGGCGGTGGTGATCGATTCGCGGCTGACCGGCTTGGTCAGGAAACCCACCGCGCCGAGTTCGAGGCCGCGGGTGGCGTCGTCGGTCGCCGAGATGAAGTGCACGGGAATGTGCCGCGTCGCCGCGTCGCCCTTCAGGCGTTCGATCACGGTCCAGCCGTCCATGCCCGGGAGCATGACGTCGAGCAGGATGCCCGTCGGGCGGTAGCGACGCGCGAGGGCGAGGCCGGACTCGCCATCGGCGGCCGCCAGGACGCGGTGCCCCTTGCGATGGATCATGTCCGCGAGGATGCGTGCGAAGGCGGGATCGTCCTCGACGATGAGGATGGCGGTATCGCCCGGCTGGATCGCGTCGCGGTCGTCGTCGATGCCGTCGGCGATCAGCGACGGCGACAACGGCAGCGTGGCTTCCGCGGCGGCGCGTTCGAGCGGAACCGGTTCGGGACGCGCGCCGCTCTCCGGCGCTTCCTCGGGTAGGTAGATGGTGAAGGTGCTGCCTTCGCCGGCCTTGCTGCGCAGCACGATGTCGCCGCCGAGCAGTTCGGCGATGCGGCGCGAGATGGCCAGCCCCAGCCCGGTGCCGCCATATTGCCGGCTGGTGCTCGCATCCACCTGTTCGAACGCGTGGAAGACGCGCTGGAACTTGTCTTCGGGGATGCCGATGCCCGAATCGGTCACCGCGATGGCGATCGCGCGCGACGCGTCGAGTCCCGCGGGAAGCGGGGCGTCGGCGGCGGGCCGCGCGATCTCGACGTCGACCCGGCCGCTGGCCGTGAACTTGAACGCGTTGCTCAGCAGGTTGTTGACCACCTGTTCGAGCTTGCCACCGTCCGTGCGGATGGAGGCGGGCAGGCCAGGCTGCAGCCGGACCTCGAAGGCCAGCTTCTTCTCCTGCGCCACGTGGTTGAACGTGCGGCCCAGCGTGCGCGCGAGATCGGCGAGCGGGAACGCGTCGACGACGAGTTCCATCTTGCCCGCCTCGACCTTCGACAGGTCGAGGATGTCGTTGATGAGGCGAAGCAGGTTGGAGCCGGCGTCGTGGATGATCCGCGCCGATTCGACCTGCTCCTCGTTGAGGTTTTCCTCGTCGTTGTCGGCGAGGCTGCGCGAAAGGATCAGCAGGCTGTTCAGCGGCGTGCGCAGCTCGTGCGACATGTTGGCGAGGAACTCGGACTTGTACTGGCTCGCGCGGGCCAGTTCCTCGGCCTTTTCCTGCGTTTCGCGCTGCAGGGCCTCGAGGGCGTCCTTCTGCTCGTTGAGCGTGAGGCTCTTCTCGCGCAGCTCCTCGTTCGAGGCGTGCAGCTCCTCGGTCTGCACCCGCAGTTCCTCCTCGGACGCGACGAGGCGCTGCGACTGTTCCTGGAGTTCGGCGGTCTTGGCCTTGAGTTCGTCGTTGGTGCTGCGCAGGTCTTCCTGTTGCCGGCGCATCGCTTCCTCCGACGCGCGCAGTTCATCGGCCTGGCTGCGGGTCTGCTCGAGCAACGACGCGGTGCTGATCGCCCGTCCGAGGTTCTCCAGCGACAGCGCCACGATCGGCGTGAGTTCGTCGAGCAGCTGTTCCTGCACCATCGTGAGCTGCGCGAAGCTCGCGACCTCGATGACACCGAGCAAGGTGTCGCGCGACACCACGGGAACGACCACGACGCTGCGCGGCGGCGCCTCGCCGCTGCCCGAGTGGATGCGCGTGTAATCCGACGGCACGTCCTGCAGCACGATGGTGCGCCGCTCGATGGCCGCCTGGCCGACGAGGCCCTCGCCGAGCGCGTAGTCCGCCGTGACGTGGCGGCGTTCCTTGTAGCCGTAGCTGCCCAGCAGCTCGAGCCGGCCGGTGCCTTCGCGCAGGAGATAGAACACACCGAAGCCGGCCTTCAGGCAGGGCACGAGCTCGGACATCAGGGTGGTGGCGAAGTCGCGATAGGTGGTGGCCCCCTGGAGCCGGTTGGAGATCGCGGTCACCGAGCTCTTCAGCCACGTCTGGCCCGCCGTTTCGACGGCCATCTCCTTGAAGACCTGCAGCGCGCGGGCGATTTCGCCGATCTCGTCGCGGCGCGTGAGCTGGCGCACTTCGATGTCGTGGTCGTGGTTCGCCAGCCGCGTCATCAGCCCCGTCATCTTCACGATCGGGCGAGTGATCAGGCGGAAGGTCATGGCGATGACCAGCGCGCCGATGACCAGGCACAGCGCGAGCGAGGCGAGATCGATGTAGCGGGTCGTCTCCAGCTCGCGATCGAGCTCGGCGTTGCGCTTGTCGAGCAGGGCGTGTTCGGTCGCGGACATCTGGCCGATGAAGTCGCGGATCTCGCTCATGCGCACGGTGCGATTCTGGAAATACGTGCCGCGGATGGATTCGCGCGCGACGACGCCCTCGGGTGTCTGCGCGTTGCCGATCGCCCGCATCGGTTCCAGGCCGCCCTTGAGCACTTCGACTTTCCAGCGATCGAGCATCTCCTGCAGGCGGTCGAGGCGCGACTGCTGCAACGGATTGTCGACCGTGAGCTGGCGAAGGCTCGCCATCGCCCGCGCGAGTTCGCGATCCGCGGTTTCGAAGTCGGCGTACTCGTCGCTGGACTGGTTCAGCAGGTACCCACGCGCGCCGGCCTGGCGGGCCTGCGCCGCGTTGCTGACGTCGGCCAGGGTGAGCAGGACGACGTACGTATGGGACGACCAGGCGCGGGCGTCCTTCTCCCGCGTGAGCGAGGTCAGGTTGCCCAGGCTCGCCGCCACGAACAGCACGAGCAGCGAGGCGATGGCGATGACGATCTTGCGTTGCAGGGGCTGGTCGGCCAGCCAGGATCGCGTCTTTTCGTTGGAAGACATGCAAGGACCAGTGAGAAGTGGAACGGGGCTGTCGCTCGGTAACCAGTACACCGGCGACGAGGTCGCCAGCGTGACGTCCGGCTCAGGGTGTGACGCCGGTCACGCGATCGCCGGGTCCTTCCGCCGCCACGAGGGTGCGACAAGTGTGCCACGGCGGACGGCGATCGCCAGGCAGGCGGCGGTCACCACCGAGCACAACCCCAGCGCCACCACCGACGCTTCGGCGCCGAAGGCGCCCCCGGTCAGCCAGTCGGGCCCCTGCATGTGCGAGACGAGCAGGCCGTGCTGCTCGAAGCCCGACACGGGGATCCCGTAGAACGGCCCCTGCATGACGTTCCAGGCCGCATGGGCGCCCATGCAGACCCACAGGGAGCGGGTGACGTGATAGAGCAGACCGAAGAGCAGCCCAGCTTCGATGGCGATGGCCAGCGCGCTCCACGTCGTGGCGTTGGGGTTCCAGATATGCAATCCGCCGAAGACGGCCGCCGACACCAGCAGGGCCGCCCAGGTGCCGAGGCCTTCCTCCACGATCCGGAAGATCACGCCCCGGCTGACGATCTCCTCGCCCACGCCGGCGCCGACGCCCACCACGAGCACGGGGCCGAGCCAGGCGATTCCCGTGTCGACCCGGTCGACCGCGTAGGCCCCGAAGCTCCACAGGCTGCCGACGATGAGCGAGAACAGCAGCGCGCCGCCGAGGAGGCCGGCGACGAGGTGCGGCAACGCCTTGCGTGCCGCGAGCTCGTCTAGCCGTCGGTGTTCGATGAAGCGCACCAGCAGCCAGTAGGCGAGCACGGGCGGAAGGAGTCGAAGGGCCTCGATGGAGGGCGTCACGTCCGCCCACGGGATGTCGCCATGGGGAAGCCCGAGGGCGTCGCGCACCAGCCGCGTCGCGGCGCCGATCGCGACGAGCAGGACGAAAAACGCCACGATCCGCCCGAGTGGCGAACGCAGGAGGCGCAGCGGCAGCGTCGGGGCGGGTATCGCGTCGGTCATGGCGGCGTCATGTGGTGGCTCGCGCGCAGTCTACGCAGGCATGATGGTGCTCCGATACAAGATCGTGCGAAGCCCGTTCCGGTAACGTGCCCGGCGTGGGCGCCTGCCCGGACCCTCCCTGGAAACCGTCGATGGCCATCCCCTCCGAAAACGACCCGTCGAGCCCGCAGAACCGGCGCGAGCAGACCTTCCCGCAGCTGAGCGAGGACATGGCGTCGCGCCTGGTCAGGTACGGCGTCGAGGAAACGGTGCCCGCCGGGACGATCCTGTTCCGCCGCGGCGACCGCCAGAGCGACTGCTTCTTCGTCATCGAAGGCCGCATCGACATCTACGACTTCGACCAGAACGGCGAGCCCGTCGTCTTCGTCGAGCATGGCCCGAACCAGTTCACGGGCGAGGTGAACCAGTTCAGCGAGCGGCAGATCATGGTCAGCGCCCGCACCGGCGTCGACTCGCGCCTGGTGCGCCTCGACACGCGCTCGTTCCGCCGCCTGATCACCGGCGAGCCGGACATCGGCGAGGTGATCATGCGCGCGTTCATCCTGCGCCGCGTGGGCCTGCTGCAGACCGGGCAGGGCGGCATCACGCTGCTCGGCTCCTCGCATGCCGCCGACACCGTCCGGCTGCGCAGCTTCCTGATCCGCAACGCCTATCCGCACCGGTTGCTCGATACGGACGTGGACGACGAAGCCCGTCACATGATCGAAGGGTTCGGCCTCACGCCCTCCGAATGCCCCGTGGTCATCCTGCCGGACCGCCGCGTCCTGCATTGCCCCACCACCACCGCGCTGGCCGACGAACTGGGCATCACGATCGTGCTGGACAGCGCGCACGTGCACGACGTGGCGGTGATCGGCGCCGGACCGGCGGGCCTCGCCGCGGCGGTGTACGCGGCATCGGAAGGCCTGGACACGCTCGTCCTCGAGGCGCTGGCGCCGGGCGGGCAGGCGGGCACCAGCTCGAAGATCGAAAACTACCTGGGCTTCCCCACGGGCATCTCGGGCCAGGCGCTCGCGGGGCGCGCGCAGGTGCAGGCGATGAAGTTCGGCGCCCACATGGCGATGGCGCGGACGGTCACCGGCATGGATTGCACGCGGCACCCGTACCGCCTGCTGCTCGACGACGGTACGACCGCCAGCGCGCGCGCCGTCGTCGTCGCGACCGGCGCGCGCTACCGCAAGCTCGACCACCTGGACTACGAACGCTTCGAAGGGCAGGGTATCCAGTATGCCGCGACGGCGATGGAGGCGGCGCTGTGCGCCGGTCAGGAGGTCGTGGTCGTCGGTGGCGGCAACAGCGCCGGCCAGGCGGCGGTCTTCCTCGCGCGCACCGTGGCGCATGTCCACATCATCGTGCGCGGCGACGGCCTCGCCGCGACGATGTCGGATTACCTGGTCCAGCGCATCGAACAGTCGCCACGGATCACGCTGCACCCGCGCTGCCAGATCGATTACCTCGAGGGCGACACCTACCTGCGCGAAGTCGGCTGGAAGTGCGCCGATGGCCAGTCGGTACGCGTCAAGGTCGGCAGCCTGTTCGTGATGATCGGGGCCGAGCCGAACACCGCCTGGCTCCACGATTGCCTCGATCTCGATCGCAAGGGCTTCGTGCTCACCGGTCGCGATGGCGACGGCTATGCCACGCCGTCACCGTATGCCACCACCTTGCGCGGCGTCTTCGCCGTGGGCGACGTGCGCTCGGGTTCCATCAAGCGCGTGGCGTCGAGCGTCGGCGAGGGATCGGTGGTGGTGCAGGCCATCCACCGGTTCCTGAATCCCTCGCCGGTTTAGGAGGGCACTGGGTCTACATGGTGCGGAAACGCGTTCGCCGGACCGTATGCGGTGTGTTCGGGACGTGCGTGAACGGGTAGAAGCTCCTGGGCGATAGCGATCCCGTCGCAGATGGTCGACGGATCGATCGCGGCCAGTCCGGTGTGTACGGCGTACTGGCATCGGAGGCGATACGCCAGTGGATAGCGTTGCCCGTACCCTGTATCACGGTGCTTTGGTAAATGTTGACCGCCGTGGCCGAGCGAAACGCCGGCAAGGGTTCGGATGCCAGCGAGTCGGTGGATGAGTGGCGTGACGCTACCCGGGAGCCTCGGGTGGTGACCGATGAATTCGTCGCCGAACTCAGTCGTCGGCTGTGTTGACGAAGGAACTCCTCGCTGCGATAGATGATGAGCTCGTTGTCGAAGCCCTGTACGGAAGCGGCGAATGCGACGTTTCGGACCTCGTAGTGGCCGGGGAGCAGCTCGCTGGCATGCCGCCGACGGCCTTCGGGAAGCGTTATCGGACGCGGAAGGGATAATTCTCCTGCGTTGGTCGGAAGCGATCCGCGCCGCGGCTCGATAGCGACGGTGTTTCTTGCGCCCTGGACCGAGACGCCACCGAATGCCCCGACGAGTGAGTATCCGGTAGGGCCTGAGCCACTCGGAAGATCGCCCGTCGTGGCCCGCCTGCTGGCATGCGCCTCATGGGACAGGCCTTGTGGAAGATCGATCGGCAACATCGCTGAGGTCCCTCTCGCATGCCTCGATAGTATGGCTGTCGCGAACAAACGCCATCTGCCTTGCGTCGTAGGTCACACCTCGATGGCAGCCGCATGCTCCCGCGTTGCCGAAAAACGCACCGTCGGCCAGCGTTCCTGCGCGAGCTGCAGGTTGACGCGCGTGGGAGCGAGGTAAACGAGTTCGCCCGCCGCGTCGATGGCCAGGTTGCCGGCATTCTTCTCGCGGAACTCCTCGAGCTTCTTCGCATCGTCGCAGTGGATCCAGCGTGCGGTGGCGACGCCGACCTGCTCGAACGTTGAATCGACGTTGTATTCGTCCTTGAGGCGATAGGCCACCACGTCGAACTGCAGCACGCCGACCGCGCCGAGAATCAGGTCGTTGGACATCAGCGGGCGGAAGAACTGCGTGGCGCCTTCCTCGGACAGCTGTGCCAGGCCCTTCTGCAACGCTTTCATCTTCAGCGGATCGCGCAGGCGCGCGCGTCGGAACAGTTCGGGCGCGAAGTTCGGGATGCCGGTGAACGACAGCGCCTCGCCTTCGGTGAAGGTGTCGCCGATCGTGATCGTGCCGTGGTTGTGCAGGCCGATGACGTCACCCGGATACGCGCGTTCGACGATCTCGCGATCCGACGCCATGAACGTCAGCGCATTTGCGATGCGCACTTCCTTGCCCGTCCGCGTCTGCTGCATCTTCATGCCGGCGGTGTAGGTGCCTGAGCAGACGCGCATGAAGGCGACGCGGTCGCGGTGCGCCGGATCCATGTTTGCCTGGATCTTGAAGACGAAGCCGGTGAGCTTCTCTTCCTCGGGCTTCACTTCGCGCGTGAGCGTGTCGCGCGAGCGCGGCGACGGCGCGTGCTGGACGAAGAAGTCGAGCAGCAGCTGCACGCCGAAGTTGTTGACGGCCGAGCCGAAGAACACCGGCGTCTGCTTGCCGGCGAGATAGGCCTCGAGGTCGAACGGATTCGATGCGCCCAGGACGAGTTCCAGTTCGTCGCGCAGTTCGTCGAGCGCCGCCTGGCCGATGCGTTCCGCGAGTTCCGGATGATCGAGGCCCTTGAAGATCGTGGAATCCTGGCGCGTGAAGTTCTTGCCCGGTTCGAACACGTGGACCTCGTCGAGCAGCACGTGGTAGACGCCCTTCAGGCGCGACCCCATGCCGATGGGCCAGGTGAGCGGAGCGCAGGCGATGCCGAGCACCGATTCGACTTCGTCGAGCAGTTCGATCGGGGCGCGTCCCTCGCGATCGAGCTTGTTGATGAAGGTCATGATCGGCGTGTCGCGCAGGCGGCACACCTCCATGAGCTTGATCGTGCGCTCCTCGACGCCCTTCGCGCAGTCGATGACCATGAGGGCCGAGTCGACCGCCGTGAGCACGCGGTACGTGTCCTCGGAGAAGTCCGCGTGGCCCGGGGTGTCGAGCAGGTTGACGATGGCGTCGTCGTACGGGAACTGCATCACCGACGAGGTGACCGAGATGCCGCGCTCCTTTTCCAGGGCCATCCAGTCGGACGTGGCGTGGCGCGCGGCCTTGCGGCTCTTCACCGATCCGGCCATCTGAATGGCGCCGCCGAACAGCAGCAGCTTTTCGGTCAGCGTGGTCTTGCCCGCGTCGGGGTGGCTGACGATGGCGAAGCTGCGCCGCCGGCGCGTTTCGGTAAGGTGGCTGGACATCGGTGCGGAGTCGCTGGTGTTGGCTAACCCATTATTCTAACAGGGTCTGGCGAGGTCAGATCGCCGTGGGAGCGCACCTGGGCGCGATGCACGCTTGCCTCGGTACCCATCGCGCCCAGGTGCGCTCCTACGGCGCGGTCGGGTAGGCAGCGTCCAGCCATTCCGGCACCGGGATGCCCTTGTCGCGGAGGAACCCCGGGTTGAACAGCTTCCCCTGGTAGCGCATGCCGCCGTCGCAGAGCACGGTCACGATCGTGTGGCCAGGGCCCAGATCGCGTGCCATGCGGATGGCCCCGGCGACGTTCACGCCGCTGGAGCCCCCGACGCAGTAGCCCTCCCGGTGGAGGAGATCGTGCAGGAGGGGGACCGATTCGTCGTCCGGGATCGACCAGGCCACGTCGATCGGCGCGGCCGTGAAATTGGCCGTCAGGCGGCTGTTGCCGATGCCTTCGCTGATGGACGAGCCGGAGGACGCCACGGCCTCGCCGGTGGTCGCGTAGCCGGCGAAGATCGATCCGGCCGGGTCGGCGAGGCCGATCCGGATACCCGGGCGGCGGGCCTTGAGGGCGGCCCCGACCCCGGCGATCGTGCCGCCGGTGCCGGCCGCGCAGACGAAGCCATCGACGCGGCCGCCCGTCTGCTCCCAGATCTCGACGCCCGTATGGGCCTGGTGCCAGGCGCGGTTGGCCGGGTTGTCGAACTGGTCGGCGAACCAGGCGCTGCCGGGCTCGGTCGCGTTCATCGCCTCGGCCATGGCCCGGGCGACCCGGGCGTAGTGGTTCGGGTCCGTGAACGGCACCACGGGCACGAGGCGGATCTCCACGCCCATGACCCGCAGCGTGTCGATCTTTTCCTTGCTCTGGGTGTCGGGCATCACGACGACCGTCCGATACCCGCGGCTGGCGCCGAGCAAGGCCAGGCCGATGCCCGTGTTGCCCGCGGTGCCCTCGATCACGGTCGAGCCGGGCCGCAGCAGTCCGCGCCGTTCGGCGTCAGCCATCAGCCCCAGGGCGGTGCGGTCCTTCACGGAGCCGCCCGGGTTCATGAACTCGGCCTTGGCGAGGATCTCGCAGCCGGTCGCCTCCGAGGCATCGCGGAGGCGAAGGAGAGGGGTGTTGCCGATGGCGGCGGCGAAGGAGTCGTGGATGGTCATGGGGTCATCGTAACCGAGGTCCGTGGGTGAATGGACGCTCGAGGCGAGCACCCGTTCGCCCGCCAGCGGGCTTCCCACAGCGGATTCCTCGATCCCACGGAAGTTCGTCACATATTGGACATCTAGCCATCTGGACGTCTAAACGGCTGTTGACACGGCGTCGATCGGTGCGTATCGTCGATCGCACTCATCGAGACCGGCTGAGGGACAGGCCCTTTGAAGCCGGGGCAACCTGCGGATTTCCGCGACGGTGCCAACTCCTGCGGGGCGTGTTCGCACGCCAGCCGATAGATGGGAATGTCCGCTCCGGGCGTGCGTTTCGCGCACCCGTCGTGCCGACAGTCCGCCTCACGGTCCCGCGAAAGCTCGATCCCGACCGCAGGAAACCGGACATGTCAGCAGAGCCCGCCACCGTGATCTCCTTCCCCGATACGGCCCCCGCCGCGGCCCGCCGCGCGAACGACCTGAGCGAGCAGCGCGGCACGCGGCGCGTGAGCATCACCCCGAAGTACGGTAGCGATCCCGTCGAGGTCGACGTCCGCTACCTGTGGTGCGGCGCGCCGCATGCCCCGACGATCGTCGTGCAGGGCGGCATCTCGGCCGACCGCGACGTCTGCGCCGGCCGCGATCGCGCGACGGGCTGGTGGCAGGAACTCGTCGCCGAGGGCGGCGCGATCGACCTGGCCGAATGCCGTGTGCTGTCCATCGACTGGCTGGTGCCCGCCGACCTGGGCGATGTCTCCTCGATCTCCAGCGAGGACCAGGCCGCGGCGCTCGCGGCGTTGGTCGACGAACTGGGCATCGGCCGGGTGCATGCGTTCATCGGTTCGTCGTACGGTGCCATGGTGGGGCTCGCCTTCGCCGCGGCGCACCCCGCGAAGGTGAAGTCGCTGGTGCTGCTGGCGGGCGCGCACCGTCCGCATCCGCTCGCGACCGCGCAGCGCTCGGTGCAGCGTGGCATCGTTCGCCTCGGTATCGGTTCGGGCCGCACGGACGAGGCGCTGGCGCTGGCGCGTCAGCTGGCGATGACCACGTACCGCGGCAGCGAGGAGTTCTCGCGCCGTTTCGCCTCCGGTCCCGAGCTGCGCGACGGTCGCTTCCATTTCCCCGTCGAGGATTACCTCGAACACGCCGGTCGTCGCTTCGTGGAGCGTTTCGATCCCGAGCGGTTCCTCGCGCTGTCCGAATCCATCGACCTGCACGACATCCAGCCCGAGCGCGTCGCCGCGCCGACGGTGCTGGTCGGCTTCCCGTCCGACCGCCTCGTCCCGCTCGCCGACCTGTTCGAACTGCAGCGCCGCCTCGGTGGCACCGCCACCCTCGAAGTCGTGGACTCGCCGTACGGCCACGACGCCTTCCTCAAAGAAACCGTGCAGCTCGCCCCCGTGCTGCGTCACGCACTCAACGACTGTCGCGGAGACCGCTAAGCCATGACCGATACCCGCCTGTGTACCCGCGCCGTCCGCGCCGGCATCGAATCCGACACGCAGCACGGCGCCGTGGTGCCGCCGCTGCACCTGTCCACGAATTACTCGTTCGACGGCTTCGGCCGCAAGCGCGCCTACGATTACTCGCGCAGCGGCAACCCGACGCGCGACCTGCTCGCCGAGGCGCTGACGGAACTGGAAGAAGGCGCTGGCGCCGTCGTGACGGGAAGCGGCATGTCGGCGGTCGCGCTGGCCCTCGAACTCGTGCCCGCGGGTGCACTCGTGCTCGCCGCGCATGATTGCTATGGCGGTACCTGGCGCCTGCTCGATGCCTGGGCGAAGAAGGGTCGCTTCAGCGTGCGCTTCGTCGACTTCACGGACCCGGCGGCGCTGGCGGAGGGCCTCGCGGCGAAGCCCGCGCTGGTCTGGATCGAAACGCCGTCGAACCCGCTGCTGCGGATCACCGACGTGCGTCACGTGGCACAGGCCGCGCACACCGTCGGCGCGCTGGTGGTCGTGGACAATACGTTCCTTTCGCCGGCGCTGCAGCAGCCGATTCGCCTCGGCGCCGACATCGTGGTGCACTCGACGACGAAGTACATCAACGGTCACAGCGACGTCGTGGGCGGCGCCGTGATCGCGGCCGACGCGGCGGTCGCCGAGCAGCTGAAATGGTGGGGGAACTGCAACGGCCTGACCGGCTCGCCGTTCGACAGCTTCCTGACGCTGCGCGGCGTGCGCACGCTCGCCGTGCGCCTGCGCGCGCACGAGGAGAACGCCCATCGCGTGGCGGCATGCCTCGACGCGCACGACGTGGTCGAGCGCATCTACTATCCCGGCCTGGCGACGCACCCGGGCCACGCGCTCGCGCAGCGCCAGCAGAACGGCTTCGGCGCGATGCTGAGCTTCGAGATCGCCGGCGGCACCGACGCGATCCGGGCGTTCGTCGACGGGCTCCGTTATTTCTCCCTGGCGGAGTCGCTGGGAGGCGTGGAAAGCCTCGTCGCGCATCCCGCCACCATGACGCACGCGTCGATGGCGCCTGAGGCGCGTCGCGTCGCCGGTATCGCCGACAACCTCCTGCGCCTGTCGATCGGCATCGAAGACGGCGACGATCTGATCGCCGACATCGAGGCGGGCCTCGCGCGCGCGGCCGCCGTGGCGCCGGCGGCCAAACGCAAGGTCGGCGCATGAACGCCGTGGCGATCGCGCCGCAGGCGCAGTCGGCGCCCCGCACGGCGGTGGTCTTGCTCGGTACCGGCGTCGTCGGCCGCGCGCTGCTGACGTTGCTCGGCACGCCGGCCGCGCGCTCGCTGCGACTGGTCGGTGCCGCGAACTCGAAGCGCCAGCACGTGCTCGCCGAGGGCGTCGCGCCGGCCGACGTCGCGCAGCATCTCGCGCGTGGCAGGGAAGGGCGCGACAACGCGCCGTTGCTCGCCGCGCTCGACGCGGCCGGGGCGGACCGCAAGGTCGTCATCGATGCGACGGCGTGCGCCACCGAGGCGAGCCGCCACGCCGAATGGCTCGCGGCCGGGTACCACGTCGTCACGGCGAACAAGGCGCTCGCTGGCGGCCATCTTTCGGGCTGGCGCGCCCTCCAGCAGGCGACCTCGACCGGGTCCGTCTATGGCGACGCCGCGACCGTCGGCGCGGGCCTGCCGGTGCTGTCGACCCTGCGCCGCCTGCGCCACTGCGGCGACAGCCTGCTGACGCTCGAGGGCGTGTTCTCCGGCTCGCTGTCGTGGCTGTTCAACCAGTACGACGGGAGCCGGCCGTTCTCGGCGCTGCTGCGCGACGCGCGGCGGCTCGGCTTCACCGAGCCCGACCCGCGGTCCGATCTTTCCGGCGAAGACGTCGCGCGCAAGCTGCTGATCATCGCGCGCAACGCGGGTTTCGCGCTGGGCAGCGACGAGGTGGAGGTCGAAAGCCTCGTGCCCGAGGCGCTGCGCGGCGTCGACACGGCGACGTTCCTCGGTCGCCTGGAGGAACTGGACGAACCGCTGCGCGCGCGTCACGCGCAGGCGGCGGCGAACGGCAAGGTGCTGCGCTATCTCGCGCGGCTGAACCAGCGCGGCCGCGCACGGGTCGGGCTCGTCGAAGTGGGGCCGGATCACCCGGCCGCGCGCCTGTCCGGCACCGACAACCAGTTCGCGCTGACGACGACGCGTTATCACGCGACGCCGCTGGTGATCCAGGGACCGGGCGCCGGCCCGGAAATCACCGCGCAGGCGTTGCTCGGGGACGTGCTGGCGCTTTAGGCGCCCTGGACGACGTGCCCCGCCGCCAGCGCGGAGCTTCCGGTGCCCTCGGGCGCACGCCGGCCATACCGCCCCCGCTTCCCATCCCCCACCCCCAAAAAAAACCGCCCCTCGGGGCGGTTTTTTTCGTATCAGCGATGGCCGGTGACGCGTTCGGCCTCGTCCGCGCTGGGCGGGAGGTCCGGCTGGCCGGGAAGCACCTCGTCGTGGTGGAAGCGCGCGGCCTCGACCATCGGCGTGCGCCAGCCCGTGGCGATGCCCCAGAAGTAGAAGATCGCGCCGAGCACGGCGACGAGGGCGAGGTCGTAGCCGTAGGGGATGTAATCGTGGCCGCCGAACGTCTTGCTGCCCGCCCACGACACCAGGGCGATGACCGGCAGGTAGACGATGAGCCACCACGCACCCCTGAGGTGGCGACGGAAGTCTTCCCAGCCGCTCTTCGCGGTGTAGTAGAAGTAGATCGGCAGCGCCACGACCATCAGCAGGATGATCTCGCCGGTCAGCGGCCACTTCGCCCAGTAGAGCAGTTCGGTGGCGAAGATGAAGGCCAGCGCCGCCAGGATCGGGAGGCCCGGAATGCGCAGCGGGCGCTTGAGTTCCGGCGCCGTGCGGCGCAGCGTCATCACGCTGACCGGGCCCGTGAGGTACGAGATGATCGTCGAAACCGAGATCACCGCCGCCAGCGTGCCCCAGCCGCGGAAGAAGAACAGGAAGATGAAGCTCACCACGAGGTTGAGCCACATCGCCGGGCGCGGAATGCCGAAGCGCGGGTGGATGTGGCCGAAGATCTTCGGCAGCTGCCCGTTGCGCTCCATCGCGTAGATCATGCGCGCGGTGGTCGCGGTGTAGGTGGCGCCGGTGCCGCTCGGGCTGACGAAGGCGTCGGCGTAGAGCAGGATCGCCATCCAGTTGATCATCAGCGCGGTCGCGAGCTGCGCGAACGGCGAGGCGTACTCGAGGCCGGCCCAGCCATTGCCGAGCTGGTCCGGCGGCACCGCGCCGAGGAACGCGACCTGCAGCAGCACGTAGACGACGGTGGCAAGCAGGATCGAGCCGATCACCGCGAGCGGCACGCTGCGGCCCGGGTTGCGCGCTTCGCCGGCGAGGTTCACCGGGCTCTGGAAGCCGTTGAAGCTGAAGACGATGCCCGAGATCGCGACGGCGGTCAGGATCGACGAGATGTCGATCGCATGGTTGCCGCCGTGGGCGCCGATGTGGAAGTTGCCCGGGTTCCAGCTCGTCGCGATGAGCGCGACGCCGGTCGCGGCCGGCACCACGAGCTTGAAGACGGTGATCGCCGTGTTGCTCTTGGCGAACAGCTTCACGCTCCAGAAGTTGAGGAAGAAGTAGACCAGCACCAGCACCACCGCGATCGCGAGACCGGGCGGCGTCAGTTCGCCGTGCCCGTTCGTCACGACGTAGAGGTCCTTGGTCCATGCCGCCCATTCCCACGGCCAGGAGGCCATGTACTGGACCGACGCCTCGGCCTCGACCGGGATCACCGATACGATCGCGATCCAGTTCGCCCAGCCCGCGATGAAGCCGACGAGCGACCCGTGCGAGTAGTGGCCGTAGCGGACCATGCCGCCGGACTCGGGGAACATCGCGCCCAGTTCCGCGTAGGTGAGGGCGATGAACAGGATGATGACGGCGCCGATGATCCAGGCGTAGATCGCCCCGGGACCAGCGAGCTGGGCGGCGTGCCAGGCGCCGAACAGCCAGCCGGAGCCGATGATCGAGCCCAGGCCGGTAAGCATGAGGGCAAAGGCGCCGACGTCGCGGCGGATAGCGCTATGGGACATGGTGACTCCGGTCGGACGGGACGGGTTGGACCCCGGCCCGGGGCGGCACAAGGGCCGGATGATGACAGCCCCGGCCGCGCCTGTCAGCCTGCACCCGCCCAATACAAGTGGCGCCGCGTCGATATACACTGACCGACGCGGTAGGGATGAAGGGGGTCGGATGCGCTCGAAGGTGGTCGCCAGCGGCATGTTGCTCGTTGCCTTGACGGCATGCGGCGTCGCCGCGGCGCAGGAGCAGTGGAGCGACAAAGGGCGGCTGATCGATTCGGAGTCGTACGACCGTACCGCCAAGGGTTTCTACTTCACGCTCTACCCCGGCGAAGACCCGGTGCAGGCCGTGCGGCGCTGCGCCATCGCGATGCGCGAGCTGGGCCGCCTCTCGTCCGTATCGTGCTTCGCGTACACGAGCCGGCAGCGCTTCGAGACCCGTCGCGGCAAGCTGCGGGTCTGCTATTCGGCGGTCGCCAACTGGTGGGGCGAGGACGAACCGGTGCGCGTCGAGACGGTCGACCGCCTGCCGCGCCTCTGTCCGGTCCGTTGATCGCCATGCCGCCGACAGGGACGGCGGCCCGATTCAGCACTCGATGACGTTGACCGCGAGGCCGCCGCGCGAGGTTTCCTTGTACTTGTCCTTCATGTCGCGGCCGGTGTCGCGCATGGTGGCGATGACCTTGTCGAGCGAGACGTGGTGCTTGCCGTCGCTCTTGAGCGCCATGCGGCTGGCGTTGATCGCCTTGACCGCGCCCATGGCGTTGCGTTCGATGCAGGGGATCTGCACGAGGCCGCCGATCGGGTCGCAAGTGAGGCCGAGGTTGTGCTCCATGCCGATTTCCGCGGCGTTCTCCACCTGCGTGACGCTGCCGCCGAGCGCGGCGGCCAGGCCGCCGGCGGCCATGGAGCAGGCCACGCCGACCTCGCCCTGGCAGCCGACCTCGGCGCCCGAGATCGAGGCGTTTTCCTTGTAGAGGATGCCGATGGCGCCGGCGGTGAGCAGGAACTGGATGACGCCCTCTTCGGACGCGCTGGGGCAGAAGTGCCGGTAATAGTGCAGTACCGCGGGGACGATGCCGGCCGCGCCGTTGGTCGGCGCGGTGACGACGCTGCCGCCGGCGGCGTTTTCCTCGTTCACGGCGAGCGCGTAGAGGTTCACCCAATCGAGGATCGTGAGCGGATCGCGCAGCGATGCTTCCGGCTGGGCGCGCAGTTCGGCGGCCATGGCCGGCGCGCGGCGGTTGACCTTCAGCCCGCCGGGCAGGACGCCCGGCGAGCGCAGCCCGCGCGCGACGCAATCCTGCATGGCCTTCCAGATGCGCAGCAGGCCCGCGCGCGTTTCGGATTCCGGTCGCCAGATGCTTTCGTTGCGCATCATCAGTCCGGCGATCGTGAGGCCGTGTTCCTTGCACAGCGCCAGCAGCTGGTCGCCGGTGGAGAACGGGTACGGCTGTTCGCTCGTATCGGCGACGATGCGGTCTTCGGCCGCCTCGTCCGGGTTGACCACGAAGCCGCCGCCGACGGAGTAATAATCGCGCGTGGCGAGCTCGTTGCCGTCGGCGTCGTACGCCGAGAAGCGCATGCCGTTGGTGTGGAACGGGAGCTTCTGGCGCTTGTTGAAGACGAGGTCGGCCTTCTCGTCGAACGCGATCTCGTGGCGGCCGAGGATGCGGATGCGCTTCGTGCCGCGGATGCGTTCGAGCGTGGCGGGGATCGTGTCCGGATCGACGCGGTCGGGCCACTCGCCTTCGAAGCCCAGCAGCACGGCCTTGTCCGTGCCGTGGCCGCGGCCCGTCATCGCCAGCGAGCCGAACAGCTCGCAGCGGACGCGGGCGACGCGCTCCAGCACCCCTTTCTCTTCGAGCCAGTGCTCGGCGAAGCGCGCGCCCGCGCGCATCGGGCCCACCGTATGGGAAGACGACGGGCCGATACCGATCTTGAAGAGGTCGAAAACGCTGACTGCCATGGCTTCGGGGTGTGGCTTGGGGGAAATAGCCCGCTATTCTACGCTGCCACGTCTTCCGGCCCATACACCCGCGCATGTCCGCCTTCACGTTGTTCCAGCGCGACGACTGCCATCTCTGCGACCAGGCCCTGGCCGTGCTCGCCGAGGCGCGCTTGCCGGAATTCGAATCGGTGTGGATCGACGACGACGACGCGCTCGAGGCGCGTTACGGCATCCGCGTGCCCGTGCTGCGCCGCGGCGACGGCGAGGAGCTGGAGTGGCCGTTCGATGCCGCGACGGTGCGCGCGTTCGCATCGCACACCCGGTAGGAGCGCGCCCTGCGCGCGACATGTTCTGAGGCTGTGACCTGGAGCTGGCGCGCGAACTTGGGGACACCTGTGGGAGCGCACCTGGGCGCGACATGTTTTGAGGCCGTGGCTGGGAGCTGGCGCGCCAGCTTGGGGACCGGGGCGAAGAGCTGTCGCGGCCAGGTCCGCTCCCACAATCGCACTGTAGGAGCGCGCCCTGCGCGCGACATGTGTTGAGGCCGTGACCTGGAGCTGGCGCGTCAGCTTGGGGACCGGGGCGAAGAGCTGTCGCGGCCAGGTCCGCTCCCACAGCGGCCTCGCCGCCACCTGTGGGAGCGCACCTGGGCGCGACATGTTTTGAGGCCGTGGCTGGGAGCTGGCGCGCGAACTTGGGGACTGCGGCGAAGAGCTGTCGCGGCCGGGTCCGCTCCCACAAGGGCTTCGCATCCATCGACATGGTTTGAGGCCGTGGCTGGGAGCTGGCGCTAGCTTGGGGACCGGGGCGAAGAGCTGTCGCGGCCGGGTCCGCTCCCACAGCGGCTTCGCCGCCACCTGTGGGAGCGCACCTGGGCGCGACATGGTTTGAGGCCGTGGCTGGGAGCTGGCGCGCTAGCTTGGGGACCGGGGCGAAGAGCTGTCGCGGCCGGGTCCGCTCCCACAGCGGCTTCGGCTCCAGCCTACCTGCGCAGGCGCTTGAGGATTTCCTCGCGGGCCTCGCGCAGGATCGAATCGCGGTCGAGGCTGGCGACGACATCGGCGACGGCGCGCTTCGCACCATGCTCTCCCCACGATTTGCCGGCGACGAGGTAATGCTCGGCGGCGCGGCCGATCAGCACCGTGGCGTACCAGCCGAGCGCGCCCTGCGCCGCGGCGGTGACGACCACGGAGAGGCCGCCGCTGATGCCCTTCAGCGCGGATGCGACCAGCTGCACGCCCCAGACCGCGCCCATCAGCGCGGCGAGCTGCGTGCTGATCACGGCGACGAGGCGGCCGGATTCGCTGCGTGTCAGCGGCAGGCCGTAGACGCGGCCGAGCTGCACGACCATGGCCGCGTCGAGGCCGCCCGCCAGCAGCAGGTCGGCCACGGGCACCGGGTTCAGTGCGACGGCGACGGCCTTGGCGATGCAGTACTGGCGAATGACGCCGCTGCCCACCTCGCGCCGGGTGGCCGCGATGCGCTGGCTGACCTGGTCCGTCAGGCGTCCCGCGAACAGACCCGCGTTGATCGCCGATAGCGCCTTGCCCTCGCGCTCCGCGATCGCGAGCAGACGCGACTTCAGCGCGGCGACATCGGCGGGGCGCGCTTCGCTGCGTCGCCGCTCGTTGCCTTCGGCGTCGATGTCGACGACCTGGCGTGGCGAGGGGAGCGCGGCGACCGCGACCACGTCTTCGCGTCGCACGAGGCTCGCCGTGTGCTGGCGCAGGCGTTCGAGGAGGCCCTCGCGTTCGTCGTCGCTGTAACGGTCGGCCTTGTTGAGCACGAGCAGGAGCGGGCGTCGCGTCGAGGCGAGGGCGCGCAGCGCGTCGCGCTCCTCGCGCGTCAGGTCGCCATCGGCGACGAAGACGATGAGGTCGCTGACCTCGGCGACTTCGAAGGCCAGCTTTTCGCGCGCTTCGCCGCCGAGTTCGTTGATTCCGGGCGTGTCGATCAGGACGAGGCCGGCGGCCGCGGCCTCGTCGAGTCGCGCCGCGTCGGCCTCCGTCGTGGTGCCGTGGAGCACGCCGACCGTGAAGGCCTGGCGCCCGAGCAGCGCGTTGCCCAGCGCGGATTTGCCGGCGGACACCCTGCCGAAGACGGCGACGTGGAGCTCCTCGTTTTCCAGGCGATCGAGCATCTGCTCGACGCGACGGAAGTCGGAACCCATCGCCTCGCGAACATCGGCCGGGATCGACGGATCGTCGAGCAGGCCGCGCAGGCTCGCCGCCACCGCGCCGCCGCGCGCGTCGTTCGCCCGCACGGGGGCCTCGCCGCGGCGGAAGCGGCCGGCGAAACCACGCAGGCGTTCGCGCCAGGCCGCCATGCCGGGCTTACTTCGGCAGGAGGTTCAGCGTGCCGTTGACGAGCACGTCGTCGGCGATGGTGCTCGTGTCCTTGTACTCGCCGCTGCCGACGCCGAACGCGAGGCGCTTGAGCGACCCCGTCACCGAGAGGCGCGCGCCGCCGGCGGCGGGATTGAAGACGACCTTCAGCTGCACCGGCTTCGTCACGCCGTGCAGCGTGAGGTTGCCGTTCGCCAAGACGTCGCCCTTGGCGTCCTTCGTGAATCCGGTGGTGACGTAGTGCGCCTTGGGAAACTTCGACGCGTCGAAGAAATCGGCCGTGGGCAGCGCGTTGTCGCGGTCGGTGTCACCGGTCTTCGCCGTCGCGACATCGACGGTGACGTCGAATTTCGCCGTGGCGAGGTTGGCCGGGTCGTAGCTGATCGCGGCGTCGAACTTGCCGAAGCTGCCGTCGAACTGCTGGCCCTGGAACTTGCCGCTGAAACCGAGGGTGCTGCCGGGGCCGACCTTGTAATCCGCCGCGGTGGCGGCGAAGGGCAGGGCGAGCGCGAGGCCGAGGACGGAGAGGCGGCGGATCGTCGGGTTCATGGAGTGTCTCCGGGTGGGGTGGGGGAGCCTTGTTTCGCGCGGCCGAACGGCAGCATGCGGCGCAACGTATCGTCGCGATCGACGATGTGATGCTTCAGCGCACCCGCGATGTGCGGTACGAGCACGAGCAGCAGGAACCAGAAAAGATACTCGTGCACGTTGCCGAGGACTTGCGAAAGCGTGTCGTTCTTCTCGACGAGCGCCGGCAGGTTGAACTGCTTGAAGTACTGCAGGGGATAGCCGTGCGCGGAATTGAACGCCCAGCCCGTCAACGGCAGCGCGACGATCAGCAGGTAGAGGAAACCGTGCACCGCGCTGGCGGCGAGCGCCTGCCAGCGCGGCGCCGGAGCATGCGGCGGACGGCGGTCGATCGCGCGCCAGAGCACGCGCAGCAGGAACAGCGCCAGCACGGTCAGGCCGATCGACTTGTGCAGGGCGAACATGTTGATCTTCTGCAACGACGGCTTGAGGCCGTCCATCCACAGCGCGAACGCGCCGTTGCCGAGGATCAGCAGGGCCATGACCCAGTGGAAGGTCTTCGCCGGCGTGCTCCAGCGGGTGTGGTCACTGCGCAGGGGCATCGGGTGTCTCCTTGGAGGTGTCGCGTGGTGCTCCTTCACCGCGGATGGCCTCGATCTCCAGCCAGATCGACACGTCGGTGCCGATCGAGTTGGGGTTCGAGGTCATGCCGTAGGCGGTGCGGTCGAGCGTGAGGTAGGCGGAAAAACCGGCCACGGTGTGCAGGCCGTAGATCGTCTTGCCGATCCGGTTCACCCGGAACGGGATGTCGAGCGGAAGCGTCACGCCGCGCAGGGTGAGCTTGCCGTGCGCGATGCCTTCGTCGTCGCCGCGTTTCTCGACCGACTCGCTGATGAAGCGGGCGGTCCGCGCGCGATCGCTGTCGAGCAGGCTGGCGCCGCGGACGGCCTTGTCCCAATCGGCGTCGCCCATGTCCACCGACGCGAGGTCGACGGTGGCCTGGACGGAGGAACGGCTCCAGTCGTCCTTGTCGAACGTGACCGTGCCGTCCTGGATGCGCAGGCGGCCGAACGCGCGCGAGAACCCGTTGTGATCGACGTTGAAGACGACCTGGCTGTGCACCGGGTCCATGCGGTAGGTGATCGCTTCCGCGTGCGCCACGAAGGGCATGCTCGCGAAGAGCAGGATGAGGACGTTACGGACGTTACCCATGCGTGATGGCCTGCCGCGCCGGGGTCGCGAGGCGACCGGTAGGCGAGAGTGTGGCCGAGCCACGGGGCCTTGTCAGCCCGTTCCGCGCGAACGCATCGTTCACTGCGCGCGTCCCTGCCGGTCGCGCAGGGCGTCGCCCGTGAGTTCCGCGAGACGGCGCAGGCGGGACTGGCCCGCGTCGCCCAGGAGTTCGCGCATCCGCTCGCCGGCGTCCGCCTGATCGAGCGTGTGGCGTTCGGCGAGCGTGGCCGCCAGCGCCCTGCCGAAGCTGTCGAAGATCAGCGCATAGGCGAACGCATGCAGGATGCCGCCGCCGAGCGTGCCGAGGCCCGGAAAGGCCTTCAGCGCGTTCCCCGAAATCGCGAGCACCAGCGACGTGCCCGTCCGCAAGGTCATGCGGACCTGGCGCAGGAGCTGGTCGATCTCCACGTCGGTCACCCGCACGTCGTGCAGCGATGCCAACGCGCGGACCATGCCGGTGGCGAGCGCGCCCTGGATCACGAGGTCGCTGCCCGGCGCCACGGCCGCCATCGCGCCGACGATCGCGCGGCGGGCGTAGCGGGCGACGATGCGCTCCGCTTCGCTGGCGCGCCACTCGGCTTCGCGTTCGCCGGTGCGCTCGTGCAGGCCGGCGAGCACGGCGTTCTCGCGCAGGCCCTCCAGCGCGGCCGCGCCCGGCGCGAGCATGCGTCGCAGCGCGTCGACCAGGGGCCCGATGTCCGCCGCTCGCCGCCGGACGACCTCTTCGCTGCCGCCGTCCGCCAGGCGGCGCGTGAAACGTTCCTCGCCGCCGGCGCTGATCGCGACGACGGCATCGGGCAGGCCTTCCGACTGCTTCCGCACGTGCGCGACGATGTCGGCACGCTCCGTGGCCGTCCATTGATCGGCCTTGTTCACCGCGAGCACCAGCGGCTTGCCGAAATCGCCGAGCCAGCGCAGCTCCTCCGCCTGCGTCCGCGTGAGATCGCCGGCGCAGACGTAGACGACCGCATGGGCGCGGAGCGCCTCTTCGCGTGCCATGCGCTCACGGGCATCGCCATCGGCCTCGGCGGAGCCGGGCACGTCGGCGACGGTCCACGAGGCGCCCCACGCGTCGGTCGCGTAATGCGCGACCTCGCGCGTCGTTCCGCCGCGCGCGTCGCGCGCCGGGACGTGCCCCGGCGCGAGCGCCGAAATCAGCGTCGACTTGCCAGTGGAGATCTCGCCGAACACGGCGACGTAGAGCTGCTCGCTCGCGCGACGGCGGTCCAGTTCGCCCAGTTCGCTACGAAGTTCCTCAACGTCGGCGTGCGCGTCGCGCAGTTTTTCGATGCGTGCTTCGAGCGATGCGCGATCGGGAGCGGCGACGGGCGGACGAGGGCGCCGCGGGCGCAGCCACCAGGCCGCCGCAGCGACGACGAGCGCGACGCCGAGCACGCCGATGCCGGCCACGAGCCAGCGCAGGCCTTCGGGAAGCCCCATGAAACGCTGGCCGAGCGCGATGGCGCGGTCGATCGCGGCCAGCGTGAGCCAGACAAGGGCGACGAACCCGGTGATCGCGACGAGTAGGCGGAGTCGACGGGACATGCGCCATTCTAGAGGCACATTGTGGGTGCATTCCTACATGGCTCCCGGCATGGGGCGCTTATCCGCCACCGGACCGCATGGCATGATCGGGTCTGCACCAGGAAGCCAGCGTATGCGCCACACGCTCACCACGAGATGGACCCTCGTGATCGCGATCGTCCTGATCGCGATCGCGCCCGCCGCCGCGTCGGCGGCCACCATGCCGCCCGTCCCCACGCCGCAGTTCCGCCGCTACGGGCTGCTCGAAGGCCTTCCCAGCAGCAAGGCGCACGCGGTCGTGCAGGATGCGCGCGGGTTCATCTGGATCGGCACGTCGGTCGGCGTGTCGCGCTTCGACGGCGTGGAGTTCGTGTCCCCGGGCGTGGGGCCCGGAAAGGCGGCGCCCTTTCCGACCGGCGAGATCGGCACGCTCATGGTCGACGCGGACGATCGTCTCTGGATGGGCGGTCCGGATTTCGGTCTCGGGCGCTACGACCCGGAGACCGGCGAGTTCCGTCACTGGCAGGACGAGCTGGTCTGCGACGACGTGCGCGCCATCGCGCAGGCGCGCGACGGAACCGTCTGGGTGGGCACGGGCGGAGGCCTCATGCACCTTCGTCCCGATGGCAGTGGTATCGCCAGGCATCCCGCGGGACCGGACGGACCCTCGGGATCGTCGATCCGCGCCCTCCATGCGTCCGACGACGGCCGGGTGTGGATCGGCTCCGACGCCGGCGTGGACATGATCGACGTCGCGGGGCGGATCACGCCCGTGGCGTTCGAGGATGGAACGCGCCCGCGGGTCGTGCGGATCGACGGTCACGCCGCCGAACTGCGCGTCGCGACTGACCGCGGTCTCTACCGGCTTTCGGAAGGTGGCCAACTCCGTCGCGACCGGCGGCTTCCCGCGCTGGCGTTCGGGGCGTCGCTCGCGGACAGCCACGGCAGCCTCTGGCTCGCCGGACCGGAGGGGCTGCTGGCCTTCGACCGCTACGGTCGCCTGCACGCCGTGCCCGGGTCGTGGACGACATCGGGCGGCCTGCCGGGGCGCGTCGTGCGCGACATCCTCGAGGATCGCGAGCATGGACTGTGGTTCGCCCTGAGCGACGGCGGCCTCGCCTACCTCGGACCCGCCTGGGAAGACTTCACGCGGTTCGCCCACGTCGCGACCGATCCGCACAGTTTCCCGGGCCGCACGGTGACGGCCGTGGCGTTCCATGGCGGGACGCAGCTCTGGGTGGGTGGACTGCGCGGATGGATCCGCGCGTTCGATCCGGCGACCGGGCGCACGGAGTCCGGCTTCGACGTGGGCGACCTGCGCGTGCAGTCGTTGCTCGAGGTGCCGCGCGGCCTGCTGGTGGGCACCGCCGAAGGCCTCCATCTCGCGCGCAAGGGCGCGGCGCGGCCATGGCTGCGGGGCGTCATCGACCGGCCGGTCACCACCCTGGTGGAGGGCCCGCGCGGAGTCGTGTACGCCGCTGTCTTCGGGGAAGGCCTGTTCGCGATCGATCCGTCGCTGCGTACGGCCAGACCGATTCCGTTCGCCACCAGCCGCCGCGGCGACGCCGACACGCGTCAGATCGAAATGCTCGGTGACGAACTCTGGCAGGCGAGCCTGGCGGGCCTCGCGCGCCTCGACGCGGTGACGGGAGCGATGACGCCGGTCGACGGTGTCGCTCCGGGACGCATCCATGCCTTCGAACCCGACGATGGCGGCCTCTGGATCGTGCGTCCGGGCTCGATGGAACATTACCTGTGGGACGGACGTCACGCGGTGCTGGATCGGACGATCGGCCGCGACGAAGGCTTCCCATCGGCCGACATCCTGAACATCCGGCGCGACGTCGCGGGCCGCCTCTGGCTGTTCGGGCATACCGGCGTGTGGCGCTACGATCCGGGCACCGGCGCGTTCCGCCCGTTCGGCCTCGCCGACGGCCTGGCGAGCGGCGAGTTCACGAACGCCACCACGGTGCAGCTCGACGACGGCACGATGTACGGCGCCACGCTCGGCGGGCTGGTCGGATTCCGGCCTGACCGGCAGCACGATCACTCGCTCAAGCCCGCCATCGCGTTGCTCGGCGCGTCGGTGTCCCGCGACGGCGTCCGCCAGCCGTTGCCGATCGACGGTGGCCGACTGCACCTGGCCTGGAACGATCGTGAGCTCGTCGTCGCCGCGCGGGCGCTGTCCTACGTCAACCCCGACCGCAATCACCTGTCGTTCGCGCTCGAGTACCGCGGCGAGACCACCCGGACCCGGGCCGGCAAGGACGGCATGCAGAACTTCGGGCAGCTCCGCGCCGGTACGTACCGCCTCGTGATCTCGGGGGCCGGGCGCGACGAGGTCACCGGCGAACTCGCCCGTCCGCTGTCGATCGTCGTCGACCCGCCACCCTGGTTGAGCGGTTGGGCATGGCTCGCCTACGCGATCGCGGTCGTGGCGAGTCTCGTCGCGGTCGTCTCCGGCGCGCGCCGCCGGGTTCGCCACACCATGCGGCTGCAGCTCGCGGAGCAGCAGAAGCGACTCGCCGAGGAGGCCAACGCGGCGAAGACCGAGTTCATGGCGACGCTGGGTCACGAGATCCGCACACCGATGACGGGCGTGCTCGGCATGGCGGAGCTCATCGCGCGCACGCCGCTCGACGAAACGCAGCGCGCGTACGTCGAAGCCGTCCGCCGTTCGGGCAACACGTTGCTCCGCCTCGTCAACGATGCCCTCGACATCACCCGCATCGAAGCGCGGCGACTGGTGCTCGAGTCCGAATGCGTGTCGCTTCGTGCGATCGCGGAAGAAGTGGTGGCGCTCGCCGCGGCCCGCGCGCGAGAGAAGCAGCTCGAACTGACGTCGTCGGTGCATGCCGGCGTGCCCGCCTCGGTGCGCGGCGACGCGATACGCCTGCAACAGATCCTGCAGAACCTCGTGAACAACGCGGTGAAGTTCACCGATCGCGGTCGCGTATCGCTGCATATCGCGCAGGACGTCGACGGCATCGTGATCACGGTGAGCGATACGGGCCCGGGCATGTCACCCGAGCTCAGCGCACGCGTCTTCTCGCGCTTCGAGCAGGGCGGTTCGCCCCAGCGCGGCGAGGGCACCGGCCTCGGCCTGGCGATCTGCCACGAGCTGTGCGTGCTGATGGGCGGCACGATCACGGTGGCGAGCGAACCGGGACGCGGCAGCGATTTCATCGTCCGTCTGCCGCTGGTGTCCTGTGACTGCGGCGCCTGTGCGGGCGCCGCGACGGAGTCCACGGGCTCCGTTGCGGGCCGGAAACTGCTGCTCGTCGAAGACGATCCGGTGGTGGGCGATGTGCTCGTGGGTCTTCTGCGTCAGCGCGGGCACTCGGTGGTGCTCGAAACGGACGGCCTGTCGGCGATGACGTCGCTCGCGCGCGACACGTTCGACGCGATGCTGCTGGACCTCGACCTGCCCATGATGGACGGCTTCCAGGTGGCTCGCATGGTCAGGCGCATGGCAAGTCATGCCACGATGCCGATCGTCGCCGTGACGGCGCGTTCGGCGGGCGACGAGGCGGTCGCAATACGCGAAGCGGGCATGGACGCCCTGCTGCGCAAGCCGATGACCGGCGACGACCTCGATGCCGTCCTCGAATCGGTCTGCGCTACGGACGTCTAGCCGTAGCGCCGGAAGTAGGCGAGCGCGCCGCCTATCAGGAGGATCGTCGGCAGCAGGTTCGCCAGGAGGGGCGGAAGGCCGTAGACGGTACCGAAGTTCACCATCGCGCCCTGCAGGAAGTACCAGCCGATCGCGAGGATGATGCCGATGAAGAGGCGCTTGCCCAGGCCGCCGGAACGCAGCGAGCCGAAGGCGAACGGCATGGCGCACAGCACGAGCACCAGCGTGTTGACGGCGAACAGGGCGCGACCCCAGAACGCGACGGCGTAGGCGCCGGGGTTCTGGCCGTTGGCCTCGAGGTAACGCATGTTGCGACGCAGGTCGCCCATCGAGAGGTATTCGGGGTGGATCACCGATTGTTCGAGCACGTGCGGGTTGAGGCGCGACTGCCAGGCCTGCGTTGCCTCGCGCGCGGAGTGCGTGCCGTCCTTGTCCAGCGTGGTCGTGCGGACGTTGGTCATCACCCAGCGGTTGCCGTCGTGGATGGCGCTGTCGCCATGCGCGAAGGTGCTGACCTGGCCGTCTGGCGTCATGGTGTACACGCGCACGTCGACCAGCTTGACCGTGGTGCGGTCGCCGTCCTGCGTGGCGATGGCCGACTTCGCGTTGATGATCTTGCCACCGTCGCGCGCCCACAGGCCGCTGCTGGTGGATCCGAGGTTGCTCGAGCGCATGCGCACCTGGATCGCCTGCGCGTGCTGGTCGCCGTAGGGCGCGGCGGTTTCGCCCATGACGACCACGCCGATCGTGAGCACCGCGATCACGCCCGCCGCCGACGCGGCGATGCGCAGCTTGGACATGCCCGCGGCACGCAGCGCGGTGAGCTCGCCGGTGGCGGCGAGGCCGCCGAGGCCGAGCAGGCCGCCGATCAGCGCCGCGTTGCTGAACATCTGGTAGAGCCGACGCGGCACCGTGAGCATGATGTACGCGATGGCGTCGTACAGCGTGAAGCCGTTCTTGCCGATGTTGCCGAGCTGGCGAACGAACTGCGTCAGGGCGTCGAACCCCGTCAGCACCAGCCACACCAGCAGCAACGTGCCGAGGACGCTCGCGCCGATGAGGCGGTCGGCACGCTTGACGGTCAGCGTGGCCATCAGCGGGCTCCCTTCATGCGGCGCGGCGCGTACTGGCGCCAGAAGTACCAGGCGGCAATGCCGAAGACGATCGCATGCACCACCCAGATCGGCGCCGACGTGTGCAGGTGGCCCTTGATGATCTGGGCCCGCGCGATTAGCTGCCAGACCACGTACAGGAAATAGGCGAGCACGGCGATGAGCAGGCGGCCGTAGCGCGCGTCGCGCGGCGCCTGCCGCGACATCGGCAGGACCATCATCATCAGCACCAGCGTGCTGACCGGCGCGGCGAAGCGCGAGACGATCTCGCCGAGGGCGTCGGCCGTGCCGGCCTTGAAGAGGTCGGTGGTGGTGGACTCGTGGGCGGGATCCGAATCCTCGTCCTCGTCCGCGATGCTGGACAGCGAGATGTCGTTGCGCTCGTACTTCATGCGGCGCCAGTTGTCGCCCGCGAGCGGGATTTCGAACTGCCAGCCGTTGAACAGGGCGAGGAAGCGGTTCTGGCCGTCGCTTTCCTGGTACATGCGCCCGTTGTCGGCGTTGACCACGCGCACCTGCGGATTGCCGTCGCCGTCGACGCGGTCGGTGGCGATGAACGTCTTGCCCAGCACGGTGCCGTCCCGGCTCAGCGTGTCCACGAAGATGATGCCGCCCTTGCCGGGCAGCTCGGTGAAGCGGCCGGCATCGAGGCCGGCGGCGATCACGGACTTGTTGGCCGCGGCGATCACCTGGTCGGCCGTGCGGGCGGAGAGCGGGCCGAGCCAGAGCGAGACCACGCCGACGACGACCGTCGCGACCACGGCCAGCAGGGTGACCGGGCGCAGCATGCCGCGCGGACCCATGCCCGACGAGGCCAAGACGTGCATCTC
The DNA here is from genome assembly GCF_031456385.1 of Luteibacter sp. 3190. Taxonomy (NCBI): domain Bacteria; kingdom Pseudomonadati; phylum Pseudomonadota; class Gammaproteobacteria; order Lysobacterales; family Rhodanobacteraceae; genus Luteibacter; species Luteibacter sp. 3190. Next base: position 59,846 of record NZ_JAVDUO010000002.1, on the reverse strand, counting down.
GCTTTCGCGGTACATGCGCCCCAGGGCGATCAGGGTGCCCAGGAAGGCCGACATGGGGAGCAGGGTGGAAAGCAGGTCCACCATCTGCAGGCCGAGGACCTCGAACATCACGCTCGGCTGGATGCTGCCGTTGGCGACCTTCTGCAGCACGGACGCGAACGCGCCGCCGGCGAAGATCACCAGTAGCACGATGGCCGTCGCGAGCACACCATAGGCAAGTTCGCGCAGGAAATAACGGTCGAGGATGCTGAGCATTTGATAGAATTGGCGGTTCGTGCCGCGTCAGTCCCGGCCGGCAAACCACAAGTCTAGCCTGTCCGGACCCCGGACGGGCTTACGCAGGACAGTTAGCTATGACGGTTCAGTTCAGCCTCGGTTCCAATGCTCCCGAATCGACCGCCACCCCGGTGGCCGTGGTCGGCGTCTACGAGAACGGTGTCCTGACCAGCGCCGCGGCGCGGATCGACACCGCGGCCAACGGCGCCATCAAGCGGCTGGTCGAGGCCGGCGACGTGACGGGCAAGGTCGGCAACATCGTGACCCTGCTGCAGCCGGCCGGCGTGGCCGCCGCCCGTGTGCTGATCCTGGGCCTCGGCGCCCAGAAGACGTTCGACGCCGCGCGCTACCAGCGGGTGACGCTGGAGGCCGCCCGTGCCATCGGCCGCCTGCCGGTGACCGAGGCCGTGAGCTGGCTGCCGGAGATCGACGTCCCGGGCCGCGATGCCGCGTGGCGCGTCCGCGTCGCCGCCCTCGCCACCGATCACGCCGCCTACCGCTACACGGCGACGGTCAAGCCGCGCGACAAGGCCGCCCCGGAGCTGGCCAGCGTCACGCTCGTCGCCCCGGCCGAGGGCGAGTCCGGCCTCGCCGAGGCCCGCGCCATCGCCGAGGGCGTCCGCTATGCCCGCGAGCTGGGCAACCTGCCGCCCAACATCTGCAACCCGGACTACATCGCCGACCAGGCCCGCGCGTTCGCCGAGGCCAACGAGGGCGTGACGTTCGAGGCCCTCGACCGCGCCGACATGGAACGCGAGGGCTTCGGCTCCCTGCTCGCCGTGGCACGCGGATCGGCCAACGCGCCCCGCCTCGTCATCCTGCAGTGGAACGGCGGCGCCGAGGGCGATCGTCCCTACGCGTTCGTGGGCAAGGGCATCACCTTCGATACCGGTGGCATCAGCCTCAAGCCCGGCCCGGGCATGGAGGAAATGAAGTTCGACATGTGCGGCGCGGCCGGCGTGCTGGGCGCGTTCGTCGCGGCGGTGAGGCTGAAGCTTCCGGTCAACCTGGTCTGCGTGGTGCCGGCGGTCGAGAACATGCCGGACGGCTCGGCCTACCGTCCGGGCGACGTCCTCACCAGCCTGTCGGGCATCACCATCGAGGTGCTCAACACCGATGCCGAAGGTCGCCTGATCCTCTGCGACGCCCTGACCTACACGGGCAAGCGCTTCGATCCGCACACCATCATCGACGCCGCCACGCTCACCGGCGCGTGCGTCGTGGCGCTGGGCAAGCACGCCAGCGGCCTGATGACGAAGGACGAATCGCTCTCGGCCGAGCTCCTCGCCGCCGGCGAGGCGACGCTCGACCGCGCCTGGCGCCTGCCGCTGTGGGACGACTACCAGAGCCAGCTGGAATCGGGCTTCGCCGATGTCGCGAACATCGGCGGCAAGTACGCCGGCGCCATCACGGCTGGCTGCTTCCTGGCCCGCTTCACGGAGGGTCGCCGCTGGGCGCACCTGGACATCGCCGGCACCGCCTGGGACGAGGGCCGCAAGGGCCTCGCCACCGGCCGCCCGGTGCCTCTGCTGACGCAGTGGCTGCTCGATCGCGTCGCGGCCGGCTGATCCCCGCCCGATGCCCCGCGCCGATTTCTACCTGATCGACAAGCCGCGGTTCCGCGAGGATCCCCTGCTGCTGGTCTGCGAACTCGCCAAGCGCGCGTTCGCCGCCCAGCAGCCGACGTTGATCCTGACGCGCGATTTCGAGCAGGCCGAGGCGATCGACGAGTACCTCTGGTCGTTCGACGAGGACAGCTTCATCCCCCACCAGCTCGCTGGCGACGACGACGACGCGGACACCGCCGTTCTCATCGTCCCGCCGGGTGTGGAAACGGCCGATCGCCCCATGGTGATCAACCTGCGCGACGTCTGCGCCCCGGGCAGCTTCGAGCGCGTGCTCGAAGTCGTGGCCGCCGATCCGGCGGAACGCGAAGGCTCGCGTTCGCGCTGGACGCAGTACAAGAAGGGCGGGTTCGAGGTGAACAAGCACGATATGTAGCGGGTCGCTGTGGGAGCGGCCTTGGCACAATTGCACCTGTGGGAGCGCACCTGGGCGCGACATGTTTGCGGCCGTGGCTGGGAGCTGGCGTGCGAACTTGGGGGCCGGGGCGAAGAGCCGTCGCGGCCGGGTCCGCTCCCACAATTGCACCTGTGGGAGCGCACCTGGGCGCGACATGTTTGAGGCCGTGGCTGGGAGCTGGCGCGCGAACTTGGGGGCCGGGGCGAAGGGCCGTCGCGGCCGGGTCCGCTCCCACAATTGCACCTGTGGGAGCGCACCTGGGCGCGACATGTTTTGAGGCCGTGGCTGGGAGCTGGCGTGCGAACTTGGGGACGGGGCGAAGAGCCGTCGCGGCCGGGTCCGCTCCCACAATTGCACCTGTGGGAGCGCACCTGGGCGCGACATGTTTTGAGGCCGGGACAGAGAGCTGGCGCGTCAGCTTGGGGATTGCGGCGAAGAGCTGTCGCGGCCAGGTCCGCTCCCACAGCCTGGCGCGTCGTTGCTTACCCCAGCTTGCGGGCCTGCTCGCGCATCGCTTCCGCCTGGCGCGTCCAGTCCGCGATGCGCTGGCGCTCCTGCTCCACGACTTCCGCCGGCGCGTTGGCGACGAAGTTGGCGTTGCCCAGCTTCGCTTCGCACTTGCGCACCTCGCCTTCCACGCGGGCGATTTCCTTCGCGAGGCGCGCCTTCTCGGCGTCGACGTCGATGAGACCGGCGAGCGGGATCAGGACACGCATGCCGCCGACGACGGCGACCGCGGCCGCGGGCTCCTCGCCCGACACCCAGGTCGGCGATTCCACGCGACCCAGGAACGCCACCTGCGCGGCGAACTTCGTGGCGCGTTCGCGATCGGCGGCGTCGCCGTCGGCGAACAGCAGGGGGATGACCTTGCCCGGCGCGATGTTCATCTCGGCGCGGATGCGGCGCACGCCGGTCAGGACGTCCTTGACCCATTCGATCTCGGCGGTCGCCGTCGCGTCGCCTTCGACGTCGGTCGCTTCGGGGTACGGACGCAGCATCACCGTTTCACCTTCGATGCCGAGCACCGGCCGCACGTGCTGCCAGATTTCCTCGGTGACGAAGGGGATCAGCGGATGCAGCGCGCGCAGCAGCGTCTCAAGCACGTGCACGAGCGTGTAGCGCGTGGACGCGATCTGCGCGGCGTCGCCGCCGTTGAGCGCCGGCTTCGACAGCTCGAGGAACCAGTCGCAGAACTCGTTCCAGGTGAACTCGTACAGGGCCTGCGCGGCCTGGTCGAAGCGGTACAGCGCGAACTGCTCCTTCACCGTCGCCAGCGTGTCGCGCAGGCGCGTGAGGATCCAGCGCTCGGCTTCCGTCGTCGGCTTCGCGACCGCGACCGGACCGTCGCCGAGGTTCATCAGCACGAAGCGCGACGCGTTCCAGAGCTTGTTGACGAAGGCCTTGTAGCCGCCGCAGCGTTCGAGGTCGAACTTGATGTCGCGACCGTGCGTGGCGAGCGAGGCGAAGGTGAAGCGCAGGGCGTCGGCGCCGAAGGCGGGGATGCCGTCGGCGAACTCCTTGCGCGTGGCCTTCTCGATCTTCTCGGCCATCTTCGGCTGCATCAGCCCGCGCGTGCGCTTGGCGAGCAGCTCGTCGAGGGTGATGCCGTCGATGAGGTCGAGCGGGTCGAGGACGTTGCCCTTCGACTTCGACATCTTCTGGCCGTCCTTGTCGCGGATCAGGCCCGTGACGTAGACGTCCTTGAAAGGAACTTCGCCGGTGAAGTGGTCGGTCATCATGATCATCCGGGCGACCCAGAAGAAGATGATGTCGAAACCGGTGACCAGCACGTTCGTCGGCAGGTAGCGATCGAAGCCGCGCTCGGCCTGCGCTTGTGGATCCGGCCAGCCGAGCGTCGAATGGCTCCACAGCGACGACGAGAACCAGGTTTCGAGCACGTCGTCGTCGCGACGCAGCGGGCCGGCGTGGCCGAGCGCGTCGGCCTTCGCCCGCGCCTCGGTCTCGTCGTGCGCCACGACGATCGCGCCGCCGTCGGTGTACCACGCGGGGATCTGGTGGCCCCACGTGAGCTGGCGGCTGATGCACCAGTCCTGGATGTTGCCGAGCCAATGGCGATACGTGTTGATCCAGTTCTCGGGCACGAACTTCACGTGGCCCTGCTCGACCAGCTCGAGGCCGCGCGCGGCGAGCGTGTCCATGCGGATGAACCACTGCCACGTGAGGTACGGCTCGATGACCTGGCCCGTGCGGTCGCCGCGCGGCACCTGCAGCTTGTGCTTCTTCGTCTCGACGAGGAGGTCCTGCGCCTCCAGGTCGGCGAGCACCGCCTTGCGCGCGACGTAGCGGTCCATGCCGCGATACTTCTCCGGCGCCGCGTCGTTGATCTTCGCGTCGTCGGTGAGGATGTTGATCATCGGCAGGTTGTGCCGCTGGCCGATGGCGTAGTCGTTGAAGTCGTGCGCGGGGGTGATCTTCACGCAGCCGGTGCCGAAATCCTTCTCGACGTACGTGTCGGCGATGATCGGGATCTGCCGGTCGGAGAGCGGCAGCGCGAGCATGCGGCCGATCAGGTGCGCGTAGCGCTCGTCTTCCGGATGCACGGCCACGGCGACGTCGCCCAGCATCGTTTCCGGGCGCGTCGTGGCGACGACGAGTTCGCCGCTGCCATCGGCCAGCGGATAGCGGATCGACCAGAGCGACCCGTCTTCTTCCTCGCTGACCACTTCGAGATCCGAGATGGCGGTCTTCAGCACCGGGTCCCAGTTCACGAGCTTCTGGCCGCGGTAGATCAGGCCCTCGTCGTACAGGCGCACGAAGGTTTCCACCACGGCCTTGGACGGGCCCGGGTCCATCGTGAAGACTTCACGGCTCCAGTCGCCGGACACGCCCATGCGACGCATCTGGCGGCCGATCGTGCCGCCGGATTCTTCCTTCCACTGCCAGACGCGCTGGATGAACGCCTCGCGGTCGAAGTCGGCGCGCTGCTTGCCTTCGGCGTTCAGCTGGCGCGTCACCACCATCTCGGTGGCGATGCCGGCGTGGTCGGTGCCGAGCTGCCAGAGCGTGTCGTAGCCGCGCATGCGGTGGTAGCGCACGAGCGTGTCCATGATCGTGTGCTGGAACGCGTGGCCCATGTGCAGGGTGCCCGTGACATTGGGCGGCGGCAGCATGATCGTGTACGGCGTGCCCTTGCCGGACGGCTTGAAATAGCCGTTGGCCTCCCACTGGGCGTACCACTTCGACTCGATCTGGCTGGGCTCGAAACTCTTGTCCATGCGTGGGCTCTCGGCGCGCGCCGCGGCGGCGCGCTTTGGAAGACGTAAAGACCGCCATTGTAGGCGATACTTGCCTGATGACTGAACTCGAAGTGGCCGCGATCCTCGGCGCGGAGGGCCCTTTCGCCCGTGAAGTACCGGGATTCGCGCCCCGCGAGGCCCAGCAGCGCATGGCGGCCGCCGTGGCCACGGCCATCGGCGAGCGCGACATGCTCATCGCCGAGGCGGGCACGGGTACCGGCAAGACCTTCGCGTACCTGGTTCCCGCCCTGATGTCGGGGCGCAAGGTCATCGTTTCCACCGGCACCAAGGCGCTGCAGGACCAGCTGTTCTTCCGCGACCTGCCGCGCGTCCACGCGGTGCTGGGCAGCCGGGCCCGGACGAGCCTGCTCAAGGGGCGCGCCAACTACCTCTGCCTGTACCGCCTGGACCAGGCGGTACGCGAGGGCAATCCGGACCGCCAGCTGGTCTCCCAGCTCTCCGCGATCCGGGCATGGTCGGCGCGGACCCGGCGGGGCGACCGCATGGAAATGGTGGACATCCCGGAGGATTCGCCGGTCTGGCCGCGCGTGACCTCCACGCCCGAGAACTGCCTCGGTTCGGAATGCCGGTTCTTCGAGGAGTGCCACGTCGTGAAGGCGCGGCGCGAAGCGATGGAGGCCGACATCGTGGTGGTCAACCATCACCTGCTCATGGCCGACCTGGCGCTGAAGCAGGAGGGGTTCGGCGAGATCCTGCCGGGCGCCGACGCGTTCATCCTCGACGAGGCGCACCAGATTCCCGAACTGGCTGGCCAGTTCTTCTCGCAGAGCGTGAGTTCGCGGCAGATCGTCGAGCTCGGCCAGGATGCCCTGGCGGAGGCGCAAGGTGTCACCGGCGCGACGAGCCAGCTGCTGGAGCCCGTCGAGGTCATCGGCGATCTCGTGAAGCGGCTGCGCCTCGCCATGGACCCGTTGCCGAACCGGGGCCCGCTCGGCGCCCTCGATCGTGACCCAATGGTGCGCGAGACGCTCGTCGAGCTGCGCGACGTGATGGCGGCGCTGTCCGACCTGCTGGCGGCCCTCGGCGAGCGCTCGCGGGGACTGGCGAACGCTTACGAACGCGCGCAGATGCTGAGCCTGCGGCTGGATCGCATCGCCGAGGAGCATTCGGCCAGCGACGTGCGCTGGTACGAGACCTGGCCGCGCGGCTTCGCGCTGCATGCGACGCCGCTGGACCTCGCCTCGCCGCTGCGGGCGATGCGCATGTCGACCGACGCGGCGTGGATCCATACGTCGGCGACGCTGTCGATCGCGGGCGACTTCGGCCACTTCGCGCGTCAGCTCGGCCTCGAAGACCCGCGCACGTTGCACGTGGAGAGCCCGTTCGACTACCGGCGGCAGGCGCTCGCGTACCTGCCCAGGGATCTTCCGGACCCGGCCGCGCGCGATTACACCGATCGCGTGATCGCGGCCATCCGTCCCGTGCTCGAGGCATCGGACGGGCGGGCATTCCTGCTGTTCACGTCGCACCGTGCCCTGCGCCGTGCGGCGGAGTTGCTGGAAGGGCGCGTGCCGTGGCCGCTGTTCGTGCAGGGCACCGCGCCGCGCCACCGTCTTCTGGAGGAATTCCGCGCGAGTGGCCGCGGCGTGCTGCTGGGCGCGGCGAGCTTCTGGGAAGGCGTGGATGTCGCCGGCGAAGCGCTCAGCGTCGTGGTGATCGACAAGCTGCCGTTCGCGATGCCCGACGATCCCGTGCTGCAGGCGCGCCTGGAAGCCCTGGAGGAGGCCGGCATCAATCCGTTCATGGGCTGGCAGGTGCCGACCGCCGTGATCGCGCTCAAGCAGGGCGCCGGACGCCTGATCCGCGACGTGCACGATCGCGGCGTGCTGGTGCTGTGCGATCCGCGCCTGAGCACCAAAGGCTACGGGCGCCTCTTCCTGGCCAGCCTGCCACCGATGCCGCGGACGCGCGAGCTCGCCGACGTGGTTTCGTTCTTCGCGAAGGACGCCGCGCCGGGTTGATCGCCGATACGATCGGCTCCCACCCTTCGGTAGCAAGGTGCCGCCGCGATCGACGCGGCGATCTCATGAAGCGCCTTCGTCCTGGACGATCATCACCGTCGCGCCGGCCGGACCCGCCACGCCGTGATGCGGCGAACCGGCCGCAGGCTGGATGCTGTCGCCGGGACGGATCACCTGCAGGTCGCCCGTCGGCGCCTGGACGCGGAGCTCGCCCGATACGACATACCCGGCGTCGCCATGCCGCCATGGCAACGACGCGCCCGGTCTGATCGACACCTGCAGCATGCGCAACGCCGGCCGGCCGTCGATGAGCCCGGACACGCCCGCGTTCCCCTCGCCGGAAAGGCGAAGGGTGCTGGCGAGTTCGCGAACGTCTGTTCGTGGCGGTGTCGTCGTGGCGGCGATGGCCGCGCCGATCATGAGGGCGGCGGGTAGCGCTAGCTGGACGGGCGGCATGGCGGCGATCCTTGCGACGTGGGGTGCGGGCATCGTCCTTGCCCGCGTGTGCGCTGTCATGAGAACACTCTCATTCGCATGACTTATTCAGCGTTCGGCCAGCGAACGCCCGCTTCCCGCCACAAAGCCAGCCGCTCCGCAACACGCCGGGCCGCGACGATCCGGGTTCCCATGCCAAGGAGTTCCGCCATGTTCCGCTGGACGCAATCGATCACCGCGAAGGTGCTGGGCATCGGCGCCCTCGCACTGATCATGCTCATTCCGCTCACGCAGGCCGATGGACTGGTGCGCGAGCGCCAGGCGATGCGCGAAGCCGCGTCGGTGCGCGTCGCCGAGGGCTGGGGAGGGCCGCAGACGATCGGCGGGCTCGTCGTCGCCGTTCCGACGCGGCACGAGATCGCCGGCAGCGACGGGCGAATCGCAAGCGTGCGCGACGGCACGGAAATCGTGCTCGCCGATCAGCAGTCGACCGTCGCGGACCTCACCGTCGAGCGCCGGCACGTCGGCATATACGAGGTGCCTGTGTACACGGGCGACGTGACGCTGCGCGGCCGCATCCTTCCCGACGATCTGCGCCGTTTCGCCGCCGACACGGGCTCGACCTGGGCGATGGGCAAGGCCGAGCTGCGCCTGCTCGTCGCCGACACGCGCGGCGTGCAGGACATCACGTCCGTGACGGTCGACGGGCGGCCCGTGCGGTTCGCGTCGTCCGCGGCGCGCATGGGACCTTACACGGTGCTCTCCGCGCCGCTTCCGATCGACGCCGGGCGGACGACACCCATCGATTTCGCGGCCACCCTGCGCATCGCCGGCACGGAATCGTTCTCGGCGTTGCCGCTGGCACGCACGAACAGCGTGCGCATCCGCTCGGCGTGGCCCGACCCCGGGTTCACCGGCGCGCTGCTCCCGGCCAAGCGCAGCGTGACGAAGGAGGGCTTCGACGCCGCATGGCAGGTGCTCGACCTCAATCGCGACTACGGTCAGCACTGGGACGCGGCGAACACGGAAGTTGCCGGCCGCCTCGCGTCGTCGACCTTCGGCGTGAAGCTGCACCAGCCGGGCGGCGTCTACCAGCAGAACGACCGCGCGGGGAAATACGGCCTGCTGTTCATCGCGCTGACGTTCGTCGCGTTCTTCCTCTTCGAGATACTCAAGGGACTGCGCCTGCATCCCGTGCAATACCTGCTCGTGGGCGCGGCCATGACGAGCTTCTACGTGCTGCTGCTCGCGCTCTCCGAGCAGATCGGGTTCGGGGCCGCGTACGCCGTGGCGGCCTCGACCGTGGTGCTGATCGTCGGCGGTTACGCGACGGCGGCCCTACGGGCGCGTGGCGCGGGGCTCTGCCTCGGCGGCGTCCTGGCGCTCGTTTACGTCATACTCTACGGCCTGATCGGCGCGGAACAGTACGCGTTGCTGATCGGTTCGGTGGTTCTGGTGACGGTGATCGCGCTGCTGATGTACCTCACCCGCCGCATCGACTGGTACGCCTACGGCACGCCGCCCCTGCCTTCGACGGAATCGCCATGAACTTCCTCGCCATCGAAACCTCCACGGAAGCCTGCTCGGTCGCGCTCGTCCACGGCGACGAAGTGATCGAGCGCAGCGAGATCGCGCCACGCCGACACGCCGAGCTGGTGCTGCCCATGGCGGACGAACTGCTCGCCGAGGCCGGCCTGAAGCGCGAGGCCCTGAACGGCATCGCGGTGGGTAGCGGCCCAGGTGCGTTCACGGGCGTGCGTCTCGGCGTCTCCCTCGCGCAGGGCATGGCCATGGCGCTCGACGTGCCCGTGGTCACGGTCTCGTCGCTGGAGGCGCTGGCGCTGGAAGCGCCGGAGGACGATGCGGCGATCCTCTCGGTGATCGATGCGCGCATGGGCGAAATCTACGTCGCGGCCTGGCGTCGCGAAGGCGACGGCAGCGTCACGCTGATGGATCGCGAACGCGTGGATACCGCGGCCGCGCTCGTGCTGCCCGAGGCGTCCGGCTGGCACGTGGTGGGTACCGGCTGGGCGACCTACGAAGCCGCGCTGCGCGAACGCATCGCCGCGCCGATCCGCTCGGCGGACGGCGCGCGTTTCCCCCAGGCGCGGCACGTGGCGGAGGTCGCCGCGCGCCGCTTCCGCGACGGGCGGGCCGTGGCGCCCGAACTCGCGCTGCCGGTCTACCTGCGCGACAAGGTGGCGCTGACGCTGGTGGAGCAGGGCAAGGCCTGAGCGGGACCCGCTGCCTTTCGCCAGGAGCTGCAGGTCCTGTTGCCGGGCGTCGAAAAGCTGTCGCGGCCAGGTCCGCTCCCACCAAAGGCCGTGTCCCTCTGACTGTGGGAGCGGACCCGGCCGCGACGGCTCTTCGCGAAGAGCGGCAGGTCCTGCTGCCGGGCGTCGAAAGCTCTCAGCGGGACACAAGCACCGCTTCGATCACGGAGCACACGTGCTCGAACGCGGGGTCGTCGAGCCAGGGACTGTTGGTGATCGTCAGCGTGCGCGCCGCGAAGTCGTGCGCGTTCGGCACGTCGTCGCCGCCGGCCATCCCGCCGAGATAGTCGTAACCGGGCAGCGCGTGGATGAACATCCGCGCCACGCCGTGCCGCGACGACCACAGTCTCGCCAGCACGGCGTCGCGCGTCGTGCGGTCGGGGAGTAGCAGCATGAAATACGGCCAGGTGCCGCCGTCGTCGCGGAACACGGTGACGCCCGGCAGCGTGGCGAGCGCCGGAAGGCGTGACTGCGCCTGCGCGGTCGTCGCGGCGATGAACGGAGGCAGCCGCGCGAACGCCCTGGCGCCGACCGACTGACGCCAGCGGCCCACGCGGTGCAACGGGAAGTCCGGATCGAAGTGCTCGCCCGCGGCGCCGAGCAGATCGTCGCGCCGCAACGCGCGCCGCATCGGACGTCCGTACGCCAGGCCGAGCCCGCGCGGGCGATACAGCGCCGCGTATCCGGTCAGCTCGATCATTCGTCGGGCCTCCCATACCGGGTGCCAGCGCGCGATGCGCCGCGAGGTCCGGGCGAAGCGCTCGCGCCATGCCGCGTCGCGGGAGACGAGGAGTCCGCCTTCGAAGATCGACAAGCCCTTGCCCGCGGCGAGGCTGAAGAAGCCGACATCGCCGAGCGTGCCGGCGAAGCGTTCGCCGCTGCGCGCGCCGAGGGCCTGCGCGGCGTCCTCGACGGTGAGGGCGCCCACGGCGTGAGCGATGGCGTTCGCCGTCGTCACGTCGGCGAGGCGGCCGCCGAGGTGCGTCGGAACGACCGCCAGCGTGCGCTCGCCGCATGCGGCGGCGAGCCGGTCCGGGTCCATGTCGAAGTGACCGGGCGACAGGTCGACGAGCCGCGGCACGAGCCCGGCCCGGCGCACCGCCAGCGGCACGAGCGGGCAGGTGAACGCGGGAATCGCCACCTCGGTGCGGGATCGCGCGTGCTCCGACAGCGTGCGCAGCGCGACCGTCAACGCGGCCGTCCCCGAGCATTCGAGCTGCGCGCCATCCGTGCCGAGCCAGTGCGCGGCGAGGGCCGTCAGGGGAGCGGGCACGTCGCCGCGCAGGTCGGCCAGCCGCAACGGCAGGCCGGCGGTTGGCGGCGCCTCGCGCTCAGGCCGGAACGGCATGGGCGTCGGCCTCTTCGTCGCCTTCCGCGATCGCGAGGCAGACGATGCCCGCGACGATCGCGATCGCTCCGGCGATCTGCGTCGGCGTGACGGGTTCGGCGAAGAGCCACCACGACAGCGCCATCACGCTCACCACTTCGAGATGCGACGCGGCGAACGCGGGCCCGATCGGCGCGTGCTTGAGCAGGCTCATCCAGGTGACGAACGCGCCGATGTAACCGAGCACCGCGCCGTAGATCCAGGGGTGCGCGAAGACGCGCGCGAGCCATGCCGTGCTCACCTCGACGGGCAGCGCGTGCGCGCCCGCCATCTTGAAGCAGACGAGGTTGAGCGAATCGAACGCGAGCAGCAGCGCGAAGCCGACGAGGTAGAACCGTTTCACGATCCCGCTCCGACGATGGCCACGCCCGCGGCGACGAGCAGGATGCCGGTCACGCGCAGCGGGCTGAGTTTCTCGCGGAACAGGATACGGCCCGCGATCATGATGGCCACGATGTTGATGGAGCCCAGCAGCACGCCCTCGGACAGCGGCACCAGCGAGAGGAACGCGATCCACACGACGAATTCGGCGACGTAGCAGGCGATGCCCGTCCAGATCCAGGGGCGCGCGAACATGTAGCGCCAGCGCGCGAGGCCGTCGCCGGCGCGTTCGTCGCCGGCCGCCGCCTTGAACGCCAGCTGGCCGGCCGTATCGAGCAGCACGTTCGCGATCCATAGGGCGAGCACCAGTCCGTGCATCGTCACGCCGCCATGCGCGGCGAACGCGTGTCGCGTGCGACGCGGTTGAAGAAGTCGGCGGTGCGCTCGATCAGCATGCGGCGTTCTCGGTCGATCGTGATCATGTGGTAACTGTCGGCGAGCAGCAGCATTTCGATCGGGCCGCGCACGCGTCGCGCCACGAGGTCCGCGTTCGCGATGCTGGCGACGTCGTCGTCCGCCGCGTGCGCGATGAAGCACGGCGCGACCACCTGCGGCAGCCGGCGGCGCACGTCGCGCGACAGCTTCACCATCTCGGCGAGCGCGGGCCACGGATTGCCGGGCAGGCCGGCGGCCTCGCTGTCGCCCGAGAACATCGCCGCGCTGACCTGCGCGCGCAGTCGCTCGTCGCGAATGCCGTAGGGCGGCTGTTCGATGAAGCTCCGGCGCTGGCCGATGCCGAGGCGCTTGAACAGCGGGAGCAGGAACGAGAGCCTGCCCGTCCAGCCGATGGACCAGCCGTCGTAACGGAAGGTGGCGCCGAAGACGCCGACGCCGTCGATCCAGTCCGGCCGCATGGCGGCCAGCCGCAGCGCGAGCAGGGCGCCCATGGACAGGCCGGCGACGAACAGGCGGTCGACGCGTCCGCGGAGTTCCTCGGCGGCGGCTTCGACGCTCGCGTACCAGTCCTGCCAGGTGGTGGCGAGCAGGTCGTCCTCGCTGCCGCAGTGGCCGGCCAGCTGCACGCCCACGACGGTGTAACCCGCGCGGTTCAGGCCCTTGCCGACCAGACGCATCTCCGTGGGCGTGCCGGTGAGTCCGTGGATGAGGAGGACACCGTCACGACCGCCTTCGAACTGGAATGCCGCCGAATTGCTCACACCGACGCCTCGCGCCTTCGCTTCGATGTGCCCATGGTCCCAGCGAGGAGTTTCAGGCGCCTTTCCGGCCCTGTTACCGTGGGAGCGCACCTGGGCGCGATGGGGGCTCGCGGCACGTTCCCATCGCGCCCAGATGCGCTCCCACGGGCTAGGCGGTCGTCGCGGCCGGGAAGTGGAGTTCGACGCGCAGGCCGCCGGACGCGGCGTGGCGGAAAGCCACCCGTGCGGCGTGGCGTTCGGCGATGCTCTCCACGATGGCGAGGCCGAGGCCCGTGCCGTCCTCGTCGACGCCGGGCACGCGGAAGAAGCGTTCGCCCAGCTGGTCGAGGAACGCGTCGTCGACGCCGGGGCCATCGTCCTCGACGGCCAGCAGGGCCTCGTCGTCCGAGCGTCCGAGCGAGACGGTCACCGTGTGTCCGCGGCCGGCGTAGTGGAAGGCGTTGTCCACGAGGTTGTCGATCACCTCCTGGATCTGCAGCGCGTCCCCGCGGATCGGCACGGGTCCGTCGACGCCCTCGTAGCCGAGGTCCACGCCGAGGTTCAGGGCCTGGTGGACGCGCATGCCCACGGCCTCGGGCACGACGCCCGCCAGGTCGATGATCGCCATGCCGTCGTGGTCGGGCAGGTCGGGCGACTGCGTGCGCGTGAGGGCCAGCAGCTGCGCCGACGTGCGCGCGGCACGCGCGGCGAGGCGGTGCACGTGCGCCAACGCGTCGGCCCGCGATGCCGGGTCGTCGGAGGCTTCGAGCCGCTCGACATGCAGCTGGATCCCGGCCAGGGGCGTGCGCAACTGGTGGGCCGCGTCGGCGATGAAGCGTTCCTGCAGCCCGAGCATGTTGCGCATGCGGGCGAAGAGATCGTCGATCGTGCGGGTGAGCGGGAGTATTTCCACCGGCACATCTTCCTCGCCGATCGGGCCGAGATCGTGCTCGCGCCGCCGCAGGCGGGACATCAGCGGCTCCAGCACGCCGAGACCGTGGCTCACGCCGAACCACACGAGCGAGAGCACCGCGACGATGAGCAACGCCTGCATGGGCAGGCTGAGGAAGAGGATCTCGCGCGCTCGGATGTGGCGGTCGCGCAGGTTCTCGGCCACGGTGATCGTGAGCGTGTCGCCGGGATCCTGGTGGCTGGGCACGCGCATCACGGCGGCGCGCAGCGGCCGATGGCCGAGCATCGTGTCGTACAGCAGCGGCACGGCGTCGACGGCGACCTTGCGCTCCGGTCCCTTCAGCTCGGCATTGCCGATCATCCGTCCGTGGCGATCGCTGATCACCTCGTAATAGTTGCGGCCATCCGGGTCGTACTCGAGCAGGAAGCGCGCCTGTGCGGTCAGTTCGCCGCGCAATGCGTCGTTGCCGATCATCTCGGAAAGGGTCAGCGCGGAGTCCGAGAGATCGGCGTCGTGCACCCGGTTGGAGTACGCCAGCGCCGCGTAGTACGCGATGACGGCGTCGAGCAGCAGCACGCCGAGCACGGGAACGAGGAGGAACGTGAGCAGGCGCCGGCGCAGGCTGGGACGTGCCGGCCGGCGCGGGGCCGCGTGGCGGCGTTCAGGCATCCGCCGATTCTTCGAGCATGTAGCCGAGGCCGCGTATGGTCCGCACGCTCGTGCCGGACCCTTGCAGCTTCTTGCGCAGCCGGTGCAGCGCGATGTCCAGACCGTTGTCGGTGAGGTCCTCGTCCCAGTTGCACAGGGCTTCGACCAGCTGCGCGCGGCTGGTCACCTTGTCCGCGCGCGCGGCCAGCGCTTCCATCAGGCCGAATTCGCGCGCGGTGAGGTCGAGGGCGGCGTCGCCGATCCAGGCGCGGTGGCCGGGAATGTCCAGGCGCAGCCTGCCGATGCGGAACTCCGGCGTGCCGTTGGTGGTGCGGCGACGGAGGAGGGCGCGCACGCGCGCTTCGAATTCCGCCAGGGCGAAGGGCTTCACGAGGTAGTCGTCGGCGCCGAGGTCGAGCACGCGCACACGTTCCTTGAGGCCTTCGCGCGCCGTGACCACCAGCACCGGCACGCCCGAGCCGCGCTTGCGCGCGCGGGCGAGCACGTCGCTGCCGTCCACCATGGGCAGGCCCAGGTCGAGCACCAGGAGGTCGTAGTCGTGATCGCGCAGGGCGTGGTCGGCGCTGGCGCCGTCGGCGACGTGATCTACGGCATGGCCGCCCTGCTGGAGGGAGCTCTTCACGGCCGCGGCGATCGCGGCGTCGTCTTCGGCGAGAAGGATGCGCATGGCGGGAGGATACGCTCCGGAGTGGGTGCGGCGCATGCTGCCGCGGGAGGCTTTCCGGCGTCTTTCCTGCCACTGCGGCGGCTTGCACCGGGCAACCGTTGCCGCTCAATTGCGAACGATTCGCATTGTGGTTTACCATGACCGCCTGTCGAATCAGCGTTTCACAGGGGCGTTCCAGCACATGCGCGATACCGTCGACCGGCAACGCCGCGCGTTCTGGCTGAAGCACCTGCACCGCTGGCACTGGATCAGCTCCGCGGTCTCGCTGGTCGTCCTGCTGCTTTTCTCGGTGACCGGCTTCACGCTGAATCACGCCGCGCGGATCGAAGCGTCGCCACGTGTCGAGCGGCATGCCGCGACCCTTCCGGCGCCGATGGTCCGCACGCTGGCCGGATCGCATGGCAAGTCTGGCCCTCTACCCGATGATGTCGCCGCCTTCGTGGCCGACCGCACCGGCGTGGATCCCGCCGGCCATTCCGGCGAGTGGAGCGAGGACGAGGTCTACGTCTCGCTGCCGCGTCCCGGCGGCGATGGCTGGGTCAGCGTCGACCGGGAGACCGGCGAGGTGGAGTCGGAGGTGACGGACCGCGGCTGGCTCGCGTACCTCAACGACCTCCACAAGGGTCGCAACACCGGCCCCGTCTGGAGCTGGTTCATCGACGTGTTCGCGCTGGCCTGCCTGGTGTTCGCGATCACGGGACTGCTGCTGCTCAAGATGCACGCCGGCCAGCGCGGCATGACGTGGCCGATGGTCGCGCTCGGCTTCGTGCTGCCGGCGGTCATCGCCCTGATCTTCATCCACTGACGGGAACCCCCATGCGTCGACGCCTGCCGCTCGCCCTCTGCCTTGCCTTCGCCGCGCCGGTCGGCGCGGCGGACCTGAACATCACCGTGGAGATCCCCACGCTGAAGGTCAGCGAATACCACCGGCCGTATGTCGCGGTGTGGATCGAGCGCGACAACGCGACGGTCGCCAACCTCGCCGTCTGGTACGAGATGAAGAAGGGCGACGGCGAAGGCACCAAGTGGCTGAAGGACATGCGCCAGTGGTGGCGCCGCGGAGGCCGCGACCAGACGATGCCGATCGACGGCGTCTCCGGCGCCACGCGTCCGGCGGGCCAGCACCAGTTGCGCTTCACGGAAGGCAAGGCGCCGCTCGGCACGCTGGCGCCGGGCCATTACGAACTCGTCGTCGAGGCCGCGCGCGAAGTCGGTGGGCACGAAACCCAGCGCATCGCATTCGACTGGCCGGCGAAGTCCACGCAGCACCTGTCGGCGAAGGGCGCGGAAGAGCTCGGCCAGATCACCCTCGACATCAATCCCTGAGAACCGGAGCTTATCGATGAAGCACGCCATTGTTCGCACCGCGCTCTGCGCCGCCCTCGTCCTGCCGCTCGCCGCGCACGCCCACAAGATGTGGATGGTGCCGTCGGCCACCGTGATCTCCAGCGACGACGCCTGGGTGACCGTCGACGCGGCGGTGTCCAACGATCTCTACTACCCGGATCATTTCCCGGCGAAGCTCGATCAGCTGGTCATCACCGCGCCGGACGGCTCGACGGTGAAGCCCGAGAACGCGTCGACCGGCAAGTACCGCAGCACGTTCGACCTGGCCGTGCCGCAGAAGGGCACCTACCGCCTCGCGCTGGTCAACCAGGGTGTGTTCGCGAACTACGAGGTCGACGGCAAGAAGCAGCGCTGGCGCGGCACCGCCGACGAACTGAAGGGCGCGATTCCCGCGAACGCGAAGAACGTGCAGGTCGCCGAGATGGCCTCGCGCGTCGAGACGTTCGTGACGCAGGGCTCGCCCAGCGTCGGTGCGCTGAAGCCGACGAACAAGGGCCTGGAACTCGTGCCGGTCACGTCGCCGAACGACCTGATGGCCGGCGAGAAGGCGACGTTCCAGCTGCTCATCGACGGAAAGCCGGCGGCCAACCTCAAGGTCGTCGCGATCGACGGCGGCACGCGTTACCGGAACAAGCAGGACGAGCTCGACACCACGACCGACAAGGACGGCAGGTTCAGCTTCACGTGGCCGGAAGCGGGCATGTACTGGGTGAACGCCTCCACGGAAGACGACAGGACTTCGGTCAAGGATGCGAAGCAGCGTCGCCTCGCCTATACGGCGACGCTCGAAGTGCTCCCGCAGTAAAAGCACGATGACGCACGACGACAGGAGCGGCCCCGGCCGCGACAGCACTTCGCGAGGAAGCTTGGGCTCCGTGGCTCGTGGCGTGGCAAGACGCGGCGCGCTCGCCGTGTTCATGGCGTTCCTGTCGTTCGCGTCCATCGCCTCCGCCACGGATGTCCGTCGTTTCGAAGGCGAGACCATGGGAACGACATGGTCGGTGAACGCGGTGCTGCCCGATGGCGCGGACGACCGCGCGATCGAGCGGGGCATCCAGGCCGAGGTGGATCGCGTCGTCGCGCAGATGAGCACCTACGAACCCGACTCCGACCTGAGTCGCTTCAACCGTGCTCCCGCCGGCACGTGGCAGACGCTGCCGCCGGAGTTCTTCGCGGTGCTTCGCTACGCCCTCGGTCTCGCGAAGGATTCCGGCGGCGCCTACGATCCCACCGTCGGCCCGCTGGTGAACCTCTGGGGCTTCGGACCCGACCACCGCCCGCACGAACCACCGGACGCCGCGGCCATCGCCGCCGCGCGCGCACGCGTCGGCTGGTCGAAGATCCGCCTCGACGAGCCGGGGCACCGCGCGTTCCAGCCCGGCGGCGTGTACGTGGACCTGTCGTCCGTCGCCAAGGGATTCGGTGTCGATCAGGTGGCGCGCTTCCTCGACCGGTCGGGCGTGCGGGCTTACCTCGTGGAGGTGGGCGGCGAATTGCGCGCGCACGGACGCAAGCCGGACGGCACGCCGTGGCATGTCGGCATCGAACGGCCCGGTGCGGCCACCGGTGCGGTGGACGATCCCGACCAGGTCGGGCGCATCGTGTCGCTGACGGACAAGGCGATCGCCACGTCGGGCGACTACCGGCACTTCTTCGAAAGCGGCGGCCGGTTCTTCTCGCATCACATCGATCCGCGCACGGGTCTGCCGGTCGCGCACCGGGTCGCCTCGGTGAGCATCGTCGCGGACGACTGCATGCACGCCGATTCGCTCGGTACGACGATGACCGTCCTCGGTCCGGAGGCCGGCATGGCGTACGCGACGAAGCACGGCATCGCCGTGCTGTTCATCCTGTACGGCGAGGACGGTCGTTTCGAGGAACGCGCGTCACCGGCGTTCGTGGCGGCGGCGAAGTCGTGAGCACGTCGTGAGGGCGCTCCTCGGTCAGCTGGCCATCGGACTGGCGCTGCTCGTCGTCGCGGCGTGCTGCTGGCGCCTGCAGGCACCGGCGAGCATCGGCGTTGGCTCGCCGCGGAACGTCGCCGCGGCCGGCGCCATCGCGCTCGCGTGGATCGGCTTCACCGTCCGGATGGCGGCGCGACGAACACCCGACGAACCCCATGACGCGGGCGGCATCCTCGTCGTCCACGCGTCGCAGACGGGTTTCGCGACCGAACTGGCGATGAAGACCGCCGACGAACTGCGCGCGGGCGGAAAGCCCGTCGACATCCGCGGCATCGACGACGTCACGCCCGCCATGCTCGCGCAGGCGACGCGCGCGCTGTTCGTCGCGAGCACCACGGGGGAGGGCGACGCGCCGGATGCGGCGACCGCGTTCCGCCAGCGTGCGATGCGCGCGCCCGCGGCACTCGGTGGACTCGCCTACGGCGTGCTCGCCCTCGGCGACCGCGATTACGACGACTTCTGCGCCTTCGGCCGCGAGCTCGATGCCTGGTTGCGCGCCAGTGGCGCAACGCCGCTGTTCGATCGCGTCGATGTCGACAACGGCGACGAGGGCAGCCTCCGTCACTGGCAGCACCAGGTCGCGCACGTGGCCGGTACGACCGGACTCGCCGACTGGCGCAGGCCCGCATATCAGCCGTGGCGTCTCGTCGAGCGGCGCCTGCTCAATCCCGGCAGTGCCGGCGGACCGTGCTTCCATGTCGCGCTCGCGCCGAGCGACGAGACACATCTCGCATGGGACGCCGGCGACATCGCCGAGGTCGGGCCTCGGCGGCACCGTGCGGATGAAGCGACGCACCCCCATCGCGAGTACTCCATCGCGTCGCTGCCGACGGATGGTGCGATCCACCTGGTCGTGCGCCAGATGCGTGGCGAGGATGGCGATCTCGGCATCGGGTCGGGCTGGCTGACCGAGCATGCGGCCATCGGCGACACGATCGATCTCCGCGTGCGTCGCAACGCGGGGTTCCATGCGCCCGCCGACGACCGGCCGCTGCTGCTCGTCGGCAACGGCACCGGTATCGCGGGACTCCGTGCCTTGCTCAAGGCGCGCATCGCGCAAGGGCGATATCGCAACTGGATGGTCTTCGGCGAGCGGCATAGCGCGGTCGACCGTCTGCATGTCGACGAGCTGGTCCAGTGGCATGCGGAGGGCGGGATCGAGCGCCTGGACCTCGTCTGGTCGCGCGAATCGGCGACGGAGCGCTACGTGCAGGATCGCCTGCGTGCCAGCGCGGAAGCGCTGCGCGGGTTCGTCGCGGACGGCGCGAGCATCCACGTCTGCGGCAGCCTCGCCGGCATGGCGCCGGGGGTGGATGCCGTGTTGCGTGCCACCCTGGGTGACGTCACGGTCGATGAACTCGCGTCGACGGGGCGCTATCGGCGCGACGTCTACTGACGCTCTCGCGAGCACCCATCGCCGATCGTATCGGCGATCCCGCGGCAGCGGGCCGAATGCCGGTGTAGCAGGATCGGCAGGAGGTCCTCAGACCACCCGAAGCAGCACCTTCCCTTCCCGCATGCCATCGAACCGCAGCGACGTCAGGTCCGTCACCCACTCGACGTTCGGGGGCACCTCTTCCGGATGATCGCCCGCGATGGCGATGACCCGCGCACCCGCGGCGAGGCCGGCGTCGATGCCCGCCTTCGCGTCTTCGAACACCAGGCAGTCCTTCGGATCGGCACCCATGCGCCGCGCACCGAGCAGGTAGCCCTCGGGATCGGGCTTGCCGAGCGTCACGATCTCGCCCGTCACCATGCGAGGCGGCGGCACGATGCCCGCGGCGCCGAGACGTGCCTTCGCCAGTACGGTGTCGGCCGAGGTGACGATGGTCCACGCCTCGGGCGGCAGCGAGGCGAGGAGTTCCACGGCGCCCGGAATCGGCACGATGCCGTCGACATCTTCGACCTCCTCGCGATAGAGGCGCTGGTACACCGCCTCCACGTCCATGCCGGGCTTCGCGAACATCTCGACCGAATCGCGCATGCGCACGCCATGCAGTCGCGGCAAGACCGTGTGCCAGTCGATGCCGTTCTCGTCGCACCAGCGCTTCCAGATCTTCTCGACGACGACGCGCGAATCGATCAGCGTGCCGTCCATGTCGAACAGCAGGGCCTGTGCCTCGATGACCGTGCCCGATTGAAGTCGCATGATGCCTCCGGAAGGTGGAAAGCCTTCCACCATACCGGAGCATCGTCGTCGCGTCAGCGCACCGCGGTGGCCGCGCGGTTGCGGATCGCCTCCGCGACGATCGCGTTCACCTCGTCGGCGGCCTTGCGCGAGGCGGCGGCCTGCTGGCGGCCCCATTCGGCCTGCGTCTTTCCGTTCATCGCACGGAGTTGACCCAGTTCGGCCATCTTCTTCGCGAGCTCCGCCTGCTCCTTGCCGATCGCCGCGTGGCCCGCCGCGTAAGCGGCGCGGTCGTCGGGACGCATCGGCATCGTCTCCTTCACGGCGAGCTCCGCCTGGCGATGCGCGAGCTTCGACATCTGCTCGTTGAGGATGGCCTGCTGGCGATCGATGTCCGCCATCTTCTCCGCGCTCATCCGGCCCGACTCGGCGGGAACGGCGCTGCGTGCGAAGGCTTTTTCGATCCGCTTGAGGTAGGCAGGATCCTTCAGCACCCACGCCTGCGCACCGTCGCGGTACCAGACGAACTCGCCCGCGCCGGCCCGCGCCGCTTCCGCGCGCTGGAAGTCGACGTTGCTGCCGTTCATCACGTGGATGTCGTCGCCGAAGTAGATGAACGCATGGTCGGGCAGGTGGCCTTGGCCGGGATGGTAGGCAGTCGCGGGTGTGGGCGGCGCCATGGGGGCGACGGGCGCGGGCGGCGGCACGGGCATCGCTACCGGATCCGCCATCGGAGCGGCAGGCGCGGCGGGTGCCGGCGGCGGCGCCGGCGCGGCGTCCATGAAGGCGACCGGCCGGGTCGTGGCGCTGTCCGCGGCGACCACGCGCCAGGGCGTGACACCGACGACCGCGATGGCGGCGACGAGGCAGAAGGCGAATACGGGGCGCGATGCCTGGGTGGCCTGACCGAGCATGTCGAGTCTCCTTTTCAGAGTGCGGAACGTGGGTGAGGCGCCTGCCAGCGCGTGATGCGGGTGCGGCGTGACGCCGAGGCGCAGGAGCATGCGTCCATAGGTCCGCGCCGCCTGACGGCCGCGCGAGACGACCAGGGCGTCGCAGGCCGCCTCGCGGCAGATCGCGTACTCGCGCGTCGCCAGGTGGACGAGGGGGTGGAAGAAGAACAGCGTGCGTGCGAGCACGGGAACCCAGCCGAGGACGAGGTCGCCGCGGCGCACGTGCGCGAGCTCGTGCATGAGCGCCATGTCTAGTTCGTCGTCGTCGAGACGCTCGTCCAGCGGCAGCAGGATCGTCGGGCGCAGGAAGCCGACCACCTGCGGCGAATCCACTTCGCGCGAGACCGCCAGCCGCGGCGAGCGACGCAGGCCGAGTTCGCGGGCGCGCTTCGCGCAGAGCGTGTCCACGCGGACGTCGTCGTGCGCCAGCGAGCGGCGCAGCACGCCGGCGAGCCGCGCGCCGCGCACGGCGGCGACGATGAGCTGCCCGAGAATTCCAATGGCCCAGAGGCCGAGCACGATGGCTGTCCAGGAGACTGGACCGGCGCCACCGGCGGTGGTCTGCAGCGCGCCAGCGTCGGGAACCGGCGAAGCGTCCATGACGACCGCTCGCGGACTCGCGGGTGCAGGTAGCCACGGCAGTTCGAACGGCGTGGGGGCGACGATGCCCACGATCAGCTGTGCGCCGAGGAGCCACCACAAGAGGCTGCGCGTCGACGCGGATAGTGACGGGAACGACCGGCAGACGGCGTAGACGAGCGCACCGAGCAGCAGGGCCTGCGCGGAGGCGAAGGCGAGCCGGGTGGACAGCGTGTCGAGGAAGGCGTCCATGTCAGCGCTTCTCGCGACGCGACTGCAGGGTATCGACCAGTGCCTCGAGTTCGGCCAGCTCGCTGTCGCTGACCTGGCCGCGTTCGGACATCCACGCGACGAACGGCGAGACCGATCCCTGCAACGTGTTCTGGACGAAGCGCGCGACCGCGCCCGTCATCACCACGCCGGTGCCGTTGATCGCGCTGTAGCGGAAACTGCCGTCGATCCGGCGGCGGGTGAGGTAACCCTTCGCGCGGAGGCGCTCCATCATCGTCAGCACCGTCGACCGCGCGAGGCCGCGCGACTCGCCATACCCCGCGACAACCTCCGCCACCGAACTCTTCGGGGCATCCTCGATGTACTGCAGCAGCGCCAGTTCCTGGTCGCCGATCGTCTTCTTGCTCATGCCGCCCGCTCCTGACTACAGCTGTAGGCAGAGTGCGCCTGACGACAGCTGTAGTCAAGCATGACTTCCGGGAGGGGCACCGGTGTGGGAGCGGCCCTGGCCGCGACAGCTTCTCGCGAAGAGACACAGGTCCTGCGGCTCTTCGCGAACGGCTGTCGCGGCCAGGGCCGCTCCTACAGGCGGTTTCTTACCAGCGGTACGCGACCCGCGTGTAGAGATAGCGGCCGCTGTAGCCGAACGGCGAGTAATCCGGGTACGGCCAGGTGCCGCCGACGGCACCGTCGCTGCCCGCCTTGTACTTCTGCGGATACACGTTGGTCAGGTTGTCCACGCCCGCCGTGAACGTCCATCCGGCCGTGGCGAAGCTGGCCGACAGGTCGAGCAGCCAGCGGGCGGGGAAGACCTGGTCGTAGCCCGAATTGCTGATCGGATCCTGGTTCTGGCGGAACTGCCCGTAACGCGTGAGCGCGCTGTGGAAGTTCCACGCACCGAGCGTGTAGTCGCCGCCGAGCGCGATCTTGTCGCGTGGCGCGCCCTCGGTGATGTAGCCCTGCGCGATATGGCCCACGCGCACCAGTTCGAGCCCGTTCTGTGCGAGCTGCGGCGGATTCGGCGCCACCGACAGGATCGACGTGTGGTTGCGGTTGTACGCCGCGGTCAGCTGAAGCAGCCCGGCGTTGCCGAGGTCGAGCCGGTAACCGCTGCTGAAATCGACGCCGCGGGTGCGCGTCTTCAGGGCGTTGGTGAAGTAACTGCCGCCCTGGATGTTGGTGTAGCCCTGGCTCGTCAGGTAGGCGCGGACGTCGTCGCCGACGAGGTTCTCGGAGGGCACGATGCGATTGCCGATCGTGATCTGGTAGACGTCGAGCGAGAACGTCCAGTTGCCCGGCAGGTACGTCGCGCCCAGCGTGTAGTTGTGCGACTTCTCGGCTTTGAGCGGTTCGGCGCCCAGTGCGCGAGCGACGGGATCGCTCACCGCGAAGTTTCGGATCTGTGTCGGCACGCCGCCGATCACGTTGGTCGACGTCGTGGTGTAGAACTGCTGTGCGAGCGACGGCGCCCGGAATCCGGTGCCGGCCGTGCCGCGCAGGGCGAACGTGTCGGTGAAGTCGTACCGTGCCGAAAGCGTGCCGGAGGTCGTGTTGCCGAAGTCGGTGTAATCCTCGTGGCGCACGGCGAGCGAGCCGCTCAGTTTGTCCGTGATCTGGTTCTCGAGGCTGATGTACTCCGCGACGTCGTGTCGGGCGTGGTAGCCGGAGTCGCCGGGTGTGAAGCCCGGGAATCCCTGCGACCCCGTCCCGAAGTACGACGACGGATCGCCCGCTTCGATGCCATAGCGCTGGTAGAGGTATTCGACGCCGAACGCGAGGGTGACCGGGTTCTGCAGCCAGCCCACCGCGAGGTCCTTCGCGATGTTGACGTCGAACGCCTTCTGCGTGGCGATGAGCCGGCCCGCGTTGAAACGCGTCGGGCTCGTCGCGCCGAGATCCACGTTGAGCGTGTGGATCGGGTCGATGCTTACGTGGTCGCGTCCGTAGTTGCCGCTGACGTCCCATCGCCATCCGCTCGCGGTCGTGCCGCGCACGCCCGCGACGAGGGCGCTGTCGATCGAGCGCACGTCGTTGAGGGGCAGGAAACCGTTCGGATAGATCGAGCGTATGTTGCGCGCGCTGTTATAGGTGCGGAAAAGCGCGGGCGACGTGCCCTCGCGGCTGCTCGTGCTCGCGAACGCGTAGAAGTCGGCGTTCGACGTCACGGCGTACTGCACGTTGAGCAGCGCCTGGTGGTTGCTGATGTCGGGCTCGCCGATGCGCTGCGTGCGCTGGCCGTAGACCGGCGAGGACGGATCGCGGAAGTCGCGACCGCCGCGGTTCGTCGCGTCGGCATGCCCCTGCACGACGCTCAGGCGGGCCCAGCCCTTGTCGCCGCCAAGCGGCACGCCGATGCTCGCCTCGCCCTGCCATTGCTTGCCGTCGCCCGCGCTATATCGGCCCGCGGTGATGCTCGCCGAATTGCTGCCTTCCTTCGCGGCGCCCTTGAGGACGATGTTGATCACGCCCGCGATGGCATCGGAACCGTATTGCGCCGAGGCGCCGTCGCGCAGCACCTCGATGTGATCCACGGCGGAAATCGGGATCGAGTTCAGGTCGGCGGGCGCCGAGCCGCGTCCCAACGCGCCCTGCAGGTTGAGCAGGGCCGTGGTGTGCCAGCGCTTGCCATTGACGAGCACGAGCGTCTCGTCCGGCGACAGCCCGCGCAGCGCGGCCGGACGCACGATGCCCGAGCCGTCGTTACCGGGAGCGCGCGGGAAGTTCAGCGACGGCACGAGTCGCGACAACACGGCACCCAGCTGCGTGTCGCCCACCGACTGGAGGTCCTTCGCCGTCACGATGTCGATCGGCGAGAGCGAGCTTTCCTGGCTGCGGTTGACCGAGCGCGTGCCCGTCACGACCACCGATTCCAGGTTCGTGGGAGGCTTGGCCTGCGCATCGGAGGGTGTGTCCTGCGCATGCGCGGCCGGCGCGAGGGCGGCGGCGATCAGGACGGGAAGAGCGAGGCGACGGAAGGGGAGGTGAAGCATGGGGGCGATCCTATGGGGTAGCGATGGATGAACGACGCCATTCGCGACACGCACGCGAACGACGCTAGCTCGCCGCGAGGGCGAAGGCTTGGAAAAACGGGGATGGCAGCGACGGACCGCGATCGGGCGGCCGTTCGTTCGCGAAGGGGGAGCGCTACGCCGGAGGCGTCAGCGCGAGGCGTTTACGCCCGACAACAGCGACAACACGCCGCGACCAGCAGGGTGGTCGGCAGGGAAGGCGTGTTGACGATGTGCTGCGGGTTCGGGTTCACGGATGCCTCGTGTGGGTGGCCCGGTGAGACGTCTGGATGGCCAGATCGTCGGGCCATGCTGTGGCATGGGGAAAACGATGTCAACCGGGCGACAGCGGAGCGCTTGACGCATCCTCGTGGACCGGGGCCGTGGACCCCGGCGTGCGCCGGGGTGACGGTCGTGGATGTCGGGGCGTGGCGGCCCCTCACGCGCACCGGCGTGCGCCGGGGTGACGGTTGTGGATGTCGGGGCGTGGTGGCCCCTCACGCCGGTGCCCACGGCGAGGCGCTCGGTTGTCGCGGCGAAATCCCATAAAAAAAGCCCCCGCCGGAGCGGGGGCTTTCGGTTGCCTCGTCGGTCGCGGTGGCGAACCACCGCGAAGGATCAGGCGGCCGCGTCCTTCAGCTTCTTGAGCGGACGCACCTTGACCTTGACGGACGCCGGCTTGGCGGCGAACCAGCGCTCTTCACCCGTGAACGGGTCCTTGCCCTTGCGCTTCGGCTTCGCGGCGACGGCGACCGAGGTGATCTTCAGCAGGCCCGGCAGCGTGAACGTGCCAGCGCCCTTCTTGTGCACGGACGCGGAGATCGCGCCTTCGAGCGAGGCCAGCACGGCCTTCACGCTCTTGCTGTCGACGCCGCTCTGCTCGACGATGTGCGAGACGAGCGAGGACTTCGAAAGCGGATCCTTGATGGGCTTGAGGGCGGCCGGCGCCTTCGCAGCCTTGGCGGGAGCCTTGGCAGCGGCCTTCTTCGCCGCCGTTTTGGTGGTCTTGGCCATGGTTATCCTTGTCACTTTGTTCGAAAGAGGCGGCCTTTCCGGCCGGTGCCCAGCGGGCGACTCACTCTAGCGTTGCTTTCGTCCGCTGAAAATAGGGTCCGCGAAAAAATATTGGCCTTTTGGAGTCTTTTTTTCAGACTCCTCGTGACGCGCTGCGGAAAAACGCCGGTCAGATACCCGCGTACCACTCGTAACCGTTGTCTTCCCAGTAACCGCCCCTGCCTTCGCCGATGCGCGCGAAGCTGTCGACGAGCTCGATCCGGCGAAGGTACTTGGCGTGCTTGTAGCCGAGCTGGCGCTCGACGCGAAGCCGCAGGGGCGCGCCGTTGGCGACGGGCAGCGTCGCGTCGTTGAGGGCGTAGGCGAGCAGCGTCTGCGGATGCCGCGCTTCCGTCAGGTCGATGCTCTCGTAGTACGGCGTGTCCTCTTCGATGTGGTCGAAGCAATGGAACACCACATAGCGTGCATCCGGCCGGGGTCGCACGTGGTCGAGCACGGCGCCCAGCGGGGTGCCGGTCCACTTGCCGATCACGCTCCAGCCCTCGACGCAATCGTGACGCGTGATCTGCGTACGCGTTCCCAGCGCCCTGAGCGCATCGAGCGAGAACTGCGTGGGCCTGGCGACGAGGCCACCCACGTCGAGACGGTATCCGGCGAAATGGTCGCGCATGAGCGCCTGGTACTCGGGCGTGTCGGGGAGGGTGCTTCCGTTCGCCTTGAACACCGGGGAGATGTCGGCCTCCGTGAACTCCTTCGCGAGCGCGGTGGAGGGCGAGAGCAGGCGCTGGACGCGACGCGTCACGCCTTCGGCCGAATCGAGCACCTTCGCACCGGTATCGCTCTGCGAGATCGCGTCGCATCCGGCGAGGGCCGCGCCTCCCATCGCGAGCACCGCGTTGCGCAGGAAACGGCGGCGGTCAGTCATGGGGCACCTCCTTGCGATCCGCGCGCACGCGGTACCAGCCGGTGATCATGCCGCGGAGCTGGTTGAGCGGCCCGCTGACCAGGACCTCGAACACGTGGACGAGAACGAACGCGACGAACGCCATCGCGATGACGAAGTGAATCGTCCGCGCGGACTGGCGGCCGCCGACGAGATCGACCAGCCAGTGCAGGACGGCGTCCATGCGCGGCGACATGGCGAGCCCCATCAGGACGATGCCGCCACCGAGCACGACGATCGCGAAGAGGTAGGCCAGGCGCTGCAGCACGTTGTAACGCAGGGCGTCGTCGCCTTCGGGATGACGGAATCGCAGGTGGTCGACGATCGAGCGGCCGATGCCGCGCCAGTCGCGGCGGGTCGGCACGAGGTCGCGTGCGAAGTGGCGGCTCGCCAGCGACCAGCCCACGTAGGCGATGCCGTTGGCGACGAAAAGCCAGCCGAAGAAGAAGTGCCAGCGTCGTCCCATGGCGAGCCAGCCGGGGCCGGGAATCGTCGCCCACGCGGGAAAGCCCCGCGCCGTCCACTCGCCATCGACACGGGACGCCCCGAGCACGCCCGTCGTATCGAACGAGTGGCGGCCGATGCGTGTCGTGCCGACGGGCCGGCCGGCCGGGTCCTGTCCGCCTTCGAGCGCGAGCAGCGGCGTGTCGAAATGGGAACGCTCGCCCCAGTACAGCGCCGGGTGGGCGTTGAATATCTGCAGGCCGCTGCCGAGGAGGACGCAAAGGCAGACCACGTTGATCCAGTGCATCACGCGGACGGGCCAGCGATGGCGGTAGACGAGACGCGTGTCGGTCACGACGGCACTCCGTGGGGACGCGTCGAGTATGCGCTCTCAGCCGGACGTGTCCACCCAGCCCGCCGCGATGGCGACACGGAGATCGTCGAGGTCGTCCAGGTCGTGCGCGAGCGTGTCGGCGCGAACGGTGCGGGGATCCGCATCCGTCCAGAGCCGCCGGAATCCGGTATCGCCCCGCAGGGTCGCGGCGCGCGCGAACGTCGAAGCGCGCAGGACGGCCGGCACGCCCTGCGCGTCGCCGTACGCACTCGCCGTGTCGCGGTCGTCGCGGTGGGCGTCGAGCAGCGCGCGAAGGTGCGAATCGTCGAGCGCGGGCTGGTCGACCACGGTCACCAGGACCGGCCTGTCGCGCCCCGCGAGCGAGCGCGCGGCCGCGCGCAGCGACGAGGCCATGCCTTCGGTCCACGCGTCGTTCGTGACGATCTCGATGTCGAGGCCCGACGTCGCCGCGGCGACCTCTTCGCGATGGGCGCCGGTCACGACGATCGTGCGCGCCGGCGCGGTGGCCAGCACCAGTCGCGCGACGCGGGCGACCAGCGTTTCACCGTCCCGGCGGAGCAACTGCTTCGGACGTCCGAGGCGCCGGCTGCCGCCCGCCGCGAGGATCACGGCGTCGTGCGCGGGCGTCACGGTTGCCGTGCGCGATCGCGCTGGCAGACCTGGGCGAGGATGGACAGCGCGATGCCGTGAGGCGTCTGCGCGCCGATGGGGAGCCCGGCGGGCAGGTGCAGGCGATCGAGCTCGTCGTCGCCGAGGCCGTCGTCGCGCAGGCGCTGGATGCGCGAGCCGATCTTGTTCCGGCTACCGAGCACGCCGACCGCGAACGCCGGTGAATTCAGGGCATGCGCCGCCACGGCGTGATCGATTTCGGCGTCGTGGCTGAGCGAGTACACGGCGGTGCGATCGTCGATCGCCAGGGCCGCGAGCGAGACGGGCAGAGCGCGCGGGTCGTAGAGCACCGGCGCGATACCGGGGGGTGGCTGCATCGGGCCATGCGGCCGCAGCAGGGCGACCTCCACGCCCACCATCGGGGCGATCGTGGCGACGGCGAGGCTGACCGGGTCGCCGCCGACGACGACGAGTCGCAGCGGTGGCCGGTGGACGACGGCATACGACCCCGGCTCGGCGGCGTGCTCGCCTTCCTCGACACGCCATTCGCCGTCCGTCCCGGCGACGCGCACCGTGACGGTGCGCCGCTCGCGCCGGGCGACGGCGAGCTCGTTCATGTACCGCGACGGCTCGCGCAGTTCACGAACGAAGATGCCGATGCGGCCGCCGCAGGTCAGCTGGATGTCGACCACCTCGCTGCCCACCCCGTAGTCGAGCAGGCGGGGTCGCCCCTCCGCCAGCACCATGGCGGCCTCGCTCGCGACGGCCGCCTCGACGCATCCGCCCGAGACGTAGCCGGCGACGCGGCCGTCCGCCGCGATCGCCATTTCGCTGCCGAGCGGGCGTGGGGAGGGGCCCTCGGCGGTCACCAGGGTGGCCAGGGCCACCCGGCCGGCATGCGCGAACTCGCGCAGCGAGGGCAGGAGATCCTCCACGAGGGCGTATTCGGGCCACGCGGGCCACGCGGGCATGATGGTCTGGTCCAAGGCACTCATGGTGGAAGTCTGGCACGATTGCACCCATAGGACGTGACCGGGCCGAAACACCCGTCTCACGCCACCCGTGTTCTGCTAAGGCGACCATGTCACCCCTCATCGACCGCCACGGACGTACCAAGCGCAAACTGCGGATATCGCTGACCGATCGCTGCAATTTCCGCTGCACGTACTGCATGCCCGAGCATCCGGACTGGCTGCCCCGCGCGAGCCTGCTGGAGCGCGACGAAATCGTGCGCCTCGCCGGCCTGTTCGTGGACCACGGCATCGACCAGATCCGCCTCACGGGCGGCGAGCCGCTCCTGCGCCGCGACCTGCTGGAATGCGTGCGCGCGATCGACGGCCTGCGCGCGCGTGGCCTGGCGCGGCTGTCGATGACGACGAACGCGTCGCGCATCGCGCCGAAGGCTCGCGAGCTCATCGCGGCCGGCATCGACGACTTCAACGTGAGCCTGGATGCCCTCGATCCGGAAACCTTCCGCCGCCTGACCCGTCGCGAGATCGCGCCGGTGCTGGACGGCATCGACGCGCTCGCGGACGCCGGGGCGAACGTGAAGCTCAACGCCGTGGTGATCCGCGGCGACAACGAAAAGGATGTCGTCCCGCTGCTGGACTGGGCCATGGCGCGCGGCCTGCCGCTGCGCTTCATCGAATACATGCCGCTGGACGCGCCGGGACACTGGAAGCGCGACGCGGTCGTGTCCGAGGCCGAGATCCTCGACGCGATCCGCGTGACGCACCGGGTCGACGTCGTGCCGCGGAGCCACGATCCGGCCACGCCTTACCTGGTCGACGGGCACTATCCCCTCGGCATCATCTCCACCGTCTCCCATCCGTTCTGCGCCACGTGCGATCGCCTGCGCATCACCGCCACCGGCGAGCTGTTCACCTGCCTGTTCTCCCCCGTGGGAACACCGCTGGGCGCGCGCATGCGCGAAGGCATCGACGACGAGGCCCTGGCCGCGCACGTCGCCCGCGCCGTCTGGCTGAAGGACGCCGGCTACGCCTCGCGGCCCGGCCCGGTCGACCGGCCGCTGACCATGCACGCGATGGGCGGATGACTCACCTCGTAACGGAATGTCCATGACACCGATCGTCTTCGAACTCTATGCCAACCTCGAACGGCTGGCCGGCGGCAGCGAATGCCGCGTCGAAACCGACGCCGACGTCGCCACGGTCGGCGACGCGCTGACGCTGCTGGCGCGCGAACGGCCCGAACTGGCCGGCTCGCTGGAACGCTGCGCCTGCGTTTCGGGCGACACCATCATCCGCCGTGCGGACGCGCTGCCCGCCGACCGGCGCATCGCACTGCTGCCGCCCGTGGCGGGAGGCTGACCATGACCCACGTTCTCTCGCACGACCCCGTCGCCGTCGAACCGCTCCTCGAGCTCGACGCCCATCCGGAGTGCGGCGGCCTCGCGCTGTTCGTCGGCACGGTGCGCGACCATCACGAGGGGCGCTCGGTGCGCCACCTCAAGTACACGGCGCACGAGCCGCTCGCGGCGAAGGTGATTCGCGACGTCGAGCACGCCACGCGCGAACGCTACGGGGTACCGTACGTGCGCATCGTGCATCGCCTGGGCGACCTCGCGATCGGCGACATCGCCATCGTCTGCGTCGTGCGCGCGCCGCACCGTGCGGAAGCGTTCGACGCCTGCCGCTACGCCGTCGACGCGGTGAAGCATGGCGCGCCGATCTGGAAGGAAGAGTTCTACACCGACGGCAGCAGCGCGTTCGTGGAAGGCTGCTGCATCCGCGACGACCTCGACGAGCCGGCCCCGGCGGCGCACCGCCACCACACGCACACGAGCCACGGATGAAAGACGTCAGCCAGAAGCCGGATTCCCTTCGCGTCGCACGCGCCACCGCCACGTTGCATGCTCCCGCCCACTGCATCGCGCTGCTGCGCAGCGGCGATACCGAGAAGGGCGATCCCCTGAAGACCGCGCGCGTCGCCGGCATCCTCGCCGCGAAGCGCACCGACGAGCTGATCCCGCTTTGCCATCCGCTGCCGATCCATCGCGCGGATGTCGCGTACGAGCTCGCCGAGACCTCGGTGCGCGTGATCGCGGAAGTGCAGACGATCGGCCCGACGGGCGTCGAGATGGAAGCGCTGACCGCGGCGAGCCTCGCGGCGCTCACGATCTACGACATGCTCAAGCCCTATGCCGAGCCCGATGAGCTGCACATCGAGGATTGCCGCCTCGAACGCAAGACGGGCGGCAAGTCGCATTACAGGCGCACGCTCGCCGCGCCGCGCAGCGCGGCCGTGGTGGTGCTGTCGGACACCGTCGCCAGCGGCGCCAAGCCGGACACCGCCGGGGCGTACGTGCGCGATGCCCTGATCGAGGCCGGATTCGATCCGGTGGAATACGCCGTGATCGCGGATGACGCCGAGGTCCTCGGCGACCTGTTGCGCTCGCTGGTCGACGGCGGCGTGAACCTCGTGATCACCGTCGGCGGCACCGGCCTCGGGCCGCGCGACATCACGGTGGACACGGTGCGGCCGCTGCTCGACGTCGAGATTCCAGGCATCATGGAGACCGCCCGCGCCTTCGGACAGAAACGCATGCCCTTCGCGATGCTGTCGCGCGGCGTCGCGGGGTACGTGCGCGACACGCTCGTGGTCACGTTCCCGGGGAGCCGGGGCGGTGCGGGCGAATCGCTGGCCGCCGTGTTGCCGGGCCTCGTGCATCTGCTGGAGACCGGTCGCACGGGTGGCCGCCATCCCGGCGGCTACGGCGAGGCGCACTGACATGGCGCTGCTGCCGATCGCCGAGGCGCTGGAAGCGTACGCCACCGCCGTCCGCTCGCTGCCGACGCATCGCGTGCCGCTCGAGCTGGCGCTCGGCGCGGTGCTGGCCGAAACGCCGCGCGCGCGCATCGCGCTGCCGCGCTTCACGCAGAGTTCGGTCGATGGCTACGCGGTCCGGGCCGACGACGGCACGGCGCAGCGCCGTCTGGTCGGCACCGCAGCCGCCGGACAGCCCGCCGCCGTCGCCATCGGTCCCGGTGACGCCGTGCGCATCCTCACCGGCGGCGTCCTGCCCGAGGGCGCGGATGCCGTGGCACGTCAGGAGATCGTCGAGCGCACGGGCGAGGGCATCGTCCTTCGCGAGGCCGTGCGCAAGGGCGAGGCGATCCGTTACGAAGGCGAGGAGCTCGCGGCGGGTGCCGCGCTGGCGGAGCCGGGGCGCCGCATCGGCGCCGGCCTGCTCGCCGCGATGGCCATGGCGGGCATCGACACCGTCGAGGTGTATCGGAGGCCTCGCATCGCGGTGCTGGTCACCGGCGACGAAGTGGTGCGCGCCGGGGAGCCGCTCGAACCCGGGCAGGTCTACGACGCCAACGGTCCGCTGCTGCGCGCGTGGTTCGTGGAAAACGGCTATGGCGAGCCCGTCGTCGCGTACGTGCGCGATGACGAGACGGCGCTGGAAGAAGCCATGAGCGCGGCGCTGGATAGCGCCGACCTCATCGTGACCAGCGGCGGCGTATCGGTGGGCGACCGGGATTTCATTCCGGTGGTGGCCGACCGGCTGGGCGTGCGCAAGGTGTTCTGGAAGGTTTCGCAGAAGCCGGGCAAGCCGCTCTGGTTCGGCATGCGCGACGGCCGCGCGATGCTCGGCATGCCCGGGAATCCCGCCGCGGTGCTCGTGTGCCTCGCGGTGCATGCGCGCGCGGTGCTCGCGCGCCTGGAGGGCGAGGCGGAGCCTCAGCCCGCGTGGCGTCGCGGCGTGCTCTCGGGCGAGGTGGATGCCGACGAGGAGCGCGATCGCCTGGTCCGCATGCGGCTCGATCTCTCGGACGGCACCGCCTCGTTGGGCCTGCTGCCGCGGCAGGACTCGCACATGCTCAGCAACCTGGCCTCGGCGCATGCCCTGGTCTGGCTGCCGGCGCGACGCGCGCCGTTCGCGGCGGGCGAGAAGGTGCGCTGGCTGGCGATCTGACAGCGCACGATTCGCCCGGACCGCGGGTCCGGGCGTGGGTCTTACCAGGCCTTCACATCGGTCACGACGACCGTGTAGTCCTGCATTTCCGGCGAGTAGCGGAACAGGCGGCCGAGATCGAAGTCCACGGCCTTGCCCGGCTCGATGTTCGACGTGCCGGCCGGCCAGCCCTGCTTGCTCGCGATGACCTTGCCCGAGGCGTCCTTCGCATCGATGCGGATCTGCGCGGCCGCGGCTTCGGCGCACTTGTTGACCAGGTTGCCCTTCATGCTGAAGCGCGGCTGGCCCGAACCCTGCTGCAGCTTCACGGCGAAGTCGTCGATGGCGAAATCCTTGGCGGCGCAGGCGGCGTGGGCGGACAGCGGGGCGGCGAGGAACAGCGCGGCGGCGATGGCGATCTTCTTCATGGGTGTGACCTGTCGATAGGGGATTGGATAACGCACGAAGGGCGTTCCACCTACCTATCGGCAAGGTCCGGGAGGACTTGAGGGATTTCTGCGACGCGTCAGACCGCGACGGCGAAGAGGTCCGCCATCGGTTCGATCTCGGGCTCGAACCAGCGCTTCACGGGGGCGAAGCTGCGCCGGTGGGCGTCGCAGGGGCCGAGCCGTCCCAGGGCTTCGAGGTGTTCGGGCACGGCGTAGCCCTTGTGGCGGGCGAAGCCGTAGCCCGGGTGCAGCGCGTCGAGGGCATGCATGTGCCGGTCGCGACTGACCTTGGCGAGGATGGACGCCGCGCTGATCGCGGGCTCCGTGGCGTCGCCGCCGATCACCGCGCGGCCTTCGCAGGGCAGGGTGCGCGGCAGGCGGTTGCCATCCACCAGGGCGATCTGCGGCGCGAGCGACAGTCCCATCAGCGAGCGCGTCATGCCGACCATCGTCGCCTGGAAGATGTTGATGCGGTCGATCTCCTCGCGCTCGACGAAGATCACGCAGTGCGCGAGCGCCCGTTCGACGATGCGCGCGTAGAGCTTTTCCCGCACGTCCTCGGCCAGCTGTTTCGAGTCGTCGAGGCCGCGGATCGGGCGTGCCGGGTCGAGGATCACGGCGGCCACCACCACCGGACCCGCCAGGGGGCCGCGGCCGGCCTCGTCGACGCCCGCGACGACGAGATCGCGACCGAGCTGGGAGGTGACGTTGCGCTTGCGTGGCATGGGCGGAAAGCCTAGTCGCCGACGCGGCCGGTGGGCAAGCGCCGGTCGATCAGTTCGGCCACCGCGGCGGCCGCGTGGTCCGCGGCGCGCCCGTCGAGGCCGCCGCGCAGCGCCCGGTGCAGGACTTCGAAGGCCGCCACGACCTGGCCGCGCCGCTCGCTGTCGGCCAGCAGGTCGAGCGTGGCCCGCGCGAGGTTTTCCGGCGTGCATTCGTCCTGCATGTATTCCGGAACGAGACGCTCCTCGCCGAGGCCACAGGCGCGGGCGAGGATGTTCGGCAGGCTGTAGACGTCGGTCTTGAGCATCTTCAGCAGCTTCGCGATGCGGTAGCTGGTGGGCGAGACGCGATAGCCCACGACCATCGGCCGCTTCGCGAGCATGGCCTCCAGCGTCGCGGTGCCCGAGGCCAGCAGCACGGTGTCGGCCGCGACCATCGCCTCGTGCGAATGGCCGTCCGTGAGCAGGGGCGGCGTGCCGGGAAAATCCGCGAGCAGGGTGGTCAGCCGGGCCCGCACGCGCTCGTTGGCGGCGGGCACGACGATCCGCAGCTGCGGCATGGCGGCGGCGACGCGCTTCGCCGCCTCGATGAAGGTCGCGCCGATGCGCTCGATCTCGCTCGGGCGGCTACCCGGGAGCACCGCGAGCACGGGCTGGTCGTGGGGCAGGCCCAGCGTGTCGCGGGCGGCGTCGCGATCCGAGACCATGGGGAAGCGATCGGCGAGCGGATGCCCGACGAAGCGGGCGTCGATGCCGTGCTTCGCGTAGATCGGCGGCTCCATCGGGAAGAGACACAGGACACGGTCCGCCGAGCGCCCGATCTTTTCCGCGCGCTTCTCCCGCCATGCCCAGACGGAGGGGCTCACGTAATGGACGGTGGCGAGGCCGGCGTCCTTGAGCTTCCGCTCGACGCCCAGGTTGAAGTCGGGGGCGTCGATGCCGATCACGATCGTCGGACGGGCAGCGAGGATGCGCGCGAGCAAGGCCTTGCGCAGCTTCAGCAGGCGCGGAAGGTGGCTGACCACTTCCGCGAAGCCCATGACGGAGAGCTCGCGGATGTCGTACCAGGACTCGAAGCCGCGCGCGAGCATGCGCGGGCCGCCGATGCCGGTGAAACGGGCGTCCGGATAGCGCGCGCGCAGGGCGTCGATGAGGTCGGCGCCCAGCTGGTCGCCGGAATCCTCGCCCGCGATCAGGACGATCAGCGGCGATGTCGCGTCGGGGATGGTCTGCTGCATGGTGATGGGTCTCCCGCAGCCGGCGTCCCGGCCTTGCGAAACGCCGGCGCCGCGTGGCGCCGGCGGTTGTTACCGGGCGAGCGAGCGCTCGCTGCGATCGATGAACTCGAGCATCTGGCGGACGTCGTCGCTGGTTTCCGCCTGCGCGAGCAGCTGCTCGCGCGCTTCGGCCAGCGGCAGGCCGGCCATGTACAGCGTGCGATAGGCGCGCTTGATGGCGGCGATGCGGTTGGTGTCGAAGCCGCGACGCTTCAGACCTTCGCTGTTGATGCCGCGCGGACGGCCACGGGTCTCGTTGGCCATCATCACGAACGGCGGCACGTCGGAACCGACGAGGCAGCCCATGCCGATGAACGCGTGCGCGCCGACCTTGCAGAACTGGTGCACGCCGGAATAGCCCGACATGATGGTCCAGTCGCCGATCTCCGCGTGGCCCGCGAGCGCCGAGTAGTTCGAGAACACCACGTGATTGCCCACCTGGCAGTCGTGCGCGATGTGCACGTAGGCGAGCAGCCAGTTGTCGTTGCCGATGCGCGTGATGCCGCCACCGTCGCCGGTGCCGCGGTTGATCGTGACGAATTCGCGGATGAGGTTGCGGTCGCCGATGATGACTTCCGTGCGCTCGCCCTGGAATTTCTTGTCCTGCGGAGCGCCGCCGATGGACGCGAACTGCGAGATGCGGTTGTCGCGGCCGATGATCGTGGGACCTTCGATCACCACGTGCGGACCGACGGTGGTGCCCTCGCCGATGACCACGTCGGCACCGATGATGCTGTACGCACCGATGCTGACGTTGTCCGCGATGCGCGCGGACGGATCGATCTGCGCCGTGGCGTGGATCATTTGTCGCTCCTCGCCGCGCACATCAGCTCGCAGCAGGCGACCACCTTGCCGTCGACCGTGGCCTGCGCCTCGAACAGGCCCATGCCGCGGATCAGTCGCTTCAGCGACACGTGCATGACGAGCTGGTCGCCCGGCGCCACGACGGCGGAGAAGCGCGCGTTGTCCACCTTCACGAGGTAGAAGAGCGGGCTGCCCGACTGGCCGTCGACCTGGCTGGTGATCTGCGTGAGCAGGCCGGCCGTCTGCGCCATGGCCTCGACGATCAGCACGCCCGGCATCACCGGGTGGCCGGGGAAATGGCCCTGGAAGAACGGCTCGTTGATCGTGACGTTCTTGATCGCCGTGATCGTCTTGCCCGGATCGATCGCGGTCACGCGATCCACCAGCAGGAACGGATAACGGTGAGGCAGGAGTCGCTGGATCTGCTCCACGTCCACGGGAAGCGTCACGGCGGCTTTCGGTTCGGTCATTGCCCTTTGTCCTTTTCCAGCGCCGCCAGGCGGCGCGCGTACTCGTCGAGGTGTTTCATGCGCGCCGCGTTGCGCCGCCACTGGCGGTTTTCCTGCAGCGGGGAGCCGGACGAGTATTCGCCCGGCTCCCTGATCGATGCCGTCACGAGGCTTTTGGCCGTGATGGTAACCCGGTCGGCCAGTTCGAGGTGGCCGAGGATGCCCGCGTTGCCGCCGATCAGGCAGTAGCGGCCGATCTTCGCGCTGCCGGCGACGGCGGAACAGCCGGCCATCGCGGTGTGCGCGCCGATATGGACGTTGTGGGCGATCTGGATCTGGTTGTCGAGGCGGACGTCCTCCTCCAGCACCGTGTCTTCCAGCGCCCCACGGTCGATCGTGGTGTTGGCACCGATCTCGCAATCGTCGCCGATCCGCACGCCGCCGAGCTGGGGCAGCTTCACCCAGTGGTCGCGATCGAAGGCGATGCCGAAGCCGTCCGAGCCGATCACGGCGCCGGGATGCACCAAAACGCGCTTGCCCAGCGTGACCCGGATCACGAGCGTGACGCGCGCCACGAGGCGGCTGCCGGCGCCGACGACGCAGCCGGGGCCGATCGTGCAATGCGGGCCGAGGATCGCGCCTTCGTCGATCACGGCGCCGTCTTCCACGACGCAGCAGGGACCGACGCTCGCCGTCGGATGCACGCGCGCGGAGGGCGAGACCACGGCGCTGGCATGGATCCCTCGCGGCGCGGCGGCATGCTTCTCGAAGAGGGCCGCGATCTTCGCGTAGGCGACATAAGGGTCCTTCGCGACGAGCGCGGCGCCGGTGCGCAGGGGCAACGCGTCGGCGTTCAGCACGACGATGCCGGCCTGCGATTCCGCCAGCTGCGACGTGTATTTCGGGTTGGACAGGAAGGTGAACTGGGACGACGTGGCGCCCGAGAGCGTGCCCACCCCGTCGACGACGGTCGCGGGATCGCCATGGGCTTCGAGGCCGAAGCGCTCGGCCAGTTCGGCCAGGGTGAATTGCGGGTTCCCGCTCACGGA
Source organism: Luteibacter sp. 3190 (assembly GCF_031456385.1). Classification (NCBI taxonomy): domain Bacteria; kingdom Pseudomonadati; phylum Pseudomonadota; class Gammaproteobacteria; order Lysobacterales; family Rhodanobacteraceae; genus Luteibacter; species Luteibacter sp. 3190. The sequence continues at coordinate 21,202 of NZ_JAVDUO010000002.1, read as the reverse complement.
AAGCTCCCAAAAGAAAGGGGTGGCGGGGCTCGTGCCCGGCCACCCCCGGATTCTACAGGCGTTGTCGCCGATGCCTGCTTAGAACGTGTTGCCGAACGTGAACTGGATGCGCTCGACGAAGCGGTTGTCGGCGTCCTTCTTACGGAACGGCACGGCGAAGTTGATGATCAGCGGTCCGATCGGCGCCTGCCACTGGAGCGACAGACCGGTCGAGGCGCGCAGGTCGCTGGCGTCGAACGAACCGTAGTCCTTGTAGACGTTACCGACGTCGACGAACCACGACACGCGGGCGGTGTTGACGTCCTTCAGGAACGGCAGCGGCAGGAACACCTGCGCGGTACCGAGCACCTTGAACGCGCCACCGACCGGCTGGCCGTAGCTGTAGTAGCCGCCGCTGCAGCGACCCTTGCTGTCGGGGACCGAGCTCGCGCTGCCGCCGTCGCAGAGGCGGGGACCCAGGGTGTTGTCCTGGAAGCCGCGCACGTCGCGCACGCCGCCCGCGTAGTAGTTCTCCCAGAACGGGAACTCGACGCGGTCGCCCTTGCTGTAGATCTTGGTCGGCGGACCGCTCGGGTTCGCCGGATCCGGGGCGTAACCGTCGTGATCGTACGTCTGGCCGTAGGTCTTGCCGTAACCGACCTGGCCATCGAGGTAGAGCACGAAGCCCTTGCCGATCGGCCAGTAGTGGTTCGCTTCACCGAACAGCTTGTAGTACTGGACCGTGGAGCCCGGCAGCGCGCCGGAGACCGACGCGGTCAGCTGGCCGCCGCGCGTCGGCGCCCAGTAGCTGTTGCGCGTGTCGTGGGTGTAGCCGAGGCTCGACGTCCACGAATGGATGGTCTTGTTGCCCAGCGCGTCCTGGTAGGCGATGAGCGGCGCCGGCGTGTAGAACGACGTGTTGATCTTGTTCGAGCTGATGCCGAGGCTGGTCGAGATCGAGTCGAAGTCCGTGATGGGAATCGACAGCGTGGTCTCGAACGACTTGGTGCTGTACTGGTAGTTCGCCAGATCGGTGTCGCCGTAGTCGAGCTTGCTGTAGCCCAGGTTGTAGCCGATCGCGATGCCCGAATCCGTGAGGTACGGGTTCGTGTAGCTGGCGTTGATGCGCTTGTAGTACGTGCTGGTTTCCGCGCCGATCGAGAAGCGGTCGCCGGTACCCAGGAAGTTGTTCTGCGACACCGACGCCGACAGGATGATGCCGGAGTACTGCGAGTAGCCCACGCCGAACATCAGCGAGCCGGCCGACTGTTCCTCGACCTTGGCGGTGAGGTCGACCTGGTCGACGGTGCCGGGCACGAGCGCCTTGTCGATGTCCACGGTCTTGAAGTAGCCGAGGCGCTGCAGGCGGGTCTTCGAGCGGTCGATCGCGCCCTGGGAATACCACGAGCCCTCGAGCTGGCGCATTTCGCGGCGGAGCACGGTGTCTTCGGTGCGCGTGTTGCCCTGGAAGACGACGCGGCGGACGTACACGCGCTTGCCCGGCTCGATGAAGAGCGTGAGGTCGGCGGTGCGCTTGTCCTTGTCGAGCTTCGGGATCGGCGTGACCTTCGCGAACGCGTAACCGATGTTCGCGAGGATCGCCTTGATCGCGTCGGTGCTGGCTTCGATCGCCGCGCGGTTGAACGTGTCGCCCTTGTGGATGTAGACCAGCTTGCGCAGGGTCTCTTCCGGCAGGATCAGTTCGCCGAGCAGCTTCACGTCGGAGACGGTATAGACCTCGCCTTCCTTCACGCTGGCGTCGACGTACATCGCGCGCTTGTCCGGGCTGATCGCCACCTGCGTGGAGTCGATGCCGAAGTCGGCGTAGCCGCGGTTCATGTAGTAGTTGCTGAGCTTCTCGAGATCGCCCGAGAGCTTTTCGCGCGAGTACTGGTCGTCCTTCGAGTACCAGGACAGCCAGTTGGAGGTGTTCGACTCGAAGCCGTCGCGGATCGCCTTGTCCGAGAACGCCTTGTTGCCGATGACGTTGATCTCCTTGATCTTCGCCGCCTTGCCTTCGCGGATCTCGATGTCGATCGCGACGCGGTTGCGATCCAGGCGGGTGACGTGCGGTTCGACCGAGACGTTGTACTTGCCGCGGTTGTAGTACTGGCGGATCAGCTCCTGCTGCACGCGGTCGAGCGAGAGGCGGTCGAAGGTCTCGCCTTCGGCCAGGCCGATCTCCTTGAGACCCTTGCGCAGGTCGTCTTCCTTGATGTCCTTGTTGCCGCGCAGCGTGAGCTTGGCGATGGCCGGGCGCTCGACGACCTTGATCACCAGGATGTCGCCCTGGCGGTCGAGTTCGATGTCGCTGAAGAACTTGGTCTGGTACAGGGCGCGGATGGCGGCCTGTGCCTTGTCGTCGCTCAGGGTCTCGCCCTTCTCGATCGGCAGGTAGCTCAGCACCGTGCCCTGCGCGATGCGCGTCAGGCCGTCGATGCGGATGTCGGAAACGACGAACGGCTCGAAGGCAAGCGCATTGGCGGACAGGGAGGCAAGCAGGATCAGGGCGGCGATACGCTTCATCGTCGATTCCGTTGGGTTAATTCCAGCCGACGGCGGACGAGGCCGGCGACCGAAGAGGAGCACGCGCTGGGCTCATGCCCGGCGTCGTTCGGCGCGGGACGCGGAAGCGCCCGTAACCTGGGTGAAGCGAAAAGCGCTGCGCGAAGGAACGCGCGTGGCAGGGGCCGCCCGAGGCGGTGGCCTGACTCACGAGACGAGCATTCGCTGGATGTCGTTGAAGAACGCCAGCCCCATCAGCGTGAACAAGAGGACGATGCCTACGTACTGGCCGGCGATCATGGTGCGTTCGCTGACCGGGCTGCCCTTGATCAACTCGATAAGGTAATACAGCAGGTGTCCACCGTCCAAGACCGGGATCGGCAGGAGGTTCAAGATCGCCAGGCTCAGGGAGACCAGCGCGAGGAAGTTCAGGAACCAGCCGAGGCCGCGGTTGGCGGAATCGTTCGCCACCTGGGCGATGCCGATCACGCCGGAGAGGTTCTTGGTCGAGGCCTGGCCGGAGAGCATCTTGCCGATCAGGTTGAAGGTGGAGGCCGTGCCGGTCCACGTGGCGCGCAGCGATTCGCTGAAGGCGCGCACGGGGCCGTAGCGGAGCGTGGCCTCTTCCATCGGCCGCGGCGCCACGCCGATGAGCCAGCGCGTCGGCTGCCCCTGCTCGGACTTCATGCGGGCCGTGACGTCGAACGTCTGCGTGCGGCCGTCGCGCTGGACCGCCACGGCGATCTTCGGCGAGATGGCGGCCTGCGCCGGCACGAGCCTGGTGAAGTCGCCGAAATCGGAGACCGGCTTGCCGTTGACGCTGAGGATGCGATCGCCCGGGCGGATGCCTGCCAGCGAAGCCGGGTCGCCCGCCACCACCTGGCCTACGATCGCGGGCAGCTGGAGGCCGAGGCCGAGCTGGTCGAACTTCTTGCCGATGTCGCCGCCCGCGGTGAGGTTCTGCAGCGGCAGGACGACGTCGCGCTGCGCGCCGTCGACGCCCGTGACGCGAACCGGCAGGGGATCGCTGCCGAGCAGACCGTTGGCCAGGACCTCGGTGGCCTCGCTCCAGTTGTTCACCGGATCGCCGTTCATCGCGACGATGCGGTCGCCCGGACGGATGCCCGCCACGGCGGCCACGCTGCCGGCATCGGCGGTGACCACCGGCGCGACATCGGGCTTGCCGATCATGTACATCGCCCAGAAGGCCGCGATGGTGAAAATGAGATTGAATGCCGGACCCGCGGCGACGATGGCGATACGCTTCCACACGGACTTGCCGGTGAATTCCTCGTCGCGCTCCGCCGCGGGAACGTCGCCTTCGCGGGCGTCGAGCATCTTCACGTAGCCGCCCAGCGGAATCGCGGCGATCTGGTATTCAGTGCCGTCCTTCGCCACGCGGCGCCACAGCGGGCGGCCGAACCCGACGGAGAAGCGCAGCACGCGCACGCCACAGCGGCGCGCGACCCAGTAGTGGCCGAATTCGTGGAAGGTCACCAGCACGCCGAGCGTTACCAGCAGCCAGAACACGGAACCTAGGACGGGGCTCATCGGGGAGGGTGGGTCTCGGTCGAAAAACGTTGGGTGGAACGAGTTTAGCAGTAAGCGCGGTGCAGCACGTCCCGTGCCGTCCGCCTTGCCTGCGCATCCCGCCCCACGAGGGTCTGGACATCGACCACGGGTTCGGCCGGCAGTTCCTCAAGAACGCGTTCGACGAGCTCGGCGATGCCGAGGAAGGGGAGGGAACCGGCCAGGAAGGCGTCCACGGCGACTTCGTTGGCGGCGTTCAGGATCGCCGTGGCGTCACCGCCCGCGCGCAGGGCCGCGAAGGCGAGGGCGAGGCAGCGGAACGTGTCGGTGTCCGGCCGCTCGAAGTCGAGGCGGGCGTGGGCCGCGAGGTCCAGCGGGGCGACCCCGGCCTCGATGCGTTCCGGCCAGGCCAGGGCGCAGGCGATGGCCGTCCGCATGTCCGGGTTGCCGAGCTGGGCCAGCACCGAGCCGTCGACGTAGTCGACCATGGAGTGCACGAGGCTCTGCGGGTGGACCACGACCTCGATCGCGTCGACCGGCGCGGCGAACAGGTGGTGGGCCTCGATGACCTCGAGGCCCTTGTTCATCAGCGTGGCGGAATCGACCGAGATCTTCCGGCCCATGGACCATTTCGGATGGGCGCAGGCCTGGTCGGGCGTGACGCCGGCCAGATCGGCGCGCGTGCGGCCGCGGAACGGACCGCCCGAGGCCGTGAGGATCAGCCGGCGGACGCCGACCTTGTCGAGGTCGGGCCGGCCGCCCGGCAGGCATTGGAAGATCGCGTTGTGCTCGGAGTCGATCGGGATCAGGTCGCCGCCGCCCTGGCGCAGGGCCTCGAGCAGGAGGGCCCCGGCCATGACGATCGATTCCTTGTTGGCCAGCAGCAGCCGCTTGCCCGCGCGCGCGGCCGCGAGCGTCGACTCAAGCCCGGCCGCGCCCACGATCGCCGCGACCACCGTGTCGCACAGCGGCCCGGCGGCCGCCGCGGTCACCGCGTCGGCACCGGAGGCGACGTCGCACTGGACGCCCGCGGCGGCGAGCCGGCGCGCGAGATCGGCTTCCATCGCGGGATCCGCGACGATCGCCAGATCGGGGCGGAAGCGTTCGCACAGGGCCGCTAGGCCGGCGGTGTCTCGGTGGGCGACGAGCACGCTGGCGCGGAAGCGCCCGGGATGCCGGGCGATGACGTCGAGGGTGCTGCCGCCTATGGAGCCGGTGGCGCCCAGGACGGCGACGTGACGCGGCGACATCCTCAGAGCCCCAGCAGGAGCTTGCCGGCGACGAACACCGGGATGGCGGCGAAGACGCTGTCCAGGCGGTCGAGCAGGCCGCCGTGACCGGGGAAGATGTTGCCCGAGTCCTTCACCGAGGCATGCCGCTTCATCAGGCTCTCGAAGAGATCGCCCACGACCGCCACGGCCACGGTGACGACGCCGAGGACGAGCAGGCCGACGAGCTGCCCGCCGTCACGCACGCCGAGCAGGAAGCCGCCGAGCAGGGCGACCAGGCCGCCCGCCGCGACGGCGCCGTACACGCCGGCCCAGGTCTTCCCCGGGCTGATGCGCGGCGCGAGCTTGCGGCCGCCGAAGCGGCGTCCGCTGAAATAGGCGCCGGTATCCGCGGCCCAGACGATCACGAGGGCGAGCAGCACCCACCAGGGGCCGCGCTCGCCATCGTGCAGCAGCGCGGCGGCCGCGAGGGTCGGCACGATCACCAGCGCGCCGGCGCCGAGCTTGACCATGCGGTTCTCGGCATTCGGCGCCGCGGCGAACGTGAAATGGCGCAGCCAGAAGCAGCAGCCGATCCACCAGGCCACGCCGGCGATCGTCAGCGCCGTGAGCAGTCCGGGCGTGCGCACGAGCAGCAGCGCGACGAAGATCGCGGCGGCCGCGGCGGCCACGATGCCGCGACCGACCATCGTGCGGCAGCCGGCGAGCAGGCTCCATTCCCACGCGGCGGCGACGAAGACGAGGGCGACGACCGAGGCGAAGAAGCCGGTCGGCGGCAGCAGGATCAGGGCCAGGACCAGCGGAATGAGGATCGCGGCGGTGGTGATGCGTTGTCTGAGCATGGGTGTCCGGCGTCAGCCCGTGACCTGCTCGCCGGTGCGTCCGTAACGGCGCTCGCGACGGGCGTAGTCGTCCAGCGCCTCGGCGAGGCGGTCCTGGTCGACGTCGGGCCACAGGGTGTCGGTGAAATAGAGCTCGGCGTAGGCGATCTGCCAGAGCAGGAAGTTGCTGACACGGGTTTCGCCTCCCGTGCGGATGAACAGGTCGAGTGGTGGCTGGTCGGCCAGGCAGGTGTAGCCGTGCAGGCGTTGCTCGTCGATCTCGTCGAAGCCGAACTCGCCGCGGGACGCGGCCTCGGCGGCGAGGCGCGCGGCGCGCGCGATGTCCCAGCGACCGCCATAGTTCACCGCGACGTTGAGGTTCAGCGCCGTGTTGCCGGACGTGCGTTCCATCGCGCCGCGCATGCGCGCGTGCAGTTCGGGCGCGAACGCGTCGAGGTCGCCGACGAAACGGATGCGTACGCCGTTGCCGTGCAGCTCGTCGACCTCGCGGTCGATCGCCTTGAGGAACAGTTCCATCAGCGCCGACACCTCGGTGGGTGGGCGCTGCCAGTTCTCGCTGGAGAAGGCGAACAGGGTGAGCGAGGCGATGCCGCGGCGCAGGCAGAACTCGACGGCTTCGCGCACGGCCTTCTGGCCGGCGTGGTGGCCGAACGTGCGCGGGCGAAGGCGCTGCTTCGCCCAGCGACCGTTGCCATCCATCACGATGGCGAGGTGACGGGGAACCCGTGCGTCGGTCCTCGCTGTCATGGGTGGCATCCGATGGCGCGTCAGAGCGCCATCAGCTCCTTTTCCTTCTCGGCGACGACGCTGTCGACTTCCTTGACGTACTTGTCGGTCAGCTTCTGGATGTCGTCATCCGCGCGCTTCTTGTCGTCCTCGGTGATCGTCTTGTCCTTCAGCAGCTTGTCGACGTGCTGGATGGCGTCGCGACGCACGTTGCGGATGGCGATCTTCGCGGACTCGCCTTCCTTCGACACGCTCTTGGCGAGCTCCTTGCGGCGCTCCTCCGTCGGCGGCGGGAAGTTCAGGCGGATGTCCATGCCCATCGTCGTCGGCGTGATGCCGAGGTCGGAGGCCATGATGGCCTTCTCGATCGGGCCGACCATGCTCTTGTCGAACGGCTTCACGGAGAGCGAGCGGGCGTCCGGCGTGGTCACGTTGGCGACCTGGGCGAGCGGCGTGGGCGTCCCGTAGTAGGGCACCACGATGTTCTCGAGGATCGACGGGTTGGCGCGACCGGTGCGGATCGTCTTCAGGTCGTGCTTGAGCGAGTCGATGCTCTTGCCCATGCGGGTCTCAGCATCTTTCTTGATGTCGTTGATCATGGGCTTGTTTCCGGTGGAACGGGTCAGCAAACGAGTATAGCAGGGGCTCGCGGCGCGGCCGTGCCGCACCGCGCCAAGGCGCCCGGCAGGCGGGGCGTCAGCCGGCGTCGACGAGGGTGCCGACGGGCTCGCCGCGCATGATCTTCATGAGGTTGCCCGGCTGGGTCATGTCGTAGATGCGCAGCGGCAGCTTGTTCTCGCGGCACAGCGCGATGGCAGCCGTGTCCATGACCTCGAGGCGGCGCTCGATGACCTGGTTGTAGGTGAGGTGCTCGTAGCGTTCCGCGGTCGGGTCGCGTTTCGGATCGGCCGAGTACACGCCGTCGACCTTGGTGGCCTTGAGCAGCAGGTCGGCGCCCACTTCGACGGCGCGCAACGCGGCGGCGGAGTCGGTCGTGAAGAAGGGGTTGCCGATGCCGGCCGCGAACAGGGTGACGCGGCCCTTCTCGAGGTGGCGGATGGCGCGGCGGCGGATGAAGTCCTCGCAGACCTCGTTGATCTTGATCGCGCTCATGGTGCGCGCCTCGCCGCCGAGCTTCTCGATGGCGTCCTGCATGGCCAGCGCGTTCATGACGGTGGCGAGCATGCCCATGTGGTCGCCGGTGACGCGGTCCATGCCGGACGCGGCCAGGCCGGCGCCACGGAAGATGTTCCCGCCGCCGATCACCACGCCGACTTCGACGCCGGCGTCGCGGACTTCCAGGATTTCCTTGGCGAGACGGCCGATCACCTTGGGATCGATGCCGTAGTCCTCGCTACCCATAAGGGCTTCACCGGAGAGCTTGAGCAGGATGCGGCGGTGGTTCAGCGGGTTGCTCATGGGGGTCTCCGAATTGTGTGGGGCAAAACGGGCGTAGTTTACCGCGCGCCGTTTGTTACGGGCAGATGAAATGCCGATCCACGTCACGAATGCCGGATGCCATGGTGGGAGCGCCTTGGGCGAAGGGCATGGCGACATAAAAAAGGCCCCGTCTCCGGGGCCTTTTCGTTCAGCGGAGCGATGTGGCTTTACGCCAGGCCCGCCTGCTTCATCACTTCGGCGGCGAAGTCGTCCACCACCTTCTCGATGCCTTCGCCCACGGCCAGGCGCTGGACCGAGACGATCTCGGCACCGGCCTTCTTGAGGGCCTCGGCGACGGTGACGTCGCCGTCGAGCACGTACGGCTGGCCGACGAGGGTCACTTCGGCGAGGATCTTGTTGACCTTGCCCGAAACGATCTTCTCGAGGATCTCGGCCGGCTTGGCCTTTTCCTTGTCGGACATCTTCGAGAGCTCGATTTCCTTTTCCTTCTCGAGGAAGTCGGCCGGAACGTCCTTCTCGCTGACGAACTTCGGGTTCATCGCGGCGACGTGCATCGCGATGCCCTTGGCCAGCTCTTCCGAGCCGCCCTTCAGGGCCACCAGCACGCCGATGCGGCCGCTGTGCGAGTACGCGCCGATCGGGCCGTCGTTCTCGACCTTGGCCATGCGGCGGACTTCGAACTTCTCGCCGATGGTGAGGGTGAGGGCCTTGGCGCCTTCCTCGACCGTGGCGTCGCCGAGTTTCGCGGCCTTGAGGGCCTCGATGTCGGAGGCGCCGGACTCGAGCGCGACCTTGGCGACGTCCTTGGTGAACTGGATGAACTGCTCGTTGCGCGACGAGAAGTCGGTCTCGCTGTTGACCTCGACGAGGACGGCCTTGCCGGCGTCCTGCGCGACGGCGATCAGGCCCTCGGCGGCGACGCGGTCGGCCTTCTTGTCGGCCTTGGCCAGACCGTTCTTGCGCAGCCATTCCATCGCCGCTTCGATGTCGCCGTTGTTTTCGACGAGCGCCTTCTTGCACTCCATCATGCCAACGCCGGAACGCTCGCGCAGATCCTTGACGAGGCTTGCAGAGATCTCAGCCATGGTAATTCCTCAAAGTTTGATGGGCGCCGCGGCGAGGTGCCGCGGCGCCGGTGAAACGGAAGAGCGTGTTACGGGGCGGGGCGCTTACGCGCGGCCACGACCACCGTCACGGCCGCCTTCGCGACGCGGGGCACCCTTCTTGGCCGGGGCGCCACGACGCTCGCCGCGCGGGGCTTCGTCCTTGGCGACCGGGTTGCCTTCCTCGTCCAGCTCGACGAACTCGTTCGCGTCGCCGCGGGCGGCGTTCGGAGCGGCGGCCTTGCCTTCCAGGATGGAGTCGGCGGCGGCACGGGCGTACAGCTGGATGGCGCGGATGGCGTCGTCGTTACCCGGGATGGCGTAGTCGACGAGGGCCGGGTCGTAGTTGGTGTCGACGACGGCGACGACCGGGATGCCGAGCTTGCGGGCTTCCTGGACGGCGATGTCTTCGTGGCCGATGTCCACGATGAAGAGGGCGTCCGGCAGGCGGTTCATGTCCTTGATGCCGCCCAGCGAGTTCTGCAGCTTCTCGCGCTCGCGGCGACGGGCCAGCACTTCGTGCTTGACCAGGCGGTCGAACGAACCGTCGGTTTCGGCGGCTTCGAGTTCCTTCAGGCGGGCGACCGACTGCTTGACCGTGCGGAAGTTGGTCAGCATGCCGCCGAGCCAGCGGGCGGTGACGAACGGCTGACCGGCGCGGCCGGCTTCCTCGGCGAGGGCCTCGCGGGCCGAACGCTTGGTGCCGACGAACAGGATGGTGCCGCCCTTCTGGGCCAGGCCCGAGAGGAAGTTCATCGCGTCGGTGAAGAGCGGAAGGGTCTTCTCGAGGTTGATGATGTGGATCTTGCCGCGGGCGCCGAAGATGTACGGAGCCATCTTGGGGTTCCAGTAACGGGTCTGGTGACCGAAGTGGACGCCGGCTTCCAGCATCTCGCGCATGGTGACTTGTGCCATGGAATTACTCCTGGGCGAACCGCTCGTGCGGTTCTATGGGGGTTGGGACCTCCACGCATCCCCGGCTTCGACCCGACCCGGCCGCGGCGCCTTTCGCGACGACGGTGGGGCAGGCACCCCGAAGGCGGTGCCGATGCGTGTGTGGCGTTAAAAGCGATGGCCTCGCGCCGGGCCAAGAATGGCGCCGTGCGGTTACAATCGCGCTTCGATTCGCCGCCGTGGCCACGTGACAGTGGCTTCGCCGGACAGCAAAACTCGCTAATTGTAGCCTCCGGCTCCCCCTGGCCGCAAGTCGGGGTGGAATTCCGGCGGGGGCGCCGCCATCTCCGCTGGCAGGCCCAATCCCCTGACGGCAAAGGAAAATTCAAAGAGACCCGCCATGGCAGTGCAACCGAAGACCCCCGAAGAGATCCAGGCGATGCGCGAGGCCGGCCGTCTGGCCGCCGAGGTGCTGGCGATGCTGGTGCCGCACGTGAAGCCCGGCGTCACCACCGAGTACCTCGACAAGCTGGCCTACGACCACATCGTCAACGTGCAGAAGGCGATCCCGGCGAACGTGGGTTACCGCGGGTATCCGGCGACGACCTGCACCTCGGTCAACCACGTGATCTGCCACGGCATCCCGAGCCCGACCAAGGTCCTCAAGGACGGCGACATCGTCAACATCGACGTCACCGTCATCAAGGACGGCTGGCACGGCGACACGAGCCGCATGTATTTCGTGGGCACGCCGAGCGTGCTGGCGAAGCGCCTCGTCGAGACGACCTACGAGGCCATGATGAAGGGCATCGAGGCCGTGAAGCCGGGGGCCACCCTGGGCGACGTCGGCGCCGCGATCCAGAAGCACGCCGAGGCGGCGGGGTTCTCGGTGGTCCGCGAGTACTGCGGCCACGGCATCGGCAAGGTCTACCACGACGAGCCGCAGGTGCTGCACTACGGGCGCGCCGGCACGGGCCTGGAGCTGAAGCCCGGCATGACCTTCACGATCGAACCGATGATCAACGCCGGCAAGCCGCAGACGAAGTCGCTGCCGGACGGCTGGACCGTGGTGACCAAGGATCATTCGCTTTCCGCGCAATGGGAGCACACGATCGCGGTGACCGACGACGGGTTCGAGATCCTCACCCCCTGGCCGGACGCGGCCTGAGGGGGTCGATCCGACATCCGGGGCGACCGCCCCACAGGGACCGACGACACACCGACGAGGGGCTCCTGACGTGACGCTGCCACCGCTACCACGCCTGCCCGCGGTGGTCCCCCGCTCGGGCGTATCGCCCGAGGCGCGACGCTCGCTGCGTCAGTTGCTCGGCGACATCGACCGCGCGCTCACGGTCGCGTTTCGCGACGGCGAGGACGCCTCGGCCCTCGCGCGGCGTCGCGCGGAGATCGTCGATCGCATCGTGGTGCATGTCTGGGGGGCCTGCCTCGGCGACATCGCCGCCGGCGCGCTCTTCGCGGTCGGCGGCTTCGGGCGCGGCATGCTGTTCCCGCGGTCGGACGTCGACCTGCTCGCGCTGGTCGGCGAGACGTCGCCGGCGCTGAACCGCGCGCTGGAGAATTTCTTCGCCTGCCTCTGGGACATCGGCCTGAAGCCGGGGCACGCGGTGCGCACGATCCAGCAATGCCGCGAGCTCGCCGCTCGCGACATCAGCGTGTTCACCAGCCTGCTCGATGCCCGGCGCCTCGCGGGCTGGCCCATCCTGGCCAGCGAACTGCGCGGCATCCTCGACGATCCCGCGATCTGGCCGCCCCGCGAGTACCTCGCCGCCCGGCTGGCCGAACGCGACGCGCGCCACGCGCGCTACGACGACACCGCGCAGAACCTCGAACCGAACCTCAAGGACGGCCCCGGCGGACTGCGCACGCTCGACGCGCTGCGCTGGCTCGGTCGCCGCCTCGCCGACGCGCCCGATTTCGACGCCATGGTCGCCGAGGGACTGCTGGAGCCCGTGGAGGCGACGCGCCTGACGCGCGCGGAGGAAACGCTGCGCCGCTATCGCTACGCGCTTCACCTGGAGGCGGGCCGCGCGGAAGAGCGGCTGCTGTTCGACTACCAGCGCGCGCTCGCGACGCGCCTGGGCTTCGAGGACGAGCACGCGAAGAACCTGGGTGTCGAGCAGTTCATGCAGGGCTACTACCGCGCGGCGACCCAGATCGAGCGGTCCGGCACGCAGCTGGTGGAGCGCTTCGAGGAAATGCTCGATCCCGATGTCGAGCCACAGCCGGTGGGAAGCGACTACGTGCGCTACGGATCGCGCATCGCGCCGCGCAATCCGCACCTTTTCGTGCGCCGGCCTTCCGCGCTCGTGGAAATCTTCATCGCGCGCCTGGACGAGCCCGGCATCACCGGCTTCACCGCGGAGACCATGCGCCGCATCCAGCACGCCGTGTCGCAACACGGCGAATCCCTGGCCGACGATCCGCAGGTGCTCGCGGCGTTCCTCGCGCTGTTGCGTCGCGGCGCGCCGGCCGTGGAGGCGCTCTGGCGCATGAACCGGCATGGGCTGCTCGCCGCGATCCTGCCCGCGTTCGGCAAGGTGGTCGGCCGCATGCAGTACGACCTCTTCCACGTGTACACCGTCGACGAACACACGCTCCGCGTGCTGCGCAACGTGGCGCGCTTCGCCGATCCCGCCGCGCGCCGCGAGTTTCCCATCGCCTGCGAGATCTGGCCGCACCTGGAGCGGCCGGAGCTGCTCCTGCTGGCCGCGCTGTTCCACGACATCGCGAAGGGTCGGGGTGGCGACCACTCCGTGCTGGGCGAAGAAGACGCCCGCGCGTTCTGCGGCCGGCTCGGCCTGCCGGAAGAGCAGATCGATCTCGTCGCCTGGCTGGTGCGTCACCACCTCTCGATGAGCACGACCGCCCAGCGCCAGGACATCACCGATCCCGACGTCGTGCACCGGTTCGGGGCCGAAGTCGGCGACTGGGAACACCTCGACCACCTTTACCTGCTGACGATCGCCGACATCATCGGCACCAGCCCGAAGCTGTGGAACGCGTGGAAGGACCGGCTGCTCGCGGACCTCTATACGTCCACGCGCTTCGCGCTGCGCAGCGACCTCAAGCCGCCCGGCCACTCCGGCGTGCGCGTGCGTGAATGCCGCGAGCGCGCGCTCGTGATGCTCGCCGCCGAGCGCGTGCCGGCGGACGACATCGCGTCGGTCTGGGCGGAATTTCCGGACACGAGCTTCCTGCGCCATCGCCCCGAGCAGATCGCGTGGCAGACGGCGGCGATCCTGCGCGCCCATGGCGCCACGCCGCTGGTCGAGGTGCATCCGTTCTCCGTGCGTGGAAGCACCGAGCTGTTCATCTACACACCCGACCGCGACGGCCTGTTCGCCACGGTGACGGCCGTTCTCGATCGCCTGCGTTTCTCCGTGGTCGAGGCGCGCATCCTCGTCTCGAGCACCGGCAAGGCGCTGGACACCTTCCTGCTGCTTGAGTCGGATTCGCAGGCACCGGCCTCGTTGCAGCGCGCGGAGGAGCTGCGCGCGCGCATGCTGCACGCGCTGGAGCAGGCGGCCGGGCATGCGCCGACCAAGCGCGGCATTTCCCGTCACCTGCGTCATTTCCAGATGGCGCCGCGCATCGAGTTCGTCGACGCGGGCGAGCGCACGCAGCTGGCGCTGGTCTGCACCGACCGGCCGGGCCTGCTCGCCGCGGTCGCGCAGGCGCTGGCCGAAGCGGAAGTGCGCGTGCATGATGCGCGTATCGCCACGTTCGGCGAACGCGTCGAAGATTTCTTCCAACTAACCGATCGCAGCGACGCGCCGTTGTCTCCCGAGCGCCGGGAGATCCTGCGCGCGTGCCTGCTGCGTCACATCGGTTCCGAAAGCCCCAGGACTCCCGTACATGCAGATGCAAACCCTTGAATCCCTGATCGACGACGCCTTCGAGCGCCGCGCCGACCTCACGCAGAACGAGATCGAGGGCAACCTGCGCGAAGCCGTCGACCAGGTGCTCAACCTGCTCGAATCCGGCGAACGCCGCGTCGCCGAACCCGATGGCAAGGGCGGCTGGACCGTCAACGCGTGGCTGAAGAAGGCGGTGCTGCTGTACTTCCGCATGAATGGCAATCGCGTGATGGACGGCGGCCCCTCCAGCGCGTTCGACAAGGTACCGCTGCGCTTCACCGACGGCGACGCCACCGAATACGCGAGCCTCGGCGCTCGCGTGGTGCCGGGCGCGCTCGTCCGTCGCGGCGCGCACATCGCGAAGGACGCGGTGCTGATGCCGAGCTATACCAACATCGGTGCCTACGTGGGCGCCGGCACCATGGTCGACACCTGGGCCACCGTCGGCTCCTGCGCGCAGATCGGCGCGAACGTGCATCTTTCCGGCGGCGTCGGCATCGGCGGCGTGCTGGAACCGCTGCAGGCCAACCCGACGATCATCGAGGACAACTGCTTCATCGGCGCGCGCTCCGAAGTCGTCGAGGGGGTCGTGGTGGAGAAGGGTTCCGTGATCGGCATGGGCGTGTTCCTCGGCCAGTCCACCCGCATCTACAACCGCGCGACGGGCGAGGTGACCTACGGCCGCGTTCCGGCCGGCAGCGTCGTCGTTTCCGGCAGCCTGCCGTCGAAGGACGGCAGCCACAGCCTCTACGCCGCGGTGATCGTGAAGCAGGTCGACGAGAAGACGCGTTCGAAGACCGGCATCAACGAACTCCTGCGCAGCGGCGACTGATCCATGACGATCACGCTCTATGGCCTGCCGACCTGCGACACCTGCAAGAAGGCGCGCAACTGGCTCGACCGCTTCGGCGTCGGATACACGTTCGTCGACTATCGGGCGAATCCGGTGGCCGCGCCCACGCTGAAGGCGTGGGCGGAGAAACTCGGCGGATGGGAAAAGCTGATCAACAAGGCGTCGACGACGTGGCGCACGCTGCTCCCGCAGCGCAAGGATCCGCGTACCGACCCCGAGTGGACCCTCCTGCTCAAGGAATACCCGGCGCTGATCAAGCGGCCCGTCGTGGTCGACGGCGACGACGTGTCGGTCGGCTTTTCCGACAACGCCTTCAAGAAGCGGTTCGGGAAGTGATCCGGCCAGCCACTCCCGTCGCACCGGCGCACGCCGGTGCCCACGGCGGAACGCGCGGTTTTCGCGACCACGCTTCCCAGGTAACGATCCAGCCATGACCCCCGTGCTCGCCCTCACCAAAGACCTCATCGCCCGCCGTTCGGTCACGCCCGAAGACGCCGGCTGCCTGCCGCTCATCGCGGCGCGCCTCGAAAAGCTCGGCTTCCGTATCGAGCACCTGCGCTTCGGTGACGTCGACAACCTTTGGGCCACCCACGGGACGGAGGGCCCCGTGCTGGCCTTCCTCGGCCACACCGATGTCGTGCCCACCGGCCCCGAGGATCGCTGGCGCTTTCCGCCCTTCGAGCCGACGGAGCACGAGGGCATGCTTTACGGGCGCGGCGCGGCGGACATGAAGGGATCGGTGGCCGCGATGGTGGTGGCGCTGGAGCGCTTCGTCGGCGCGCACCCTTCGCATGCCGGTACCGTCGGCCTGCTGCTCACCAGCGACGAGGAGGGCGTGGCGCTGCACGGTGTGCGCGAGGTGGTGGAACACTTCGCCGCGACGGGCCAGCGCATCGACGCGTGCGTCGTGGGAGAGCCTTCGGCGAAGGAGCGCCTCGGCGACCTCATCCGCGTCGGTCGACGCGGCTCGCTCTCGGGCACGCTCACCGTTCGCGGTGTGCAGGGCCACGTCGCCTATCCGGAAAAAGCGAAGAACCCGATCCACGCGTTCGCACCGGCGCTCGCCGCGCTGGCCGCGGAGCGTTGGGACGAGGGCAATGCCGATTTCCCGCCGACCTCGTTCCAGGTGTCCAATCTCAACGCAGGCACGGGCGCCAACAACGTGATCCCCGGCGAGCTCGTGGCGCTGATCAACTTCCGTTTCTCGACGGCGAGCACGGCCGATGCGCTGCGCGAGCGCGCCGAGGCGATCCTGCGCGCGCACGACGTCGATTTCGCCATCGACTGGCACCTGTCGGGCCATCCGTTCCTGGCGCCGCCGGGCGGCCGGCTGCGCGAGGTCGTGGCCGGCGTCTGCCGCGATCTCTGCGGCATCGATCCGGAACAGAGCACGGGCGGCGGCACGTCCGACGGACGCTTCATCGCGCCGATGGGCGCCGAGGTGATCGAGCTGGGGCCGGTGAACGCCACGATCCACAAGGTCGACGAATGCGTCAGCATCGCCGACCTGGAACGTCTGCCGGATCTCTACGAGGCGATCTGCGAGCGGCTGCTCGGCTGATACATCCGCCCGCGCGCCGTTGACGATGCTTCGCCGCGGCGTAGGATGCGGTGTCCGGACATCGGATGGCGAGGTCTCGCATGGACGTGAGAATGGCGCTGGTCGCGCACGACGCCGCGAAGGCCACGATGCTGTCGTTGGCCAGCGAATACATGGACGTGCTGCGTGCCTGCCGGGTGTGCGCCACGCGCACGACCGGCAAGATGCTCAGCGAGCGCCTGGCCCTCGACGTGGAATGCCTTCATTCCGGGCCGCGAGGTGGCGACATCCAGATCGCCGCCCGAATCGCCGGCGGCCTGATCGACGCACTGATCTTCCTGCGCGATCCGCTCGCCGCTCACCCGCACCAGGCCGACGTGTCGGCGTTGCTGCGCCTGAGCGATCTCGCCAACGTCGTCTGCGCGACGAACGAGGCCACGGCCCGTGTCGTGCTGGACGCGCTCCGCTGCGCGCGGACGGCGGGCGCCTGAGTCGCTACGATCACCGGCGTTTCGGGTACACCGCGACCATGCCGGCGTAGGGTTTGGTCATGAACGCCGGAGCGCCGACGTAGCCGTCGTCGGGGGTGTAGAACTGCGAGATCGTGCCGTCGAGGAATAGGGCGTCCTTGCAGCCGATCTCGTCGCGGAACAGCCGCGCGAAACTATGGAAGTTGACGGGCGTCCGGCTGACGACGAACACCACCTCGCGAGGCGTGCGCGCGCAGACGCCGCTGCGCCACTTCATGCTGTCCGAGCCGTTCTCGAACTGCGTGTTGATCTGTCCGTCGATGACGAGCATCGGCCCCGACTGCGTGGCCCAGCGCGGCTTGCGGGCCGCGGCGCGGAAGGCGTCGCTGGTGTGCACGTCGGCCGTGCCGTCGTCGTAGATCGCGAAGACGCCGTTGGGCAGCAGCGAAAAATTGCCCGAGCGGGGATTGCCGTGCGCGAGGTTCAGCGGCACGACGGTCTTGCCATCCTCGACGTAGAGCCCGAGTGGCTTGAAATCGCGATCGTAGATGCCCGCGTTGGTCGCGAAGACCAACGGGCGACCCTTGCCGGCCGTCCACGTCCGCAGCGTCTCGATGGTGGCGAAGGGCTGGCCGTTGTCGGGATTGCGCCAGTGCAGCTCGATGTCTTCGCGGGTCAGATCCACGCTGACCGTGAAATACGACTGGCTGTCGAACACGATGTCGTGGCCTTCCAGCGCGTCGGCGGCGTCGGCGCACGCGCCGGCCGCCGCGACCAGTGCCGCGGCGATGGTGAGGCGGGGAAGGGTCCGACGGATGAAACGGGGGAGGCGAGGGAACAGCATGTCCCGGATGTTCGCCGGGGCAGGCGGGCGGCGCAAGGGGGCGGCGACGCGCTCTTCGCGTGGAGGGCGTAAACTCCGGCGTTTTTAACCGATTCCCTCCACCGCCATGCCCTATACGCCCATCGTCGCCACGCTCGGCTACGTGCTGTCCCCGGACGGCAAGCGCGTGCTCATGATCCACCGCAACGCCCGCAAGGACGATCATCACCTGGGCAAGTACAACGGCCTGGGCGGAAAGATGGAGCCGGAGGAAGACATCGCGGCGTGCATGCGCCGGGAAATCCGCGAGGAAGCCGGCATCGAGTGCCTGGAGATGCGTCTGCGCGGCACGCTGAACTGGCCGGGCTTCGGCAAGCACGGCGAGGACTGGCTGGGCTTCATCTTCGTGGTGACGCGCTACGAGGGCACGCCGCTGGAGTCGAATCCCGAAGGCGCGCTCGAATGGGTTCCCGTCGACGCCCTGGACACGCTGCCGATGTGGGAGGGCGACCGCCACTTCCTCCCACTGGTGTTCGATGCCGACCCCCGGCCCTTCCACGGCGTGATGCCGTACAAGGACGGCCGGATGGTGTCCTGGAACTACACCCGGCTCTAGCGCACCGTCTTCAGGTAGGAGCGCGCCCTGCGCGCGACAGCTTTGCGCCCCGGTCCGCGGGGCTGGCGCGCCAGCTCGTGGGTTCGGCTCCAGAACATGTCGCGCGCAGGGCGCGCTCCTACGAGGTGGCGATCATCCGGTGGTCTCGATCCGCTCCACGCGCCTTCCACGGCGTGATGCCGTACAAGGACGGCTGGAACTACACCCGGCTCCGGCGCACCGTCGTCGGGTAGGAGCGCGCCCTGCGCGCGACAGCTTTGCGCCTCGGTCAGCGGGCTGGCGCGCCAGCTCGTGGGTTCGGCTCCAGAACATGTCGCGCGCAGGGCGCGCTCCTACGAGGCGGCGATCATCCGGTGGTCTCGATCCGCTCCACGCGCCGCAGGCCGCGTGGCAGCACGCCGCCGCGCGTGGCGCGATTGCCGCCGTATTCCACGAGATCCGCCCACTTCAGCGTGAGCTTGCGCTGCCCGGCATACAGGGTGACTTCGCCCTTGCCCTCGGCCACGACGGCGACGCCGACCACGCGTTCCTCGCCCGAGGCGAGCTTCGCCTTCGGAATCTCGATCAGCTTGTTGCCCTTGCCCTTGTCGAGTTCCGGCAGTTCGGCGACCGAGAACATGAGCAGATGCCCCTCGCCCGTGACCACGACCACGCGGTCGCGCGACGGATCGGCGGTGATGACGGGCGCCAGCACGCGCGCGCCGTCGCTCAGCGAGATGATCTGCTTGCCCGCCTTCTGGCGGCCCGTGAGGGCTTCGAAACGCGTGACGAAGCCGTAGCCGAAGTCGGTGGCGAGGATCACGCGGGTGTCGTTGTCGGCGGTCACGACCGCGTCGAAGCGCGCGCCGGCCGGCGGGCTGAATCGACCCGTCAGCGGCTCGCCGTTGCCGCGTGCCGACGGCAGCGTGTGCGCCGGCGTGGTGTACGCGCGGCCGGTCGAGTCGATGAACGCGACCTGCTGCGTCGTGCGCGCGCGCGAGATCGCCAGCAGGCTGTCGCCCTCGCGGTAGGACAGCGCCTCGCCGTCGACGTCGTGCCCCTTGCCTGCGCGCACCCAGCCCTTCTGCGAGAGCACCACCGTCACCGGTTCGGACGCGACCAGCGCGCTTTCATCCAGCGCCTGCGCGGCGCTGCGCTCGACCAGCGGCGAACGGCGCTCGTCGCCGTATTTCTCGGCGTCGCTGCGCAGTTCTTCCTTGATCAGGCCCTTCAGCTTCGCCGGCGACTTCAGCAGCACGTTGATGCGCGCGCGCTCTTCCTCGAGCTTGTCGCGCTCTTCGTTGATCTTCATTTCCTCGAGGCGGGCCAGCTGGCGCAGCTTCGTCTCGAGGATGTAATCGGCCTGCTCGTCGTCGAGGCGGAAGCGGGCGATGAGCACCGGCTTCGGTTCTTCCTCGGTGCGGACGATGCGGATCACCTCGTCGATGTTGAGATAGGCGATGCGCAGCGCCTCGAGCAGGTGCAGACGCCGTTCCACGCGCCCGAGACGGTGGTTCAGGCGACGCGTGACCGTATCGGTGCGGAAGCGCAGCCATTCGCCGAGGATCGTCTTGAGGTCCTTCACCTGCGGCCGGCCGTCGAGGCCGATCATGTTCAGGTTGACGCGGAAGCTCTTTTCCAGATCGGTGGTGGCGAAGAGGTGCTGCATCATCTCCTCGACGTCGACCCTGTTAGAGCGGGGGACGAGGACGAGGCGGATCGGGTTCTCGTGGTCGGATTCGTCGCGCAGGTCCTCGATCATCGGCAGCTTCTTCGCGCGCATCTGCGCGGCGATCTGCTCGAGGATCTTCGACGGAGAGACCTGGTGGGGCAGGGCCGTGATGACGATGTTGCCGTCGTCCCGCTCGTAGATGGCGCGGGCGCGCACGGAGCCCGTGCCGTTCTGGTACATCGCCGCGAGTTCGCGCCGCGGGGTGATGATCTCGGCCGAGGTCGGGTAGTCCGGACCGTGCACGTGCTCGCAGAGGTCGGCGATGGTGGCGTCCGGATCGTCGAGCAGGCGGATGCAGGCGCTGGCGACCTCGCGCAGATTGTGCGGCGGGATATCGGTGGCCATGCCGACCGCGATGCCCATCGAGCCGTTCAGCAGCACGTGCGGCACGCGGGCCGGCAGCCACGACGGCTCGTCCATCGTGCCGTCGAAGTTCGGCACCCAGTCCACGGTGCCGTGACCCAGCTCGGACAGCAGTACCTCGGCGATGGGCGTCAGGCGCGACTCCGTGTAACGCATGGCCGCGAAGCTCTTCGGATCGTCCGGCGAGCCGAAGTTGCCGTGGCCGTCCACCAGCGGATAGCGGTACGAGAAGGGCTGCGCCATGAGGACCATCGCCTCGTAGCAGGCCGAATCGCCATGGGGATGGAACTTGCCGATCACGTCGCCGATGGTGCGGGCGGACTTCTTCGGCTTGGCGGTGGCGCCCAGCGCCAGCTCGCTCATGGCGTACACGATACGGCGCTGGACCGGCTTCAGGCCGTCGCCCACGAAGGGCAGGGCGCGATCCAGCACCACGTACATCGAATAGTCGAGATAGGCCCGCTCGGCGTAGTCCTTGAGCGGGATCTGTTCGTAATTGGCTTGCAGATTCATGGGTTTCGGCATCCGGCAGGCGCGCCACGGCGCGTCGTTAACCGGGCGATGTTGCCAGAAAGCCGTCTCAGGAGCGAAGACTGCCAGCACATATGACAGCGGCGAACCCTGTGGGAGCGGCCTTGGCCGCGATGGGTGCGGGCCCCCCGCCCCCCTCGCCGCCCCCGGCCCGCCCCCCCCAGCCACGACCCCCACATCATCGGCGTTGCCCCCAACCCAAACCAGA